>DATFRI010000033.1:0-157374 GCA_035263405.1 Actinomycetes bacterium | reverse complement strand
GTCGACCACGCTGCGGGTGTACGCGCACGTACTGCGCGAGCAGGCGAGCGGCGCGGCCGACATGTTCGCCCGCGCCGTCGAGGCTGCTGTTAGCAAGGGCGTTAGCACGCGGACGTGACACACGCGTCGCGGGTTGGCGGGGGAGCGCCCTGACCTGGGGCTTTGAGTGGAGCGGGTGAGGGGAATCGAACCCCCACTGCGAGCTTGGGAAGCTCGTGTTCTGCCATTGAACTACACCCGCTGGAGGGAGCCGAGTCTAGTAGGGTTCACTGGCCCTGGGCAATGGATTCCGCCGCGTCCGCGCGGGTCAGCCGATCGTCTTCGGAGCCGCCGTGATCCTGTCCGACCGCAGCCTCCGCCAGGCGCTCGAGGACGGCCGCCTGGTCGTCGATCCGCTCGAGGAAGGGGCGATCCAGCCCTCCAGCATCGACCTGCGGATCGACAACCGGTTCCGCGTCTTCCACAACGCGCGCCACCCCTTCATCGACGTCAAGCAGCCGATGGACGACCTCACCGAGCTGGTCGAGGTCAAGCCCGACGACGTGTTCATCCTGCACCCCGGTGAGTTCGTGCTCGCGGCGACCTACGAGTTCGTCGGCATCCCACCCGACCTCGCCGCGCGCCTCGAAGGCAAGAGCAGTCTGGGCCGTCTCGGCCTGCTGACCCATTCCACGGCCGGATTTCTCGACCCGGGGTTCCAGGGGCACGTGACCCTGGAGCTGTCCAACGTCGCCAACCTGCCGATCACGCTGTACCCGGGGATGCGGATCGGCCAGATCGCCGTCTTCGAGCTGACCACCCCCGCGGAGCGCCCCTACGGGGCCGGGGCGTCGGGCTCGAAGTACCAGGGGCAGCGCGGCCCGACGCCCTCGCGCTACTGGAAGAACTTCGAGCATCTCGACGACCGGTAGCGCCGGCTTCCCAGCGCCCTGGGAGCCCCGCCCCGCAGGCCCGCGCCGGCGGTGCGATGATGGCCTCGCGCTCCGGGGGGGGACGCTGGGCGTGCGGGACGGGCATGGCACGAACAGGCAGGCTGGCAGGCGGGGAGCGACGGCGGCGATGGGCGGCGCGGCGACGGGCACCCGGGCGGGCTGGCTGACCAGGCTCACCGTCGTCCTGATCGCGCTGGGCGCCCTGCTGCTGGTCGCAGGCACCGTCGTGGCGGTCCGCGCCGTGGTCGGCGACGGCGACCGGGCGCAGCGGCCGGCCGGCGAGGGTTCCCGGCGCGCCCCGGCGGCGACCGTCCGGTACGAGCTGCGCGGCCGCGGCGTGGCGCCGGTGCAGGTGCGGCTGGAGGTGGCCGCCACCGGCGAGCAGCGCCAGCGGGGCCTGTCGCGCCGGCCGGACCTGGCGCCGGGGACCGGGATGGTCTTCCTGTTCCCGCGGGACACCGCGAGCGCGTTCTGGATGAAGGACACGCTGGTCCCGTTGTCGATCGCGTTCGTCGCCGCCGACGGCCGCGTCGTCTCGGTGGCCGAGATGACCCCCTGCCGGCGCGACCCCTGCCGGCTGTACGAGCCGGGCGGCGCCTACCGCTATGCGGTCGAGCTGCCGGCCGGCGCCTTCGCCGGCGCGGGCGTCGGCCCTGGCGACCGGGTGGTCCCGCTCGACCCGTCGGCGCTCCCCCAGCCGACCTGACCCTCCCGGGCCGCCAGAGCCCGTCCCCCGCCCGGGACCGGTCCTGTGGACCGCCCCACCGGACGGTCGCGGGCATGGGGCACCATGCGGCCATGCGTGCTCGTGTCTGGGTCGCGTTCGCCGCCGTCTCGGTGCTGTGGGGCGTCCCGTACTTCTTCATCAAGCTAGCCCTTGCGGAGCTGTCCCCCGGGTTCCTGGCCTGGAGCCGGGTGGCGATCGGGGTCGTGCTGCTGCTGCCGGTCGCCTGGCGCGCCGGCGCGCTGCGCGGCCTGTGGTCCCGCCGGGCCTGGCTGCTGACGTTCACCCTGACCGAGATCACGATTCCGTGGGTGCTGATCCCTGTCGGCGAGCGCTGGGTGTCCTCCTCGCTCACGGCGATCCTGATCGCGGCCGTCCCGCTGACCGTGGGGCTGCTCGCGATCCGTATGGATCCCGCCGAGCGGCCGACCGGCCTGGGCCTGGCCGGGCTGCTCATCGGGCTGGCCGGTGTGGTCGCGCTGGTCGGGATCGACGTCGCCGGCCGCCCGCTGGAGCTGCTCGGCGCGGCCTGCATCCTGGTGGCGACGCTCGGCTACGCGCTCAGCACGATCATCGTCCGGCGGCATTTGGCCGACCTGCACCCGCTCGGCCCGGTCACGGCGGCGCTGACGGTCAGCGCCCTGGTGCTCGCCCCGCTCGCGTTCCTGTCGCCGCCCCGCCACCTGCCGTCGGCCCAGGCACTCGCGTCCCTGGCGGTGCTCGGCACGGCCTGTACCGCGCTCGGGCTGGTGCTGTTCTTCTTCCTGATCGTCGAGGCCGGCGCGACCAGGGCCGCGATCGTCACCTACGTCAACCCGGCCGTGGCGGTCCTGCTCGGCGTGGTCCTGCTCGGCGAACGGCTGACCGCGGTCGCGGTCGCCGGGCTGCTGCTGATCCTCGCCGGCTCGTGGCTGTCGACGGGCGGTCGGCGGCCGCCGGGGGCGGCCGCGGTGCTGCGGCGCGCGCGGCGCCTCCTCAGGCCCGCCGACCCGGTAGGCTTGCGTCGCGGCGGGGGAGGTGGCTAGATAGCTCCGTTGACACCTTACTTGACAACGATGCACTCAACGGCTAGTTGACAATGACGGACTCAAGTACCTATCTTGGGGACCGATCAAGCGTGCACCCACGGGTGCATGCGCAACACGCAGTCGGTTCTGTCGTTCTACGTTGGGGGATCAGATGGCCAAGGCTGTTGGGATCGACCTTGGGACCACGAACTCGGTCGTGTCGGTGCTCGAGGGCGGCGAGCCCGCGGTCATCCCGAACGCCGAGGGGTCCCGCACGACCCCGTCGGTCGTGGCGCTCTCCAAGGCCGGCGAGGTGCTCGTCGGCGAGGTGGCCAAGCGCCAGGCGGTGACCAACCCCGAGCGCACCATCCGCTCGGTCAAGCGCCACATGGGCGAGGGCACCTGGCGTTTCAACGCCGACGGCAAGAGCTTCACCCCGCAGCAGATCAGCGCGTTCATCCTGCAGAAGCTGAAGCGCGACGCCGAGGCCTACCTGGGCGACACCGTGAGCCAAGCGGTCATCACCGTGCCCGCCTACTTCGATGACGCGCAGCGGCAGGCGACCAAGGAGGCTGGCCAGATCGCGGGGCTCGAGGTGCTGCGGATCATCAACGAGCCGACAGCTGCCTCACTGGCCTACTCGCTGGACAAGGAGAGCGACCAGACCATCCTGGTGTTCGACCTCGGCGGCGGGACCTTCGACGTGAGCCTGCTGGACATCGGCGAGGGCGTCATCGAGGTCCAGGCCACCTCCGGCGACATGCACCTCGGCGGCGACGACTCGGACCAGCGGATCGTCGACTGGCTGCTGACCACCTTCAAGAACAACCACGGCATCGACCTGTCCAAGGACAAGATGGCGATGCAGCGGCTCAAGGAGGCGGCCGAGAAGGCCAAGATCGAGCTGTCCTCGACGCTGCAGACCGTCATCAACCTGCCGTTCATCACCGCCACGCCCGAGGGCCCGCTGCACCTGGAGCAGCAGCTCACCCGCGGCGAGTTCGAGCGCATGACGCAGGACCTCGTCGAGCGCTGCCGCGGCCCGTTCGAGCGCGCGGTCAACGACTACAAGGACAAGACCGGCAAGGACCTCGAGTCGATCCAGCACGTGGTGCTGGTCGGCGGCTCGACCCGGATGCCCGTGATCACCGACTTCGTCAAGCGCCTCACCAGCGGCAAGGAGCCGCACAAGGGCGTCAACCCCGACGAGGTGGTGGCCGTCGGCGCCGCGCTCCAGGCCGGGGTGCTGAAGGGCGAGGTCAAGGACATCCTGCTGCTCGACGTGACGCCGCTCAGTCTCGGCATCGAGACCAAGGGCGGGGTCATGACCAAGCTCATCGAGCGCAACACGACCATCCCGACCAAGCGCACGGAGGTCTTCACCACCGCCGAGGACGGCCAGACCGAGGTCGACGTCAAGGTCTTCCAGGGCGAGCGGGAGATGACCTACGGCAACAAGCTGCTCGGCAACTTCCAGCTCACCGGGATCCCGCCCGCGCCGGCGCGCGTGCCGCAGATCGAGGTCACCTTCGACATCGACGCCAACGGCATCGTCAACGTGTCCGCGCGCGACCGGGCGACCGGCAAGGAGCAGTCGATGACGATCACGGGCGGCACCTCCCTGCCCAAGGACGACATCGACCGGATGATCCACGAGGCCGAGCAGTACGCCGAGGAGGACCGCCGCCGCCGCGAGGCCGCCGAGGCCAAGAACCAGGCCGAGAGCCTGGTCTACTCGACCGAGAAGAGCCTCAAGGACTACGGCGACCGCATCTCCGCGGAGGACCGCTCCAACGTCGAGAGCGCGCTCGCCGAGCTGAAGGGCAAGCTCACCGGCGACGACACCGTGGCCATCCGGTCCGCGACCGAGCGGCTGCAGCAGGCCAGCTACAAGCTCGCCGAGGCGGTGTACAGCCAGACCCAGGCGGCCCAGGAGGGCGCCGCCTCCGGCGAGGCCGCCGCGGCGGCCGGCGGCGACGAGGACGCGGCCGCGGGCGAGAGCGGCCCGGCCGGCGGCCCGCGCGCCGAGGACGTCGTCGACGCCGAGATCATCGACGACGACCAGCAGAAGGGAGCCTGAGGAGGGATTCGCCCCGTTCCCCAGGCATGAGATGCGACGAGGAGGTCGAGAACCGATGTCGGTCACACGTTGGGATCCGTTCCGCGACCTGCTGACGATCCAGGACGAGATGGCCCGCCTGCTCGACCGCGCCTACACCGGACGCGGCGGCGGCACGGGCGAGGGTGCGACGCCCCGCCTGCGCGGCTGGGTGCCGGCCCTGGACATCGCGGAGGAGGAGGACTCCTACCTGGTCTCCGCTGAGCTGCCGGGCGTCAAGGCTGACGACCTGGACATCACGCTCGAGGAGGGGCTGCTCACCATCCAGGGCGAGCGCCGCTTCGAGGAGGAGACCGGCGGCAGGCAGTACCACCGGATCGAGCGGCACTATGGCAGCTTCCGCCGCGCGATCACCCTGCCCAGCCAGGTCCAGGCCGACCGGATCGAGGCGCGCTTCGAGGGCGGCGTGCTGATCGTCCGGGTCCCCAAGGCGGACGAGGCGAAGCCCCGCAAGATCCAGGTCCAGGTCGGCGGCAACCGGCCGCCGGTCAGCGGCGAATCGACCGTGGCCTAGCCCGGTGCCCTCCCGGTCGGTGGACCGGGGCGCCCGCTGGAGCACGGCCAGCAGCAGGAGTTGAGGGAGGGGGCGATCGGCTCGAATGGACCGGTCGCCCCCTCTCGCCGAAGGAGACGACGACGTGCCAGACCACGACAGCAAGCGCAACCCCGGCGCCAAGCGGGCGGCGGGTGCCGGCGACGCCCCGCCCGGCGCGGGCGACGTCACGGCCGGCGCGCCTGAGGCCGAGGCCGGCGAGGCGACGGCCGCTCCGCCGAAGGCCGGCGACGTCGCGGCCGGCGACGCCGAGGCCGCCCCGCCCGGCGGCGCCGGCGACGGGCAGGTGCCCGCCGGCGAGGCCGAGGGCGACGGTGCGCCCGGGCGTTCCCCCGACGAGGCAGAGCAGGTGATCGAGATCGAGGGGGAGCTGCTCGAGGAGGGTCAGTCGCCGTCCTCGGAGGAGGTGCTCGCCGACCAGGTGGACCGCGATGTCGACGCCGAGCTGCAGACGGCGCGGGCCGAGGCCGAGCGGCACCTGGACGACCTGCGCCGGCTCAAGGCCGACTTCGAGAACTACCGCAAGCGGATGCTTCGCGAGCAGACGCAGATGGCGGCGAGCGCCTCCCAGGCGCTGGTCGCCCGGCTGCTGCCCGTGCTCGACCACTTCGAGCTGGCGGTCGGGTCCGCGGAGCAGTCACGGGACTTCGAGAAGATGCTCAAGGGCGTCGAGATGGTCTTCGGCGAGCTGCGCGAGACGCTGCGGCACGAGGGCCTGGAGCAGATCGAGGCCGAGGGCAAGCCCTTCGACCCGCAGCGGCACGAGGCCGTCGTGACCGTGCAGGACTCCGACGCGGAGCCGGGCACGGTCGTCGGCGTGGTGCGCGCCGGGTACGAGCTGCAAGGGCGTGTCATCCGTCCGGCGATGGTGAGGGTTGCGCAGCAGCCATAGGAGCCGCGACCACGATGTCCCAGACCGACCCGGAGTACTTCGAGAAGGACTACTACGCCACGCTGGGCGTGGCCAAGGACGCCTCCCAGCAGGAGGTCAAGAAGGCGTACCGCAAGCTCGCCCAGAAGCTGCACCCCGACGCCAACCCGGGGGACGCCTCGGCCGAGGAGCGCTTCAAGGAGGTCGGCCGCGCCTACAGCGTGCTGTCCGACCCCAAGAAGCGCGCCGAGTACGACGAGACGCGCCGGCTGGTCGGCTCCGGCTTCGGGCGGCGCTTCCCCGGCTTCGGCGGGGGCGGCGCCAGCCAGCGCATCCGGGTGGAGGACTTCGGTGACCTGAGTGACCTGTTCGGCGGCCTGTTCGGCCAGGGCGGCGCCACCCCCGGCAGGCGGACGCCGCCGCGGCGCGGCCGCGACGTGGAGAGCGAGCTGACCATCGGGTTCGAGGAGGCCGTCCGCGGCGTGACGGTGCCGCTCCAGCTCCGCGGGCCGGCGACCTGCCGGACCTGCCACGGCACGGGCGCCCGGCCGGGCACGCTGCCCAAGCCCTGCCCGACCTGCGGCGGCAGGGGCACGGTCACCTCCAACCAGGGCCTGTTCGGGCTCTCCAGCCGCTGCCCGACCTGCCAGGGCACCGGCACGGTCATCGAGGAGCCCTGCGTGACCTGCCAGGGCACCGGCAACGAGGTGCGCGTGCGCGAGCTGCGCGTGCGCATCCCGCCCGGCGTCCGCGACGGCGGCAGCATCCGCCTGCGCGGCCAGGGTGAGCCCGGCCTGGCCGGGGCGCCGCAGGGCGACCTGATCGTGCGCATCCACGTGGCCCCGCACCCGCTGTTCGGCCGGCAGGACAACCACCTCACCATGACCGTGCCGGTCACGTTCGCCGAGGCGGCGCTCGGCACCGAGCTGAAGGTGCCGACGCTTGACGGCCCGGTCACGCTCAAGATCCCGCCCGCGACCCAGAGCGGGCGGACGTTCCGGGTGCGCGGCCGCGGCGTGCCGGCGGGCGGCCGCCGGGCCGCCGGCGACCTGCTGGTCACGGTCTCGGTCGCGGTCCCGACCCGGCTGTCGCGCAAGGAGCGCGAGCTGCTCAAGGAGTTCGACTCGATCTCCGAGGAGTCGCCCCGCGCGGGCCTCGGCATCGAGTGACAGGGGAGTGAGGGGCCATGGCGGACACGACGGCGGGCCAGCCGGGCCGGCCGGCGCGTGAGCCCGACCGCGCCGTGTTCATCATCTCGGTCGCGGCCGAGCTGGCCGGCGTGCACCCGCAGACCCTGAGGATCTACGAGCGCAAGGGCCTGCTGCACCCCAAGCGCACCCAGAAGAACTCGCGCCGCTACTCCGAGCGCGACATCGAGCGCCTGCGAGTGATCCAGGAGCTGACCGCGCAGGGGGTCAACCTCGCCGGCGTGCGGCGCATCATGTCGCTGGACCGCCACATCGAGAAGCTCCAGGCGCGCCTGGCCGAGCTGGAGCAGGAGCTGGCCGACATGCGCGTGCGCCACCGCGCCGAGCTGGAGGCGGTCAAGCGCGCGGCCCGCCGCGACATCGTCCCCTACTCCGCCGCGATCCTCCCCTACCGCCCGCCCCCCCGCTGACCGCGGGATTCCCGCCCCGCCGGCTGCCGGATTCGAGCGCCGCACCGGCGACGGAGGAGCTGAGCGTGCTTCGCCGCGCTGTTACCGGCGTGTGACCCATCCGAGCCCTCGAAGAGGTTACTGTCAGGGTGTCCACGCCTTGGCCAGCCCGCAGGCGGCCGGGGGTGGTGCCCGGTCCACGGTGATCCAGCGTCTGCCCCGAGGATCGAGCGATGTGGGCACGGCCCGCCAGCCCGGCAACCACTCGCCTGCGCCTCGCACGCGCCGCAGGGAGCGCGCTGCGTGCGGTGGCCGCACTGGTCCTGCTCGGGATCCTGCTGCTGCTGGTCGCCCTGGTCGGCCAGGGTGTGGCCGGCGCGCGCGGGCTTCCCGCCCCTGCCCCGGCCCCTGGCGACCGCGGCGTGGTCCGCTCGCCCCTGCTCGCGGCGACCGACCCGACCCCGCTCCAGCGCCTGCCGGCGACCCCGGTCGAGCGCCTGTCGGGCTGGCAGGATGCCCAGCGGATGCTGGCCCTCCTGCCGGAACCGTCCGCCGTGGCCGCCGCCGGTGACGGGCCGGGGCTGGCCTCCACCGCCGCGGCGGGTCCGGCGGGCACGGTGCCAGCGCCGTCACGGCCCGACGTCCCCGGGGCCGCCGGTCTGACGGTTCCCCAGGTCTGGCAGATGGGTGTCGACCTCAGAGGTTCCCTCCTGCTGGCCCAGTCCAGCCGCCCGAGGAGCAGGGGGGGACGTGGCGGAGCCAAGCCGGGGACGCCGGCCCAGCCCGGCACCGGGAGCGGCCAGCCCAAGGCCGGCCAGGCACCCAGGCTCCCCCTGCTCCTCACCGACGAGGAGATCGACCTCTTCCTCCGGCTCTCCGGCAGGATGGGGCCGGTGTACGAAAGCTTCAAGCAACGCAACGCCGAGCTCCAGGCAAGGTTGGAGGGGGCGAAGCGGGACCTCGAGAGGGTGGAGGAGTTCTCCGGTCCTGATAAAGCGACGCAGCGGCGGCGGCTCGACGACTACCTGCGCCGGGCCGAGCGGCTACGGCGCCGGCCTGACAAGCAGGACCCCGAGTCCCAACGGGACATCGACAAGTTCATCGTGGACGTCAAGGAGGAGAAACTGAGGGTCGACGCCGGTACCGATGCACAGTCGCAGGAGCGGCTCCAGCGCCGGGCCGAGAGGCTCCGGAGTCAGCTCGAGAAGATCCAGCCCGAGGTCGAGAGTCTCAAGCGCGAGGCCCTCCGGCTGCCCGTCAGGCTGGGGTTGGACGACCGTGGCATCCCACGGCTCCCGCCTGAGGTCGTCCCCGAGCTCCAGGTCGAACTGGACGAGCTTGCCCTGCGCGCCGAGGCCCTCCGGCACGGATACAGCCGCCAGGAAGCGGAGACGCTGCGGGTCAGGATCCTCATGCTCCAGTGGAAGAACTATTTGCGGGGGGGGAAGTCCGGCCAAGAGGAGCCCAGCTCCGGCCGGCTGCCAGGGGAAGGCGCACTCACGGACCCGCAGGGCGGGACCCCCGGAACGGTCCAGGTCTCGGCCGGCGGCGCCGCTACGGCGCCGGTCGCAGGCAGGGACGGCGACACCGGTGCCGTGCCGGTCGCCGGTGCGGACGCCGAGGCGGGCCTGAATACGGCGCCGGGCGCCGCCGCGAAGAGCGGCATCCAGGTCGCCGCCGCGAACCGCGGCACGCCGGGCCCACGCCTCACCGCGACCCTCTGGCTGGAGGTCGATGAGCCCAAGGTCCCTGTGGACGCGGAGCCGTCGCAGACCCTGCAGACCCCACAGGCGCCGCCGCTTGCCGCCGCGACGACCACCATGGCGCCGGACCCGCCCCCGTCAGAGGGGAGGCGGGGAGGCCCGGACGCCCTGACGCCCGGGCCGGACGACGGCTTCCAGGGCAGGAGCGACCCGGTGCCCGCCGCCACCCTCACCACCCCGGAGACCCCGGAGACCCCGGCGGCGGAGGAGGCCCTGGAGACCCCGGACAGCGACGGCGGCCCCGGCGTCGTCACCAGCGACCTCGGCGGCGAGGCCGGCTTCTTCACCGCCTGACCCGCCCCGTCGGCAGGTCATGCCGACCGCTGCAGGCCATGGTGGAACATATCTACACTGTCAGTAACGTTGACAATATGGGACTCAACCTGGTCCCGCCCGTGTAAGCTCATGACGGCTTGATCGCTCCGTCCGGGGCATCCAGGAGGCACGACCGGCGATGGACATCGACAACTTCACGCTCCGCGCGCAGCAGGCGCTCGCCACCGCGCAGCGCACCGCGCTCGCCGCCGACCACCAGCGGGTGGAGCCCGAGCACCTGCTGGTCGCGCTGCTCACCGACCCCGAGGGGATCGTCTTCCCGATCCTCAACCGCGTCGGCGCCGACCCCGGCGCCCTCAAGAGCCGCGCCCAGGAGGCGCTCGACCGCATCCCGAAGGTCTACAGCTCCGGGCAGGAGACCGTCCTCAGCTCCCAGACCGCCCGGGTGATCGAGCGCGCCCGCCGCGAGGCGGGCTCCATGGAGGACCGGTACGTCTCCACCGAGCACCTGCTGCTCGCGCTCACCCAGGGTTCGGGCCAGGCCGGCGAGCTGCTCACGCAGGCGGGCGTCAGCCGGGAGGCGCTGCTGGACGCGCTCGCGGAGGTCCGCCGCGGCAAGCACGTCACCGACCAGGACCCCGAGTCCAGGTACCAGGCGCTGGAGCGGTTCGGCCGCGACCTCACCGAGCTGGCCCGCGCCGGCAAGCTCGACCCCGTGATCGGACGCGACGACGAGGTCCGCCGGGTGGTGCAGGTGCTCAGCCGCCGGACCAAGAACAACCCGGTGCTGATCGGCGAGCCCGGCGTCGGCAAGACCGCGATCGTGGAGGGCCTCGCGCAGCGCATCGTCGACGGTGACGTGCCCGAGGGCCTGAAGGACAAGCGGCTCGTCGCGCTCGACCTCGGCGCGATGATCGCCGGCAGCAAGTTCCGCGGCGAGTTCGAGGACCGGCTCAAGGCCGTGCTCGACGAGATCCGCGAGTCCGAGGGCCAGGTCGTCACCTTCATCGACGAGCTGCACACGGTCGTCGGCGCGGGCGCGGCCGAGGGCGCGATGGACGCGGGCAACATGCTCAAGCCCATGCTCGCCCGCGGTGAGCTGCGCATGGTCGGCGCGTCCACGCTCGACGAGTACCGCAAGCACATCGAGAAGGACGCCGCGCTCGAGCGTCGCTTCCAGCCGGTGTACGTCGGCGAGCCGAGCGTCCCCGACACGATCGCGATCCTGCGCGGCCTCAAGGAGCGCTACGAGGTGCACCACGGCGTTCGGATCCAGGACTCCGCGCTGGTCGCCGCCGCGGTGCTGTCCGGCCGCTACGTCACCGGCCGGTTCCTGCCCGACAAGGCGATCGACCTGGTGGACGAGTCGGCCAGCCGGCTGCGGATCGAGATCGACTCGATGCCGACCGAGATCGACGTCGCCGAGCGGCGCGCCAAGCAGCTGGAGATCGAGCTGACCGCGCTCGCCAAGGAGACCGACGCGGCCAGCGTGCAGCGCCGCGGCAAGCTCGAGGCCGAGCTGGCCGACCTGCGTGAGCAGCTCGCCGGCATGAAGGCGCAGTGGGACGCGGAGAAGGAGGCGATCGACCGCATCCGCGAGATCAAGGCGCGCATGGAGGAGGTCCGCGGCCAGACCGAGCGCGCCGAGCGCGACGCCGACCTCGGCGCCGCCGCCAAGCTGCGCTACGGCGACCTGCCGGAGCTGGAGCGCGAGCTGGCCCAGGCCAACGAGCGGCTGGAGGCGCTCCAGGGCGACCGCCGCATGCTCAAGGAGGAGGTCGACGAGGAGGACGTCGCCAAGGTCGTGAGCGCCTGGACCGGGATCCCCGTGACCCGCCTGATGCAGGGCGAGATGGCCAAGCTGGTCCACCTCGAGGACGAGCTGCACCGGCGCGTCGTCGGTCAGGACGAGGCGGTCGCCGCGGTGGCCGACGCGATCCGCCGCAGCCGCGCCGGGCTGGCCGAGCCGGGCCGCCCGATCGGCTCCTTCCTGTTCCTCGGCCCGACCGGCGTGGGCAAGACCGAGCTGGCGCGGGCGCTGGCCGAGCTGCTGTTCGACGACCAGCGGGCGATGATCCGCATCGACATGAGCGAGTACGGCGAGAAGCACTCGGTCGCGCGCCTGGTCGGCGCCCCGCCCGGGTACGTCGGCTACGAGGAGGGCGGCCAGCTCACCGAGGCCGTCCGCCGCCGTCCCTACTCGGTGGTCCTGCTCGACGAGGTGGAGAAGGCCCACCCGGACGTGTTCAACGTGCTGCTCCAGGTGATGGACGACGGGCGGCTGACCGACGGCCAGGGCCGCACGGTCGACTTCGCCAACCTGATCCTGATCATGACCTCCAACCTCGGCTCGGCCTACATGGCCGAGGTCACCGAGCCGGAGGAGATCACCCGCGAGCGGGTCATGGCGGTGGTGCGCGAGTCGTTCAAGCCCGAGTTCCTCAACCGCCTGGACGAGATCCTGGTGTTCCACCGGCTCGGGCGGGACGAGCTGCGCGAGATCGTCGACCTGCAGGTCGACCGGCTGCGTGACCGCCTCGCCGAGCGGCGGCTGGAGCTGCAGCTCACGGGCGCGGCCCGCGACTGGCTCGCCGACCACGGCTACGACCCCGCGTTCGGGGCCCGGCCGCTGCGCCGGCTGGTGCAGAAGGCGATCGGCGACGAGCTGGCCAGGCGGCTGCTGTCGGGCGCGGTGCACGAGGGCGACACGATCGTGGTCGACGCCGAGCGTGACGAGCTCACCTTCGCCACCAGCGAGCCGGCGGTCACCACCGGCTGAGGGCGCCGCGGCGCACGTCCTGGTGGTCAGCCGGACCGGTGGGCGTGGGCGTCCAGCAGGTCGCGGCCGGGCGGGGGGCTGGTGCCGCGGCAGTCCTGGCAGCGGCCGGAGATGGGGTGGTGGCTGAAGTCAGGCCGGAAGCCGTGGGCGTGCTCGACCTCCCGCTCGAGCTGCTGGAGCTGGCCGAGGGGGATCTCCTGCTCCTTGCCGCAGCCGGTGCAGACCAGGTGGGCGTGGTGGGTCTCGCCGGTGTGGTGGTAGCCGAGGCCCTGCTCCAGGTGGACGTGGGCGAGGACGCCGAGCCGCTCGAGCCGCTCGAGCGTGCGGTAGATCGTGGACGCGCTGACGCCCGGGACCTTGGCCTGCACCCGCTGGATGACCGCGAGCGGCACCACGTAGCCGGGCGCGCGCATGATCTCGTTGACGATCGCGATGCGCTGGGGGGTCATCCGCACGCCCTGGTCGCGCATCAGCGCGATCGCGGACTCCGCCCTGGTCGCCATGGTCAGGAGTGTAGCAGCGCACCTGCAGTGCATTGCAGCAGCGGGGGCTCGCTGCTGCAACGCACGGCCGGCTGCCCGGTCCTCACGCCTCGGCGTCGCCCAGCACCCGGTCGCCATAGCGCTGCTCGATCCGGCGGGCCTTCCACAGCAGCACCGAGCCGAGCCAGGCGACCAGGAACATCCCCACGATGACGTAGCCGAGCACGCCGAAGTCCAGCCGCTCGTTGAGGAAGTCGAAGAAGGGGCCCTGCCAGCCGAGCCGGTCGCTCACCACCTGCAGCAGCTCGATCGTGCCGACGACCAGGGCGACCGCGACCGACAGCCCGGTGGTCGTGAGGTTGTACCAGATCTTGCGCAGCGGGTTGGAGAACGCCCAGCCGTACGCCTTGGACATCAGCGCACCGTCGGTCGTGTCCATCAGGCTCATGCCCGCGGCGAACAGGATCGGCAGGGAGATCACCGCCCAGAACGAGACCGTGCCCGTCGCCACCCCGGCGGTCAGCGCCAGCAGCCCGACCTCGCTGGCGGTGTCGAAGCCCAGCCCGAACAGCACCCCGAGCGGGTACATCTGCCAGGAGTGGTTGATGAGCCGCTGGGCGCGCCCGCCCAGGATGCGGTTGACGAACCCGCGCTGGAGCAGCAGCTCCTCCAGGCGCTCGCGGTGGTAGCTGCCCTGCTTCATCTGCCGCCAGACCCGGAAGATCTCGACCAGCACGATCAGGTTGAGGATCCCGATGATCCACAGGAACACCCCGGACACGCTGGCGCCGATCGTGCCGCCGAGGTCGTGCCACCCCGGGATCCGCGACTGCACCGTCTTGGCCGCCACGGCCAGCACGAAGGCGAGCGCGAACACGATCGTGGAGTGCCCGAGGGAGAAGGCGAACCCCACGCCGAGCGGCCGCCTGCCCTTCTGCAGCAGGAACCGGGTGGTGTCGTCGATCGCGGAGATGTGGTCGGCGTCGAAGGCGTGGCGCAGCCCGAACGTGTAGGCCAGCACGCCCGCCCCGGCGAACGCCGGGTACCGGCTGGCGAAGCCGACGAACAGGCCCCAGCCGAGCACGTGCAGCAGGACGACGACGCCGTACATGCCGCCGAGGGCGGCCCATTCCCGCGGCGCGAACAGCGCGAGCAGTCTCGGCACGGGGCGGGGTCGGGTGGTCTCGCTGGCGCCGACGGCCATGGGGTGCACCTCTCTGCTTCGGAGCCGGCGGCGGGGGCGGCGTCCAGTGCGGTCTCCACGAGCGTCCCGCATCTGCAAGTGGATTGCAAGAGACTCCACGGGGCGTCCACCGGCTTCTTCCACCTACCCACCCATCCGTCCGGGACGGCGTCCAGGCTTGCCGCACCCCCCGCACGCGCCGCGGCGCGGCCGGCAGGGCAGGGGAAGGGCGACCGCGCCGAAAACCCACCGCGACCGGCGTGACCTGGGGCTGTAACGCTCACGGCCGCCGGTCGCTTTTCGTGTCAGATGCGGCGGGCCCTCCGATGCACACGTACGTCCGGTGCATCCGCCACCCCCACCGGCCGGTCCAAGGGAGGCATGCACGTGCTCGTGGCAAGACGAACCAAGCTGCTCGCGATCGCCGCCGCGCTCGCCCTCGCCGCCTCGGCGACGCTGCTGAGCGGCCTGGCGTCCGCGGCGCCCAACCCGCCAGGCAACAACGGCACGATCAAGGTCGATCGCGAGCCGTTCGACACCACGCCAGGCAACGAGCCGCACGTCGGCTGCACCTTCCAGGTCGACTTCTACGGGTACGACGAGGGCGACCTGGAGGCTCAGGTCACCTTCACGGCGCACCCGCCCACCCGGTCGCCAGGTGACGACCAGGTGCTCCTCACCGACACTGTGGACATCGGCGAGGACGACAACGCCAGCGGCGGCAGCCAGGCCGGCCTGGACGCGTCGGAGACCTACACCCTGGACCTCACCGGCATCTCGCCGCACCCCGAGCAGGGGGTCCACGTCAAGCTGACGATCAACGCCGAGGGGTCCAAGGGCGCGGACGTCAAGCACAAGGTGTTCTGGGTGACCGGGTGCCCGCCCAAGCCCGGGGAGTCCACCACGACCACCTCGACCACGGTCGGCAAGGGCGGCAAGGGCGGCAAGGGTGAGGAGGAGGAGTCGACCACGACGACCAGCAGGGCCGGCGGGGCCGGCGGGGCCGGCGGGGAGCAGCACGCCGCGCCGACCACGACGACTACGGCGTCCGAGGTGGCCGGAGCCGTGGAGGAGACGTCCAGCACGCTGGGCGGTGCGGCGCCCAGCACCACCGCCGGTGAGGGACTGCCGTTCACGGGTGCGAACACGCTGCCGACGCTGCTGGTCGGCCTGGCGCTGCTCGGTCTCGGCACGGCGATCCTGATCCTGCGGACCCGTCCCGGCCGGACGTAGCAGCAGCGGCCCCCGGGCGCTCCGCCCACGCCCGGTGCGGCGCTGAACCGGTTTGGGGGAGGGAGGGGGCGCACCCCGGTGCGTCCCCTCCCTTTTTTTTCGTCGCCGCTCAGCCCTCCAGCCACCACGGGCTGGCGTACGCGACCGCCCGTCCGAGGCCGGCGAAGGGCGGCGGGACGTACCGCTCCGCCGGCTGCTCGGGATCGCTGACCCGCAGGACCAGCCAGTCGCCGTCGCGCACGTCCAGGTCCACGTCCAACGCGATCGGCGGCTGGTCCGGCCGCGGCACCCGCGCGCCCAGCGCCGCCGCCACCCGCGGCAGGCGCCCGCCGGGCCGCAGCACCTGCAGGCTCACGACCCGCCCGTGCCAGGCCGGCCCGGCGTCCAGGTCGACCTCGACGCGCAGCGGGCCGCGGCGGTGCGTGACCACGCCCCCCATCCGCACCCCGCCGGCGCTGGCGTCCAGCCGCAGCCCCTTGACCCGGGAGGCGAACGCCCGCCGCGCGGCGAGCGCCTCGAGCACGCCGGCGCGGGTCAGCTCGCGGACGTACAGGCCGGTGCGGCCCTTGCCCTCCGGCACCCCCCACTCCACCCCGTGCTCGTCGGTCACGCCGATGATCGCCACCCGCCAGCCGGCGTCGAGGCAGTGGGCGAGCGGCGACCGGCGCGCCCGTCCCGCCGCCCGGCAGAGGTAGTCGTCGAACTTGTTGAACACCTCGACGGCGACGACCCGGCCGGCCGCGGCGCGCCGGTGGCGGAAGCCGCTGAAGCGCGCGGGCCCGCCGACCCCCGGATGGTTGAAGCTCGCCGACACCCCCGCCGGCTGCCGGGCCAGCCAGCGGTACAGCCGCCGCGTCCCGATGCCGCCGTGGCGCAGCGGGTCGACGTAGGCGGGCGGGCCCCAGACGTTCACGTGCCCCTGGGCGGGGTGGGACCACTCGAACCCGCGCAGCGCCACGAACGTCCCGGGCTCGTCGGCCCGGTCGGCCAGCTCGCCGGAGCGCACCCAGGCATCCGGCGCGACCCCGGTGCGGCGCGCCCGCCTGCGGGCCGGGACCAGCGGCCCGAGCAGCGACAGGAACGTGACGTGGTCGGTGATCGCGGCCGCGTCCAGGCCCTGCTCCCTGAGCGAGCCGAACAGCCGCCGAGGGTCGCCCGAGCCGTCCGAGAACCGGGTGTGGTTGTGCAGGTCGGCGTGGACCAGCACCCCCTGGTCCGGGAACAGCCGCGAGGCCCTGCCGGTGCCCCAGGCGTCCCTGTCGGGGACCGCCACGGTCACCCCGCCGCCCGCGCGCGGGCGGCGGCACCGCCGGCGCGGGTGGGCCTAGCCGGCCGGGGCGGGCTCGTCGTGGACCACCAGGAGGCTCGCCGGCTGGCCGCAGCGGCAGTCCCAGGTCTCCGGCGGCTCGGCGTCGGCCGCCAGCGGGACGGACACGATGTGCTCGCGGGTGCAGAAGTACACCGCGACCTTGCGGGAGGCGTACGCGGGCGACGGGGGCGCAAGCCGCTCGAACTCCGACGGGAGCCGTTCGCGGTCCATGGTCACCTCCAAGGCGTCGCAGGCGCGACCAGCGGCCCGCGCGGCCGGATTCTCCGCCGGGCGGTGTGGCGCTACGATGGCGCAAGCGCCCGCTCTGGTCCAGGGTCGCGTGCTCCAGGATAGGAGAAACGCCCGATCCGCGAGGTCGACCCGGGCGCGCCGCGCGCCGCCCGACCCGAGGGCGGCGGAGTACGCTCGCGCTGCCCGCCCGTCAGGTGTCGGTCGGTCGCGACGACCCTGCCCCGATGGCCGAATCCAAGGAGGCTTGCATGACCGACACGGCCGTTCGCCGGCCCGAGCTCGCCGAGCTCGGGCTGTCCACCGGCAAGAAGGCCCGCCTGCACCGGATCCTGTACCGGCACGGCCTGGGGAACGGGACGGCGATGTTCCTCCCCTACGACCAGGGGCTCGAGCACGGCCCGCGCGACTTCTTCGCCAACCCCGCGGCAGGCAGCCCCCGCTACATCCTCAAGCTCGCCGTCGAGGGGCGCTTCAACGGCATCGCGATCCAGATCGGGCTGGCCGAGAAGTTCTACTGGGACTACGCGGGTGAGGTCCCCCTGGTCCTGAAGCTCAACGGCCGTACCGAGATCCCGCCGGCCGACCAGCCGCGCTCCCCGCTGAACGCCACGGTCGAGGACGCCGTCCGGCTCGGCGCCGACGCCGTCGGCTACACCCTGTACGTCGGGTCCGCGCAGCAGGAGCAGGACTTCGAGACGCTCTGCCAGGTGCGCAGGGACGCCCACCGGTTCGGGCTGCCGTTGATCGTGTGGTCCTACCCGCGCGGCAGCGCCGTCGACGCCAAGGGCGGCAAGGACTCCTTCTACATGGTCGACTACGCGGCCCGGACCGCCGCCGAGCTGGGTGCCGACGTGGTCAAGGTCAACTTCCCCAACCCCGGCGCCAAGCAGGGCGCGCGCAAGGAGTACCAGGCCGACGGCACCGAGCAGGAGGCCGTCAACGCGGTCGTGGCCTCCGCGGCGCGGACCCCGGTCCTGCTCTCCGGCGGCGAGCGGGCCGGCGACGACGCGATCCTCGAGAAGGCGCGCATGTCGCTGGAGGCCGGCGCGCTCGGCTGCATCTTCGGCCGCAACGTCTGGCAGCGCGAGTACCAGGAGTCGCTCAGGTTCGTCGAGCGGCTGCGCGACCTGCTCGCCAAGTACCCGAGCTGACCGCCGCCCGGCTGGCTCCGCGGCCGGCGGCGCCCGGCGCCGCCAGCCGGCCGGTCCGGTAGCCTGCACCGGGTCGCGCGACACACCGGAAGGAGCTGCGCCGCACGATGCCTGGAACGGTGCTGGTCGGCAGCCAGTGGGGCGACGAGGGCAAGGGCAAGGCGACCGACCTGCTCGCCGACCGGATGGACGTGGTCGTCCGCTATCAGGGCGGCAACAACGCCGGGCACACGGTGGTCGTCTCCGGCCGCGAGTTCCGGCTGCACCTGGTCCCGAGCGGCATCCTCTACCCGCACATCACCCCGGTGATCGGCGACGGCGTGGTGGTGGACCCGGGGGTGCTGCTGGCGGAGCTGGCCGCGCTCGAGGCCCAGGGGATCGCCACGGGCAAGCTGCGGGTGAGCGCGAACGCGCACCTGATCATGCCCTGGCACAAGGAGCGCGACAAGCTCGCCGAGCGCTGGCTCGGCCGCAACCGGATCGGCACCACCGGCCGGGGCATCGGCCCCGCCTACGGCGACAAGGTGGCCCGCCTCGGGATCCGGGTGCAGGACCTGCTGGACCTGAAGATCTTCCGGCAGAAGGTCGAGGCGGTCCTGCGCGAGCGCAACCTGGTGCTGGCCAAGGTCTACAACCGCCTGCCGTTCGACGCCGACGCGGTGGTCGAGGAGTACGCGACCTACGCCGAGGCGCTGCGTCCCCGGATCGCCGACACCTCGCTGGAGATCTGGCGAGCGCTGCGCGAGGGCCGGCAAGTGCTGTTCGAGGGCGCGCAGGCGACGATGCTCGACGTCGACCACGGCACCTACCCGTTCGTCACCTCGTCCTCGCCGGTCGCCGGGGGCGCCTGCGTGGGCAGCGGGGTCGGCCCGCGCGAGATCCAGCGGGTGATCGGGATCACCAAGGCGTACACCACCCGCGTCGGCTCCGGGCCGCTGCCGACCGAGCTGGAGGGCGAGGAGGGCGAGGTGCTGCGCCGCGACGGCGCCGAGTTCGGCACGACCACCGGCCGCGCGCGGCGCTGCGGCTGGCTGGACGCCGTGGTGCTCCGCTTCGCCGCGCGCCTGAACGGCTTCACCGAGGTGTTCGTGACCAAGCTCGACGTGCTCAGCTCGTTCGAGCGCATCCCGATCGCGGTCGCCTACCGGGTCGACGGCGAGGTCGTCGAGGACTGGCCGACGACGCAGACCCAGGTCCACCACGCCGAGCCGGTCTACGAGTGGTTCCAGGGCTGGCAGACCGACATCTCCGGGGTCACCCGCCTGGAGGACCTGCCGCGCGCCGCCCGCGCGTACGTCGACGGGATCGAGAAGCTCGGCGACGCCCCGGTCACGGCCGTGTTCGTCGGCCCCGACCGGGAGCAGACCCTCCTGCGCGACCCCCCGCCCGCCTGATGCGGGTCGCCGTGCTGGGGTCGGGAGGGCGCGAGCATGCGCTGGTGGCGGCGCTGGCGCGCAGCCCGGCGGTCGAGGCGCTGTTCGTGGTGCCCGGCAACGCCGGCACCGCGGGGGCGGCCGAGAACGTCGCCGGGGTCCGGATCACCGACCCCGCGGCCGTGGCCGCCTGGGTCGAGGAGGCCGGTGCCGACCTGACCGTGGTCGGGCCGGAGGCGCCGCTGGTCGCCGGGGTCGCCGACGCGCTCGGCGCCCGCGGGCACCTGGTCGTCGGCCCGAGCGCCGCGGCCGCGCGCATCGAGGGCTCCAAGGCGTTCGCCAAGGAGGTCATGGCCGCCGCGGGCGTGCCGACCGCGGCGGCGGCGGCGTTCGCCGACCCCGCCGAGGCGCTCGCCGCCCTGGGCGGCTTCGGCCCGCCGTGGGTGGTGAAGGCCGACGGCCTCGCCGCCGGCAAGGGCGTCACCGTCACCGCCGACCGCGCGGCGGCCGAGGCGGCGGTGACCGACGCGCTGGTCGCCGGTGTCCACGGCGCCGCCGGGCGGGTGGTGCTGCTGGAGGAGCATCTCGACGGCCCGGAGGCGAGCGTGTTCGGCCTCTGCGACGGCGAGCGGGTGGTCGCGCTCGCGCCCGCGCGCGACTACAAGCGGGTGGGGGAGGGCGGGCGCGGCCCGAACACCGGGGGGATGGGCGCGTACTCGCCCCTGGCGGACGTCCCTCCGGAGGTGGTCGAGCGGGTCCGCTCGGAGATCCTGGAGCCCACCGTGCGTGAGCTGGCCGCCCGGGGGGCCCCGTACCGGGGGGTGCTGTACGCGGGGCTGGCGCTCACCCGCGGCGGCCCGAAGGTGATCGAGTTCAACTGCCGCCTCGGCGACCCGGAGGCCCAGGCGGTCCTGCCGAGGCTGGCGAGCGACCCGGCCGCCCTGCTGCTGGCCGCGGCCGAGGGCCGGCTGGACCGCTGCGAGGTCGCGTGGGACCCGCGCGCGTGCGTCACGGTGGTCGTCGCCTCCGGCGGCTACCCCGGCGGCTACCGCACCGGCTTCGCGATCGGCGGGCTCGACGACGCCGCCGCGCTCGACGGCGTGCAGGTGTACCACGCCGGCACGGCGGCGGGCCCCGGTGGCGAGATCCTCACGGCCGGCGGCCGCGTGCTGGCGGTCTCGGCGCTCGCCGAGGACGTGCGGGCGGCCCGCTCGCTGGCCTACCAGGCCGCCGAGCGTATCCGCTTCGAGGGTGCCTACCTGCGCCGCGACATCGCCGCCTGGTGACGGTGGGTGACGGTGGGTGACGGGCGGTCCGGCCGGCGGACGGGCCGCGGACCGGCGTCGCGGTCAGGAGCGCGACGCGATCTCGTCGACGTGGGCGATGTTCGCCCGGTCGGCCGGGTCGGTGCTCGGCCTGCCGGCGAACCAGGCGTCGAGGATCTCGTCGAGCTGCGCGCGCGAGGTCAGCCGCAGGCTGAGGGCGAGCACGTTGGCGTCGTTCCACCTGCGGGCGCCCTCGGCGGTGCCGGCGTCCCCGCACAGCGCGGCGCGGACCCCGGGCACCTTGTTGGCCGCGATGCAGGCCCCGGTCCCCGTCCAGCAGCAGACCACCGCCTGGTCGGCGTGGCCCGCGGCGACGTCGCGGGCGGCGGCCTCGCTGGCCCAGGCCCAGTCGTCCCGCTCGGCGGGCTCCAGCGCGCCGTGCGCCAGCACCTCGTGGCCGCGGCGGCGAAGCTCGCCGACGAGCGCGGAGGCGACGCCCGTGTCCTCGTCGGCGGCGACCGAGATCCTCATGGCGATCCTCCGCGGCCAGGCTACTCCGACACCACGGTGTGGAAGGTCGCGGACATCGTCGCCATGTCGATCAGGGACATGAACTCCCGGGCGATCGGCCCGGTGTCGGCCTGCGGTCCTCTGGTGGCGCTGTCCATGTCCTGGTAGCGCAGCACCAGCGTCCATTCGCCGTCCTCGCTCACGGTCCCCTCGCGACGCTCGAGCCCGGGCAGGGTGGGGGTCACCTCCCGCTGGAAGCGCTCGTTCACCTCCCGCATCCGCGCGCCGTCGACGCCGGATCGGGGCCGGAACCTGACGATCTGCAAGACTGCCATACGGCGCTCCGTTCGAGAGGATCCTTCAGATTAGAAGGAAAGCCTGTCACGAGATCCTTCGGAATGCAAACGATCGCTGGATGCTGGCATGACTGAGCCGGTGCGGTGGCTGGACCCGGACGAGCGGGCCGCCTGGCACGCTTTCGTCATCGCCGGCATGCACGTGTTCGCCGCGCTGGACCGGGACCTGCGCGCGGCGCTGGACGTCACGCTGCTCGACCACGCGATCCTGCTGCTGCTGCGCGACGCGCCCGCCCCCGGCCTCACCATGGGTCACCTGGCGGGCCTGTTCGGCGTCGAGAACAGCGTCATCACCTACCGCCTGCAGCGCATGGAGCAGCGCGGCCTGGCCCGCCGCGAGCGCAACCAGGCCGACAAGCGCCTGGTGCACGCGGTCATCACCCCGGCGGGCGAGGCGCTCTGCGACGCGGCCGGCCCGGTGCACGTGGCGTCGGTCCGCAGTCGTTTCCTGGACCACGTGCCGCGGCCCACGCTGCCGGTGATCGCCGACGTGTTCGGCCGGCTCCGCGCCGCCCAGCGGCAGCGGGGCGCGCCCGACCCGCGGGCGGACGCGCCGGGGCCGGCAGCCGGGCCGGCCGGCCCCGGTGACCGGGCGGGGTGACGGCGGAGCCCGGCCGGCCGGGGTGCACGCCCGCGCCCGGCCGGCGGCCATGCGCGTTCACGTCGAATGTACGAACATCGGTAGACTTCGGATCGACACATGGAGGTCGGTGGTGGCCGGGCACGACAACTCCGAGCGGGTCGGCCGTCACGCCCGCGGGCGGCGGTCGAGCTTTCCCCTGCTCCTGGTCAGGGTCCTGGCCCTGGCCTGCCTGGGCCTGTCCCTCCTGGCCTGGCTCCGGCCGGCGCTGTTCGGTCCGGTGGGGCCGCTGCCGGCCACCCGGGTGCGCTACGGCGTCGGCATCGCGGGCCTGCTGGGGTTCTTCGCCCTCGCGGGCGTCGCCACGATGCTCCAGCGCCGCGACCTGCAGCTGCGCCTGCTGCGGGAGGGCCGCCAGGCGGTCGCGTCCATCATCCAGGTCTCCCCGACGGGCCGCATCGTCAAGGGGATGTCGGTGGTCAAGTTCGCCCTGCACGTCCAGCCCATCGACGGCTCCAAGCCGTTCAGCTCGGAGTCGGTGCAGGCGGTCGCCCCGACGGCCATCCCGGTCTCCGGCATGCTGCTGCCCGTCCGCTACGACCCGAAGGAGACCAGCCTGGTGGTCGCCATCGGTCCCGCCGTCTTCCCGCAGCAGGGCGCCGACGGCCCGGACCAGCGCGACTGAAGGCGCCCCGGCCGCCGCGCGCGGCCGGCCGGGGGACCCTCAGGTTCGGCGCCGCCGGCGCGGTCGCTGGCGGCGGTCGAGCCTCCCGATCAGGCGCAGCAGCACCTGCGCCGCGCGGCCGGGCTCGACCAGGAGCTGGAAGTGGCTGCCGGGCAGCTCCTCGCAGGCCCAGCCGAGCGCGCGGGCGCGCCTGGCGGCGTCCTCGTAGGCGGAGCTGAACCGCAGGAAGCCGCAGGGGGCGTCGGGCCAGCCGGCGGGCAGGGCGATCGTCTCGGTGAAGTACGCCAGCGGACGGGGGCGCAGCTCGCTCACCACCCGGAAGCGCCAGGCGCGGTCGGGGATCTCCGCCTCCAGCCCCTCCGAGGTCCAGTCGGGGAAGCGCCCGCCGGCCTCCAGGTGCGCGCGCAGCCGCACGGCCTCCTCGGGCAGCCGGTCGGCCAGCAGCTCCAGCCGGGTGCGGCCGCCGGCCGGCAGCCCGGCGTCGACGAACACGTAGGCGGTCGGCCGGCGGCCGCCGGCCGCCGCGATCGCGGGCAGCAGCGGGCCGGCGCCGCCGTGCCCGACCAGCGCGTACGGGCCGTCCCCGAGCGCCTCGGCGACCGCCGCGGCGTGCCGCCGCCACAGCGGCGCGCCGGGATCGCCGTCCTCCTCCAGCAACGGCACGAGCACGTCCTGGCCCGCCCCGCGCAGCTCGCCCGCGAGCGGCCACCACACCGACGGGCCGGTGAGGGGACTGTGGACCAGGACCAGCTCGGTGCCCATGCGGGTCGCCCCCTCACCGCGGGCCGGGACGGGCCGGCAGGATCCCCCTGCCGATCGCGGTGGTCACCGCCGCGGTCCGGTCCCCGACGCCCAGCTTGCCGAAGACGTGCAGCAGGTGGCTCTTGACGGTCGCCTCGCCGATCCTGAGCGCCCTGGCCACCTGGGCGTTGGTCGCCCCGCCGGCGACCAGCTCGAGCACCTGCAGCTCGCGGCGGGTCAGCGCGTCCGCCGCGGCCCCGCGGACCCGGCCGACCAGCCGGGCCGCGACCGAGGGGGCGAGCACGGTCTCCCCGCGGGCGGCGGCGCGGACCGCGGCCACCAGGTCCTCGCGCGGCGCGTCCTTGAGCAGGTAGCCGGTCGCGCCCGCCTCGACCGCGCGCAGGATGTCCGCGTCGGTGTCGTAGGTGGTGAGCACCAGCACGCGCGTGGCCGGCAGCCTGGCGGCGATCGCGGCGGTCGCGGCCACGCCGTCCAGGGCGCCCGGCATGCGCAGGTCCATCAGCACCAGGTCGGGCTCGAGCCGGCCCGCGACCTCCACCGCCGCCGACCCGGAGCTGGCCTCGCCGACGACGAGGGCGTCCGGCGCGTGCGCGAGCATGCCCCGCAGGCCGTCGCGGACGACCGGGTGGTCGTCGGCGAGCACGATCCTGATCGTCGTCATCCCTCGCTTCCCGGGCGGCCTGGCGGACCCGGCCCGCCCGCCGTCCCGGAGGTCGTGATGATCCCAGGGTCGCCCTGTTCGTGCACAGGCTGGCCTGCCGGCAGGCGCACGCTGACCGTGGTGCCGGCCCCCGGGCTGCTGCGCACCCGCGCCTCGCCGCCGAGGCGCTCGGCCCGCCGGCGCAGCCCGGCCAGCCCGAACCCGCCGGTCCGGCCGGCGCCGAGCGTGGCGGGCGCGACCGGGTCGAAGCCGTCGCCGTCGTCGGCCACGCGCAGCTCGGCGGCGTCGCCCAGGTACGCGAGGGTGACCTCGACCCGCCCGGCGTGGGCGTGCCTGCGCACGTTCGCGAGCGCCTCCTGGGCCGCCCGCAGCAGAGTGACCTCGGCGGCGACCGGCAGCGGCACCGGCTCGCCCGCGACGCTCGCGGTCGCGGCGACGCCGGTCTCCTCGGCCAGGCGCCGCGCGGCCCGCCGCAGCGCGCCGCCGAGCGTCGCGCCCTCGCCGGTGAGCGGGACCGGCGGCAGCTCCTCGACGAACTGGCGGGCCTCGGCGAGGTTCTCGCGCGCGGTGTCGCGCGCCTGCGCGAGGTGGCGGGCGCTGGCGTCCGCGCCCGCCGGCAGCGACGCCTCGGCGGCCTCCAGCAGCATGACGATGCTGGTGAAGCCCTGCGCGAGCGTGTCGTGGATCTCGCTGGCCAGGCGCTGGCGCTCCTGCAGCACCCCCTGGTGCCGCTCCGCCCGCGCCAGCTGGTCCCGGGTCGCCTCGAGCTGCTCGATGAGCTGCTGCCGCTCCATGCTCTGGCCGATGATCCGGCCGATCCAGATCCCGAGCCAGCCGGCGACGACCGCCCCGGCCGCGACCAGGAGCAGCAGGGCGAGCAGCTCGCCGGGCGCCGGCGACGACCCCTGCGCCCGGAGCTGGAGCCCGGCGAGGAGCGCGGTGAGCGCGAGCGTGGCCAGCAGCGCGGGCCGGGTGTCCAGCGACGCGAAGATCAGGCTGAACAGGCCTGCCACGGCGAAGAACCAGACCGGGTGCAGGACGACCAGGGCCGCCCACAGCGCCACGCCGGGCACGATCGCGGCCAGTGCCCGCGGCAGCGGCCGGGCGCGCATGAGCACGCGCCCGCCGAGCAGCGCGTACCAGGCGACGAACGCGGCCGCCAGCCCGGCGACCGCGAGCCGGGCGGGCCGGTCCTGGTCGCTCAGCGCCACCACCGCGCAGACCAGGGCCAGCCCGTGGAACAACGCGTGCCAGACCCAGCGGGCCTGCTCCCACGCGTGCGCCGGCCGCTCGCCGCTCACGGGCTCACCCGTCGCCCCGGGAACGCCAGCGGAACACCAGGGTGCTGAGCAGGAACCCCCCGGCGCACCACGCGGCGAGCACGAGCGCCACGCGCTCCAGCTCCCAGCCGCCCGCCGGCTCGGCGGCGGCGAACCCGTCGGGGAGGAACACCGAGCGCAGGCCCTGCGCCATCCACTTGAGCGGGAAGACCGCGGCGACGGTCTGCAGCCACGAGGGCAGCTGGGTGAAGACGAAGAACACGCCCGAGATGAACTGCAGCGCCAGGTAGGGCGGCGTGACGACCGCGGAGGCGGACCTGGCGTTGCGGGGCAGCCGGCTGTAGGCGATCCCGATCAGCGAGCAGGCGGTCACGCCGAGCGTGAAGACCCAGGCGAGCGTCGCCCAGCGCCCGGCCGTGCCGGGCAGGTCCAGGCCGAAGGCGGCGACCCCGATCGCGAGCAGGAGGACCGTCTGCAGGACCGCGACCACCAGCACCATCCCGAGCTTGCCGACGAAGTAGGCGGCCTTGGGCATCGGCGTGCCGGCCAGCCGCTTCAGCGTGCCGTCGTCCTGCTCGATGGCGATGCCGATCGCCAGGCTGGTGAACGCGACCGTCAGGATCCCCGTGGCGGTGACGCCCGCGACGAAGTACTGGCGGAAGTCGACCTCGGTGCCCTCGACCCTGCCCGCGAAGATCGCCCCGAAGAGCAGCAGGATCAGGGGCTGGAGCGAGAAGCTGAACACGACCGCCTCCCGGTTGCGGAAGAACGCCTTCAGCTCCACCACGATCCGCCCGATCCCGAGCGCCAGCGGGCTCGGCAGCGGGCGCGGCGCGGGCGGCCGCCCGGCGGGGTGGGCGGCGCGGGCCGCCTGCCCGGCGCTCACCTCGCCCCTCCCGTCCCCACGGTGGCGGTGTCGTGCGCGGCGATCATGCGCAGGTAGATCTCTTCGAGCGTGGGGCGCGACACGGTCAGCTCCGGGATCTCGCCGAGGCCGGCCCGGGCCGCCCACGCGGCGAGGCCGGCGACCACCCGGGTCGGGCTGTCGGTGGCCACGCGCACGACCCTCCCGCTGGTCTCCACCCGCTCGCCGGCGCGCCCCAGGTCGGGCAGCGGCCGGTCCGCCAGCGAGCCGGTCCGCGCGAACGCGACCGTGGCGGCGGCACGGGAGCGGCCTCCGAGGTCCCGCGGCGCCGCGACCTCCACCAGGCGCCCGCCGGCGATCACGCCGACCCGGTCGGCGAGCGCCTCGGCCTCGTCCAGGTAGTGCGTGGTGAGCAGGACCGTCTTCCCCCGGACCGTGAGCCGCTCCACCAGGCTCCACGCGCGGCGGCGGGCCTGCGGGTCCAGGCCGGTCGTCGGCTCGTCCAGGAAGATCAGCTCCGGGTCGCCGACCACGCCGATCGCCACGTCCAGCCGGCGCCGCTGGCCGCCGGAGAGCCTGGCCCCCTTGAGCCGGCGGTGCTCGGCCAGGTCCACCAGCTCCAGGGCCTCCATCGGGTCGAGCGGGTCGGGGTAGAACGAGGCGAAGTGCCGCACGGTCTCCTCGACGCTCAGCTCGGCGAACGAGCCGACGCCCTGGGGCACGATGCCGATGCGCGACCGCCACCGCCGGTCGCCGTGCGCCGGGTCCCGGCCGAGCACCCGCACGCTGCCGGCGTCCCGCCGGCGGTAGCCCTCGAGGATCTCGACCGTGGTGGTCTTGCCGGCCCCGTTCGGGCCGAGCAGGGAGAACACCTCGCCCTGCCGCACCTGGAGGTCGAGGCCCGCGAGCGCGGTGCGAGCACCGTACGCCTTGGCCAGGCCCCGCACCTCGATCACGTCGTCCACGCGCTGCTCCCCTTCCCGCCGCCGCTCGACGGCACGCGAGCAGTATCGGAAGGGGTCGCGTGGGGCGGGACCACCGCCCGGGGGATCCCGCCCTCCACCGTTCGGTGGAGGAGGGGCGCTCAGGCGCCGGCTCGTCCGAGATTCATCCGCAGCGGCGCATGTGGGATCGTCGCCGAGTCGTGCGGGTCGGCCGAGGCCTCGGCGGCGAGCGGATCGCCGTCGGCGCCGTTCCCGCGGCCGTGGCGCGGACCAGCCGGCCGCCCGCCGGAGCCGCCGGGGGCGCGCGCCGGCTCGAGGTCCAGCTCGTCGGGGCGCAGGTCGCGCAGGAGCCGGCGCAGGCCGGCGATCTGGTCGGCCATCCCTTCCTGGAGCTGGGCGAGCAGCCGCTCGGTGGCGTCGAGCCTGCCCTGCGCCAGGTGCAGCCGCGCCTGCTCCAGGCGGAGGCTGAGGACGGCGAAGTTCTGCACCGGACCCTCGTGCAGCGCCGCGACCAGCTCGGCGCGCTCCTGCTCGCGCTCCTGCTCGCCCGCCTGCCGCCGCTCCCGCGCCCGGCTGCGCCAGCAGTCGATCCCGGCGGCCAGCAGGTCCGCCATGGCCTGCAGGAACGCGAGATCGTCGCGGCCCAGCTCGCTGGTGGTGGTCGCGTACGCCGCGAGCACGCCGACCGGCTCGCCGCCCCACCGGATCGTCGCCACGGCGCCGGTCTGGACGCCGTCCGCCGCCAGCGTGGTCGCCGCGGCCCGGCCGAGCAGGTCCGGCAGCATGATCGGCCTGCCGACGGTCTCGGGCGACTGCAGCTTGGCCAGGGCCGGCCCGCCGAGCAGCAGCTGCGCCAGGCGGTCGCCGTCCCAGCCCACCGCGGCGCGCAGGCGCAGCACGAGCGCGCCCGGCCGCAGCTCCAGCACGGCGACGTGACCGACCCCGAGCGAGTCCGCGACGGAGCGGACGGCCTCGCCCATCAGCGGGTCCAGCTCCAGGCCGTCCAGGACGCGCTGGCCGAGCGCGGCCAGGGTGGCGTCCCGGGCGGCGCGGACGTCCCGCGGCCCGCCGGGGCCCCGGCCGTCGCCCTCCGGCGGCTGCTCCAGGTGCACCAGGATCGCCCGGCCGCCGCCGTGCTCCTGGGCCATCGGGACGGTGGTGATCAGCAGCTCCGCCGTCCGGTCGTCGCCGCGGCGCAGGCGCCGGCAGGCCTGGTGGACCGCGGTGCCGGCGGTCCGCAGGTTGAGCAGCGTCTCGACCGCGCCGGCCCGGTCGGCCGCGTCGTGCAGCTCCTGCCAGCCGCTGCCGATGAGCGCCTCGCGGTCGTGCCCGAGCAGGTCGCACAGCGCCTGGTTGGCGCGGACGACGTTGCCGCCCGCGTCGACGACGGCCATGCCGGCCGCGCTGCGATCGAACCGATGCAGCGGATCCTGGGAAGCCTCGACGGAAGGGTTCATGGAGGGGTTCATGACGATCGCTTCGCCTCAATGCCTTGGGGGAGCGCGCGGCAGCGGGACCGGATGATGCGCGAATCTCTACAAAGCGCGGCCTTTGGGTGGATGCTCGCCTGCTTGCACCGATCGGGTCAAATTTTGGACTCGGGCGCACCTCGAGTCGAGTCAGGCACGCCCGGCGGCGGCCGGGCGCCCGCCGGGTAGAATGCGCCGTCGGCCGGTGGACACGCTCGAGAGAGGGGGATCCGTGGCGGAGCCGCTGGTGGGCATGGTGCTCGGGTCCAGCTCCGACGAGGAGCGCGCCAAGTCGGCGTGGGTGCTGCTGGAGAAGTTCGACATCGAGTACGAGCTGGTCATCCTGAGCCCCTTCCGCAGCCCGCGGACGGTCGCCGACTACGCGGCGAGCGCCGAGGACCGGGGGCTCCAGGTGCTGATCGCGGCTGCCGCGCGCGCGGCGGTCCTCCCCGGCGTGCTCGCCTCCTACACCACCCTGCCCGTGATCGGCCTGCCGATCTGGACCGAGCACCTGGGCGGCCAGGACGCCTTGTACTCGATGGTCCAGATGCCCTCCGGGGTCCCGGTCGCGACGGTGGGGCTGGACGCGGGGGCCAACGCGGGGATCCTCGCGGTCCAGATCCTCGCGGTCGGTCGCCCCGAGCTGCGGCCGCGGCTGCGCGAGTTCAAGGAGCAGCTCGCCGAGGGCCTGCGCCTGTAGCGCGGCCGGGCCGTCCGGGCCGCGTCCGGCCGGCGCCCGCCCGGAGGTCGCGGGCCCGCGGCTCGCCGGCGCCTACGGCCTGGCGGCGTCCTCGTCCTCGTCCTCGTCCGGGAGGTCCTCGAGGTCCTCCGCGTCCTCGAGGTCCTCCGCGTCCTCGAGGAGCTCCTCGTCCTCCAGCTCGCCGTCCTCGAGGTAGTACTTCAGGTCGATGAGGTAGCGGTCGGCGGCGCGGCGCAGGTTGGTGCGCCGCAGCGGCTCCAGCACCTTCCCCAGACCGCGCGTGATCAGCCGCAGGTGCAGCGTCACCTCCGCCCCGGGGCCGCCGTCCTCCGCGGGCTCGATCTCGAACTGGCCCGACCACTGGTACCTGGACTCGTCGGTCGTGCGCCACTCGAAGCTGTTGGGGGCCTCGACCGCCACGATCTCGTAGGTGCCCTCCAGCTCCTGGCGGCCCGAGACCATGACCTGCCGGTAGCGGGCGCCGGGCGCGTACGGGTCGCCCTCCTCCAGCAGGCTCTCCACCACGTCGTAGCGCCAGCGCACGTCGTTGCGGCCGTCGATCACGAACTCGAACACCTCTCGGGGTGGGCGCTCGACACGGATCGCCCTGTCGATGGTGATCATGCGCCTCCTTCCGCCGTTCGAGCCCCCCCGGCCAGGAGCAAGCCTACCTACTGGCCCGGCTGCACGTCCGGCTGCGCACGCAGCCGGCGGGCGAGCGCGGCGGTGGCCGCGCCCGGATCCCGGGCCTGCGTGATCGCCCGGACGACCACGACGCGGCGCGCGCCGGCGGCGAGCACCTCGCCGAGGGTCTCGGGCCCGATCCCGCCGATCGCGAACCAGGGGACGCGCGGCCGCAGCCCGGCGACGGCGCGCAGCAGCCCGGGCCCGGTCGCCGGCCGGCCCGGCTTGGTCGCGGTCGCCCACACCGGGCCCGCGACCACGTAGTCCCAGCGCTCGGCGAGCGCCGCCGCCGCCTGCCCCCGGTCGTGGGTGGAGCGGCCCAGCAGCACGTCGGCCCCGGCGACCCGCCGCGCCCACGCCGGCGGCAGGTCGTCCTGGCCGAGGTGCAGCACGTCCGCGCCCGCCGCGAGCGCCAGGTCGGCGCGGTCGTTGACCGCGAACAGGGCGCCGTGGCGCGCGGCGGCGGCCCGCAGGACCTCGGCCGCCTCGAGCTGCTGGCGCGCCTCGGCGTGCTTGTCGCGCAGCTGGATCACGTCCACGCCGGCGGCCAGCACGTCGTCGGCGAAGCCCGCCAGGTCCGGGCGCACCGGCACGCACAGGTACAGGCGCGCCCGGGCGAGCCGCGCGGCGCGGGCGGGGCGGTCACCGCCCGCGGCCTGCGGGCCGCTCACGCCCCGGTCCCGCCGGTGAGGTCGGCGGCGCCCTCGGACGGGGTCGACGCCAGCGCGTAGCGGCGGCGCGGGATCCGGCCGGCGCGGTGGGCGAGCCGGCCCGCCTCGACCGCCTTGCGCATCGCCTCGGCCATCAGCGCAGGCTCCTGCGCGCGCGTCACCGCGCTGGCCAGCAGCACCCCGTCGCAGCCCAGCTCCATCGCCAGCGCGGCGTCGCTGGCGGTCCCGACGCCGGCGTCGAGGATCACCGGCGTGGTCGCCCGGTCCAGGATCAGGCGCAGGTTGTAGGGGTTGAGGATGCCCATGCCGCTGCCGATCGGCGCGCCGAGCGGCATCACCGCGGCGCAGCCGACGGCGGCGAGCTGGCCGGCGAGCACCGGATCGTCGCTGGTGTAGGCCAGCACCGTGAAGCCGTCGTCGGCCAGCGTCTCGGCCGCCTCGCGCAGCTCGACGGGGTCGGGCAGCAGGGTGCGGTCGTCGCCGATCACCTCGAGCTTGATCCAGTCGGTCCCCAGCGCCTCGCGGGCGAGCTTGGCGGTGAGGACCGCGTCGCGGGCGGTGAAGCAGCCGGCCGTGTTGGGCAGCGCGGCGATCCCGTGCCGGCGGAGCAGGTCCAGCACCGACCCGCGCGCACCCGGGTCCAGCCGGCGCAGCGCGACGGTGGTCAGCTCGGTGCCGGAGGCGACCAGCGCGCGCTCGAGCGCGTCCAGGCTGGTCGCGCCGCCGGTGCCCATGATCAGCCGGGACCGCAGGGCCCGCCCGGCGATGCGCAGCAGGTCGTCCACGTCAGCCCCCCTGGGTCGCGCCGAGCACCTCGACGCGCTCGCCGCCGGCCAGCGCGCGCGACCTCCACGAGCCGCGCGGCACCACCTCCCCGTCCACCGCCACGGCGACGCCCGCGCCGCCGGCGTCGTAGCCCAGCCGCGCCAGCGCCTCCGCCAGCGTCACCGCCTCCACCTCGGCCGGGCGCCCGTTCAGCAGGATCCTCACCGCGTCGCCTCCTCCTTGGTCGTCGTCGCTGCGAACCGGCGGGGGCTGAACGGGCCGATGCGGTCGGGAACGCGCCCCGTGACCAGCAGCTCCGCGATCGTGTCGGCGGTCACCGGGGTGAGCAGGATGCCGTTGCGGTAGTGGCCGGCGGCGACGACCAGGCCGTCGAGCGCGGCCGGGCCGAGCAGGGGGGCGTTGTCGGGCGAGCCGGGCCGCAAACCCGCCACCGTCTCGGTCAGCGCCAGCTCGGCGACGTCGGGGACCAGCTCGATCGCGTCGCGCAGCAGCTCGTGGGCCGCGCCCGCGGTGACCATGGTGTCGAACCCGCGCTCCTCGACGGTCGCCCCGGCGACCAGCCGCCCGTCCGCCCTCGGCACCAGGTACACGTCCAGCCCGCGCAGGTTGTGGCGCAGCAGCGGCGGCTCCGCCGGCCCGGCGAGGTGGACGAGCTGGCCCTTGACGGGCCGCACCGGCGGCAGCGCGGCCTCGTCCAGCCCACCGACCCCGCCCGACCAGCAGCCGGCCGCGAGCACGAGCGTCCCCGCCGCGAGCCGCTCACCGTCGGCGAGCAGCGCGCCGGCGACCCTACCGCCCCCCGTCAGCACGCGGCGCACGCGCGCGGGCAGCAGGTGGACGCCGGAGCGCTCGCACGCGCGCAGCAGCGCCCGCACCAGCGCCCGGTTGTCGACCTGGTGGTCGCCGGGGACGAGGATCCCCCCGCGCACCCGGGGGGACAACCGTGGCTCCAGCTCGCGGCAGGCCCGGCTGGCCAGCCGCTCGGCCTCCAGGCCCGCGCGCCGCTGGAAGCCGGCGAGGTCCGCGAGCGCGGCGAGGTCGTCGGCGTCCCGCGCGACCATCAGGGTGCCGCAGCGCCGGTAGCCGGCGTCCAGCCCGGTCAGCTCCTCCAGCTCCGCGACGAAGCCGGGGTAGCGGCGCGCGGCGTCGAGGTTGAGCGCGAGCAGCGCGTCCTCGCCGTAGTGGACCTCGGTGACCGGCGCGAGCATGCCGGCGGCCGCCCAGGACGCGGCCCTCCCGGGCGCGTCGTCGCACACGACGACGCGCAGCCCCGCCGCGGCCGCGCGCCAGGCGATCCCGAGCCCGATCACGCCGCCGCCGGCCACGATCACGTCCACCAGAGGCCTGGTCCCTCCCTCCGCCGGCATTGCCCGGTTCAGGTTCGTGCGGTCGGCGGCACCTCGTTGACCGGGGGACCCGCATATGCTCAGGTCCCCCGGACCCCCTCAGCCGCCCTCTCAGCCTGGTGGTCCAAGCTCCCGCGGTCACCGCCCAGCGTACGCCCGCGCCGCCACCCGACCGGCCGGGCGTCCGGTCCTCGCCGGTCCGCCGGTGGCGGGTGCGCGCCCCGCGGCCGGCGCGGCCGACGTTCCGGCTGCTATAGGCTCCCGCCGCGAACCCGTGGCCGGTCCACGACGCGAAGGGGACCGGAGTGCCGCCAGGTGAACCGCTCGCGCACGTCGCCCAGGTGGACTGGGCGGCGCTGCGCCACGCGCGCGGTCCGGCGACCGACGTCCCCGCCAGGCTGCGGGCCCTCGCCGGCGAGGACCGCGAGACCCGCCGCCGCGCCCGGGCGGCGCTCACCGCCAGCCTCTGCCACCAGGGGGCGCGCTGGCCGGCGAGTGCCGCCGCGGTCCCGTTCCTGCTGGGCCTCGCGGCCGACCCGCGGGTGCCGGACCGCGACGAGGTGGTGCGGCTGCTGGCGCACCTGGCCGTGGGGCACGACTCGATCTGGCTGCCCGACGGCGTCCCGGCGGGCCGCTTCCGGGCGGCCGTCGCGCGGTCGCGCGGCGAGGGCCACGCGCACGGCCGCTGGGCGCTGGACGCCTACGACGCGGTCCGGGCCGGGGTGCCGCTGCTGCGCGAGCTGCTGCGCGACCCGTCGGCGGGCCTCCGCCAGGCGGCGGCGTCCACGCTCGCCTGGTTCCCCGAGGAGCGCGGCGCCGTCGTCCCCGAGCTGCTCGCCGCCGAGGCGGGCGAGGGCGATCCCGGCGCCGCCGCGGCGGCGCTGATCGCGGTGGGGCTGCTGGACGACGGCACCGGCGAAGGCCTGCCCGCGGTGCTGGCGGCGCGGCTGGCGGACGACCGGCCGGCGGTCAGGCTCGCGGCGGCGATCGCGCTGGCGCGCGTGCGCCGCGACGACCCGCCACAGGCCGCCGCCGACGAGCTGCTGCGCTGGACGGCGGCCGACCCCCCGCGCGCCGCGGAGCTGCCGGGGCGGTTCCCGTTCTGGGACCCGCGCTGGTACGCGTACCGGTCCCTGGCGCGGCTCGGCGGCACGGCGCGGGCCCCGGTGGTGGAGGCGCTGCTGCGCGAGCTGGGCCGCACCCGCGGGTCTGCCGCGTTCCACCTGGTCGCGGCCGTCCTGCAGGCCGCCTTCCCGGACGGGCCGGTCGCACCCGGGACCGGCCTGGACGAGCTGACCGACCTCCAGCAGCGGGTGGTCCGCGCCCTGGAGCGCCAGCGGCCGTGGCGGATGGGCCAGGCCGGCAGCATCGAGCGGCTGCTGGCCGCCTACCGGCTGCCCGACCTGTTCCAGCCGGCGCCGTTCACCACGCTGCGGTCGGGCCTGCGCCGGCTCACGCGGCGCGCCGGCGGCGGCGCGGACAGGTGAGGCCCGGGGCCACGACGCGCGGGCCGGCGGATCGCCGCACGACCGGCCGGCGGCAGGGGGATCCGGACCCGTGCCGGTCGACGGCTGGTCCCCTCATACCGACCACACGGAGTATTGCCGATAAGTCTGACGAATCCGGGCATTTAGGGTGATCCTTCATTTTGCAGCCGGAAACGCCGTTACTGCCGTTTTGTCCTCAAAATGCGATGAGCTATGCTTCCGCGGAGACTGTTCGGGACCTCGTCGGGGGCGAAGAGGACCCCGCCGCACTCACGCCCCCTGGCCCGAATTCCCGCCACAGCCGGCGGACCGCGTTGCGTTTTGGGAGGCCGGTCACATGACGCGTGTCGAAGGGTTGACGAGTACGCCGAAGCCAGCACGGGGAGGGTCGCAGCCGCCACCCGGCGCGTCGACCGGGGTCACACGGCGCAACTTCCTGCAGGTGGTCGGCGGCACCGCGCTCGCGACCGGCGCAGCCACCCTGCTCGGCGCCTGCAGCCGCCCGGAGGCCCCGAACGTGCAGTTCGACCGCCACATCCGCATCGGCTACGTCGTGCCGCTCACGGGTGCGCAGGGGTCCTTCGCCGAGGGCGAGACGTACACGCTCAACAAGATCCGCACGGCGCTGCGCGACGGGCTGGTGATCGACGGCGACCGCTACGGCGTCGACATCGTGGTCAAGGACAGCCAGACCGCGGAGGGCCGGGCCGCGCAGGTCGCCGGCGACCTGATCGACTACCACAAGGTCGACATGGTCCTGGTGATGTCCGACTTCGTGGGCACCCTGATCCCCACCGCCGACCTCTGCGAGCAGCGCGGCGTGCCCTGCCTGTCCACGGTCGGCTCGTGGAACACCTACGTCAAGCAGCGCGGCCACACCCTCGAGCAGCCGTTCAAGTGGACCTACCACTTCTACTGGGGGCATCCGGAGGCCGTCAGGGTCTTCATGGACATGTGGCAGGGCCTGGACACCAACAGGGTGGTGGCGGGCCTGTGGCCGGACGACGCCCCCGGCAAGGAGGCGGCCGACCCGACGACCGGCTACCCGGGGGCGCTGCGGCGCAACCACTACAACGTCGTCGACCTGGGCCGCTACGAGAACCAGAACAACACCCGGCTGCCCGACTTCACCAAGCTGATCAAGCAGATCGCGGACACCAAGGCGGACATCCTGACCGGCAACCCGCTCGGCGGCGACTTCATCGAGATGTGGAAGCAGCTCGCCGACAAGCGCGCGATCCCCCCGTACGTGACCATATCCAGGGCCGCCAACTTCGCGCGCCAGGTGGAGGCGTACACGCCCTCCGCCGACGGGATCTCCACCAGCACCGCCTGGCACGCCTCGTTCCCGTTCAGGTCGAGCCTCACCGGGGTGACGGCCAAGCAGTACTCCGACGCCTACACCGAGGACACGGGCAGGCAGCCGCTGTTCACGCTGGGCTTCGGGCACGCGCTCTGGGAGGTCGCCATCGACGTCCTGAAGCGCGCGGGCGGCGCGGGCAACCGCGAGGCGGTGGTCGAGGCGATCAAGAAGACCAAGCTCGACACGATCCTGGGCACGGTCGACTTCACCAACCCTGACAACCCGCACCCCAACATCGCCAGGATGCCGCTGGTCGGCGCCCAGTGGAAGGCGGGCGACGGGGAGCAGTTCAAGTTCGAGCTGGTCATCGTCAGCAACCGGATGCTGCCGCAGGTCCCGGTGACCGGCGAGTTCACCCCGATCCGCCTCACCCCCTGACCGGCCGCGGCGGACGGCAGGCCGCCGGGGTCCGCGCCGGCCGCGACCGGCTGCTCCTGCGGCGCCGCGAACGCCCCGGCCCGCCGGCGCCGGTCGAGGTCCCGCCGGGTGGTAGCCTCGGCTCCAGGCCCGGGACGCGAGGAGGCTGTGGAGCGTGGCGCGCGTGGCCGTCGACGTGATGCTGAAGCACGAGATCCTCGACCCGCAGGGGCAGGCGGTCGAGCGTGCCCTGCCGGCGCTGGGGTTCCCGCACGTCTCCGACGTGCGGGTGGGCAAGCACGTGGAGCTGACCGTCGACGACGCCGCTCCCGGCGGAGTCGAGCACGCCGCGCGGCGCATGGCCGAGGCCCTGCTCGCCAACCCGGTCATCGAGGACTTCTCGATCCGCATCCTGGACGCCTGAGGGTGCGCGACGTCGGGCCGCGCCGGCAGCCCGCCGCCTCGCAGCCGTCCGGGACCGGGGGCCGGCGGCGGGCCGGCACCCAGCCGCGCCGGCTGACCAGCGCGGAGGCCGCCGCCCTCAGGGCGAGGCCGTGGCCGGCGCTTCCCTGGTGGCTGTGGGCGGCCGTGGCGCTGAGCGTAGTCGCGGCGGCGGTCGTGGCGGTCGCCCTGCTGCGCCGCGCCACCCCCGAGCGGATCACCGTCCCGCTCGGGGCGCGCCGCTCGCCGCCGGCCGCCGGCCGCACCCACGACGTCGGCGCGGCGCGGGCGTCCGCGCTGGAGCCCTCGGCGACCGGCCGGTTCACCAGCGTGGACGCGGGCTGCCCGCGTCTGGCGGGGGTGCGGCTCGCGGGCACCCCCGCCGAGGTCGAGACGTTGCGCGCGGCCGCGGGCAAGCTGTGCGCCCTGCGCTCGGTCGGCGGGATCGACCAGGCCCGCACCGCGCTCCGCGGCGCGCACGCCGTGGTCGCCTTCGCCGCGTTCGAGCGCACGGGCAACGAGTCGACGGCGCTGCTGGCACCCCAGGCCGGCCTGGCGCTCGGGCAGGCCCGCGCCGCCGTGCTGGTGAACCGCAAGTTCGCCGGGGCGGTGCCCGAGCGGACGGCGGTGCTCCTGGCCCACGAGGGCGCCCACCTCCAGCCGCCGGGCGACCGGGACGTGCCGGTCACCGCCGCGCAGGAGCTGGCCGCCCGCCGGGTCGAACTGGCAGCGTGCGACCAGCTGTTCCACGGCCGCGGCGGCCCGGAGCCCAACCGCGGCTGCTCCGACGCCCGGGAGCTGCTCGCGCTCGGCGAGGCGCGCGCGCTCGCGGCGCTGCGTGCCGCGGGCTACCGCTGAGCCGGCCCGCGCGGCCCGTCTGCGCCCGGCGGCACCCCGGTGCCGTCCCTGCCCGGCGTCCGGCCAGGTGGCGGTGAGTGGTGGCCCGCGTCAGACGGGCCGTCAGACCCGCGCGAGCTGGTCGCCGAGGCGGTCGCTGACAACCGCGTCGGAGGTGACGGCGGCGCTGGTCGTGGCGGCGGGACCCGGGTCGGCGGCGCCGGTGGTGGTGACGCTGGCGGTGGCGGCGGGACCCGGGTCGGCGGCCGGCACCGCGCCGTGGTCGCCTGCCACGAGCCGTGGTACCGGCCCGGGGCCTGCCGCCACGGACGCGTCGTCCGGGGGCACGGCCGGCTGGACGGCGGTGGAGCCGGCAGGCTCGGCGCCGGCACGCGCGGGCACGGCGGCCGGCACCGGCTCTCCGGCCCGCCCGGCGGCGCCACCGCGGTCGGGGTCCGGGGGTCGGGGGAGGTGCCGGTCCAGCCAGCGCCCGATGCCCGTGGGGATCGCGGAGGCCGCCGGCCGGCTCCTGGACCGGGCCGACGGTGCGTCGAGCAGGATGCCGGGTCCGTCGCCGCCCGCCCCGCGGGTGTCCCTGCCCGCGCGGGCGGCCGGCGGGTTGCGGGCGGCCGCCCGCGCGACCACCGGGACCGGGGGTGCCTGCCGGGGTGGCGCGACGCCGGACGCGGCGCCACGGCGGTCCCCGTCGCCCGCCGGCTCGGCGGGGTCGTCGCCCGCGCCCGCGTCCGCCCTGCCGGACACCTCGGCGTGCCACGGCTTGAGGTCGTCGCGGCGGACCAGCCCGAGTGGCGGGGAGACCGGCCTGGGCGGCCCTGACCCGCCCGGGTCCGGCGCCCGCGGCCTGGCCGGGGTGGACTCCAGCAGGACCGGCGCGCCGCCCGACCCGACGAGGAGCTGCTCGAGGCCCTCGGGCGACCGCGGATCCAGCGCGCGCGTCCGGACGGTGATGCCCGCCAGTTGCTCGTCGAGGTGCTCGCTCGCGGCGACCCCCTGACCGAGCAACACGAGCGCCAGCAGCACGCCGGCCCCGACCAGCAGCGCGGTCAGCACCCGGGTGACGCCCGCCACCGCGCCGGTGGTGACGTCGACGACGACGCGCATCCTGGGACCGGTGCCAGCATGGAGACTGCGCACCAACAGGGTTGCTCCGATCGTGTGCCGACGGGATGGTCGATCCCGAACGGTCGGATCCCGGATCCCGGGCGCGCGCTCCCGGCGCTCCCGTCCCGGGCGTCTGCGGACCGGGCCTGACGGCGACGGCGGGGCACGGGAAGCACGCTGGGGAATTCCGCACTACCGGCTCGGACGTACCAAGGGAAAGATACCGAAACGGCACCGAGGTCGGTCACGAATACGCAACGAGACCGTCACAGTGGTTCATCGTTCCGCTCGCAGGAGGGGGATGCGATGCGACGGGGGCGCCGTCGGCTGCGTCTGTCGGGCCCGCCCGCCTTCCGACCGGGGAGGAGCGGCGGGGACGGGCCGGTCCGCGAGAGCGCATGGTGGGAGGCGGCATGGAGCTGGACTGGCCGATCGGTCGCGGCGGTGCGGTCGTGGTCGAGCCGGAGGACGAGCGTTTCGTGTGGCGGAAGGGGACCGGCGAGGACGACCGCTTCCCGGTCGCCTCGGTGACCAAGCTGCACACCACCCTCGCCGTGCTCGCCGCGGTCGAAGCCGGCCGGATCCGGCTGGACGACGAGGTGCCCGTCCCGGCCGGGCGGCTGGTCGCGAGCAGGCAGCGGGACGGGGGCGGCGGGCCGGTGACCGTCAGGCACCTGCTGGCGCACGCGGGCGGGCTGCCGCAGCAGGAGGGCGGCGCGCTCCGGGAGCCCGGCGAGCGCCGGATCTACTCCAACAGCGGGTTCCGGCTGCTCGCCCGCGCGGTCGAGCGGGCGGTCGAGGCGCCGTTCGCCGACTGGCTCGCCAGCTCGGTGCTGCGCCCGCTGCGTATGACCGGCGCGATGCCCCCCGCGCGCGGCGGGGCGTCCTTCGACCCGGCCGCAGGCCTGATCTGCAGCCTGGCGGAGCTGGCGCTGCTCGCGGGCTGCCTGCTCGACCGCGGCGCGCCGGTGGTCGGGCCGGCGCTGTTCGCCGAGGCCGTGACGGTCCAGTTCCCGGGACTGGCCGGGATCGTCCCCGGGGTCGGCCGCTACGATCCTTGTGACTGGGGTCTCGGCTTCGAGCTGAAGGACGGCAAGCGGCGGCACTGGATGGGGGAGCGCCGCTCGGCGTCCAGCTTCGGCCACTTCGGGGCCAGCGGCTGCTTCGTGTGGGTGGACCCGGCGGCGGGCGTCGCGGCGGCCGCCGCGACCGACCGGCCGTTCGACGCCGACCGGTGGGCGATGCGCACCTGGCCGGCGTGGTCGGACCAGGTGGCCGCCTGCTGAGCCCCGGTCGTCCCGGGGTCGGGCGAGGCCGGCGGGGACGGGTCCGGCAGGACGGGTCGGTGCGATCGCGGTCCGCCGGCCGGGCGGACGAGGCGGCGAGCGTTCAGGAGGCCGGTGGAGCGCATGGCGGTGACGGTCGAGGTCGAGGGGCTCCGCAAGGACTACGGTCCGGTGCGGGCAGTGGACGGCTTGAGCTTCTCCGTCGAGGAAGGCGAGGTGTTCGCCCTGCTCGGCCCGAACGGCGCCGGCAAGACGACCACGGTGGAGATCCTCGAGGGCTACCGCACGCGCACCGGCGGCGAGGTGCGGGTGCTGGGCTTCGACCCCGCCACCGGCGGGCGCGCGTTCCGCGAGCGGATCGGGATCGTGCTCCAGGAGGCCGGCATGGACCCCGAGCTGACGGTCCGGGAGCTGGTGGAGATGTACGGCGGCTTCTACCCGCGGCGCCTGCCTCCCGACCGGGTGATCGAGCTGGTCGGCCTGCCGGACAAGCGCGGCGCCCGGGTGAAGACGCTGTCGGGTGGTCAGCGGCGCCGGCTCGACCTCGCGCTCGGGCTGGTCGGCGATCCCGACCTGCTGTTCCTCGACGAGCCCACCACCGGCTTCGACCCCTCGGCCCGCCGCCGGGCCTGGGAGCTGGTGGACCGGCTGCGCTCCCTGGGCAGGACGATCCTGCTCACCACCCACTACATGGACGAGGCGCAGCACCTCGCCGACCGGGTGGCGGTGATCTCGGCCGGCCGCCTGGTCGCGCTCGGCCCGCCCGAGCGCCTGGCCGAGCGCGTCGACCGCGGCGGCGGCGTGATCGCCTTCCAGCTCCCCCCGAAGGTGGCCGTGGGCGACCTCCCGCGGCTCGGCGGGGAGGTCAGGGGCGAGGGGGGCGCCGTCGAGGTCCACACCACCCGGCCGGTCGCCGACCTGCACGCGCTCACCGCCTGGGCGCTGGAGCGCGGGGTGGAGCTGCCCGGCCTGCGCCTGGAGCGGCCCACGCTCGAGGAGGCCTACCTGGCGCTGACGGAGGGCGAGGCGGGTGCCGGGGCGCGCGGCGGCGGCGCGGCGGGGGACCGGGACGGCGGCGCGGCGGGGGCCGGCGGGACGGCCGGCGAGGGCGATGACTGAGGCGTCCGCGGGCACGGTCCCGGCCGCGGCCGGGCGGCGCGGCAACCTGGCGCTGCTGGCCGCCCAGTTCCGCTACGCCACGCGGTCGTTCTGGCGGACCCCGGTCGCCGCCTTCTTCACCGTGGTGTTCCCGCTCCTGCTGCTGCTCCTCCTGAGCGCGCTGGTGGGCAACGAGACCGTCGACAGCCGCCAGGGCATCCGGCTGGCGCAGTTCCTCACCCCGGCGATGGCGGTGTTCGGCGCGGTGACGGCGTCCTTCACCTCGCTGGCGATCAGCCTGTCGCTCGCCCGCGAGCAGGGCATCCTCAAGCGGCTGCGCGGCACGCCGCTGCCCCCGTGGGTGTTCATGACCGCCCAGATCGCGTCGAGGGTCTGGATCGGGCTGCTGTCGGTGCTGCTGATGGTCGCGGTGGGCGTGCTCCTGTACGACGTGCGGATCGTGGGCCGCACCCTGCCGGCCGTCCTGGTCACGCTCGCGGTCGGGATCGGCTGCTTCGCCGCGCTCGGGCTGGCGCTGGTCAGCCTCGTGCGCTCGGCGCAGGCGGTGCAGGGCCTGGCCAGCACCGTGATCGTCCTGCTCGGCTTCGTCTCGGACCTGTTCATCACCGGCCGCGAGCTGCCCCGTTGGCTGGAGGTGACCGGCTGGGTCTTCCCGCTCAAGCACTTCGCCAACGCCATGGGCGACGCGTTCAACCCCTACCACACGGGCAGCGGCTTCGCGCCCGGCCACCTGGCGGTGATGGCGGCGTGGGGCCTGGCCGGGGTGCTGGTCGCGCTGCGGCGGTTCTCCTGGGACCCGTACGGGCCGCGGGCGGGCCGGGGCGCGGCGGCCCCGGCCGGTGCCGGGGGTGGCGCCGCCGAGGCCGCCGCCGAGGCGTGGCTGGACGCCCGCCCGGCCGGTCCGGCACGGCGGCCCCCGGCCTGGCGGCTGCTGCGCGGCCAGGTCCGCTACGCCAACCGGGTGATCGCGCGCGACCGCGCCTCGGTGTTCTTCTCGGTCCTGCTCCCGGCGCTGCTGGCGGTGCTGTTCCCGCTGGTCTTCGGGCAGCACGAGCTGGTGCCCGGCAGGGACGTCGAGTTGCCGCAGTTCCTCGCCCCGGTGCTGGCGGTCTACGGGCTCGCGGTCGCCGCCTACGTGAACCTGCCCGAGGGTGTCGCCAGGGCACGCGACCTCGGCATCCTCAAGCGGCTGCGCGGCACGCCGCTGCCGGCGTGGAGCTATCTCGCCGGCCGGATCGGCTCGGCGCTGTGGGTGGGGCTGCTGGCCGTGGTGCTGACGGTGGGCGTCAGCGTGCTCCTCTACGACGTGCAGGTCCCCGGCCGGACGCTCCCGGCCGTGCTGGTGACGCTGGTCGTGGGCACCGTCTGCTTCGCGGCGGTCGGGCTGGCGGTGGCGGCGCTGGTGCCCGACGCGCAGACGTTCGCCGTGGTGGCGCTGGCGACCCTGCTGTCGCTGAGCTTCATCTCCGACATCTTCCTCGTCGGCGCGCAGATGCCGCGCTGGGTCGAGGTCCTCGGCTGGCTGTTCCCGCTCAAGCACCTCGCCAACGCCATGGCCGACGCGTTCGACCCCGGCGTCGGCGGGTCGGGCTTCGCCTGGGGCCACCTGGCCGTCGTCGCCGCATGGGGGGTCGCGGGCATGCTCGTCGCCGCGGCGCGCCTGCGCCTGGACCCGCGTGGCGAGCGACAGGCCCCTGGGTAGCCCGGCGGCGCCGGCCGGGCCGGAAGGGAAGGATCGGCCCGGACGGACCGGATCATGAGACGATCGGTCTCTGGCCGCGTGCCGTCTCAAGGCGCATCCTACGTTCGAGAGCATCGAGCAAGGCGTCCTCTGCGGCCGTTCCGGCGGTTGTCCGATCCGGCAAGGAGCCCGCGATGCGGCACCCTCCACACGGCGATCCAGGCGCCGACCGGCCCACGAGTGTGTGGGGTGCCCCGCCGGTGCTGGTGGTCACCAGCCAGGGTGAGCTGTACGGGCGGCAGTTCCCCCTCGCCGGCGCCGAGGTCACCATCGGCCGGTCGGCCGACAACCTCGTGTGCCTCCAGGACCCCTACGTCAGCCGCCACCACGCCCGCGTCCGGGCCATGCATCAGGCGCTGGTGGTCGAGGACGCCGGCTCGACCGTCGGCGTGTTCGTCAACGGCCGGCGCATCGACCGGCCGACCTCCCTGCAGCCGGGCGACGTCATCCGGCTCGGCCGCCTGGACCTGCAGCTCCAGCCCGACCCGGCCGCCAGCGTCGCCGGCCCGCCCGGCCCGCCGGGGGCGGTCGCGCCCCCGCCGGTCAGCTTCGACGTCGACTCCCAGCGCGCCGGGGTCATCCACAACATCGGTGGGAGCTACAGCGCGCACTACGACTACGGGCTCAAGATCGCGCCGATGCGGCGGCGGGCGCGGGTCGTGCTGCGGCTGGGGATCGCCGTGTTCCTGGCGGGGATGGCGGTGTACGGGTACGCCGTGTTCCAGGGCGTGCTCAACGTGTTCGGCAAGCTCGGCGGGTCGCCCGACCCGAGCGAACCGCCGGACCTCGGAGAGGTCTTCGAGCCGGTCATCAGGTATGCGCCGGTCGGGCTGGTGCTCCTGTTCGCAGGGGTGGTGCTGATCGTGACCGGCCTGCTGATGCGGCGCGGTGCCAGAGCGAAGGAGCAGGGACGATGAGCGGCCCGGTGTTCAACATCGGCTCCCAGCAGGCGGGGACGATCAACAACGTCGGCGGCGACCTGCACGCCGGCCACGTGGAGGGCACCCTGCAGGCGGGCGTCCTGCTGGTCGGCAGCCTGCGCGAGGCGCTGGACCAGGCGGCGATGCGCCCGGAGGTGCGCGCCGGGGCCGGCCGGATCGTCGAGGAGGTCGAGCGCGAGCTGGACCGCCCGCAGCCCGACAAGGCCGGCATCGCCGAGCGCCTGGAGCGGCTGGCCCGGCTGCTGGGCGGCGCCGGAGCGCTGGCGGCCGCCGGCGACCGGCTGGTGGCGATCCTCGGGCAGCTCGCGCACTGGCTCGGGCCGGTGGGTGCGGGGCTGGCGGCGCTCCTGGCCTGAGACCTGCCGGCCGGCGCCCCGAGCGCCGCCCGGCCGCCGGGTGCCAGGCAGCCGGGCCGCGGCCGGATGCGGGGCCGGGTCGCGGCCTCGGGTGAGCGGGCGGGTCACGGCCGCCGCGGCGAGATGCCGCGCTCCTGGTGGGCGCCCCTTTTGGTAGCCTCCGGGCGGAAGCTCGGGAGCTGGCCTCGGGCGCCGGGAGCGGGGAGGCGGTGCGTGGCGCTGCGGATCGGGGTCGTCACGTTCCCGGGCTCCTGTGACGACCGGGACGCGCTGGCGGCCGTGGCGCTGCTCGGCGGCGAGCCGGTCGCCTGCTGGCACGGCGACCGCTCGCTGCGCGGGGTCGACGCGGTGATCGTTCCCGGCGGGTTCTCCTACGGCGACTACCTGCGCTGCGGCGCGATCGCCCGGTTCTCGCCGGTGATGGCCGCGGTCGCGGCGCTGGCCCGCGACGGCGGCCCGGTCCTCGGCATCTGCAACGGGTTCCAGGTGCTGTGCGAGGCCGGGCTGCTGCCGGGCGCGCTGCTGCCCAACGCCGGCCGCAGGTTCGTCTGCCGCGAGGCCGACGTGACCGTCGTCTCCACCGCGACCCCGTGGACCAGGGCGTGCACGGTCGGGCAGGTGCTGCGGCTGCCGGTCAAGCACGGCGAGGGCCGCTACCACCATCCCGACCCGGCCGCGCTGGACCGGGCGGGCCAGGTGGTGCTGCGCTACGCGGCCGGCCACAACCCCAACGGGGCGCTCGACGACATCGCCGGCGTGCGCGACGCCGCCGGCAACGTCGTCGGGCTCATGCCGCATCCCGAGCACGCGGTCGACCCGCTGCTCGGCCCGGCCGGCGGCCGGCCGCTGTTCGGGTCGGTGCTGGCGACGGCCGGGGTCGGCGCGCGGTGACCCGGGCCGCCGCCAGCACCCCTCTGCACGTCCAGCTCGGCCTGACCGACGCGGAGCTGGCCCGCATCCGCGAGCTCCTCGGGCGCGAGCCCAACCGCCCCGAGCTGGCGATGTACTCGGTGATGTGGTCCGAGCACTGCTCGTACAAGTCGTCCAGGGTCCACCTGACCGGGCTGCCGACGAGCGGTCCGCAGGTGCTCCAGGGTCCTGGCGAGAACGCGGGCGTGGTGGACGTCGGCGACGGGTTCGCCGCGGTGTTCAAGATCGAGTCCCACAACCACCCGTCGTTCGTGGAGCCGTTCCAGGGCGCGGCGACCGGGGTCGGCGGGATCCTGCGGGACATCCTCACGATGGGCGCCCGGCCGCTCGCCAGCCTCGACTCGCTGCGCTTCGGGGACCTCGGCGACCCCCTCCAGCGGCGGCTGCTCGCCGGGGTGGTCGCCGGTGTGGGCCACTACGGCAACTGCGTGGGGGTCGCGACCGTCGGCGGCGAGGTGGCGTTCGATCCCTGCTACGCGGGCAACCCGCTGGTGAACGTCCTCAACGTCGGCGTGATGCCCGCCGACCGGCTGGTGCTCGGCCGGGCCGAGCGGCCGGGCGACCTCGCGGTGCTGCTCGGGGCCCGCACCGGGCGCGACGGGATCGGCGGCGCCAGCGTCCTCGCCTCAGCGGCCTTCGCCCCCCCGCACCCTGCGGGACCCGTGGGGGGGGATCCCACCCTGAAGCGGCCGAACGTGCAGGTCGGGGATCCGTTCACCGAGAAGCTGCTGATCGAGGCGTGCCTGGAGCTGGTGGAGCGCGGGCTGCTCGCGGGCCTGCAGGACTTCGGGGCGGCCGGGCTGTCGTGCGCGACCAGCGAGGTCGCGGCGCGCGCGGGCATGGGCATGGAGGTCGACCTGGACGCCGTGCCGCTGCGCGAGCCGTCGATGGAGGCGTGGGAGATCCTGGTGTCCGAGTCGCAGGAGCGCATGCTCGCGCTGGTCGACCCGGAGCGGCTGGAGGGCGTGGTCGAGGTCTGCCGCCGCTGGGGCGTGGCCGCGGCCGTGATCGGCCGCGTGGTCGAGGGCGGCACGCTCACCGTCCGCTCCCGCGGGCAGGTGGTCGCGAGCGTCCCCGCGAGGAGCCTGGCCGACGACGGGCCGGTGTACCGCCGACCGGTCGCGGCGCCGGCGCCCCCGGTGCCGCCCGGGGACGGCCGCGCTGCGGACCCCGGACCGGTCGCGTCGGCCGGGGACGCCGGGGTGCCCCTGGACGCCGACCCTGCCGAGGCGGTCCTGGCCCTCGCGGGCGACCCGGCGCTCGCGTCCAAGCGCTGGATCTGGGAGCAGTACGATCGCTTCGTCGGCCACGGGACGCTGTCGGGCCCCGCGCCGGACCCTGCCTGGGACCGGTCCGACGGCCGGCTGGCGGCCGGGGGGACCGAGGCGGCCCTGGTCCGGGTCCCGGGGACGCGGCGGGCGCTGGCGCTCGCGACCGACGGCAACGGCCGCTGGTGCGCCCTGGACCCGGCCGCGGGCGCCGCGCTGTCGGTCGCCGAGGCGGCGCGCAACGTGGCCTGCACCGGCGCGCGACCGCTCGCGGCGACCAACTGCCTCAACTTCGGCAGCCCCGAGCGGCCGCAGGTGATGGGGGCGTTCGTCGCGGCGGTGCGCGGCATGAGCCAGGCCTGCGCGGCGCTCGGGACCCCGATCACCGGCGGCAACGTGAGCTTCTACAACGAGACGGCGGGCCGCGCCATCCATCCGACCCCGGTGATCGGGATCCTCGGGCTGCTCGAGGAGCTGACGCTCGCGGTCCCGCTCGGGTTCCAGCGTGCCGGCCTGGGCGTCTGGCTCCTCGGCGCGACCCGTGGCGAGTTCGGCGGGTCGGCCTGGCAGCGGCTGGCCGCGGGCCGGCTGGAGGGGCGGCCGCCCGCCCTCGACCTGGACGCCGAGGCCGCCCTCCAGCGGCTGCTGGTCGAGGCCGCCGGCCGCCGGCTGCTCGGCAGCGCCCATGACCTGTCGGACGGCGGGCTCGCGCTGGCGCTGGTGGAGGCGGCGCTGGCCGCCGGCGTCGGCGCCACGGTGGCGCTGCCGTCGGGGCTGGCGCCGCTGGCCGCCCTGGTGAGCGAGTCCGCCTCGCGGGCGCTGGTGAGCGTGGCGCCCGATCGGGCCGGGGAGCTGGCCGAGCTGGCGACGGCCGGGGGCGTCCCCGCGGTGCGGCTGGGCTCGACCGGCGGCGACGCCCTGGTCGTCCCCGGCCTGCTCGAGGTGCCGCTCGGCCGGCTGCGCCAGGTGTACGAGGATGCCCTGCCGCGGGCGCTCGGCGAGCAGGGGGCCGCTGCCGGTCGCTGACCGGCGCCGGGTCGCCGACCGGGGTGCAGCTGCAGGCCGGCGTTTCCGTGCCGGCTCACAATTGCGCGAACATACGACGTGACGCGGCTGGTCCGGGACGTCGACCGCGTGCGGCTCCGGCCCTCCGCCACGAGCTTCGCCCAGCTGGCGTCGAGCGGGCTGCTCAACAGCGTGCACGCGGACCTCCCCGACCCGCCGGGCTCCGGCGCCCCGGTCGGCGTGACGGACGCCGGCCGTCGGGCGTCCGTCCGCCGCGAGCGGAGGACGGCCTCGCCGCTCCGGCCTGCCGGGAAGTGTGCCGGCGACGGTGTAGCATGCGAGGTGCTTCCCCGCCGATGTGCTCGCTCTCGTACCCGAGCATCCGCCAGCGTACGGAGGTCCACGTGCCGGACCCGGACGGCCCGCCCGCGGCGGGCGACCGGCGTGTCGGAGGCGACCCCGGCGGCGCAGCGCTCGACACCCACGCTCCGCGTGAGGCGTGCGGCGTGTTCGCCATCTGGGCGCCCGGCGAGGCCGTCGCCAACCTCGCCTTCTACGGGCTGTGGGCGCTGCAGCACCGCGGCCAGGAGTCGGCCGGGATCGCCGTCGCCGACGGGCGCGGCATCCTCGTCTACAAGGAGATGGGCCTGGTCAGCCAGGTCTTCGACGAGGCGACCCTGGCCACGCTGTCGGGGCACCTGGCGATCGGGCACACGCGCTACTCGACCACCGGCGCCTCCTGCTGGGAGAACGCCCAGCCGTCCTACAAGGACCGCCGCGACGGGCGCAGCCTGGCCGTCGCCCACAACGGCAACCTGACCAACACCGCCGAGCTGGCCTCCCGCACCGGGCGCCGGCCCGACGCCAGCGACACCGAGCTGATCGCCGAGCTGCTCGCCGCCGAGGACGGCCCGCTCGAGGACGCCATCGCCGCCGTGATGCCGTCGCTGCGCGGCGCCTACTCGCTGGTGCTGATGGACGAACGGACCGTGTACGGCGTGCGCGACCCGCACGGTGTCCGGCCGCTGTGCCTGGGGCGGCTGCCGGGCGGGCCGCCGGGCGGGCGCTGGGTGGTCGCCTCGGAGACGGCCGCGCTCGACATCGTCGGCGCGAGCTTCGTGCGCGAGGTCGCCCCCGGCGAGATGGTCGCGGTCGACGAGCGCGGCGTGCGCTCCCGCCGCTTCGCCCCGGCCACCCCGCACCTGTGCGTGTTCGAGCACGTCTACCTGGCGCGCGCCGACTCCACCCTCGGCGGGCGCAGCGTCCACCAGGTCCGGCGCGCGCTCGGGGCCGCGCTCGCCCGCGAGGCCCCCGCGGTGGCGGACATGGTGATGCCGGTCCCGGACACCGCCACCAGCGCCGCGGCCGGGTACGCGCAGGAGAGCGGCATCCCCTTCGGCGAGGGCCTGATGAAGAACCGCTACGTGGGGCGGACCTTCATCCAGCCGACGCAGTCGATCCGCCAGCTCGGCATCAAGCTCAAGCTCAACCCGCTGCGCGAGACGGTCCGCGGCCGGCGGCTGGTGGTGGTGGACGACTCCGTCGTCCGCGGCAACACCACCAGGGCGATCGTCGGGACCCTCCGCGAGGCGGGCGCGACCGAGGTCCACCTGCGCATCACCTCGCCGCCGGTGCGCTGGCCCTGCTTCTACGGGATCGACATGCCCACCCGGGCCGAGCTGATCGCCAGCGGGCTCGCCACCCAGGAGATCGCGGCGTTCATCGGCGCCGACTCGCTCGGCTACCTGTCGCTCGGCGCGCTGGTGGCGGCCGCCCGCCCGCCGGGGGACGACCCCGCCCGCCCGGGCCTGTGCACCGCCTGCTTCACCGGCGACTACCCGATCCCCCTGGAGGGCGGGCCCGACCTGCTCGCCGTCTCCCCGCCGGCGAACGGCGCGGGCGGCCCGTCCACGAACGGCACGGCGGGCGCCCGCCGCGTCCCGTCGCCCGCGCTGCTGCCGGTGCCGGGACCGCGCCGGTGACGGCAGGCGGGCGACCGGGCAGGGACGAGCCGCTCACCTACGCCGCGGCGGGGGTCGACGTCCGGGCGGCGGACCAGGCGCTGGCGCTCGTGCGCTCGGCGGTCGAGGCGACGCACGGCCCGCAGGTGCTCGGCGGCGTGGGCGGGTTCTCCGGGCTGTGGCGCCTCGGCGGGCCGCGGGCGGCCGGCCCCGGCGGGACCGGGCCGGTGCTGGCCGCGTCGGCCGACGGCGTGGGGACCAAGCTGCTGGTCGCCCGGGCGCTCGACCGCCACGACACCGTGGGCGTCGACCTCGTCGCGATGGTCGTGGACGACCTGGTCGTGGTCGGCGCGCGCCCCCTGTTCGTGCTCGACTACCTCGCGGTCGGCCGGGTCGAAGCCGAGCGCGTGGCGGCGATCATCCGGGGCGTCGCGGCCGGCTGCGCTCGGGCGGGCTGCGCGCTGCTCGGCGGCGAGACGGCCGAGCACCCCGGCGCGCTCGAGCCGGACGCCTACGACCTCGCCGGGTTCGGCGTCGGCCTGGTCGAGCGCTCGCGCCTGCTCGGGCCGCAGCGGGTGGTGGCCGGCGACGCGCTGCTCGGGCTCGCCTCCTCCGGCCTGCACGCCAACGGCTTCTCGCTGGTGCGCGCGGCGCTGGAGCGCGCGGGGATCGGCTACGACCAGACCGCGCCCGAGCTGGGCGGGACGGTGGGCGAGGCGCTGCTCACCCCGAGCCGGATCTACGCTCCCGACCTGCTCGCCCTGCTGGACGCCGGGGCCGACGTCCACGCGCTCTGTCACGTGACCGGCGGCGGCCTGCCGGGCAACCTGCCGCGCTCCCTGCCGCCCGGCCACCTGGCCCGGATCGACTACACGGCGTGGTCGCCGCCTGCCGTCTTCGAACTCGTCAGATCGGCGGGTGCCGTGGCCGACACGGAGATGGCGCGGACCCTGAACCTGGGGATCGGCATGGTCGCCGTCCTGCCCCCGGCACAGGTCCCGGAGGCCGCCGCGTTCCTCGAGCGGCGCGGGATCGACACCGTGGTCATCGGGGAGGTGGTGGCCGCCTAGGGCCCCCGCGGCGCCCGTAGCCACGCACGGCGGCCCGGAGGGCGGCCTCCCAGCGGCGGTCGGCCTGGTCCGGGGTGCCGAGCCGGCCGCGCAGCTCGAGGCTTGCCAGCCCGTGCACCAGGCCGTTGAGCTGGGCAGCGACGTCGTCGGGGTCGGCGGGCTCGAAGCGGCCGGCGTCCATGCAGCGGCGGATCGTCCGCACCAGCTCCTCGTAGGTGCCGCGGGTCGTGGCGACCGCGGCCTCGTCGGGGGCGAACCCGGGGATGGGGTGGCCGAACATCAGCTCGTACAGATGCGGGTTGGCGAGCGCGTTGGCCCGGTAGGCACGCCCGAGCGCGAGCAGGTCGGCGACGGGATCGCCGCTGCGGTCGCGCGCGGCGAAGGCCCCGGAGAGCCGGGCGAAGCCCTCCAGGAGCATCGCCAGGACCAGCCTGGACTTGTCGCCGAACAGCGTGTACACGGCGGTGGTGGAGGTGCCGGCCTCCTCGGCGACCCGCCGGGTGGTCAGCCCCTGCGGGCCGTCGCGCGCGAGCAGGCGGCCGCCCGCGTCCACCAGCGTGCGCCGCAGCTCGTCCCAGTCCCGTGAGCGTGGTCGCGGCATGGTTGCGGAGCATACCATAACGATGTTATATAACAGCGATTCGAAACTCTGCGCCGGCCCGGCCGGCTCGGGCCGGACGGCCGCCACACCCGGGAGGTCCCCATGCCCGAGCCCTCCGACCTGCACGTCGTCCTCGGCGCGAGCGGCGGCATCGGCAACGCGCTGGTGCGCGAGCTGGCCGCGCGGGGGCGGCGGGTGCGCGCGGTCGACCGCGGCGGCACGGCGCCCGTGCCGGCCGACGTCGAGGTCCGCGCGGCCGACGTCGCCACCCGGGACGGCGCCGCCCACGCGTGCGCGGACGCCGCCGTCGTCTACCACTGCGCCCAGCCCGCGTACGCGCGCTGGCGGCAGGAGTTCCTGCCGATGACCCGTGCGGTCCTCCACGGGGCGGCCACCGCCGGCGCCAGGCTCGTGCTCGCCGACAACCTCTACATGTACGGGCCGGTCGACCGGCCGATGACCGAGGACCTGCCCTACGCCGCCACCAACCCCAAGGGCCGGGTCCGGGCCGAGATGGCCGAGCTGCTGCTCGCCGCGCACCGGTCCGGCGCGGCGCGGGCGACGATGGGCCGAGCCGCTCACCGGCCGCCAGTTCCTCGAGCTGGTCTTCCGGCGGCTCGGCCGGCCCGCCAGGCTCGCCGGCGTCAGCCGCGTCCAGCGGCGCGTGCTGGGCTGTTCGTCCCGCCGCTGCGCCAGCTGGGCGAGACGTGGTACCAGCGCGAGCGCCCGTTCGTGATGGACGCGACCAGGTTCGAGCGCGCGTTCGGCCCCCTGCCCGCGACCCCGCACGACCAGGCCGTCGCCGCCACCCTCGACTGGTTCCGCCGCCGGCCGCGCTGAGCCGCCCCTGCGCGGCCGCGGCGGTCAGGGACGCGCGCCCTCGGGGGCGGGCAGGTCGCCGGTCATGTAGCGCTGGATCGTCGGGGCGAGCGCCGCCACCAGGACCTCGTCGGGGCAGGAGGCCAGCGGCTCCACCCGGACGACGTAGCGCAGCATCGCCAGGCCGGCGAGCTGGGCGCCGATCAGGAGCGGGCGCAGCGGGTTGCCGTCGACCAGGCGGCCGGCGACCTCGACCGCCATCACCCGGCCGAGGAACTCGCGCAGCATCGCCGCCGCCTGCTCGTTGCTGACCGCCGAGCGCAGCAGCGCCTCGATCGCCCGGCGGTTGCCCGGCTCGGCCCACACGCCGAGGAACAGGCGCACCAGGGCCTCCCCGCGCCGCTCGGGGTCGGCGGCCGCGAGCCGGCCCGCGATCGACAGGGGGTCGACCGGGAACTGCAGCGCCGCGGCGAACACCTGCGCCTTGCTGCCGAAGTAGTGCAGGACCAGGGCGGGGTCGACGCCCGCGTCACGGGCGATCCCGCGCACCGAGGTGGCGTCGTAGCCGGCGCGGGCGAAGGAGGCGCGCGCCGCCTCGAGGATCGCCGCGCGCGTGCCGCCGTCGCCGCGGCGACGGCCGGTGCGGGCCATCAGGCCGCCGACGCCCGCGTCAGGCGCACGAACGCCTCCTCCAGGGTGGCGGGCACCTCGGTGAGGCTCGCGGCGATCCCGCGCTCGGCCAGTGCCCGCCGGGCGCGCCCGGCCTCGGAGGAGGGCAGGCGCAGCGCCCGGCCGCGCAGGGTCGGCGGGACCGGGCCGCCGTCGAGGGCGGCGAACGCCTCGTCCCAGCGGTCGGCGCGGATCTCGACCACGCCGGCGTCGCCGACGATCCGCTCGAGGGTGCCGTCCGCGACCACCCTGCCGTCGGCCATCACGACCAGCCGGTCGCACTGCTCGGCCTCGTCCATGTAGTGGGTGGTGACCAGCGCGCCGGCGCCGCCGTCGGCGGCCTGGCGGATCGTCTCCCACAGCCGGGTGCGTGCGAGCGGCTCCACACCCGAGGTCGGCTCGTCCAGGACCAGCAGCTCCGGCTCGTGGGCGAGCGCGGCGGCGAACGCGGCGCGACGGGCGAGCCCGAGCGGCAGCTCGCCGGCCCGCCTGCCGGCGACCGCTTCCAGCTCCCCGTCCAGCCGGGGCGGCCGCACCCCGTACGCGGCCGCGCTGAACGCCAGGTTCTCGGCGACGGTGAGGTCGCCGTACAGCCCGCGCCCCTGGGGGACGTAGCCGATCCGCCGCCGGCCGTCCCGGTCGGGCGGCCGGCCGAGCACGCGCACGCTCCCCGAGGTCGGTTCGACCAGGCCGAGCAGCATGCGCACGAGCGTGGTCTTGCCCGCGCCGTTGGCGCCGACGAGGCCGACGACCTCGCCGGGCTGCACGCGCAGGCTGACGCCGTCGACGGCGGTGACCTCGCCGAAGCGGCGCGTCACCGAGACCGCCTCCGCGCGGGGCGTCATGCCGCCCTCCTCCCCGCGGCGGCGAGGGTGGCGACGATGATCGCGTCCTCCAGGCGGGTGGGCACGCGGGCGGCGCCGGGCAGCTCCACGCCGTCGGGTGACCAGACCCGCCAGCGGCGGCCCAGCCGCCACGCCCGCACGCCGCCGGGGCGGTCCCGGGCCTCCAGGATCGCGCCGGGCGTCGCCGCCACGAGCTGCTCGGGGGAGCCGGCGGCGAGCTGCCGGCCGCGGTCGAGGACCACCAGCGCGGCGGCGCGCTCGGCCTCGTCGAGGTAGGTGGTGGCCAGCACGACCGCGGCGCCGCCCGCGGCGGCCTGCGCGAGCAGCCGCCACAGCTCCGCCCGGCTCAGCGGGTCGACCCCGGTGGTGGCCTCGTCCAGGACCAGCAGCTCCGGCTCGGGCAGCAGGGCGCAGGCGAGCGCGAGCTTCTGGCGCATCCCGCCCGAGAGCCGGCCGGCGAGCCGGTCGCGCGCCGGGGCGAGCCCGGTCCGCTCCAGGAGCGGCCCGGCGCGCCCGCGCCAGTCGTGACCGAGGCCGTAGGCGGCGGCGGTGAACTGCAGGTGCTCACCGACGGTCAGGTCGAGCCAGATGCCCGGGCCGGTCGAGACGTACCCGACGCGCCCGGCCTCCGGCGCGCTGACGGTCCCCGCGGCGGGCCGCACCGCGCCGACGAGGGCGCGCAGCACGCTGGTCTTGCCGGCGCCGTCCCCGCCGACCAGGGCGGTGACGGCGCGCGCGGGCGCCTGGAAGCTGACCCCGGCGACCGCGCGGTGCCGGCCGTAGCGGACCTCCAGGTCGCTGACGCCTGCGCTCATGGCGTCGTCCCCCTCCCGGGGCCGGGACCGTCGCCGGGCTGGCGCCCGGGCGTCGCGGCGGCCCCCGCCAGCGGCCGCTCGTCCGGCAGCTCGCCGCCGCCCCGGTGGGTCCGGGGGGCCACGTCGTGGCGGAAGCGCAGCACCGCCAGGGTGAACACGGTCACGCCGAGGAGCGCCAGCATCCCCAGCGGCAGCAGCAGCGCCCCGGTCGCGGTGCCGCGAACCAGCACCCCGCGGGCCACGTCGATGAAGTACTTGAGCGGCAGGAGGTAGGCGATCCAGCGCACCCCGGCGGCCATGGCCTCGACCGGGAAGATCAGCCCGGACAGCAGGATCTGCGGCAGGACGGTCATGAACGCGAGCATCACCGCCTGGCCCTGGTTCTCCGACACCGTCGAGATGAGCACGCCGACGCCCAGGGTGACCAGCAGGAACAGCGCCGCCGCGAGCACGAACGTGGCCACCGAGCCGCGGAAGGGCACGTCGAACAGCAGCAGGCCGGCGGTCACGATCAGGGTCATGTCGAGCGCGGCGACGGCGAAGTAGGGCAGCACCTTGCCGGCGACGACGTCGCGGGGGCGCAGGGGCATCACGGCGAGCTGCTCCAGGGTGCCCGCCTGCCGCTCCTTGACCACCCCGAGGCTGGTGACGATCGTCCCGACGAACACCAGCACGATCCCGATCAGCCCGGGGACCATGATCACCGACGTCTTCAGGTCGGGGTTGAACAGCACGTCGATGCTGGGGGCGACCGCCTCGGTCCCCGGGCCTCCGGCCGCCGCAGAGGGGCCGGAGGCGCTCCCGCGCGCCTGGGCGAGGGCGGCGAGCGCCGACTTCGCGGCGAACAGCTGCGCGCCGTCGACCAGCACGGCCGGCTGCCGCCCCTCGGCGACCACCGCCACCTGCGCCTCGCCGTCGCGCAGCGCGCGCTCGGCGTCGGCGCGGTCGTCGCCGGGGCGCACCTGGTCGACCGCGAACACCTCCGGGAGCCGGCCGGCGATCGTGCCGGCGCCCTCGCCCACCACCAGCGTGCGGATCTCGGTCACGTCGAAGCTGGCCGCGTAGCCGAAGACGATCAGCAGGACCAGCGGCATCACGATCATCAGCGCCACCATGCGGCGGTCGCGCCGCAGCTGGCGGAACTCCTTCAGGGTCATCGCCCACATGGGCACCCTCCCGCCCCCGGAAGATTCAACGAGCGTTGAAATCAACGCTCGTTGAATCTACGCCTGTCGAGCGGGATGTCAAGGCGTTCGATCCCGCGCGGCCGAGCGTCACGGCCGCCACGTATGGTGGCGGTAGCCTGATCCTCGCCCCCGCAACCGACCAGAGGATGACGCCCATGGACTGGAAGCTCGAGCTGGTGGCGGTCCCCGTCTCGGACGTGGACCGCGCCAAGGCCTTCTACACCGAGCAGGCCGGCTTCAACGCCGACCACGATCATCGCGTCAGCGAGCAGGTGCGCTTCGTCCAGCTGACGCCGCCCGGATCCGCGTGCTCGATCGCGCTGGGCACCGGGGTCACGGACGCGGCCCCGGGCTCGGTCAAGGGCCTGCAGCTGGTGGTGACCGACGTCGACGCCGCGCGCGCGGAGCTTGCCGGCCGTGGGGTCGAGGTCGGCGAGGTCCAGCAGTTCCCCTGGGGCAGGTTCGTGTTCTTCACCGACCCCGACGGCAACGGCTGGTCGGTCCAGGAGCTGCCACCCCGCGGGTGAGGGCCGCCCGACGCGGTGCCGCCTCGGCACTCGGGCGCGTGGTCCCGGCTCAGCCTTCGGGCGGGGGCCAGCGGTGCCCGGCGATGAAGAAGGCGAGCGGCTCCCCGGCGGGGTCGTCGCGGGCGACGAACTCGTCTCCCAGCTCCTCGATGCGTCGCAGCAGCTCGTCGCGGTCGTCGGGCCGCAGGCGCACCGCGAACCGCGTCCAGGCCACCGGCCCGGGCGACTCCAGCAGCTCGGCGCGGAACGCGTCGAGGGTCGCGAGCATCTGCGAGTCGCCCGTGCCCACGTCCAGCGTCCAGGACTTGCCGGTCGCCCGGTAGGGCCGCTCGCGGGCGCCGCGGCGCCCGCGGCGGTCGGCCTCGGCGGCGAGGAACCCCGCGCGCTCGAGCGTGCGAACGTGGTGCAGGACGGTCGCCGGGTCCTTGCCCAGGCGGCTGGCGAGCTGCTTGTTGCTGAGCGCGTCGTTCAGGCACAGCCGCAGGATGCGCAGGCGCAGCGGGTGCGCGAGCGCGCGCGCCTCCTCGGGCGTGGCAGGCCGTCGCTCCATGCCCGCAGCGTACGCGCGAGTGATTGGCGTGCTCAATCGTTCGCGCCGGCGCGGCGAGGCGGGTCCTCGCCGCCCCGCCGCGCCCGGCCCACAAGTGATTGACATTTGCCAATCACTTTGGAACCCTGGGCCCATGACCAGCCGCCGCTCCCTCGGACCGGGCTTCCACCGGCTGTGGGGCGCCTCCGCCCTGTCCAACCTGGCCGACGGCGCCTTCGTGGTCGCACTGCCGCTGCTGGCCGCCCAGCTCACCCGCTCGCCGGGCCTGGTCGCCGGCGTCGCGCTCGCCGAGCGGCTGCCGTGGCTGCTGTTCGCGCTGGTCGCGGGCGCGCTCGCCGACCGGCTCGACCGCCGCCGCACGATGGTCAACGTCCAGCTCCTGCGGGTGGCCGTGATCGGCGGCCTCGCCGCCGCCGTCGCGCTGGACCTCGCCTCGCTCCCCATGGTCTACGCCGCCGCGATCGTGCTCGGGGTGGGGGAGACCCTGTTCGACACCGCCGCGCAGTCCGCGATCACGGCGGTGGTGGCCAGGGACGACCTGTCCCGGGCCAACGGCCGGCTGTACGCGGCGGAGGCGACCGCCAACCAGTTCCTGGGACCGGCGCTCGGCGGCGCGCTCGCGGGCGTCGCCGCGATCGGGCTGGTGCTGGCCTTCGGCGCCAGCGCGCTGTGCTTCGGCCTGGCCGCGGCACTGCTCGCGCTGCTGCGCGGCGCGTTCAAGCCCGAGCGCCCCGATGCGCCCGCCCGGCTGCACGCCGAGATCGCCGAGGGCCTGCGCTACCTCGCCGGGCACCGGGTGCTGCGGACGCTCGCGATCATGACCGGGGTCCAGAACCTGGCCAACACCGCCTGGTTCTCCATCTTCGTCCTGTACGCGGTCGGGCCGGGATCGGCGCTGGAGCTGTCCCGCGGCGCCTACGGGCTGCTGTTCACCTTCATGGGCGCCGGCGGCGTGCTCGGCTCGCTGATCGCGCCCCGGCTGGAGCGGTGGCTCGGCCGCTCCAACGTGCTCGCGCTCGCGATCGTCGCCGGCGCCACGGCGGCCGCGACACCGGCCGTCACCTCCCTGGTGCCGCTGATCGCCGCGGCGTTCGTGCTCAGCTCCGTCGGGGTGGTCATCTGGAACGTGGTCGCGGTCTCGCTGCGGCAGCGCATCACCCCTGACCGGCTGCTGGGCCGGGTGAACGCCGGCTACCGGCTGCTGGCCTGGGGCTCGATGCCGCTCGGGGCGGCGCTCGGCGGCGCGGTCGCCGAGCTGCTCGGGCTGCGCGCGGTGTTCGCGCTGTCCGGCGCGATCGTGTGCTCGATGCTCCTGCTGCGCCCGCTGGTCAGCGACCGCGCGCTGCACGCCGCCGAGCGCGCCTCGGAGGTCGCCGCGGTCCCGGGCCCGGCCTGACGGCCGGCGCCCGCCTCCCGCCCGGTCGAGGCTCACAACCAGCTCCCAGACTCCGCACAGGGACCTCCGAGCTGCCGGGAGCATCCTGATGGTGCGCGCTCCGCCCGCCGAAAGGGCGCGGGAGCCCGTCCCCATCGTGGAGGCGACCATGCAGCAGCCGGACAGCTACGCACCGACCCTCACCTACGCACCCCCGCCGCGACCCGAGCCTCCCGGACCGCCGACCGCGCCACCACGCCCGCCCCGCCGCTGGCTGCGGCCGCTGCTCGCGGCGCTGGTGGCGCTCGCCCTGACCGCCGGCGGCGGCGCGGTCGGCGCGCTCGTCGCCGACCGCGGCGAGCAGCCGGCCGCGGCGGTCGGCCCGGTGGTCGTTCCCGCCGCCACCGCGACCGACGGCGACTCCGCCGACGTCGAGGCGATCGCCCGCTCGCTGCTGCGGGTGGTCGTGGAGGTCAACGTCGCCAGCGCCCGCGGCCAGGGGACCGGCTCGGGCGTGGTCATGCGCTCCGACGGCTACGTCCTGACCAACAACCACGTCGTCGACGGCGCCAGCAGCGTGACGCTGACGTTCTCCAGCGGCGAGCGGCTGCCCGCCAGGGTGGTCGGCGCCGACCCCGCCACCGACATCGCGGTCGTCAAGGTCGACCGCACCGGGCTGCCCGTCGCCACCTTCGCCCCGGCCGACAAGCTCCAGGTGGGGCAGCGGGTGATCGCCGTCGGCAGCCCCTTCGGCCTGTCCGGCTCGGTCACCACCGGGATCGTCTCGGCGACCGACCGCGTGATCACCGCCGGCCAGGGCGACTCGCAGATCGTCGGCGCGATCCAGACCGACGCGGCCATCAACCCGGGCAACTCGGGCGGTGCGCTGGCCGACGGCGCCGGCCGGGTGGTCGGGATCAACACCGCCATCGCCACCGGCGGCGGGTCGGACGCGAACGCCGGCGTCGGCTTCGCGATCCCCAGCGAGACCGCGCTGGACGTGGCCGGCAAGCTCATCGCCGGCAAGCCGATCCAGCTGCCCTTCCTGGGCGTGCAGGGTGGCCAGGACGTCAGCGGCCGCCCGGGCGACGAGCTCGGCCTGGCGACGCGGTCGGGCGCGCTGATCCAGCAGGTCGAGTCGGGCAGCCCGGCCGACCGCGCCGGGCTGCGCGCGGGCGACCTCGTCGTCCGCGCCGGCGATCGGCAGATCAACAACTGGGACGCGCTGGTGTCGGCGATCCGCCGCTCGGCGATCGGCAAGCCGCTGACGCTGACGATCGTCCGCGACAGCAGGCAGCAGACCGTGACCGTCACCCCGACCGTGCGACCGGCGAGCGGCTGACGCCGCCGCGCCCCCCTCGGGGCCGGTCCGCCTGAGGGGGGCAGCCGGTCCGGGTGCGGCGGTGGCATCCGCCGAGGACCCCGGAGGCACGCCTCCGGGGTCCTGCGGCTCGCCGGGCTCCGGGCTCAGGCCGTGCCGCGTCCGGGGAGTCCCGGGAGGACCCGGATCTGGCTGAGACGACCGATCCGCTCCATGCGCTCCTCGGCCATGCGGTCGGCGATCTCGTTGGTCGGCCGGCCCTCCTGCTCCGCGTGCCGCAGGATCGTGCGCAGGCGCCCGCGGATCAGGTCCACGCGGGCACGGGCGCGGTCGGCGTGGTAGCCGCCCGGGGACAGCTCGTCGGCGATGTTGATGATGCCCCCGGCGTTGACCACGAAGTCGGGCGCGTACAGGATGCCCGCCTGCGCCAGGGCGGCGCCGTGGTCGGGCCGGTCCAGCACGTTGTTGGCCGACCCGCAGACCGCGGCGCAGGCCAGCTCCGGCAGCGTGTCGTCGTTGACGACCGCGCCGAGTGCGCAGGGCGCGAAGATGTCGCACGGGGTGGCGTGGATCTTGGCCGGGTCGACCACCTCGGCCTCCAGCTCCGCGACCGCCCGGGCGGCGCTGGCGGGGTTCACGTCGGACACCGTGAGCCGGGCGCCGTCGGCGCGGACCATCCGGGCGAGCGGGAAGCCGACCTTGCCGACGCCCTGGATGGCCACGTGGCGGCTGCTCAGGTCCGCGCTGCCCCACAGCTCCTCGGCCACGGCCAGCATGCTCTGGTGCACCCCGTGGGCGGTCATGATCGAGGGGTCGCCACCACCGCCGTGCAGGACGTCGCGGCCGGTGACGAAGCGGGTCTCGCGCGCGACGACGTCCATGTCGGCCATTGTCGAGCCGACGTCCTCGGCGGTGATGTAGCGCCCGCCGAGGCTCTCCACGAACCGTCCGTAGGCGCGCAGCAGCAGCTCGCTCTTGTCACGGGCGGGGTCGGCGACGATGACCGCCTTCCCCCCGCCGAGGTCGACCCCGGCGGCCGCGGACTTGTAGCTCATGCCCCGGGCCAGGCGCAGCACGTCCCGCACGGCGTCCTGCTCGGTGGCGTAGGGGTGGATGCGGGTCCCGCCCAGCGCCGGACCGAGCGCGGTGGAGTGGACGGCGATGATCGCGCGCAACCCGGAGCGATGGTCGTGGCAATGGACGAGCTGTTCGAATTCTTCGCCCATCATCTCGAACGGTCCCATCTTGCCTCGACGCTACCACAAGCCGTCGGCCGCCCGCCGACGAGAGGTTGCACCCCGCCGCTTCCTATACTCCGCGTGAGATGTTGCCCACCAGCTGCGTCAGTCACCTCCGCGTCTACCAGCCCCTGGCCGCGTTCCCGGCCCGCCAGCGGGCGCGCTGGGCCGCCTACGTGGAGTCGGGCGAGAGCCCCCCCGCGCACCAGCTCGTCGAGCGCGAGGCACGTGACGCGCTGCTGCGCGTGCTCGGCCGCACCCCGGTCGTGGTCGAGCACGCGTTCGTGGAGCGCCGCGGCCGGAACGTGTACGTCTGCCCCCAGAACACCGAGCTGCGCGTGCTCGAGGCGCTGCTGTCGTTCCGGCGCAGCGCCTCCGACGCCGTCGTCGAGGCGTTCGTGCCCGCCCGGGACCTGGAGTGGGCGGCGCGGGTGATCCGGCGGCTGCGGCTGGAGGACGAGCCGGGTCCGCGGGCCTACGTCCAGCAGTCCGCCTGGACGGTCCCGCTGACCTGGTTCGCACTCTTCGACGACGGCGAGCGAACCGTCTCACCTGCGACGGCACGGCAGCCGTCCCGCCTGGTCTACACCACCGGGATGCCCCAGGCCCGGACGAGGATCTCCCGCGCGCTCAAGGCGCTCGCCGAGCTGGCCGACGAACCGGACGTTGCGAGAGCGGCCGGAGAACTTCGTGACTGGCTCTACGAATTCGACCGAGACAGCTTGGTCATCCTGGACTACGGTGGTATTGCGCAGACGATCCCCTTCGGGGATCTGGTGGACGACCACTCGGCGCGGGAGGTAGGGGAGGCCATCGCGGCGCTGGAGGAGGGGGACCTTGAGCGCGCAGGGGAGCTGTACGCCGTGCTCGGCGAGCACTGGAGTGCATTACGAGGCATGGCGTCCCGTAATTAGGGGCGGATGTCCCCCCGTACGGGGGGCGGATATAGGCCGTTGGCGAAGGCCGACCGAAGCGTCAAAGATAGTCCGACCTTGCTATAGTCTGTCCATTTCGGCCGCTCTACGATGATCGTAGGGGTAAGACTTCCCACTTGACATCGAAGAGTGAGGTGGCGTGCATGAAGCGTGAGACGCAGTCGTCGCAGCCCGAGACTCTCCTGACCCCAGCCGAGGTGGCCGCGCTCTTCCGTGTCGACCCGAAGACGGTCACACGCTGGGCCAAAGCAGGAAAGCTGTCCAGCATCCGGACGCTCGGTGGCCACCGCCGCTACCGGGAGACGGAGGTGCGGCAGTTGCTGCGTGGCGTGGAGGCTGGAAGCTAGCCCGTCCCGGGTGCGACCGGCATGCAGGCGACAGGTCGCGTCCGCCGGGGGGTTCTGGGGGCGGAGCCGAGGGCGCAAGCCCCCGATCGATCAGGCGGAGAGCAGGCACGCTCTCGCTCAGCGCATGCAGGGGCCCCGCGGTCACACGGCCGGCCTCAGCGGTCCTGCGTACGGCCGCGGGCGGGCTCGGACCCCGGGAGCCTGCTCTCAGCGCCTGCCGGCCGGCTGGGGAGGACGGACGTAGCCCAGGTGCCGGCGATGATCATGCCGCGTCCAACGGTGGTGGCAAGCTCCCTGTACGGGTAGTTCACGATGCCGTTGTAGAGCACGTAGGGCAGCGTCGTGACGAAACCCAGCGGGTTCCCGTGCACGACGACCGAAGGCACCTGCCAGAGGTCGTGGCCGACGATCCGGTCCCACTCCTCCAGGTTGGTCGCCAGTCCGGCCACCCGCGCTGAGCAGCGCGCCGCTGCCGCCGAAGCTGAGCTGGCGGCCGAGCGGCGCGCCCGCCTTGCGGCCGAGGAGACCGCCGAGCTGGCCGAGGCTGACCGCGACCACGCCCACCAGCTCGCCGAGCAGGCCGCGCTCGCGCAGGCCGAGGCGACCGGCCGGGCTGAGGCCGCCGAGGCGCGTGCTGCTGACGCCGAGGCTCGTGCCGAGCAGGCCGCGGAGGCCGCGCGCCAGCAGGTCGAGGCGGCCCAGGAGGAGGCTGAGGCGCGCGCTCGCGCGGCCGAGGCCCGCGCGCAGGAGCAGACTAGCGCCGCTCGGGCTGAGGCTGACCGGCGCATGGCCCAGGCGGAGGCGCGCGCCCAGGAGCTGGCCTCGCAGCTTGACGCCGCGACCACGGCGGCCGGATCCGAGGAGTCGCCGCCTGCCTGACCTTGCGGCACCTGCGGCGACTCCATCCGCCCCCGGCCACGTACCGGCCGGGGGCTTTCGTGTGGGGAAAGTTGGCCGCTGGACCACTCGCCGGCCTTTCGCCGGTCCAGGAGGGCCAACTTTTTCGGCCTTCGAGCCGGGTTGACAGCGCCACAGCATCCCGCCGGCCGGGGATCGCCAAGGATTCCTTGCGTGACGTGCTGTAGGGATGCCCTGTTCGCCGCGGCACTGGGCGGCGGGCCTGACGCCGACGGCAGCCACCACGCGGGCCGGCTCCAGGCGAGCTGGGGTGTGCGCTGGGGGTCAGGCTGGCAGCCGGTCGGCCAGCAGCGGTCCTCGCAGGATCTGGACGAGGCGGGGTGAGCTTGGGTCGCCCCGCCCAGTTGGTCCTGGCTCTGCGAAGGGACGCCGTGCGGCGGGCAGCAGGGGCGTCGGGGGCTGCCGCTAGGGTCGGGAGCCGCTGCCGGGTCGCTGTCAGAGCCATCCGCCCCCATTCGGATCCCCCCCTGGGAGTTCGCTTCCGCAGCAGAGGCCCTGGCCGGTATCAAAGTCCGGCGGTGAATTCGGCCCCCCCAGGCCGCCGCCCTCCGGTGGCCCGTCAGGCGGCGGCGCGTCGGGCGGGCCGGGGTCGTCGGGTCCCCCCTGCCCGCCGTTGTCAGCCTCGCCCCCGCCGCCGGAGGGGGATCCTGGCGACCCGGTTGGGGGAGGCCAGGTTCTGGTGGCAAAGACGCGACTGCCGTCGGGTGCGGTGGCGACCAGCTTGCCGCTGTCCTCCAGCACCAGCACGGTGCCCGGCGGTCCGCTGGCGATGGTGGTGGCGACCCGGTTGCCGGGTCCCAGCAGCACGATGCTGCCCTCTGCCCGGTTTTGCACGGTGGCGCCGCCGGATTCCATGGTGGAGGCGTACCACAGGCGGGTGCGGCCGGGTCCCCACAGGACCACGCCGTCGGTGCGGGTTTCCAGGGTGTACTGGCCGTTGGTGGAGACCAGCAGCTGGTTGGGGTCGAGTTGCTCGTTGGGGCCAAGGGTGTTGGCGCCTGCGCCGGCGTGGGCGGCTGGTGAGCCGTAGTGGACGACGGTGGCCAGGCCGGCGGCGGCCAGGGTCAGGGTGAGCAGGCTGGCCAGGATGCGGCCGCGGTGGCGGCCAGGCGCGGCGTGCGCGCCTGCGGTGAGTGGTGGCATCCGGCGACTCCTTCTCTGGGGACTTCTGGGGGGCTGCTTGTGGGAGGCAGCGGCGGATCATCGTCGTTGACGTCAAGGTCGAGCGGGTGGGCGCCGGGCTGTGGGTGGCCGGCGGGGGTCTCTGTGGCCGTCTGGGGGGACGGCCGGCGGGGGTTGCTGGGGACGGTATGGTGGCGTGCTTTGCCTGTCAATTTCCTCTCTTGCGAGAAGCCTGCTCTAGGGTTCCGAAATGGCAGAGCCCATGACAGCTTTCCGCCGTTCTAGGGCTTGGCTGCGCGAGTGGGGCACTGGGACGGCGCCCACTGCCCGAGCCGAGGCACCGGTCACGCCAGCAATACCGTCACGTAATCCCGCCGCCTGTCACGCAGTCGAACACCGAAATTCTCGCCCGTGGCCCGATTCCGCGAAACCGGACGATCGGGGCTACGTGGGGGCTACGCATCTGCTACGCGTTTGCTACGCCGGATGCTACGCAGTGGGGCGGCGTAGTGGGTGGGGACCCGCCTCGGCTTGTTTGCCCTGCGGAGCGTGGAGGGGAGTCCGTGATTGATAGGTACCTCGCTCCAGAGCCGCACGTCTTTCGCGGCTCTGGAGCGAGGGAGAGCGGTAGAGCACGGACGATTTCTGCGGCCCTTCGGGCCGTCACGCGCGCAGGTTGTTCGCGCGCGTGAGTTTGAGGCCGCATTGCCACGCGAGCGCAGCGACCAGCCGATCGTCAGAGCATGGGTCATGTGGCAACCGCTACAGCATCTCGGTCACACCCAGGCGGGGTGCGGAGACCTTGCTTCGCACGCGGGTGACAGCGGTTCAAAGCCAGCCGGTCAAAGGGCGGTATCGAAGCGCGGTCACGACACCAGCGAGTTCCGCGCGATCGGCTGGTCGGCGGCCGTGCTCAATTGGTCTCGCCGCCGCCTCCGTTGGTTACCGGATCGCCGTTGGTGCCATCAGGATTGGTGCCCACACCGGCGACGGCGCTGGCGGCCGCTTGGGCCTGGGCCGCTGCCTGCACCGCCTCGGCTGTCACGGCTTGCGAGGAGAAGGGGTCGCCGGGGCCGACGGGGTTGGCGTTCATGGCGGCCTGCGCCGCGTTGGCCGCGTGCGTGGCGGCGTTGGCGGCAGCCTGGGCGGCCGCTGCCAACCCGGCGGCGGCGGCATTGGTCTGGGCAGCTGGGACAGCACTCTCGAAGGTGCCCGTAGCCGGACCGACGGAAGCCGCTAGGGACGCGGCCTGCTGCGCGACGCCACTGGCATAGGCGCCAGAGGCGGCGGAGGCAGCGAGGTTGGCATTGCCCAGGGCGGCGGCAGCGTCGGCAATCTGCATCGTGGTTCCGGCCGCCCAGCCGGCAGTCTGAGCGGCTGCTGCCGCCAGCTCGGCGGCCTGAGCAGCGGCAGCAGGGTCATGACCGTAATTGGCTGCTGCGGCAGCGGCGTTCGCGGCGGCACCGGCGGCGGCTTGGGCGGCCTCGGCGGCGGCGGCCGCAGCGTTGGCAAGATCCGCCGCACCCGGCCCGCCTTTGGCGGCAGCCTCGGCGGCCTGTGCCGCTGCGGCGGCGGCGGCCTCAGCCGCCGCTTGCGCATCAGCGGCCGCGGCGGCGGCGTCAGCCGCGGGGTTTTGGGGCTCGGCGTCTTGGGTTAGCGGTGAGCCGTTCGGCTCACCCTGCACGCCGACAGCGCCGATGTCAGGGCCCTCGAAGCCGGCATCAACGGTGCTCCCACTGGCGGTGGAGCTGCTGTTCCCAGCGGTCTGGCCGTCGGTGCTCCCACCGCCGGTGCTGGTGCTGCTCTCGGTGCCGGTGCCAGTGGCCGGGCCGTCGGCCCCGTAGGCATCAGTGCCCGGCCCCTGCTCCCCGGTGGTGCCCGTGTTGCTGCTGCCGGTGCCCGGATCGACGCCGGCCTCATCGTCAGCAAGGCCGACGTCGTCTACACCGTCATCCTTCTCGTCGTCGCCGTCGGCATGCGCCACTGGCAGGTGGCCGACGAGTTTGATCATGGTGCCGCCGACAAGGACCAGCGACATGGCCAGCATCAAGGCGAGCAGGATCCGCATGGGCGGCGAACGCGCTGGGTCGAGTTCCATGAAGATGGAGGGCCAGGAGTGACCAACCGCCAAGGGGTATGAAGGACTCACCTGGTGCGGGGGCAGTGGACCCCGCAGTGATATGCGCGGAAGAACACGTCGCGGAAGAGGGGAATTGGGGGTCTGCCGACGGTTCGCAGGTCCGAGGGGTGGAACCTACGGGATCGGAGCCCGGCCTTGGCCACGGCTACCCGACAGCGCGACCAGCCACCAGACCACGACCGCTGCCAGAGCACCAGACACGAAATCTGAAGCCTCCCTGTCGGGCCGGTGGCAGTCCCGCTACTGATGGCAGTCCCGATGGCAGTCTACTGGTCATCACCAGACCGGAATCTGCAGGTCTCCCAGAGTGAGCACCCAACCTGACCTGCGCAGACAGTATGAGACTGCACGCACCTGACGATGAGCACGCTCCTACGGATCTGATGCTACCCCGACTCGCAGCCCACGCCATCGCCATCGCGGTCCAGATCGAACGGGTCTGGCGCCTTTACCTGGATTGGGCCATCGACGTAGTTGGGTCCGTTCCCTGAGCCACCCGAGCAGTCGTAGTCTCCGGCGCCGACATGCAGGCAGGTGTCCGGGTAGGACGGATCGCAGTTGCGCTGCGAGCTCGTGCCCGCTGACGAGCGCCTGGTGGTCGACGTGGAACGGACCCGCCGCCGGGTTGTTGTCGGTGCGCTGGTCGTGGGCGCCTTGGTGGTCGTCGGTGCGCTGGTCGTGGTCGTCGTGCTGACCGTGGTTGCCTCGGCCTCGAGGGTGGGTGTGGTCTCGGCTGCTGGTTCAGCGCAAGCGTTGACGATGAGTAGGAACGGAAGCAGGCCGATCGAGATGAGGCGCCGCCCGCGCCGATGCCGAGGCGGCTTGGAGTGTTCTCGCGAGAGCGGCGAAGCGTTGCCGTTGGGCGGTAGGACGGAGGGCATGAGTGGCCTCCCAGCACGGACCGGAGTGCAGGGACGGGATACAACGCTGTCTGGTTGAGCACGTCAAGCGTTCCGAGGACTTTGGACCGCTCGGGGTGTCCGTGAGCCTGTGAGGCTAGGCGCATTCGATTCCAGATCGAATGCGCCTTGATCATCCCGATGATCTGCTCCGTCTGGAGCCGACCAGATCGACGCGGCACTCAACGTGAGCAGGGTGGTTCCGTCTGGTCCCGTCTGGTCGGACTGTAATCGTTTCTCTCGTAATCGAAAGGTCGAGGGTTCGAACCGTCCCGCAGGGTGGAGCTGCTTGCCGTTTGGTGGACCCGCGTAGGGGTAGCTCCCCGCGATGGACGGGTACGGGCTGGAGCCAGCCGCGGGACGGCGTGGCGCGGCTGCGTCGCCGCAGGCTGATGATCGGATGCGCCTGTGGGTGCGGGCGAGCCCGTTGGCCGCCCGCCAGGCCCGGCACGCGCTGCGGCAGCTCACCCTGCCCCGCTGGGCGGCTGACGACGCCGAGCTGTTGGTGTCGGAGCTGGTGACCAACATCGTGCTGCACGCCGGCCTTGGTGCTGGCGCGCCCATCCAGATCTTGGTGGCCGTGTCCCCGGCGCGGGTGGAGGTCGACGTGCGTGCCGGCGGCCGGCTGTGGTCGATCCGTCAAGACCCCGGCGCCGAGTCCGGCTGGGGCCTGTACCTCCTCGACCGCCTAGCGAGCCAGTGGGGGACCGGCATCGACAGGGACTGGTTCGAGCTGCGGCCCGACCGCCAAGGACGCGCGTGAGAATTACAGGAACTCGCGCTTTTCGGGTGACAACGCCGACACCATGCGGCACAACGAGCTGCCAAAGCACCGTCCGTACCGCCGCAAGAACGGGCGAGTCGCTGCACGCAGCCCGGGACGTCGGTCAACGACAGCACGAAAGGCATCGCTGAAGGCGCTGACCGACGCGCGGACGGACGGCGCTCCTTCTGGCGACGCGGCGACGACCGAGCGCCGGGCTGATCACACAGAGGCCGAGGTGCCGCCGCCGAAGTCGCCGTCGCTGGGGTACTGCGAGTCGGCGTTCAGCCAACTCCCGTTGCCGAAGGCGTCGCTGGCTACGGGGCTGCCGGCGTCGAGGTGGCCGCCGCCCGCGCTCGCGTCAGTGTCGGTGTCGCTGGTCGCCGACGCCAGCTGGGTGGCGGCCGGGGCGGAGTCGTCGAAGGGGTCGCCAGCCACAGGCGTAGGCGCGGGGTCGGGGTCCACAGGAGCCGCCTCGCTACGAGGTTCCTCGTCAGGCACCCACTCGTGTTCCCGCTGCTGCTGCCGCCGCTCCAGCTCCTGCCGCAGCTGCTCCAACCGCCGCCGCGACTCCTCATCAGCTGGGCGCGGCTGCAGCGGCCGCCCAGGAACGCTCGGACCGGGAGGGTTCGCGCTCGGCGGCAGATGGCTGGGGGGCAGCATGACGGGCGGCTGCCGCTCCTGATACAGCTGCTCCAGCTGCCACCACAACGGCTCCTGCAACTGCTCATTCGTTGGCCGCTGCTCCAACCACCGCTGCAGGCTGGGCACGATGGCGCCGCCGACGCCGGGTCGGTCGCCACCAGCAGGCGTCCCGCTCGCGCCGGCCCCGCCGCCGATCGGCACGACCGGAACCGCACCCGTCGCGGTGTCCCACGACGCGCGCTGGCCAGGACCGCGGCCGGCTGCGGGTCGTCCTCCCCGACGAGCCTGCTGGCCTGGGACAGCAGCCGCTCCAACCGCGGGCCCGGGTCAAGGCGTGCAGGCGCCGTGCGGCCCGGGGTGCGGGGCGCCGGTGGCGCCACGACCACGCCGGTGTCCGCCCACGGGCCGGCCGCGCCCAACTGGTGCGCGTCGGCCGACGTCTGCGCGACCATCGCCACGATCATCACCACGCTGACCAGCAGCGACACCGCCGCCAGCAGACGGATCACGCGGGCCAGCGCCCTGGCAGCCGGTGGCGCGCCGAGGCTCCGGTGATCAGCGACGGCGAGGTCATGGCGCATGGGGACCTCTTGCAGGGTCGCGGGCCGACCGGTCCCTCGCCAACTTCAGCGCGACCCTGGGGATCGGGTGGGAGGAAGCGAGGACAGGGGTGCGGTGCGACGGCGATAGCTCGGACCACCGCAAGGTAGATGGAGACCGTCACGATCGCGTCACAGGGCAGCGGCGCGACGGATCACTCGGGTAACCGTCCGGCAACGCCGGCTCCAATCGCCGCGACGCAAGACCACCCGAACAGCAGACGGCCCGCTCCGGTGATCGGCACGGACACGGCCCCGAAGTCCAGTGGACTCCACGCTGAGCGCCGTCACGCAGAAGCGCGAACCTCTGTAGTAGATCCGTCATCTTGAGGCGCGTGCTGGCGGGCGCGCTCGTCCAGAAGATCGCCCATGTAGGCCGCGGCCGCACGGTCGGCCCCGCTCACCCGGTGCATGTAGCCACTGGTGACCGCGAGGCTGCCATGGCCCATCCGCTCCCGGACTGTCCCGGCCTCCGCGACGGCGCCCAGCTGCGTCGCCATGAAGTGGCGCAGCCCGTACAGCGTGTAGCCGTGGCCCATTCGCCGCACGAGCGCCGTGAACCGCTTGCTGACCGCGTCCGGCCGGATGGGCGTCGCACCTTCAGGAGTCCGGGCGAACACGTACGCGTCTTGGGTGAGCCGGCCGTCGAACTGCTCGGCGAGCCGCTCACAGCGGGCTCGGTGCTCACGAAGCAGCTTGGCGGTGGCGGCGTCGAGCGCCAACAGGCGTTCGCTGTGACGGCTCTTGGGAGCCTTCCGCGCGTACTTGTTCGGCAGGCTCTTCGCGGTGACGATGCTGCCGTCAGGGGGAATGGTCAGCGTCATCGCGTCCAGGTCCAGGTCCAGCCATCGGAGTGCGCAGATCTCCGACGGCCGGAGCCCGGCCGTGGCGCTCAGCCGCAGGAGCACCGCGAAGTCCGGCTCGTCCTGGAGCGCTGCGAACAGCTCACGGACCTCCTTCGGAGTGGGGACAGGGCGCTTCCTGCCCTTGCCCCTGGCCGGCCGGGCCATCAACGCTGGGTTGAACGGAAGCCATCCCCACCGGGCCGCCATCCCGAGCGCTCCGGACAGGATCACGTGGACGTCGCGAACCCGGTTCGGGCTCAATCGCCGGTCGCCCGCTGCCGGCTGCGCCTTCGTGGCAGCCTTATCAGGGTCGTCGCCCCTGGCGGCCGCCTCGGCCCTGGCGCGGGCTCGCGCGCGCGTTCCGGCCTTGGCGTTCCCATTGCGGCGCAGCTCGTCGTAGAAGGCGTCCAGGACGCGGGCGTTGATGGTGTGGAGCCGCTTGCCGCCCAGCGCCGGTTTGATCTTGTTGGCGATCAGGCCGCGGTAGTCCTCCAGGGTGCGCGGGGAGATGGGCTTGTCGCGCCCAGCGCGCCACTCGACCCAGAGGTCAACCAGTTCGCCGAGCGTCTTCAGGCGGGTACCGGCGTGCTGCCCATCGGCGACCTGGGTCCGCAAGCGGGCCTCCACCTGCTCGGCCTGCCGGCGGCTGCCGTTGACCTGCCTGGTGATCTGCCGCTGCTTGCCTGTCAGGGGGTCCAGGCCGGCGTAGACGATGACCTGCCAACCGTCGCGGCGTCTGCGGATGGTCACTGCGGCTCCTGTGGCCGACGGTCAGTCGTTGACCTCTCGTTGACCGCCAGTCTACCTCAGGAGCTATTTGCAGTGGGCAGGGACGGTTTCGAACCGCCGGCCTCCCGGTTTTCAGCCGGACGCTCTACCAACTGAGCTACCTGCCCGTGCCCGGCCGGCGCGCGCGCCGGCCGGGGCCGTGGCGGTCCCGACGGGATTTGAACCCGCGACCTCCGCCTTGACAGGGCGGCGAGCACATCCAAGCTGCTCCACGGGACCTTGCGGTCGGGGGCTCGAAGCCCCGTGCCCCCAACGGGGTTCGAACCCGTGCTACCACCTTGAAAGGGTGGCGTCCTGGACCACTAGACGATGGGGGCCCTGGTGTGGGCCGCGTCGGGATCGAACCGACGACACCCCGGTTAAAAGCCGGGTGCTCTGCCAGCTGAGCTAGCGGCCCTCTGACGAAGGCGCGGCGATGGTGCCATCCCGCGATCAGGCCTGTCAAAGGATTGTCTCATCCGGTGTGCTCCCGGTCCGCCTCGCGCTCGGCCCGGGCCTGCTCGGCCGGGACCAGCTTGTAGCCCACGCCGCGGATCGTGGCGATCATGGACTCGTGCTCCGGGCCGAGCTTGGCGCGCAGCCGCCGCACGTGCACGTCGACCGTGCGCGTCCCGCCGAAGAAGTCGTAGCCCCACACCTCCGACAGCAGCTGCGCCCGCGTCCACACCCTGCCGGGCCGCTGAGCCAGGAAGCGCAGCAGCTCGAACTCCTTGTAGGTGAGGTCCAGCGGCCGCCCCCGCACCCTGGTCTGGTAGCTCATCGGGTCGACGAGCAGGTCGCCGACGCGGACGGCCTCCTCGGCGTCGCTCGCGGCGGGCCGCTGGACGGCCAGCCGGATGCGCGCCTCCACCTCGGCGGGCCCGGCGGTGGGCAGGAGGAAGTCGGTCACGCCCCAGCCGGGCTGGAGCGCGGCGAGCCCGGCCTCGGGCATGACGACCAGGATCGGCAGCTCCTCGTCGGCGGCGCGCAGCGCCCGGCAGATCACCTGGGCGCCGGCGAGGTCCCTGGTGGCGTCGATCAGCACGAGGTCGCTGTCGCCGGTCTTGCCGAGGCTGGCAAGCTCCAGCGGGAGGGTCACCAGGCTGTGGGGCAGCAGCTCCAGCGCGGGCAGGACGTCGACCGCCCCCGCGGACCGGCTCGTGATGCAGGCCAGCTCGGCCACTGCTGCTCCCCACCGCGCCGCGACATCCGTGGCGACCGGCCGCTCGCGCGGCGCGAGCGTAGGCGTAGCCGCTCGGCGTCGCTGCCGGATGTTGCGCCCCCGGCCAGACCCCGGCACCGTAGCATCCGTTCCTCGCGCCGAACAACGAGGCGCCTGCATCGCTCCGACCGTGGGAGGGACGCTGGTCCGGGTCAGGATGTTCGCCGCGCTCCGCGAGGCCGCGGGCGCCGGCGAGGTGCTGGTCGCAGCCGAGCCGCTCGGGCTGCTGCTCGACCGGCTGCGGTCCCGCTACGGGCAGCCGTTCGCGACCGCCCTGAGCTACGCGAGCGTCCTGGTCGACGGGGAGCGCCTGCGCGACCCGTCGGCGCCTGTGCCCGACGGCGCCGAGGTCGCGCTGCTGCCGCCGTTCTCCGGCGGCTGATCCGCGGCCGCGGACCGGGACCCGCCGCGAGCCGGTCCCCGACCCGCGCCCGGTAGGGGATGGCGCGGCGCGTGCGGTAGCGTCTCCCGGTATGCGCCGGTTCTCCCGTCTCCTGATCGCCCTGCTGGTGCTCGTGATCCTCGGCGTGGCGGCCGACTTCGCCGCCGGGCGGCTGTTCGAGGGTCGCACCACCCGGGCCGTCCAGCGTCACCTCGGCCTGGCCAGGCCGCCGTCGGTCGAGGTGCGCGACTTCCCGTTCCTGCTGAGCCTGGCGCTCGGCCGGCTGCGGACGGTCGACGTGGCCGCGACGGACGTCCAGCTCCGGGGGGTGACGCTGGACAGCCTCCAGCTCACCCTGAGGGACGTGCGCATCCCCCGCGCGCTGCTGCTGGGACGCTCGGGGGTGGTGCGGGTGGAGGGGGGGCGCGGCCGCGTGCGCCTCACCGAGTCCGAGATCAACCGTCTGGTCGGCCAGCGGCTGCCGGGCGGCCAGGTGCAGATCGACGAGCGCGGCGTGCACATCCAGGTGCGCACGACCCTGCTCGGCCAGCCGGTGGACGCGTTCGTGAGCGGCCGGCTCGAGATCCGCTCCGGCCGCATCGCGTTCCAGGCCGAGCAGCTCGAGGCGGGCACCGTCACGCTGCCCGCGCAGGTGCTCGAGCAGCTCCGCGACCGCTCGTTCGAGCTGCCGCTGCCCAAGCTGCCGGCGGGGCTGGTGCCCGAGCAGGTCGTGACCGAGCCGGATGCGATCGTGGTGTCAGGGCGCCTCGGCCCGGTGGACATCCAGGCGTGACGCGGCCGGGTCCGGACGCGGGCGGTCCGGCGGGGGATACGATCGGCTGTCGGCACGCTCGCGCCGGAGGCCACGCCCGAGCATGTTCACCCTGGAGTTCTGGTACACCACGCTGCTGGTGCTGATGCTGAGCGCGGCGGCCGGGTTCGCCGTGTACGTGGTCTACCGGCTGTTCCGCTGAGCACCGGGAGGGCCGGTGTTCCTCGGGGAAGGGAAGACCCAGGGGGGTCGAGGGCGTGACGTGCTGCCCTCGTCCCGGTCGGACCAGGCCGGGACCCCCTGGGTTCGGTGGTCTGAGTGGATTCCGTGGGCTGTCCACACCTCACGAGATCGTCGGAGTGGGTGAGCCCTACCGGGCAGCCACCTCGCGGGTCCACAACGGTTTGTGCAGTTGGACCACCTCCTTCCTCGCGTGCGGACAGTGTAGGCGAGATCGGGCCGGGAGCAAGCGTGATTCTCCCGTTGCGGGGCGGCGCAGTTGCGGCCAACGCCGATACGATGCAGGGGATGACCGAGCTCACGACCGCCCGCCCGGACCCTCGCGGTCAGCGTGAGAGCCTGCGCGCCGCCCGGACCGGCGCGGCACTCGCCGAACGGCCGGATCTCGTGGCCGTCCAGCTCGACGGCGACGACGTCCTGCGCTACCTGCACTCGGTCACCTCCCAGCACCTGGAGGACCGGCAGCCGGGCGAGGCCGCCGAGGCGCTGCTGCTGAGCCCAAAGGGCAGGATCGAGTTCGCGCTGCGGCTGGCCGTCCTCCACGAGGGCGTGCTCGCCGACACCGACGCGGGCGCGGCGGACGCCCTCGCCGAGCGGCTGCGCCGGTTCGTGTTCCGCTACGACGTCCGGGTGGGCCCGGCGGTCCCGGGCGGGCTCAGCATCGTCGGGCCGGCGGCCGCGACCACGGCGGCCGCCGCCGGCCTGCCGGTCCCCGAGCAGCCGGGACGCGCCGGCATCCGCTCGGGTCTGGTGGTCCAGCGCACGCCGCTCGGCGTGGACCTGCTCGGATCGCAGGTGGCGAGGGTACGCGCCGAGCTCGCGGGCGAGTTCCCCTGGCTCGGGCCGGAGCTGCTCGCGGCGCTGCGGATCGAGGCCGGGCTGCCGCGCTGGGGGCTCGAGCTGACCGACGACGTGCTCGCCGAGGAGGCTGGGCTGCTGGACAGCCACGTCCACCTCGACAAGGGCTGCTACCCGGGACAGGAGACCGTGGCGCGGGTCCACAACCTCGGCCAGGTGCAGCGGCGCCTGGCGGGGATCGCCTGCGCGGACGGCGAGCCGCCGCCACCGCGGACCGACCTGCTCACCGCGGAGGGCCGCCGCGCGGGCCAGGTGCGCGGCGGCGCCGTCCACCCGGAGCTGGGGGCGATCGCGCTCGCGTACGTGCGCCGCACGGTCGCGAGCGGCCAGGAGCTGCTCGCCGCCGGCCGCCCCGTGACCGTGACCGGGCTCCCGTTCGGCCGCCCCGCAGGCTGACCGTCCCGGCTGCCGGGCCGCGAAATTCCTGCGGTGCTCAGTACCGTTGTCTCTGTACCAATTCGTAGGTGATTCACCCGCTAGGAGCGGCCGGCCCGCCGTGGTTTGCTCCGCTCCGACCACGGTTGCTAATGTTCCGGGCGCTTCCCCTCTCATCGGCCAGTAGCCAGCCCGGTGTCCGGTCCCCCCACGGAAAGGACCGCTGGAGATTCGCCGTCGTCTCTTCGTCGCGCTCGCCGCGAGCGCCGTGGTGGTCGCCGCCGCCCTGCCGTCCGCGGCGCAGACCGGCGACCCCGCGGGCCCCGGTGGCCTCGAGTCCCTCCAGGCGAAGGCCGACGCCCTCGCCCGCGAGATCGAGGACACCAACGCGGCCCTGGCCGACATCCGCAACCGCACCCTCGCGACCGAGCGCAAGGCGGTCGAGTACAAGGCGCGGCTGCAGAAGGTCCTGCCGGCGCTGGAGGAGCAGGCCGCCTCCTGGGTCCGCTCCGGCACCGCGCCGTTCGAGTCGATCCTCAGCGACCCCGCGCACGCGGTGCAGAAGATCGAGCTGTACGACGTGCTGATGTACCGGTCGTCCTCGGTGGTGGAGGAGGCGCGCGTCTCCTCGGAGGGGTACCAGTCCAGCCTGCAGACGCTGCAGCGCCTCGGCGCCGAGCAGCGCGCGCTGCTGCCCAAGCTCAACCGCGCCCTCGCGCAGGTCAAGGCGCTCTGGAAGCAGCAGGCCAGGAACCTCATCGCCGCCGGCGGCACCGTCGACGGCCGCAGCATGGGCCTCAACCTGGTGGTCAACGGCCAGTCGTGCCCGCTCGGCCCGGCGCACAGCTTCATCGACTCCTGGCACGCCCCCCGCGTCGGCCACCTGCACCAGGGCACCGACATCATGGCGCCGTTCGGGGTCCCGGTGTACGCCATGAAGACCGGGACGGTGTACAAGGCCGGCAACATCGGCGGCCTCGCCGGGCTGGCGGTGATGATCCACCACGCCGACGGCGTCGACACCTGGTCCTTCCACCTCAACTCGGTGAGCGTGCGCGCGGGCCAGCGGGTCCTCGCCGGCACGCAGATCGGGACCAACGGCTCCAGCGGCAACGCGCAGGAGGGCGCCGAGCACGTCCACTTCGAGTACCACGTGAACGGGGTGGCCGAGAACCCCTACCCGCACCTCACGCAGGTCTGCTGACCCCGCGCGGCGTAGGGTGACCTGCGTCCGCCGCCGGGAGGAGGCCGCGCATGCAGGTGCTCGTGGAGGTCGAGCGGTCCGGGCTCGTCGAGAGCCGGCACCTGGGGGTGGCCGTGGTCTGCGACCCCGACGGCGCCGTGGCCGCCGCGCTCGGCGACCCCGAGCTGGTCGTCTACCCGCGCTCGTGCGCCAAGCCGTTCCAGGCGCTGGCCGTGCACGGCCTCGGGACGGCGGCCAGGCTCGGACTCGGCGACGAGGCGCTCGCGAGCGCGTGCGGCTCCCACACCGGCGAGCCGGTGCACGTGCAGGCGGTCCGGCGCACGCTCGCGGCGGCCGGGCTGGGCGAGGACGCGCTGCGCTGCCCGCCGGACCTGCCCGCGCAGCCGGCCGCACGCGCCGCGGCCGACGGGCCCCGGCGCGTGTACCACAACTGCTCCGGCAAGCACGCGTGGCTGCTCGCGGGCGCGGTCGCCGAGGGCTGGCCGGTCGAGGGCTACCTGGACCCCGCCCACCCCCTGCAGGCGGCGATCGGCCGTGCGCTGGCGCTGTGGACCGGCGAGCAGGGCGGCCGGCCTGGCTGCGACGGCTGCGGCGCGCCCACCTGGGCGCTCACGCTGCGCGCGCTGGCGACCGCGTACGCCCGCCTGGCGGCCCGCGCGGCGGCGGGGGAGGGCGGCCCGGCCGAGCTGGTGGCCGCGCTGCGCCGCCACCCGCTGCTGATCCGCGGCTCCGGCGGGCTGGACTCGCTGCTGCTCGGCGCCGCGCGCGGGCGGCTGGTCGCCAAGACCGGCGCCGAGGCGGTCTACGGCGCCGCCAACCTCGCCACCGGCCAGGGCCTGGCGATCAAGGTCCTGGACGGCGGCGCGCGGGCGGGCGCGCCCGCGCTGGTGGCGGTCGCGCGCGCGCTCGGCTGGCTCGAGGAGGACGAGCTGGCCGCGGTGCTGCCTGCCGCCACGGCCCCTGTGACCGGCGGGGGGGAGCCGGTCGGCCAGGTGCGCCCGGCCGTGGTCAGGGTGCCACCGGCCGGTGGTTGACGGGCCCCGCTCCCGGAGGTTTTTATCCCCTGCGGCCGGCGGCTCCCCGCCGCCACGGTGACACGTCCGCGACGCCGTCATGACCGCAGGTGGGACGCCCCGAAGGAGCGCCGCGGAGCGCTCCGGTCCGGAACAAACGCGCCGAGGGCCGGCGTTGTCCGGGCAGGACGCTGCGGGTATGCGTCGTCCCGGCGTGCGCGATCGGTCTGCGATCGGTCCGGAGGTGAGGTTGGCGGCGACTGACGGTGTGCCGGGCGTGGCCCGGCCGGCCCCGCGGCGCCTCGCGGTGCTCTCCATCCACTCCTCACCGATCGCACCCGCGGGCAGCGGCGACTCGGGCGGCATGAACGTCTGGATCCGCACCGTCGCCCACGAGCTGGCCGCCCGGGGGATCGCCTCCGACCTGTACACCCGCGCCGACGAGCCGGGCCTTCCCGAGGTCATCCAGCTCGAGCCCGGCGTGCGCCTGCTGCACCTGGCGGCCGGGCCGGCCGCGCCGGTCGACAAGGAGGCGCTGCCCGGGTACCTCGCCGCGTTCCTGTGCTCGCTGCTGCACGCCGAGGCCAGGCACGGGCCCTACGACCTCGTGCACAGCCACTACTGGCTGTCGGGCTGGGTCGCCAGGCTGGTCCGGGAGCGCTGGCGGCTCCCGTTCGTGCACTCCTTCCACACGCTCGGCAAGATCAAGAACGCCACCCTCGGCACGGACGAGGAGCCGGAGCCGGCGGCGCGCATGCTCGGCGAGGAGCGGGTCGCCGCCAGCGCCGACCGGCTGATCGTCCCCACCCCGCTCGAGGCCTGCCAGCTCGCCGACCTCTACGGGGCACCGCCGGGCCGGATCGAGGTGATCGGACCCGGGGTGGACGGCAGGCTGTTCGCCCCCGGCGACCAGGACGCGGCCCGGCGGGCGCTGCGCACCGGCGCCCGCCACGTGCTCGCCTTCGTCGGGCGGCTGCAGCCGCTGAAGGGCCCGGACGTGGCCGTGCGCGCCCTGGCCGCGCTCCGACGGGTCTGCCCCGAGCTGGACGTGGAGCTGCTGGTCGTCGGCGGGGCCTCGGGCAACGGCTCGGGCGCGCCCGAGCGGCTCGCCAAGCTCGCGGCCGAGCTGGGCGTGGGGGAGAGCGTCCGCCTGCTCCCGCCGCAGCCGCGCGACCGGCTGTCGCTGGTGTACCAGGCCGCGGACCTGCTGCTGATGCCCTCGCGCTCGGAGTCCTTCGGGCTGGTCGCGCTGGAGGCCCAGGCGTGCGGCACGCCGGTGCTGGCCACCCGGGTCGGCGGCCTGAGCTACGCCGTGGGGGACGGCACGACCGGGCTGCTGCTGGCCGACCGGGACCCGCGCCGCTGGGCGAGCGCGATCCGGTCGCTGCTGGTCAGCCCGCGCCGGCTGGCGGCGATGCAGCTGGCCGCGGCGACGTTCTCGCGTGCGCACGGCTGGGACGAGACCGCCCGCCGCCTCCTGGACGTCTACACCGACCTGCTCGCCGGCGGCTCCGCGGACCTGCTCGAGCAGACCAGCTGAGGCATGCTGCCGGTCGCGCGGGCGCTGGCGATCGGGGCGCACCCCGACGACGTCGAGCTTGCCGCGGGCGGCCTGGTCGCCGGCTGGGTGCGCGCGGGCGTCCACGTCGAGCTGGCGTGCTTCACGGCCGGCGAGAAGGGCAGCGCCGATCCGGCGGCCGACCCTCGCCGGCTCGGCCGAGCGCGGCGCGCCGAGGCGCGCGCCGCCGCGCGCGCGCTCGGCGCGGGGCCGGTGCACTTCCTCGGCGCGGTCGACGGGGAGCTGGAGGTCACGATGGCGCTGCGGGTGGCGGTCGCCCGCCTGGTGCGCACGGTCCGCCCGGACGCCGTCGTCGGACACGATCCCTGGCGCCGCTGGCTGCTCCATCCCGACCACCGCGCCGCCGGCCTGCTCACCGTCGACGGCGTGGTCGCGGCCCGCGACCCGCTGTACGCCCCCGAGCTGGCCGCCGAGGGGCTGGCGGCGCACCGGGCCCACAGCGTCCTGCTGTTCGGCAGCGACGCGCCCGACGAGGTCGTCGACGTCGCGGACGTCATCGGCGTCAAGCTCGCGGCGCTGCGCGAGCACGCCAGCCAGTTCCCCGACCCGGCCGACCTGGACCGCCGCGTGCGCACCTGGGCCGCAGCCGTCGGCGCCCCCTTCGGGGTGGCGCTCGCGGAGGCGTTCCACCTGCTGGACACCCGGGGGCGCTGACCGTAACCTTTGAGCTACCGTAACTGTTCTGTTACGCTGGGTCGCCCAGAGGGAAGGAGCGGCCGATGGCCAAGTACGCGCTGGTTGTGATGAGCGAGACCGGAGAGGCCAACCCGGCCGGGCAGGCGCGCATGCTGCACGCGCTCAAGGCGGCCAAGGAGCTCAAGGCCGGCGGCCACGACGTGCGGCTGTGGTTCCACGGCGTCGGCGTCATCTGGCTGTCCACCTTCGCCGCCCGCAACGACCCGTTCGGCCGGCACTACGGGTCGCTGTTCGACGAGCTGCGCGACGACATCGGCGGGGCGTGCGAGTTCTGCGCGGTGCAGCGCTTCGGTGCCGCCGACGGCGCCAAGCGCCTCGGCGTCGAGGTCGTCGGCGGGCCCGAGGAGCACCACACGGTCGCGCCGCTGCTCGCCGAGGGCTACCAGGTCGTCACGTTCTAGCCCCGGCAGGGCGGCAGGGGCCCGGCTACGCCGGGGCGCCCTGCCGGGCGACCGTCTCGGTGGCCTCGCGGATCGCCTCGGGGTCGCCGAGCTGGCGCCGCTCGCCAGCCGGGTGCATGTCCTCGCCCAGGTCGTACACCCACGGGATCCCGGTGGGGATGTTCAGGCCCGGGATGTCCTCGTCGCTGATCCGCTCCAGGTGCTTGACCAGCGCTCGCAGGCTGTTGCCGTGGGCGGCGACGAGCACGACCTTCCCCACCCTGAGGTCCGGGACGATCGCGTCGGCCCAGTAGGGCAGCATCCGCGCCACGACGTCCTTCAGGCACTCGGTCCGCGGGATCACCTCCGGCGGCAGATCCGCGTAGCGGGGGTCGCCGCTCACGTCCCACTCGCCACCCGGCTCCAGCGGCGGTGGCGGCACGTCGTAGCTGCGCCGCCAGGCCATGAACTGCCGCTCGCCGTGCCGCCGCCGGGTCTCGGCCTTGTCCAGACCCTGGAGCGCCCCGTAGTGGCGCTCGTTCAGCCGCCAGTGGCGGCGGACGGGGATCCACGCCCGGTCGCACTCGTCCAGGGTCAGGTTGCAGGTGCGGATCGCGCGCTTGAGCAGCGAGGTGTGCGCGAGCTCGGGGAGCAGCCCGTCCCGGGCGAGGGCGCGCCCGGCCGCGCGGGCCTCGGCCTCGCCCGCCGCGTTCAGGTCGGAGTCCACCCAGCCGGTGAACAGGTTCCTGTCGTTCCAGTCGCTCCGCCCGTGGCGGAGCAGCACCAAGGTGTACATCGGACCTCGCACCGGTCGCTGGCGGACGTGCGCCGCGGTCGGCTGACGGATGACCCGCGGCGCTGGAAGGATGCCACCGAACCGCGCGGCGGCACACCCCGCCGGCCGCGCACCGGGACGGGAGCGCGCATGACCGACCAGACCGATCCCCCCGGTCCACCGCCGAGCCGCCTGCGGCGGCGGCTCGGGCTCGGCGACGCCGTGGTCCTCGGCCTCGGCTCGATGCTGGGCGCCGGGGTGTTCGCCGCGGTCGGCCCGGCCGCGGCCGCCGCCGGCCCGGGGCTGCTCGCCGGGCTCGCGCTGGCGGCGGTGGCGGCGTACTGCAACGCGACCTCCTCGGCCGCGCTGGCCGCGGTCCACCCGGCCTCGGGGGGCGCGTACGTGTACGGGCGCGAGCGGCTCGGGCGGCTGTGGGGGTACCTCGCCGGCTGGGCGTTCGTGGCCGGGAAGCTGGCCAGCTGCGCGGCGGTCGCGCTGACCTTCGGGGCCTACGTGGCGCCGCGGCTGGCGCGGCCGCTGGCGGTGGCGGCGGTGGTCGCGCTCGCCGCGGTGAACTGGCGGGGGGTGGCCAGGACGCTCGCGGTCACCCGGTTCGCGGTGGCCCTCGTGCTGGCGGTGCTCGCCCTGGTGGTCGGGGTCGCGCTGGCCGCCGGGGATCCCGAGCCGCAGCGGCTGGCGCCGCCGGCCGGCGACGGCGGCTGGCGCGGCGTGCTCCAGGCGGGCGCGCTGCTGTTCTTCGCGTTCGCCGGATACGCGCGGATCGCCACGCTGGGGGAGGAGGTCGCCGACCCGGCGCGGACGATCCCGCGGGCGATCCCGCTCGCGCTCGGGATCGCGCTGGCGGTCTACGCCGCGGTCATGGCGAGCGCGCTGGCCGCGGCGGGCGCGCCGGCGCTCGCCGCCGCGGACGCGCCGCTCGCGGCGGTCGCCGGCCGCGCCGGGCTGCCCGCCGCGGCCGGCGTGGTCCGGGCCGGCGCGGCGGTCGCCTGCCTGGGCGTGCTGGTCTCCCTGCTCGCGGCGGTGGCCCGGACCGCGTTCGCCATGGGCGCCGAAGGGGACCTGCCGCGCTGGCTGGCGGCGGTGCACCCGCGCTTCCGCGTGCCGCACCGGGCCGAGCTGGCGGTGGCGGCCGGCGTGGTCGCCCTCACGCTGCGCACCGACCTGGGCGGGGCGATCGGGTTCAGCTCCTTCCTGGTGCTGGCGTACTACGCGATCGCGAACGCGGCGGCCCTGTCGCTGGCCCGGGCCGCCGCCGGGGCCGCAGGGCCCGGGCGGCGGCTGCGCCCGCTCGCGGCGGCCGGGATCGGGCTCTGCGCCCTGCTCGCGCTCGCGCTGCCCGCCCCGGCGATCCTCGGCAGCGCCGCCGTGCTCGCCGCGGGCCTGCTCGCCTGGCCGCTGCGTCCCGCCGCGCGCGTCCGCGGGTGAGCAGGCCGCCGCGACCCCGAGGCTGGACGGCCGGCCCGCGGGCCGTGGCCGCCCGGCGGTGCCGGGTGCCCCCTGGTGGGGTCGGCGCCGTTGCCGGCCCCACCAGGTGCCCGGTGGACCTACGCGCGTCCGGCGGCCTGGCGGCCGCGGCGGGAGAGCGCGTCGACGGTCGCGGCCAGCAGCAGCACGCCGCCGGTGACCAGGAAGCGGGTCGAGGAGGCGACCCCGAGCAGGAGCATCCCGTTGGTGATCGAGCCGATCACCAACGCCCCCAGCAGCGCCGACAGCGCCGACCCGCGCCCGCCGAACAGGCTCGTGCCGCCGATCACGGCCGCGGCGATCGCGAGCAGCAGGGTGTCGCTGGCGCCGGAGGACTGGTTCACGGCGAACAGCCGGGCGGCCGCGAGGATGCCGCCGGCCGCGGCCAGGGTGGAGGCGAGGATGAACACGACCAGGCGCACGTCGTCCACGCGGATCCCGGCGCGGCGGGCGGCCTCGGCGTTGCCGCCGACCGCGAGCACGTGCCGGCCGAAGCGGGTCTGGCGGATGAGGATCTCCACTACGACCACGATGCCGAGGAAGATCACCAGCGCCAGCGGGAGGCCACGGTCGGCGGCGAGGACCGCCGCGGCCGCCAGGCCCACGGCCGCGAGCACGGCGATCCGGATGACCAGCACGCGCATCGGCCCGACCGGCAGCCCGGCGGCGATCCGCCGCCGCCGCTGCCACAGGGCCAGGCCCGCGTAGGCGGCGATCGCCACGATCGCGAGCAGCCAGGCGTCCAGCGGGATGAAGAACGTGTTCGCCAGCCCGATGATCGTCTCGTCGCTGAGGTTCACCGTGCCGGTCTCGCCCAGCACCAGCAGCAGCGCGCCGGTCCAGGCGAGCAGCCCGGCGAGGGTGACCACGAACGCGGGGATGCGGAAGCGCGTGGTCCAGAAGCCCTGGAGCAGCCCGATCGCGGCGCCGGCCACCAGCCCGGCGAGGATCGCCGCCCAACCGGGCCAGCCCTGCTTGACGTTGAGCACGGCCATGATCCCGGCGGCCAGGCCGCTGACCGCCCCGACCGACAGGTCGATCTCGCCCAGCAGCAGCACGAGCACGACCCCGACCGAGATCGTGCCGATGGGCGCGATCTGCAGGACCAGGTTGGTGAGGTTGCCCGGGGTGAGGAAGTTCTCGTTGGCGAGGGCGAAGATGAGCCAGATGAGGGCGAGCCCGACGATCACCGGGAGGTTGCCCAGCTCACCCTGGGCGAGCCTGCGGCGCAGCCCGGCCCAGGCCCCTGCCAGGCCCGGCTCGTCGCCCAGCAGCCGGGGGTCGACGTCGCTGACGGTCATCGCTCCGTCCCTTCGGTCGCGGCGGTGGCGGCCGACTCCTCCTCGCCGGCCTCCGCCTCCCTCGAGCCGGTGATGGCCGCGACCACCTCGTCGGAGTTGGTCCGGTCGGCCTCCAGCGTGGCCACCTTGCGCCCCAGCCGCAGGACGATGATCCGGTCGGCGACCTGGAAGACGTCGTTCAGGTTGTGGCTGATCACGACCACGGCGTGCCCCTGCTCGCGCAGGGTGCGGATCAGCTCCAGCACCTGCGCGGTCTGGGCGACCCCGAGCGCGGCGGTGGGCTCGTCCAGGACCACCATCCGCGGCCTGCCGAGCATCGACCGGGCGATCGCGACCGACTGCCGCTGCCCGCCGGACAGCGACGCCACCTGGGTGCGCACGCTCGGGATCCGCACGGCCAGCCGTTTCAGCACGCCGCTGGCCTCGCGCTCCATGCTGACCTCGCGCAGCAGGCGCGGGCCGCCGACGACCTCGCGCCCGAGGTACAGGTTGGCCACGACGTCCAGGTTGTCGCAGAGGGCGAGGTCCTGGTAGACGGTGGCGATGCCGAGCGCCGAGGCGTCCTTGGGGCCGTGCAGGCGCACGGGCCGGCCGTCGAAGCGCAGCTCGCCCTCGTCCATGAGGTTGATCCCCGCGATCACCTTGATGAGCGTGGACTTGCCCGCGCCGTTGTCACCCACCAGGGCGGTGACCTTGCCCTCGTAGGCGTCGAAGTCCACGTCCTTGAGCGCCTGCACGGCGCCGAAGCGCTTGCTCACCCCTCGCAGCTCGAGGAGCGGCTGCTGGTTGTCGGCCACGCTGCCTCCTTCGGACGTGCACCGCCGGGACCCGCGCAGCGGGCCCGGACGCGCGGCCGGCCGGCCGCGCGTCCGGGAGGAGACGGTCAGGTGCTGATCCCTGCTGCCGCACAGGCGGAGGCGGCAGGGCCGGTGCAGATCTGCTCGGGCTTGAGGAAGCCGTCCTTGACGATGGTGTCCTTGACGTTGTCCTTGGTCACCGCGACGGGCTCGAGCAGGACCGAGGGGACGTCCTCCTTGCCGTTGTTGACCTTGCCGTTGACCAGGCCGGCGGCAGGAGTCTGCTTGTTGAGCAGGTCGACCGCGAGCTGCGCGGCGGCCTCGGCCTCCGGCTTGATCGCCTTGTAGACGGTCATGTACTGCTCGCCGGTGAGCAGCCGCTGGACCGCGGCGAGCTCGGCGTCCTGGCCGGTGACGGGGATGCCGGCAGGGTTGAGGCCCTGGCCCTTCATGGCCGCGATGGCGCCGCCGCCGGTGCCGTCGTTGGCCGCGTAGACGCCGACGAAGCCGGTCTTGCCGAGCGCGGTGATGGCCGCCTCCATCTCGCTCTGGGCCTTGTCCGGGCTCCAGTCAGGGGTGTCGTACTCCTTGCCGACCTTGAGGCCGCTGCCGTCGATGACGCTGTGCGCGCCCTTCTTGAACAGCGTGGCGTTGTTGTCGGTCGGGGCGCCGTTGATCATCACGATCGTGCCGCTGCCCTTGCCGTCCGCCTTGAGCTTGTCGACCAGCGAGGTGCCCTGGAGCTTGCCGACCTTCTCGTTGTCGAAGGAGATGTAGTAGTCGAGGTCGGCGTTGGTGATCAGCCGGTCGTAGCTGATGACCGGCACGTTGCGGGTCCGGGCGTTGGCGACGATGGACGCGGCCGAGGCGGAGTCGACGGGGTCCAGGACCATCACGTTGGCGCCGTTGGTGAGCGCGGCCTCGGCCTGGCTCTGCTGCTTGGCGGCGTCCTGGTCGGCGTTGGAGTAGAGGATCTGGCAGTCGGAGCACAACGCCTTGACCTTGGCCTCGAACAGCGGCCGGTCCTGTGCCTCGTAGCGGGTGGTCTTCAGCTCGGGCAGCAGCAGGGCGATCTTCTTGCCCCCGCCGCCGCCCCCGCCCCCGCCTTCGTCGTTGGTCGTGGAGCACGCGGCCAGCACCAGCATCAGCAGCGCGGCCAGCGCGCCGAACCGGAACCCTCGGCTGATCCGGGGATCGAACATCATTCCCACCTCTTTGTGGTCATGCTGGGATGCATCGTGCCCGGTGCCGTCACCTCCTCGTCCCACCGCGGCGGCGCCCTGGTGACCGGTTCCCAGCCCCCCCGGCCCCTGAGGCCCCTCCTGCCCACTGCGTAGTTCTCGGTAACCAAACCAATGCAATGGGCGTACGGGAACGATTGCGCGTCCGGTCGGCTCACGCAACCGCCGGTTGTGCCGGGCGCCCTCCGGAGCGGCCCGCCGCGGCGCCGCGAGCGCCGGGGTCAGGCGGGGTGCACGGAGCCGAGGATGCCCCTGAACAGGCGGACCGTGTCCTGCCCGGGCTCGCCGACCACCAGCAGGACACCGCCGTCGGGGCGCTCCACGACCGCCTGGGACACCGTCCACCCGGAAGCGACCCGGACGCCCGCCTGGTCGGGCGGCGCGTCCTGGCGTACCAGCACCCGCAGCCCGTCGATCGTCTCGAGCGTCCCGCCGGGCAGGGAGAAGGCGGGCTGCGACCGGAGGATCGCGAAGGGGTCGGTGGCCTCCGGGCACGGCGGGGGCGACGCCAGCGCGGCGGGCGCCGGGTCGGGGGAGGAGAGCACGAGCACCTCGGGCCGGCCGGCGTCGGGGCAGCCGTCGTCGGGGCCGAGCAGCCAGTCCACCGGGACCAGGAACCCCAGACCGCCGTACGTGACCAGCTTGCCCGACTGCGCCTCGATGCCGCCCGAATCACCGTCCGCCGCCAGCGGCTCCGCCGGCTTCCCGGGCTCCGTCGCCGGGGGGCCGCCGGCCAGGTCGGGCCGGCGGCGGCCGGCTTCGGGCGCGGCGGGGCCGTCCTCGGCCGAGTCCGCCGCGGCCTCGCCACCCCCGGCCGGGAGCGGCTGGGCCTGCGCGACGGGCGGGCGGGTCGTCGGCGCCGCAGGGGCGAGCGCGGCCGGGGGCGGCGAGGGTCGCTGCCCGGTCGCGAAGCCGTCGCGCAGGACCAGGATCGCGGCCGCCGCGGCGACCAGGAGCGCCGCGCCGGAACCGAGCCGGCGCAGCCGCTGCCGGCGGCGGCCACGCCGCTCGGTCGCGTGCGGGTCCCGCGGCCGGGTCGCCGCGCCGGCGGCGTCGCGCAGCCGGCGCAGCCGCCGGTCCAGCTCGTGCTCATCCATCGGGCCGCTCCCAGCTCGAGGGCATGCGATCGGAGGACGGGCCGGCCGCCCGCGCGCGCCCGCCGGGCGGCGCGGCCCGGCGCCGCCGCGGGCGCCGGGCCGCCGCCCGCGGCGGGCCCGCCGGCTCGCCCTCCAGCAGGGCCGCCAGGCGCCGGCGGCCCTCCACCAGCCGCGCCTTGACCGTCCCGCTCGGCACGCCGAGCTGGTCGGCGACCTGCTCGACGGAGAGGTCGACCAGGTGGTGCAGGGCGAGCGCCTCGCGGTACTTGGCCGGCAGCCCGGCGAGCGCGTCGATCAGCATCCGGTCCTCCGCGTCCAGGGCGGGGACGTCGGCCGGCGGGCCCAGCCGCGCCAGCATCGCGGCCTGGCGGCGCGCGCGCCGGTGCCCGCTGATGGCCAGGCGGACCGCGACCCGCCGCACCCACGCCTCGGGGCGGTCGTACCGGCCGACCCGCGACCAGTGGCTGGCCGCCCGGACCATGGCCTCCTGGACGGCGTCCTCGGCCGCGGCGAGGTCCCCGACGAGCGGGTACACCTGGCCGACCAGGCGGGGCCACGCCTTGGCGTAGAAGTCATGGAAGCTCATGCGGCGGGGCGGACCGGGGGAGGTGACGGCCGCCAGCTGGCGGCCGTCACCGGTTCGCAGCGCCGATGCAACCACACGCCGGCCGGTTCAGCCCGCGGGGTCCGCGCCCACCGGCCGGGGCTGCGGCTGCTCCCGCCCGCCCGAGTCGGCCGCCACCACCTCCTGGAACTGGACGCGGACCGCGGCGACCGCCCCGTAGCGCTGCCGCAGCTTCGCCGCGGCGTCGTCCGCGCTCCGGCGGTCCAGCCCGATCACCAGGGTGTCGGTGGGCGCGTCCACCCAGGTCGCGTTGATCAGGACGCCCTCGGCCTTCAGCGCCGCGAGGTCCTGGTCCACCCGCCCCTGCAGGGCGGTCAGCTCCTTCAGGGTGTACAGCGCGGGATCGACGCACAGCCGCGCCGGGTCGCCGAGCGCCTTGCGCAGCTCCCGCTCGTGGCGGACGGCGTCCCGGGCGAAGGCGACGTGGTAGGCGCCGTGCCGCTCGCTGACGCTGAGCCAGTCGCCGGCCGCCACCAGCTGCGCCGCGGGGTGCTTGCGCAGCCACGCCTGCGCCCGCTTGGCGACCTTGTGGGCGGCCGCCTCGTTCTTCAGCCACGCGGGGGTGGGGTTGGAGAAGCTGTCGAGCTGGCTGCACTGGTCCACGCGGGCCACGGGGCTGGACACGGGGTCGTCGGGCGCGGCCTTGGCCGCCGCGGCGCCGCCGACGGCGACCGCGGCCAGAAGGGCGAGCGCCAGCGCGATCCGTCGCATGAGCGATCTCCTGGGGTCGGGGGTCATGTCACCCGACACACGCCCCCGGGCCGCCGCCAGGTTGACCGCCGTGCGGATCGTGACCAAGGCGTGACCCCGCCGGGACCCCGGTCGGGCGGCCCGCCGGGTCCCTGGCGGGCCCGGCCCGTCTCGGCGACCATTGGCCCGTGGAGCCCGATCCCCCTCCCCGTCCGGGCGCCCGCCGGCCGTCTGGCCGCGGGCCGGACCGGCGCGCGGTCCTCGCCGCCGCCGCGGCGGCGCTGGCGGCCGGCGGCGGCCTCGCCGCCACGGCGCTGCTGGACGGCGGCGGGCGGGAGGCCGGCAGCAGCCCGCCGGCCCGGACCGGCGGGGGAGCCGGTGACGGTGGCCCGCCGCCGCTGCGCCTTCCCGCGTCCCCGCCCGAGCCGCCGTTCACGCTCGGGGTGGCGTCCGGGGACCCCCTCCCGGACGGGGTGGTGCTGTGGACCCGGCTCGCGCCCGAGCCGCTGGACGGCGGCGGCATGCCCGGGCGGACCGTCGAGGTCGGCTGGCAGGTGGCGCACGACGAGCGGATGACCCGGGTGGTGGCCGCGGGCAGCGCGCCCGCGCGCCCGCGGGACGCCCACGCGGTGCACGTGGAGGTCGCCGGCCTGGAGCCGGACCGCTGGTACTTCTACCGCTTCCGGACCACCGGGCCGCGGGCGGTCGCCAGCCCGGTCGGCCGGACCAGGACCGCGCCGGCGCCCGGATCCGCGCTGCGGCGGCTGCGGCTGGCGCTGGCGTCCTGCCAGGACTGGCAGGCGGGCTACTGGCCGGCGTGGGCCGCGGTCGCCGAGGAGGACCTGGACCTCGTGGTGCACGTCGGCGACTACATCTACGAGCGCGGCCGCCGCCGCGGCGCGCTGCGCCACCACGAGGGGCCGGAGGCGACCACGCTCGCCGGCTACCGCAACCGGCACGCGCTGTACAAGACCGACCCCGCGCTCCAGGCGGCGCACGCCGCGTTCCCGTTCGTGCTCACCTTCGACGACCACGAGGTCGCCGACGACTACGCGGGCGACCGGCCCCGGGAGCCCGGGGAGCGCGCGGGCTTCCTCGCGCGCCGCGCCGCCGCGTACCGGGCGTACTGGGAGCACCTGCCGCTGCGGCGCGCGGCCCGGCCGCGCGGCCCGGCGATCGCGCTGGCCAGGCGGCTGGCGTTCGGGGACCTCGCCGAGCTGCACGTGCTCGACACCCGCCAGTTCCGCTCCGACCAGCCGTGCGGCGGCGGGCTCGCGCGCCGCTGCGAGGCCGCGGTGGACCCGGCGGCGACGATGCTCGGGGCCGCGCAGGAGCGCTGGCTCGCCAGGGGGCTGGCCGCCTCCGGTGCACGCTGGAGCCTGCTCGCCCAGCAGGTGATGATGGCCCAGCTCGCCGGCCCGGCCCTGCTCGGCGACCTGTTCAACACCGACCAGTGGGACGGGTACGTCGCCGCCCGCGCCCGGCTGCTGCGCCTGCTCGCCGGCCGCCGGGTGCGCAACCCGGTGGTGCTCAGCGGCGACGTGCACTCCGCCTGGGTCAACGACCTCAAGGCCGACTTCGCCGACCCGGGCTCCGCGACGGTCGCGACCGAGCTGGTCTGCACCTCGATCAGCTCGGCGCCGCCGCGCCAGCTCGTGCAGGCCGGCGCCGCGCTGCTCGCCACCAACCCGCACCTGCGCTACCTGGACGCCGCGCGGCGCGGCTACACCCGCTGCGAGCTGACCCCCGGGCTGCTGCGCGCCGACCTGCGCTCGGTCGACAGCGTGCGCCGCCGCGCCTCCCCGGTGCGCACCACCGCCTCGTTCGTGGTCGAGGACGGCCGCGCCGGCGCCGCCCGGGCGTGACGCCGGTGAGGCCCGCGCGGCTGCCGCTCCCGGCCCGTCCGGCGCGGGGCCGCCGTCACGGGCGCGCCGGCCGCCCGCCGCCCGCGGCCAGCGCCGAGCCGGTGAACTCGTCGGCGACGGCGTCCATCAGCACGACGTCGTGGCGGCGGCCGTGGGTGACCGCCGCGCCGCGGCGGCGGCCGATCTGGCGGAACCCGGCGCGCTCGTACGCCCGCAGCGCCCGCCGGTTCCACTCGAACACCTGCAGCATCACGTTGTGCAGGCCGAGCGCGGTGAACCCCCAGTCGAGCATCAGGCGGGTCGCCTCGGTGCCGAGGCCCTGGCCGCGCCGCTCGCCGAGGATGATCCCGAACCAGGCGGTCCCGTTGCGCTGGTCGATCTCGTGCAGGTCGGTCACGCCCACCGGCGCCAGGTCGGCCAGGTCGTAGACGACCAGCGTGAGCCGGCCGGGCCCGGTCGTGACCCGCTCGTACCAGGCCCGCTCGTCCTCCAGCGTGACCGGCCCGACCCTGCCGGTGCCCGCCTGGATCTCCGGGTCGTTCATCCAGCGCTGGAAGACGGGCACGAGGTCGGCGCGCAGCGGCCCGAGGCCCGCCCGGCCGCCGGAGACGACCAGGACCGGGCGCTCGGGGTGCTGCTCGGGGGTGGCGCGCGGCGGCATGGGCAGCACGATGCCCGCTCGACCGCGTGCCCGGCAACCGCGCGGCCGGGGTCAGCGGACCGGCGGCCCGGGCCCGCGCTCGCGCGGCACCAGGGCGAGCACCGACAGCGGGGCCAGCAGCGTCACCCACAGCGCCGTGCCGAGCCCGGCGGCGGCGGCGAGCAGCCCCATGCCCAGCGGCAGCAGCTCGCCCACCAGCCCCGCCAGCGACGACAGGGCGACCGCTGCGCCGCTGCGCCCCGGCAGCGCCTCGTACAGCCGCGCCTGCGGGATCGCGTACCACCCGGCGTTGAGCGCGCCGAGCAGGGCGAGCACCCCGAGCTTGGCGGGCAGACCGGGGGCGAGCAGGAACGCCGGCAGCAGCAGCAGCACCGCCAGCGCGCCGGCACGCAGGTAGCGCAGGCCGGGCACCCGCCGCAGCACGACCAGCAGCGCGGCGTCGCCCGCCAGCCCGGCGCCGGTCCACACGGTGACCGCGAGCCCCGCCTGGACCGCGCTCCCGCCCGCCACGTCGGTGACGTACAGCGCGAGGAAGCCCAGCAGCACGTCCCCGGCGAGGTCGGTCAGCTCCAGCAGCAGCAGCCAGCGCAGGACCTCGCGGTCGCGCAGCGCCGCCAGGGCGCGCCCGAGGCCCGCGCGCAGCCCGTCGTCCTCGTGCCCGGCGGCGGGCCGGAACGGCACCCCGCGGGCGAGCAGCGCCAGCAGCAGCCCGAGCGCGGCGAACCCCCACATCGACCCGCGCCAGCCCCCGCCGAGCGCGACCACCGCGGCCAGCACCAGCGGACCGGCGACCGCGCCCACCGAGCCGGCCACCACCCACCGCGCCATGCTGCGCTCGCGGCGGGCGGGGTCCAGGTCGGTGAGGGTCGCCTGCGACAGGCTGACGAACGCGCCGGACGCGGGTCCCATCAGCACGAACGCGGCCAGCAGCGGCGCGAAGCCCCCCGCGGCCGCCGCCAGCAGGAGCGCCGCGACGAACGCGGCGCCGCCGCCGAGCACCAGCGCGCGCCGCCGGCGGCCGTCGGCGAGGACGCCGAGCGCCGGCTCGATCAGGGCGGCGAGCAGGCCGGGTACGCTCAGCAACACGCCCACCTGGGCGTAGCTGAGCCCCAGGTCGGCCCGGATCAGCGGCCAGGCGGCCTCGCGGGCGCCGTAGACCAGCTCGTCGAACAGCTCGACGGCGAGCAGCACGAGGACCGCCCGGGCGGCGCGCCTCGTGACCCACCGGTCAGATCCCTACCAGGGAGGATGCAGTCGCGTCATGGGACGAGCATGCCGCGCGCCCGTCCGGGTCCGCAACCGGGTTTGCCGGGTCGCCGGGCGCGGGCGTGCGGACACCCGGGACGGGCGCCGGCCGGGGGTCAGGTCGCCGGCGCGGGCACCGGCGGGCTGGCCGGCAGGGTCACCGTGAAGGTGCTGCCACGGCCCAGCTCGGAGTCGACGGTGACCCGGCCGCCGTGGGACTCGGCGACGTGGCGCACGATCGCCAGCCCCAGGCCGGTGCCGCCGGTCTGGCGGTCGCGCGCCTTGTCGATGCGGTAGAAGCGCTCGAACACCCGGGGCAGCTCGTTCGAGGGGATCCCCATGCCGGTGTCGGCGACCACGATCCGCACGCCGCCCGCGTCCTGGGCGCGCAGCTCGACGGTGACCCGGCCGCCCGGCTGGGTGTACTGGATCGCGTTGTCGACCAGGTTGGAGACCAGCAGCGCGAGCTGCGCGCGGTCGCCGCGCATGCTCACGCCGGGCTGGAGCCCGGTGCGCAGGTCCAGTCCCCGCTCGGCCGCCTGGCGGGCGCTGCGGCCGGTCACGTCCTTGACCAGCGCCACCATGTCGACCGGCTCGACCGCCAGCGTGCCGCGCTCGACCTTGGACAGGTCCAGCAGGTCCTTGACCAGCCGTCCCAGCCGCTCGGCCTCCTCGCCGATGCGGCCGACGAAGCGCCTGGCGGTGTCCGGGTCCTCGTCGTCGAGGGCGTCGTCGAGGCTCTCGGCGAGCACCCGGATCGCCGCGACCGGGGTCTTCAGCTCGTGCGACGCGTTGGCGACGAAGTCGCGCCGCAGCACCTCCAGCCGCCGCCGGCTGGTCAGGTCGACCAGCGTCACCAGCGCCCCGGCCGAGCCGTCCCGGCCGCTCAGCGGGGTGACCCGGACCGCGAGCGTGCGGTGCTCTGGGAAGACCAGCGTGACCTGGCCGCTGGCGCGCCGGCTGGTCGCGATCGCCTGCTTGGCCAGGCGGGTGATGTCGAGCACGCCGAGGACCCGCTGGGCGGGCATGCCCGGCTCGAACTCGGCCAGCCCGAACCAGGCGCGCGCGGGCGGGTTGGCGTAGCCGAGGCCGCCGCGCGCGTCCAGGACCAGGACCCCGTTCTCCAGCGCCGCGAGGATCTGGGCGGCCCGGTCGCGCTCCCCGGCGATCTCTGCCACGCGGGTGCGCAGCTGCTCGGCGGTGGCGTTGAGCGCGGCGGCCAGCTCCGCCAGCTCCAGCGGCTCCGGCCGCGCCGGCTCGACGGCCGGCTCGCCGTTGGTCATGCGCCGCACCGAGCGCGCCAGCCGCGCGATCGGCACGGTCAGCGAGCGGGCGGTCGCGCCGCTGAGCAGTCCGGCCAGCACGATCGCCGCCGCGATCACCCCGATCCGCCAGGAGGGGCTGCGCGCCAGGAAGGCGCCCAGGGCCAGGGCCACCGCGGCGAGCAGCAGGTGGCTCGCGAAGAGCCTGCTCGACAGCCGCCGGGGCAGGACGGACCTGCGCGCCGGCCGTCCGGCCGGCGCTGCGCCCCGGACCCCGGCCGGTCCTTCGGACACGGGCCGGCCGGCCGGGACTCCGCCCCCGACTCCGGCCGGTCCTTCGGACACGGGCTAGCCGCGGGCCGCCTTGGGCGGCAGGAACTCGCGGACCTCCCCGGTGACGATGAAGCCCACCTGCTCGCCGATGTCGACCGAGTGGTCGCCCAGCCGCTCCAGGTAGCGGGCGACCAGGATCATCCGGCTCGCCCACTCCAGCGCCCGGTCGTCCCCGGTCTGCTCGATCATGCGGAAGATCTGCTGGTTGAGCCGGTCGAGCGGCTCGTCGAGGCGGGGCAGGGTCCCGGCGAGGGCGGCGTCGCGGCGGGCGAACGCGGTCATCGCCGCGGCGATCAGCTTCTGCGCGTGGGCGCCCATCTCCGCCAGGGTCGCCTGGATCGCGGGGACCGGCGGGTACTCGACGGTGATGCGCACGAACTTGGCCATGTTGACGCACAGGTCGCCCATGCGCTCCAGGTGGGAGTTGACGTGCAGGACCGCCGCGACCAGGCGCAGGTCCCTGGCGACCGGGGCCTGCAGCGCCAGGGTGCGCAGGATCTCCTGCTCGACCTCGACGTAGGTGCGGTCCAGCGCGTCGTCGCGCACGATCACCTCGTCGGCCAGGGCGAGGTCGCCGGAGGCCAGCGCCTCGAGCGTGCGCGTGAGCTGGGTCTGCACGATCTGGCCCATCTGGAGGAGCTTGGCCTCGAGTCCCTCGAGGCGGGCCTCGAATGTCGCGCGCACGGTGGATCTGCCCCCTTGACGACTGACGACGGCGGTGGATGTGGCGGGTGGCGTGCTCATCGTACGCACTCGGGCTGTGCGGGTGGTGCGCGCGAGTGGCCGGCTGGTGAACCGGCGGGGAACATTGCGGGAGCCGGGCCGCGTGCGGGCCCAGGAGGTTGCCGCCTGACCTGCAGATGTGCTTCCGTCAGGGGGAGACCCGAGCAGGCAAGGGACGCCGCATGCCGAAGGTCCTGGTGGTCGACGACGAGGAATCCCTCCTCGACGCGGTCCGGTACTCGCTGTCGCGGGAGGGTCTGGACGTCGTGGTCGCCCGCGACGGGGGCGAGGCCATCAAGGAGTTCGAGGCGGAGCGTCCCGACCTGCTGATCCTCGACCTGATGCTGCCGGTCCTCAACGGCATCGACGTCTGCCGCCGCATCCGCGCCGCCAGCCAGGTCCCGATCCTCATGCTGACCGCCCGCGACGGCGAGGTCGACCGCGTCGTCGGCCTGGAGATGGGCGCCGACGACTACGTCACCAAGCCGTTCAGCCTGCGCGAGCTGGTCGCGCGGGTGCGCGCCCTGCTCCGCCGCGCCGGGGTCGTCGAACCGGGCGACCGGGGCGCCCCGGTGCTGGAGGCGTCCGGGGTGCGGCTGGACCCCGAGCGGCACGAGGTCCGGGTCCGCGGCGAGCTGGTGAACCTCCCGCTCAAGGAGTTCGAGCTGCTGGAGGTCCTGCTGGAGAACCGCGGGCGGGTGCTGACCCGCCAGACGCTCATCGACCGCGTGTGGGGCTACGACTACGTGGGCGACACCAAGACCCTCGACGTGCACGTCAAGCGCCTGCGCGCCCGGGTCGAGACCGATCGCCACAACCCCGAGCTGATCGTCACCGTCCGCGGCGTCGGCTACCGCTTCGACGGCTGACCGCGCGGGCGCCGCTACCCGAAGCGGCCGGTGACGTAGTTCTCGGTGCGCTCGTCGGCGGGGTTGGAGAAGATCCTGTCGGTGCGGTCGTACTCGACCAGGATCCCGGTGCGGGTGTCGGAGGTCTCGTTGACCTCGGCGGTGAAGAACGCGGTCATGTCGCTGATCCGCGCGGCCTGCTGCATGTTGTGGGTCACGATCACGATCGTGTAGTCGGCCTTCAGCTCCTGCATGAGGTCCTCGATGCGGCCGGTCGCGATCGGGTCGAGCGCCGAGCAGGGCTCGTCCATCAGGATCACGTCGGGCTGGACCGCGATCGCGCGCGCGATGCACAGCCGCTGCTGCTGGCCGCCGGACAGCGACATCGCCGACTCCTGCAGCCGGTCCTTGACCTCGTCCCACAGCGCGGCGGCGCGCAGCGCCTGCTCCACGATCGCGTCCAGGCCGCGCTTGGTCCCGGCGATCCTGGGGCCGAACGCGACGTTGTCGTGGATCGACTTGGGGAACGGGTTGGGCTTCTGGAAGACCATCCCGATCCGGCGCCGGACCTCCACCGGGTCGACCTGCGGGTCGTACAGGTCCACCCCGTGGTAGAGGACCTTGCCCTCGACCCGGGCGCCCTCGATCAGGTCGTTCATCCGGTTCAGGCAGCGGATCAGCGTCGACTTGCCGCAGCCGGACGGGCCGATGATCGCGGTGATCTCGCGCTGGCGGACGTCCAGGCCGACGTTGCGGACCGCCCGGAAGGTCCCGTAGTAGATGCTGAGGTCCTGGAGGTCGAAGACGACCTCGCCGCGGGCGGCGTCCTGGTCGCGCTCGCCCTCGGCCCGCACGCCGACCGCCGGCTTGGCGAGCGGTCGGCGGACGTTCGTCTCGGGCATGGGGTCACCACTTTCGCTCATAGCGGTTGCGTAGCACGATCGCCACGGTGTTGACGAGCAGGACGACGATCAGCAGCACGACGATGGCGGCGGCGGTGAGCACGCGGAAGTCGAGCTTGGGGTCCCTCGCCCACACGAAGATCGTCACCGGCAACGCGGTGTAGCCCTGGTTGAGCTGCTGCAGCAACCCGCCGGTGGTGCGGAAGAAGCCGCCCACGATCGCGCCGGCCAGGATCAGCGGCGCGGTCTCCCCGATCGCCCGGGCGAGCGACAGGATCGTGCCGGTGAGGATGCCCGGCATGGCGTAGGGCAGGACGTGGTGGCGGACGACCTCCCAGCGGGTGGCGCCGACGCCGAACGCGGCCTCCCGCAGCGAGGGGGGCACCGCGCGCAGCGCCTCGGCGGTGGTGATGATGACGATCGGCAGGACCAGCACCGCCAGGGTCGCGCCGCCCGCGAACAGGCTGCGGCGGTGGAACACCAGCTCGACGAAGACGGCCAGCCCGAGCAGGCCGTACACGATCGACGGCACCCCCGCCAGGTTGCGGATGTTGACGTTGATGAAGCGCGTCAGCCGCGAGTCGGACGCGTACTCCTCGAGGTAGACGGCGGCGCCGACGCCGAGGGGGAAGGCGACGGCCGCGACGATCAGGGCCAGCAGCAGCGAGCCCAGCAGGCCCTGGCGCACCCCGGCGCGGGACGCGATGCTGGACAGGTTGCGGGTGAGGAAGCTCGTGCCCCGCTCGGCGAAGACCGACAGGCTGTCGCGCACCACGTCCGACAGCAGCACGATCAGCACCACCAGCCCGAACAGCAGGGAGGCGAGCAGAGCCAGTTCGAACAGGCGGCTGCCGACGTCCAGCCGCCCCCGGCGCAGCCGCCGCTCGACCGCCGCGGTGGTGGTGGTCGGGGCCTCGGCGCGCGCGGCCATCAGTACCGCTCCCTGAACCGGCGGACGATCTGCTCGCTGGCGACGTTCAGTCCCAGCGTGATCAGGAACAGCAGCATCCCGATGAAGTAGAGGCTCTGGAACGACGGGCCGGAGCCGACGACCTGATCGGTGCCGGTGCCGAGCGCGGCCATCGCCGCGGTCATGGTCTGGCCCGGCTGGAGCGGGTTCCAGGTGCGCAGCCCGCCGCCGACCGCACCGGAGGCGATCGCCACCACCATCGTCTCGCCGATCGCCCGGGAGATGCCGATGATCATCGCCGCGACCACGCCCGACAGCGCGGCCGGGACCACCACCCGGGTGGTCGTGGTGATCTTCTTGCTGCCCAGGCCGTAGGACGCCTCGCGCAGCGCGAGGGGCACCGAGCGCATCGCGTCCTCGCTGATGGAGGCGACCAGCGGGATGGTCAGGATGCCGACCGCGATCCCCGCCGCCAGCAGGTTGAAGAAGGAGGCGCCGGGGATGACCTTCTGGATCACCGAGGGGCTGATGAACGAGATCGCGAAGAACCCCAGCACCACGCTCGGGATGCCGGCGAGGATCTCCAGGATGGGCTTCAGCAGGCGGCGCACGCGCGGGCGCGCGTACTCCGACAGGAAGATCGCCGCCCCCAGCCCGACCGGCCCGGCGACCAGCATCGCGATCACGGTCACGATCAGCGTGCCGAGCAGGAGCGTGAGGAGGTCGAACTCGTTGCGGCGCGGGAACCAGCCGTCGGCCCACAGCCGCGTGAGGTCGACCCGGGTGATGAACCGCACCGCGCCCACGCCCAGCGAGAACACGATCCCGACGCTGATCACCACCGACAGGGCCGCGGCGGCGAAGAACAGCAGCCGGACCGTCCGTTCCCGCCGGTGACGCCGCCGGTCGCCGTGCAGGTCCGCGAGGTCGAGCGCTGCTCCCGGCAGGATCGACGTGGACGCCATGGGCCTCCCTTCCGCTCCGCTCGCCGCGACCACAGTATGCGGCCGGTGCGGCCACCGTCCACGGCGGGGGCCGCACCGGCTCGGCCCGGCCCCCGCCGGGCGGCGGTCAGCTCGCCTGCTTGCCGGTCTTCTGCGTCTTCCAGGTGTCCAGCGTCTTCTGCTTGGCCGCGTCGCTCATCGCGACGTACTTGGCCTCGGTGACGCTGGCCAGCCCGTCGTCGGAGAGGTAGAAGTCGACGAACGACTTGAGCGCGGGGCTCGCGTCGGCCTTGGCCTTGTTCACGTAGATGAACAGCGGCCGCGACAGGGAGTAGGAGCCGTCCTTGATCGTGTCCGCGGTCGGGGCCACGCAGGCACCGTCCTTGCCCGCGACCTGGATGGCCCGCACCTTGTCCATGTTCTGCTCGTAGAAGGCGAACCCGACCCACCCGAGCGAGCTGGGGTTGCCGGCGATCCCCTCGATGATCACGTTGTCGTTGGGCGAGGCGGTGTAGTCCTTGCGGGTCGCCGCGGCCTGGTCCTCGGTGATCTTCTTGGCCTCGACGCGCTTCTCGGCGACGCCGGCCAGCGCCAGGGCGACGAACGAGTCGTACGTCCCGGACTCCTCGCCGGGGGCGGTCACCACCAGCGGCTTGTCGGGGAACCCGCCCTTGCCGCCGACCTCCTTGGCGAGCTTGTTCGCGTCGCTCCACTTCTTGAAGCCCTGGGACTCGGGCCCGAGCAGCGCGTACAGGTCCGCGTCCGACAGGCACGCCGGCTGCGGGTCCTGCTTGGAGGTCAGCACGCTGATCCCGTCGATGCCGACCTGCATCTCGATGTACTGGATCCCCTTGCTCTGGCAGGCGGCGACCTCCTCGTCGTTGATCTGACGGGAGGCGTCGGACACGTCGGTCTCGCCGTTGCAGAACAGCTTGAACCCGTCGCCGGTGCCCGGCCCCTCGACCGAGATCTGCACGTTCGGGTTGTCCTCGGAGAACTTCTCCGCCACGGCGCGGGTGATGGGCTCCACCGTCGAGGACCCGGAGACCTTGACCGAGCCTGACAGGTTCTGACCGCCGCCGGAGCCGGAGCCGCCGCCGTCATCGTCCCCACCACACGCGGCCGCGAACAGCGCGACCGCGAGCACCAGAGCCGCAAGCCCTGATCGATGACCCAACCTCGTGAGCAACGCTCTCTCCTGACGCTCGACACCGTTGCAGGGCGCACAGGGCACCCAGGCAACCGTATTGGAACGGCGGTGGCCGACCGCGAAGCACACGGTGAACAACCGGTGAATGGCAGGGCAACTCTCGGCGGCGATCCGGTGAGCGCAGGGAGGCCGGGAGGTGACGTGCCGACGACCGGTCGAACGCCGGGTAAGCTGGCGATTCCCGGGGCGCGGAGCAGGGCGGGAGCGGGCCGGGAGCAGGGCGGGGGGCGTGGCCCGGGAGGCGCGGCGCGGGCGCCCCGGGGCACGGGACCGGTCGACCTGGGAGGCGGCGGCGATGCGCCTGGCCGTGCTTGACATCGGCTCCAACACCGTGCATCTGGCCGTGGTCGACGGCGGTGCGGACGCGACCTTCCGGCAGGTCGCGCGCGAGCGCGAGACGCTGCGCCTGGCCGACACCGCGTTCGCCACCATGGAGCTGCCGCCCCTCGCCGAGCGGCGGCTCACCGACGCCGTGGGCCGCATGCGCCAGGCCGCCGAGCGGCTCCGCGCGCAGGCGCTGGTCGCGTTCGCGACCAGCGCGATCCGCGAGGCCCGCAACGGCATCGACGTGCTCGGCCGCGTCCGCCAGGCGACCGGCGTCGCCGTCAAGGTGCTGCCCGGCGCCGAGGAGGCCCGCCTCACCTACCTGGCCGCCCGCGCCTGGGCGGCGTTCTCCGCCCACCGGCTGCTCGTGCTCGACATCGGCGGCGGCAGCCTCGAGGTCGCCGGCGGCACCGGCGACCACCCGGAGATCGCCGAGAGCCTCCCGCTCGGCGCCACCCGGCTCACCCGGCGGTTCGTCCGCTCCGACCCGGTCGCCGAGGAGGAGCTGGTCGCGCTGCGCGTCCACGCGCTCAACCTGCTCGGGCCGCTGGCCGCCCGCGTGCGCGCCGCCCCCTGGGACGTGGTGTGCGCGACCTCCAAGTCCTTCCGGACGCTCGGGCGCGTGGCGCTGGCGCTGCCCGAGATCCCCGTGCCCCGGCACGACTTCGGGTTCGCCGGCGTGGACGGCCGCACCGCGCGCCGGCTGGACCGCACCGCCGTCAACCAGCTCGCCGGCTACCTGGCGCCCACCTCGGCCAAGGACCGGGCGCGGCTGCCGGAGCTGGACGCGCTGCGTGCGGGCACGGTCGTGGCCGCCAGCCAGCTCGCCGCGCTGGCGATGCAGTCGTTCGGGCTGCGGGAGCTGGTGCTGGCCCCGTGGGCGCTGCGCGAGGGCGTGATCATCGAGGAGCTGGCCGCGCGCGCGCCGCACGCCGACGGGCAGCGGATCCCCGACCCGCGGCGCCGGTCGGTGCTGGACTTCGCGCGCCGCCACGCCTGGGACGGCCCCCACTGCGAGATGGTCGTCAAGCTGGCGCTGGAGCTGTTCGACCAGACCGGCGACCTGCACGGGCTCGGGCCGGCCGAGCGGGAGCTGCTGGAGTTCGCGGCGCTGCTGCACGACGTCGGCTACGCGATCAGCCAGTCGGAGCACCACAAGCACTCCCTGTACCTCATCAAGAACGCCGACCTGGAGGGGTTCACCGAGCGGGAGCTGCTGCTGCTGGGCAACGTCGCCCGCTACCACCGCAAGGCGCTGCCCGCCGGCCACCACGCCGACTACGCCGCGCTGTCCGACGGCGACCGGCGGCTGGTCCGGCGGCTGGGCGCGCTGCTGCGGCTGGCCGACGGCCTGGACCCCGACCACTTCCAGGTCGTCGAGGCGATCGGGGTGCGCCGCGGGGGGAACGGCTCGGTGCGCCTGGAGCTGCGCGCCCGCGACACGCCGGGGCTGAACCTGTGGGCGACCGAGCGCAACGCCGACCTGTTCGAGGAGGAGTTCGCCACCCGCCTGGAGCCGGTCGCGGTGGAGGTCGCCTGACGGTCGTCCCGGCGAGGCCGCCCGGGGAGGAAGTCGCCCCCCGGCGGGAATCGCCGGGGGGCGGGCTTCGGGGCGCTGGAGACTCGGCGTCGGTGTCCGGTCTGGCCGGGATCCTACCGGTAGACGTAGAGGGGCCGTCCAATGAAGAGCGAGCCGTACAGCCGGTTGGTGGCGGAGATGGTCATGCGGATGCAGCCGTGGCTGGCCGGGAAGGGCGGCACCGAGTACGAGCCGTGGAGGGCGTAGCCGCCGGTGAAGTACGACGGCCTCCACAGCAGGCCGAGCTTGCTCTTGCGCCAGCCCTGGAGCTTTCGGCGGATGGCGAACTGGCCCGTCGGCGTCCTGGCGACGGCGTGCCGGCCCTCCACGGTGTACGGGCGGCCGTTGCCCGAGGAGATGTCGGCGATCCTGGTCACGCGCCTGCCGTTGTAGAAGAACAGCAGCTGCTTGCTCAGGTTGGCCTCGAGGTACAGGCCGCGGCGGGCCCGGCGCGGGCTGGGCGTGACCGGGTGCGCCAGCTTGGCGCGGGTGAACCTGCCGACGATCCCGTCGCGTCCCAGGCGGTGGTACTTCTGGAAGGCGACGACCGCGTGGTGGGTGTCGTAGCTGAAGACGCCGTTGGCGCTGCCCACGTCGTAGTGGAGCGCGGCCAGCTTGCGCTGCAGCGTCCTGACGTCGGCGCCGCGCATGCCGATGCGCAGCGTCCGGGGCCGCTTGGCCCTGACGGCACGGACGGTGCCGGCGGTCGCCGCGTGGACCGGCGCCGACGCGGCCACGGACCGGGCGGTCGCGCGGGGCGCGCTCGAGGTCGCGGCCGCCGCGCCCGCGGGTGCCGCGAGCAGGCCGGCGAGGCCGAGCGTGAGACCCCCGAGAAGCAGACGCCGGGCACGCGATGACCGGCTCGCGTCATGCTCGGGCGAGGACATGGTGTTCCCTTTCGTGCGTGCGCTTGTCGGATCGAGCGGTCAGATCCGAATCCCGTCACCCGGTCGGGGGCTAACCGGCGACAGGCAGTCCAACACACGCATTACACCTAAACCAGGACGCAATGGAAGCGCGCTTTCATCTCGACTCCGCAACAACCGGGAACCCCACCACGATCCCTGCCGCGGAGGGGCCCCGCCCGCAGCGACTGTGCCTTGCGGAGCGGAGGGCGGGGCCCCTCCGCGGCCACCACGTCGACCAGAGGGGTTCCCAGGACGAAGGCGCCCTCCCTCGCGTGTCCTGGGATACTCGTGCAGGGTTGGGCCGCAACGGCGCGGCCCGGTCGCAAGGGGGTGCGGACGTGCTTCGAGCGGTGCTGATCCGCGCCGGCGACTCGCCGGCGCTGCGGCGGCAGGTGACGCGCAACCCGCTGGCCCGACGGGTGGCCGGCCGGTTCGTCGCGGGGGACACGCTGGACGACGCCGAGCGGGCCGTGCGGCGCCTGACCGCGACCGGCGCCAGCGTCGCCCTGGACTACCTGGGCGAGCACACCAGCTCCGAACGGGAGGCCGCGGGCGCCGCCGCCTGCTACGTGGCCGCGCTGGACCGCATCCAGGAGGCCGGGCTGGACGCGAACGTCTCGGTCAAGCTGACCGCGCTCGGCGCCGACCTCGACCCCGGGCTCGCGGTCGAGGAGGCGGCCAAGGTGTGCACGCGCGCCAAGCAGGCCGGCGCGATGGTCGGGATCGACATGGAGTCCCACCGCTGGGTCGACCCGACCCTGGCGACCGTGGACGCCCTGCGGCGGCGCTTCGGCGGCGAGCGGATCGGCGTCTGCCTCCAGTCCTACCTGTTCCGCACCCCGAAGGACCTGGAGCGCCTGAACGCCTGGGAGGTGCCCGTGCGCCTGGTCAAGGGCGCCTACGACGAGCCCGCCGAGGTCGCCCACCCCACCAAGGCACGGGTCGACCAGGCCTACGCCGAGCTGCTCGAGCGGCTCCTGGACGGCAACCCGTACCCGATGATCGCCACCCACGACCCGCGGCTGATCCGCCGGGCCAAGCAGCTCGCCGCCGCCCGCCGGCGCGACCGCGCCACGTTCGAGTTCCAGATGCTCCACGGGATCCGCCGCGACCTGCAGCAGCAGGTCGTCGCCGAGGGCTACCGCCTGCGCGTGTACGTCCCCTACGGCGACCAGTGGTTCCCCTACTTCATGCGCCGGCTCGCCGAGCGCCCCGCCAACCTCGCCTTCTTCCTGTCCAGCCTGGTCCGCCGGTAGCGGCCGCGCCGCGGCGCCACCCTGGAGCGCGACCGCCTCTATGCTGGCTGGCGACATGAGCACGCGCACGCTGGACGGTCAGGGCACGAGCCGCGGCGCCCCCGCCTCCGTCCGGCTGCGGGTCGCGCTCGCGCTCGCCGCCGCCGCGCTGCTGCTGGCCGCCTGCTCGCGCGGGCCCGACGCGCGCTTCGCGTCCGAGGCCGTCCACCGCGCCGACGTCGCCGAGCAGGTCAGCGCGCCGGGCTCGGTCCAGGCGGCGGGCCAGGGGGAGATCACGGCGCCGAGCTCCGGCCGGATCGCCGAGCTGGCCGTCCGGGACGGGCGGCGCGTGCGCCGCGGCCAGCTCGTCGCGCGGCTGACCAGCGACCAGGTGGACGACGCGCTGCGCCAGGCGCAGGCGGCGCTGGACGCCGCGTCGTCGCTGGGCGCGGGCGTGCCCGCCCTGCCGTCCGGCGACGCGCTGGAGGCGCTCGGCGAGGTGCAGGCGCTGGTCGCCGACAGCTCGGCGAGCGTCCTGGACGCGCTGCGCGCGGGCCTGGCGGTGCTCCCCGCCGACCGGCGCAGCCAGGCGGCGCGCCGGCTCGACCGGGCCGAGCGCCGCATCGAGCGGGCGCAGGCGGCGTCCCTGCGGGCCGCGCAGGGGGCCGCGCGCACGGCCAGCGCCACCACCTCGGCGCTGTCGGCCGCCCTGGAGTCCGCGACCGCCGCCCAGCGCGCCCAGGCGCAGGCCGCCTACGACCTCGCCAAGGACCAGCAGGAGCGGCTGGTGCTGCGCGCCCCGATCGCGGGGACGGTGCAGCTCGGGCGCGTGGGCGAGGGCGCGGCGGCGCCGGCGGCGCCGAGCGTCCCCGGCCTGCCCGAGGGCGCCGGCGAGGCGCTCCAGGGCCTGGCCACCGGCGGCGCGCAGCCGGCGAGCGGCCCGCTGCTGCGGGCCGGGTCGCAGGTGTCGGCGGGGCAGGAGGTCGCCACGGTCCTGGACGTCGACCGGCTCACCGTGGCCGCGGAGGTGGACGAGACCGACATCGCCCTGGTCCGCGCCGGCCAGGGCGGCACGGTGGAGCTGGACGCCTTCCCGGGCGCCCGCTTCGGCGCGCGGGTCACGCGGGTGGCGCTCACGCCCGGCGGCTCGCAGCCGGCCGGCGGGGGCGTGAGCTACCAGGTCGACCTCGACCTCGGCCGGGTGCTCGACGGGACGGAGGGCGGCACCCCGCCGGCCGCGCGGGTGGGGATGACCGCCACCGCCGAGATCCAGGTCCGCAGCGCGCCCGACGCGCTGTCGGTCGCCTCGTCCGCGCTGGTCGGCCGCGGCGCCGGCCAGGCGGTGTACGTGATCGAGGGCGACCGCGTCCGGCTGCGCCCGATCCGGCTGGCCGCTTCGGGCGAGGAGCGGGTCGCGGTCGCCGAGGGCCTGCAGGCGGGGGAGCGCGTGGTCGTCCGCGGCGCCGAGCGGCTGCACGACGGCCAGCGCTACCCGGGCGCCTGATGGGCCGCCGGTCCAGGCGGGCGCGGCGGGCCGCGGCGGACGGCCCGCCCGGGCGCCGGCCGGTCGTCCAGGCGCGGGACGTGACCAAGGTCTACCGGCTGGAGGGGGTGGAGGTCCGCGCGCTCGACGGCGTCGACCTCACCGTCGAGGCCGGCGACTCGCTGGCGGTCATGGGGCCGAGCGGCTCGGGCAAGTCCACCCTGCTCGGCCTGCTCGGCGGGCTGGACCGGCCGACGTCCGGGCGGCTGGAGTTCGGCGGCCGGGACGTGGCCGGGATGTCCGACGACGAGCTGGCCGAGGTGCGCAACCGCACCGTCGGCTTCGTGTTCCAGAGCTTCCAGCTGCTCGGCCGCACGAGCGCGGTGGCCAACGTCGGGCTCCCGCTGGTCTACCGCGGGCTCGGCCGCGCGGAGCGCCGGCGGCAGGCGACGGCCGCGCTCGAGGCGGTGGGGCTCGGCCACCGCCTGGGCCACCGGCCCGCGCAGCTGTCGGGAGGGGAGCAGCAGCGCGTCGCGATCGCGCGGGCGCTGGTCACGCAGCCGCGCATGATCCTGGCCGACGAGCCGACCGGCAACCTGGACTCCCGGGCCGGCGAGGAGGTCCTGGATCTGCTCGCGCGGCTGCACGACGAGCGCGGGGTCGCGGTCGTGGTGGTCACCCACGCGGCGGACGTGGCGGCGCGCTTCGCGCGCACGGTGCTGGTGCGCGACGGCCGCATCGCGGCACCCGGCGAGGCGGATCCCGCGGTCCGCGCCGCCCGGGCGCAGGGGCCGCCCCCGTGAGGCTCGCGGAGAGCGTGCGCGTCGCGCTGGAGGCGCTGCGCACCAACAAGCTGCGCTCGGCGCTGACCATGCTGGGCGTCGTGATCGGCGTGATGAGCGTGGTGGTGCTGGTCGCGATCGGCTCCGGCGCGCGCACCGAGGTCACCGCCGGGGTCGAGTCGCTCGGCTCCAACATCCTGTTCGTGGCCCCGGGGGAGTTCTCGGTCGGCTCGGCGCCGAGCGTCAGCCGGCTCACGCTCGACGACGCCCGCCGGGTCGGCGACGCGATCGGCGACCCCCGCCGGGTCGCGGTCACGGTCAGCTCGGGCGAGGTCGCGCGGGCCGGCGCCCGGCGCATGAACGTCAACCTCAACGGCACCAACGAGGCGATCCCGTTCGTGTTCGACCGCGAGCTGCAGCGCGGCACGTTCCTGGACGCCGGCGACGTGGACGTGCGCCGCCGGGTGGCGGTGCTCGGCTCGAGGGTGGCCGGCTCGCTGTTCCCCGATCGCGACCCGATCGGCAAGTTCGTCCAGATCGGTGGGGTGCGGTTCCGGGTGATCGGGGTGCTCACCGAGGTCGGCTCGACGCTCGGCCTGGACCGCGACAACTTCGTCTACGTCCCGGTGACCGCGGCGCAGCGGCTGTTCGGCCTGTCGCGGATCGACGCGATCGCGGTCCGCGCGGCCAGCGCCGGCGACATCCGCACCGAGCAGCGCCTGATCAGGGACACCGTCACCCGCGCCCACCCCGAGCAGAACTACGAGGTCCTGACCCAGCAGGACATCCTCGGCGTCCTCGGCCAGGTGCTGAGCATCCTCACGATCGTGCTCGCCAGCATCGCGGGGATCTCGCTGCTGGTCGGCGGGGTGGGGGTCATGAACATCATGCTGGTGAGCGTGTCGGAGCGGACCCGGGAGATCGGGCTGCGCAAGGCGGTCGGCGCGCGCACCCGCGACGTGCTGCGCCAGTTCCTGCTGGAGGCGGTCGCGCTGACCGTCACCGGCGGGCTCGCGGGGATCCTGCTCGGCAGCGCCGGGGCGCTGGGGGTGGCGCGCTGGTCGCCGGTGCCCGCGCAGATCACCGTCTGGTCGGTGGCGCTGGCGTTCGGGGTGAGCGTGGGCATCGGCGTGTTCTTCGGCGTGTGGCCCGCGCGCAAGGCCGCCCGGATGCAGCCGATCGTCGCGCTCCGCTACGAGTGAGGACGTCCCCGGGCACGGCGGGCCGGCCCTGCGCCTACGGGACCGCGCGCGGGTGGAGGTACAGGTAGACCACGCCGTCGGCGCAGTCGCCCGTCCGGGCCGTCCGGCAGAACGACGCGCGGAACGCGTCCGCGCCGTTCGGGTCCACGAGCGTGACCCGGAAGCTCTCGGGAAGATCGGCCGCGGTGATGTGGCGGCTCGCGGACCCCAGCCGCCGCCACGCCTCGGCGGGCGATTCGTGGACGACCCTGAAGACCCCCGGGACGCCCGCCAGCCGGGTTCGGAGCGATTCGCGCTGCTCGCCGGAGAGGTCCGGCCGCAGGATCACCGTGGCGTCGGCACGATCCAGCCAGTACGGGCTGAGCAGCTGGCCGGCGAGCAGCGCGGTCGAGCTGGAGACCAGGTCGACCCCGCCGAGGCAGCGGCGTCTGCCGTTGCGCCCCACCGGGCAGAGGGCGTGGTTCAGGTCGCGCACCAGCTCGGGGGCGTCCAGCCGCACCTGGAAGCTCTCCGGCATCGTGTTCAGGGACTCGGTCGCGAGCACGTCCGGCTCGCCCGCGAACTGCTCCAGGAAGCGCTCGTACGCCTGCGCTCTGGACTCGTAGGTCGCCTGGTCGACGAACGGGAGGCGCTCGATCGCGGCGCGGACCGCGGCGCGCTCGGCGGGCGTGACCCGCTCCTCCAGGTACACCGTGGCGTCGGCCCTGCCGAACCAGTAGCCGAACATGCGCGGGTAGGCGGGCTGGTCGGCGGGCGGGGGCGTGACCGGGCGCGGGGACCCGCCGTGGAAGGGGCGCAGCGTCTGGACCGCGAGCCCGGCGAGCGCGACCGCCGCGAGTCCCGCGGCCGCGAGCCGGCGCCTGCGCAGGCGCCGGCCGCGGCGCAGGATCACCGCCGGCTCCGGGGTCCGCGCCGCCCGCGTCGCCTCGGACACGAGGCGGTCCAGCCGCTCGTCCAGGTCCTTCATCCGGTCTCGACCTCCTCCACGTGGTCGGCGAGCCGCCGCGCGAGCGCGGCGCGGCCGCGGTGCAGCCGCGCCTTCACCGTCCCCGCCGGCACGCGCAGCTCGGCGGCCACCTGGTCGACCGGGAGCCCGACGAGGTGGTGCAGGACGATCGCGGTGCGCTGGCCGCGCGGGAGCGCCTGGAGCGCCCGGTGCAGGTCGAGCGCGTCCGGGGACAGCTCGGGGACGGGCGCCGGCGGCCCCAGGCGCAGCAGCAGCGCCGCCCGGCGGCGGACCCGGCGGGCGGCCATCCTGGTCAGGTTGAGCGCGACCCGCCGCACCCACGCCTCCGGCGCGTCGTAGCGTGACAGCGCCGGCCAGCGCAACGACGCGCGGGCGAACGCCTCCTGGAGGCTGTCCTCGGCCTCGGCAAGGTCTCCGGTGATCGCGAACAGCTGCCGCAGCAGCCGGCGGTAGGAGCCGGCGTAGAACTCGGCGAACTCCTCGGAGGGCATCGGCGTGGTCTCCGTCGGCGGGCGGGGGACTGTGAGCGGAACATGCCCGAGCCCGGTCGCCGGTTGCATCCGCCCGGCGGTCAGGGGCAGGTGCGGCCCTCGTGGTCGCGGTGGCCGGCGGGCTCGAGCTGGAACGTGGAGTGCTCGATGTCGAAGTGCTCGCCCAGGCAGTCGCCGAGCGCGTCGAGCACGCGGCCCGGCGCGGTCCCCTCGGACACCACGACGTGGGCGCTGAGCACCGGCATCCCGCTGGTGATGGTCCAGGCGTGCAGGTCGTGGCAGCCGGTCACGCCGGGGACCTGGCGGATGTGGCGGCGCACCTCGTCCAGGTCGACGTCGCGCGGGGCGCCCTCCAGCAGCACGTCGACCGCCTCGCGGAGCAGGTGCCAGGTGCGTGGCAGGATCGCCAGCGCGACCAGGCCCGACGCGACCGGGTCGGCCGCGCGCACGCCGGTGACCAGGATCACCAGCGCGGCGGCGACCACCGCGGCCGAGCCGAGCAGGTCGCCCAGGACCTCCAGGTAGGCGCCGCGCAGGTTGAGGCTGTGCGCCTGCGCGGGGTGCAGCAGCCACAGGCAGACCGCGTTCGCGGCCAGCCCGCCGAGCGCGACCGCCAGCATCACGGCGCCCTGGACCTCGGGCGGGTCGGCCAGCCGCCGCGACGCCTCGACCAGGACGAACCCGGCGACGCCGAGCAGCAGCACCGCGTTGACGGCGGCGGCGAGGATCTCGACCCGGCGGTACCCGAAGGTCTTGCTCGCGCTCGCCGGGCGGCGCGCGAACCAGGCCGCCAGCAGCGCCAGGCCGAGCGCCGCCACGTCCGTGCCGAGGTGCCCGGCGTCTGCGAGCAGCGCGAGGCTGCCGCTCAGCAGCGAGCCGACCACCTGCACCGCCAGCGTCGCGAGCGTGATCGAGAACACCGCGAGCAGCCGCCCGCCGTGGGCGGCCGGCTCGCGCCCTGCGTGCGTCCGGGTCATGCCCACAAGCTGGCACCGCGCCCCGCCTCCCGCAACCGCACCCGAGCCGGGCCGGCGGGCGGCGCCGTACACTGCTTCGGGCAAGCTCTCCCGAAGCGGGCAGGCGGCACCCGCAGGTCAGGTCTGCATGAACCACGACTCCCGGTCCCGGCGAGGGCGGCGCCTCACCGCGGTCCCGCTGGCCCTGCTCCTGGTCGGCCTGTGGGCGGGACCCGCCGCCGCGCACTCGCAGCTGGAGCGGACCGACCCGCCCGAGAACGCCAGCCTGGAGCGGTCGCCGGTCGAGGTGCGGCTGTGGTTCAGCGAGCCGGTCGAGGTCGCCCTCGGGTCGGTGCGGGTGCTGGACGCGCGCGGCCGGCGCGTGGACGACGGGCGGGTCGACCACCCGGGCGGTGACCAGCGGGTCCTGCGCGTCCGGCTGGAGGGCGAGCTGCGCGGCGGGTACGCGGTCGGCTGGCGGGTCGTCTCCGCCGACGGGCACCCGGTCTCGGGCGCGTTCACCTTCGGCGTCGGCCAGGGGACCGCGGGCCAGGCGCGCGCCGTCGCCGACGAGCTGCTCGCGGGCGCGGGCGGCAGCCGCGTGGTGGGCGTGGCCTTCGCGGTCGCCCGCTGGCTGCTGTTCGCCGGGCTGGTCCTGCTCGTCGGCGCGGGCGTGTTCGTGCGCGTGGTGTGGCCCGCCGGCCGCGGCGACCCGGTGCACCGGCGGCTGCTGTGGGGCGCGTGGGCGGCGGCGGTGGTCGCCACGGTCGCCTCGGTCGGGCTCCACGGGGCGGACGCCGCCGCGCTGCCGCTGTCCGGCGCGTTCGACCCCGACCTGGTGGGCGAGGTGCTGGCGACCCGCTTCGGGGTGCTGGCCGCGGCGCGTCTGGCCCTGCTGCTCGCCGCGGTCCCGGTGGCGCTGCGCCTGACGCGCGCGCCGGGAGCGGCGCCCCCGGAGGTGGCGGGCGGCCCGGGGGAGCGCGCCGCCGGAGCGGCCGGGCCGGGCGTCGCCTCGCAGCCCGCGGCCTCCGGGCCGGGCGCCACCGGAGCGGCCGCGCCCGCCCGGTTCCGGTCGTGGGCCGACGACCTCCTCGTGCTGCTCGCGGCGGCGCTGCTGGCCACCCTGTCGCTCTCGGGGCACGCGGCGACGGGCACCCTGGTCGCCCTCGGCGTCGCGGTGGACGTGGTCCACCTCGCGGGGATCTCGGTCTGGCTGGGGGGGCTGGTCGTCCTGCTCGCCGCGGTCCTGCCGCGCGGGGACGGCGCGGAGCTGCGCGCGGTGGTGCCGCGCTTCTCGCGGATCGCGTTCGCCGCGGTCCTCACCCTGGTCGCCGCCGGGCTGGTGCAGAGCTGGCGGCTGGTCGGCAGCCTCGACGCCCTCCCGTCCACCACCTACGGGCGGGTGCTGCTGGTCAAGGTCGCGATCGTGGCGGCGGTCGTGGGCCTGGCCTGGGCGAGCCGGCGGCTGGTGCGCCGGCGGCTCGTGCCGGCCGGGGCGTCGGCGGCTCGGCCGGTCGGGCCGGGCGCGGCCACCGCGTCCCCGGCGACCGCGGACGCGGCCGCCGCGGCGGCGCGGGTGGCCTCGGGACCGCTGCGGCGGCTGGTCGCCGCGGAGGCCGCGCTCGCCGCCGTGGTGCTGGCCGTGACGGCTCTGCTGGTCCAGGCGCCGCCGGCCCGGTCGGTGACGGGCGGGCAGATCAGCTTCGGGGGGCTGGCGCCGGGGGCGCCGACCCGCGCCGCGTTCGGCGCCTCGCTCACGGCCGGGACGAGCACGGTGGTGGTGACCGCCGAGCCGGCCAGGACCGGCGCCAACCAGCTCCACTTCAGCGTGCTGGGCCCGAGCGGCCAGCTCCTGGACGTCCCGGAGCTGACCGCCGAGCTGAGCCTGCCCGCGCAGGGGCTCGGGCCGATCCGCATGCAGCTGCTCAAGCTCGGCCCCGGGCACTACGTCGCGGCCAGCGTGCTGGTGCCGATCAAGGGCGACTGGCGGCTCCACGTGGTCGTGCGCACCAGCGAGCTGGACCAGGCGGAGGCGACCACGACCATGCCGGTGCGCTGAGGTGTACGGTTCGCGGATGATCCGCCTCCGCGGCGCGCGCGGCGCGCTCATCCGCCTGCTGCGGGCGTGCGCGCTGGCGGCGCTGCTGCTCGCCGTCACCGCCGCCCCCGCGGCCGCGCACACCGGCGGCGGGCCCGAGGCGAGCAACTACCAGACCCGCGTGCTGTCGGTCACCCCGCCGACCCCGGGCCTGGACGTGCGCGTGGTCGAGGCCGGCGAGCGGCTGGAGCTGACCAACCGCACCGGCCGCGAGCTGCTCGTGCTCGGCTACCAGGGCGAGCCGTACCTGCGGGTCACCCCGGACGCGGTCTTCGAGAACCGCCGCTCGCCCTCGACCTACCTGAACCGCTCGGTCACGGCCACCGCGACGATCGCCGCCGACGCCGACCCCAAGGCCGTGCCGGTGTGGCGCCGGATCGGCAGCCGCCCGGTGGTGGCCTTCCACTGGCACCAGTCGCACTGGATGGGGCTGCAGGCGCCGCCGCAGGTGCAGGCGGACCGCGGGCGGGTGCACCTGGTCGCCCCGCGCTGGACCGTGCAGCTGCGCCAGGGGGAGCAGGCGATCACGGTCGCCGGCGACCTGCGCTGGGTCCCGGGGCCCGCGCTGTGGCCGTGGCTGACGCTGGCGGTCGTGCTCGCGCTGGCGGCGCTGCTGGCGAGCCGGTCGGAGCGGTGGTGGCGGCCCGTGCTGGCGGGCGGCCTGGTGCTCCTGATCGCGATCGACGTGCTGAACACGGCAGGGCTGTGGCTCGGGCTGCGCTCGGGGGTGCTGGTCAGGATCACCGGCGTGGTGATGCAGGCGGCCGGGTGGGTCGCCGGGGCGATCGCGGTGCGCCTGCTGCTGCGCCGCCGCTCCCTGGAGAACGCCCTGTTCCTGACGCTGTTCGCCGCGGCGATGGTGAGCGTGGTCGGCGGGATCGCGGACCTCACCGTGCTGTCGCGCTCGCAGCTCGTCAGCGTCCTGCCGGCCGTCCTGGTCCGGGCGCTGGTCGCGGCCAAGGTCGGGCTCGGCCTGGGGCTGGCGCTGGCCGCCCTGGTCCGGCTGCGCCGGCTGGGCCGGGACGCCGTGGCGGCCGGCGCCGCCGCGCAGGCGGAGGGTCCCGGCGGGCCCTCGCCACCGGCCGAGGCCCCCGCCGGCTCCGGCGGCTGAGGCTCCCACGCTGCAAGGAGGGTTCCCGAGGTGTCCACGAGGTTCGGTGCTGCGGCCGCGGCCGGTCCGGGCGCGCCCACGCACCGCCGGTCCTGGCCGCGGCTGGCGGGCGCGCTGCTCGCGGCGGTCGTCCTGCTCGCGGGCGCGGCCGCGCCCGCGGCGGCGCACGGCGCCAGGGTGCGCCTGAAGGTCGAGCCGACGTCGCCGGCCAGCCCCGGCGCGACCACCCGGGTGGGCGCGGTCGCCCGCTACGACGACGGCGACCTCGCGCCCGGCCTGACGGTGAAGGGGGTCGCCACCGCGGGCGGCAGGCGCGTGGCGTTCACGCTGCGGCCGGCGACCCGGCCCGGCGCCTACGCCGCCGAGGTGCGGCTGGCCCCGGGCCGCTGGGCGCTGCTGGTCACCGCCAGCGGGTCGTCGGCCGGCAAGGGCACCGGGACGGTCCAGGTCGCGGCGCCGACCACGACCGCCGCCCCCGCGCCGGCCCCTTCGCCGTCGGGCAGCCCGCAGACGGTCACCGCGACGCCGCCCACCGGGTCCAGCAACGCCTCCACGCTGGTGCTCGTCGGGCTCGCGCTGGCCGCGGCGCTGGCCGCCCTGGCGCTGACCCTGCGCGGCCGCCGGCGCGCCGGACCCTGACCCCTCAGCCGGCCAGCCGGCCGCGCTCCAGCGTGAGCACCTGGTCGGCCCGTGCCAGCGTGCCCGGGCGGTTGGACACCACCAGCCAGGTCGTCCCCTCCTCGGCGAGCAGCCGGTCCCAGAGCCGCCCCTCGGTGTCCACGTCCAGGGCGCTGGAGACGTCGTCGAGGAGGACCAGGCGCGGGCGGCGCACGAGCGCCCGGGCGACCGCGGCGCGCTGCGCCTGCCCTCCGGACAGGCGCACCCCGCGGGCGCCGACGAGGGTCGCCAGCCGCTGCGGCATGGCCGCCACGTCCCGCTCGAACGCGGCCAGCCGCAGCGCCCGGCCGGTCTCCTCCTCGGTCGCGGCCGCGCCCAGCAGCAGGTTGTCGCCGAGCGGCTCGCTGAACAGCCGCGGCACCTGCGGCACGTAGCCGCAGCGCGGCGGGACCAGGAACGCCGCCGGGTCGGCGACGGTCGCGCCCTGCCAGCGGATCTCGCCGGCCTGGCGTGGCGCGAGCCCGAGCAGCGCGCGGACCAGCGTGGTCTTGCCCGCGCCCACCGCGCCGCGCACGACCGTGAGGGTGCCCGGCTCCAGCGCCAGGTCCACGCCGACCACCCCGCGCCCGGACGGGTGCAGCGCCGTGAGCCCGCGCGCCTCGAGCAGCGTGCCGTGCCGGCCGTCACCGGCGGAGGCCGCGACGTCGCGGCCTCCGCCCTCGCGCGCCTCCGGGTCCAGCGACCGGTACGCCACCAGGTCGCGGGCCGCGCCCGGCGGCAGGAGCGCGGCCATGCGCCCGACCGCCACGTCGGTCTGGCGCCGCCTGGCCAGCAGCCGGCCGCCGTAGTAGGGCAGCCACACCAGGCGGTCGGCGTAGGCGGCGAAGAGGGTGAGGTCGCCCACGGTCAGCTCGCCGCGGCGCAGCGCCGGCGCGGCCAGCAGCAGCACCACGCCGATCGCGACGTCGACCGTGGAGGCGTTGAACGAGTCCAGCAGGTCGGTGCACAGCCGGTCGCGCACGGCGGTGCGGCGGCGGGTCTGGTTGAGGCGTGCCAGCCGCTCGAGCGCGGCGTCGCCGGCGCCGGCGGCCTTGACCGTGAGCGGCGCGCCGAACACCTCGCCGAGGAACCCGGTGACCGCCGCGGTCGCCTGGCGGTCGGCGAGCCGCCAGGCGCGGATGCGGGCGGTCAGCGTCCGGGTGGCGACCACCGTCGTCGCCACCGGCAGGACGACCGCGAGCGTCACCACGGGATCGATGCGCAGCATCACCGCGACGCCGACGGCGGCGAACACGCCCGTGCCGGCGACGTCCAGCCAGGTGTCCAGGAACTTCAGCGCGTCCTCGACGTCGTCGCGGAAGCGGCTCACCGCCTCCCCGGGCGTCGCCGGCAGGCACGCGGCCTGCGGGCCGCCGCTGGCGAGCTGCGCCCGCAGCATGTTGAGGCGCAGCAGGCCGCCCATGCGGTGCCACAGCTGCGACCAGCTCACCCACGCCAGCCACAGCGCCGCCAGGCGCGCCGCCTCGATGCCCGCGAGCACCCCGAGCAGGCTCGCCAGGTCGCGCCCGGCGGGCGCGCTGGAGGTGGCGGCGTCGAAGAACCGCTGCAGGGCGAGCCCGAACCCGAGCGGGAGCGCGTGGAAGCCGGCCCACAGCACCGCGTTGTAGGCGAACAGCCCCGGCCGCCAGCGCGCCAGCCGCCACATCAGCCGCCAGGTCCCCGCCCGAGGCGGCGTCACCGGGTCCTCCCCGAGGCGATCACGGACCGAGCGCCGATGGCGAGCAGCCGGGCGTAGCGCGAGCACGGGTCGGCGGCGAGGGCGGCGCGGGGGCCGTGCTCGGCGACGCGGCCGCCGTCCAGCACGAGCACCTCGTCGGCGCGCTCGACGGTGTCGAGCCGGTGGGCGATCACGACCGCCGTGCGGCCGGCGAGCAGCGTGCCGACCGACCGCTCGATCCGCGCCGCGCTCTCCGGGTCGACCCGCGACGCCGCCTCGTCCAGGACCACCACGCCGGGGTCGCGCAGGAAGACGCGGGCGAACGCGATGAGCTGGGCCTCGCCCGCGCTGGCGCCCGCCCCGCCGGTGCCGAGCGGCGTGTCCAGCCCGCGGTCGAGCGCCCCCCACCACGTGGCCAGCCCCATGCCGTCGAGCACCGCGGCCAGCCGCTCGTCGTCCGCCGGGTGCGCGCCGAACAGGGTGAGGTTGTCGCGCAGGCTGGCCTGGAACAGCCGCACGTCCTGCGGGACCAGCGCGACCCGGGCGCGGACCTGGGCGAGCGGCGTGTCGCGCAGGTCCACGCCGCCGAGCCGCACCGAGCCCTCGAGCGGGTCGAGGAGGCGGACGAGCAGCCGGCCGAGGGTCGTCTTCCCGCTCCCGGTGCGCCCGACGACGCCGAGCACGGCGCCCGGCGCGAGCGACAGCGAGACGTCCCGGAGCGCGGGCACGCCGTCGCCGTAGGCGAACCCGACCCGCTCCAGCTCCACCGCGAGCGCGCCGCCCGGCAGCGCCGTGCGGCCGCCGTCCCCGATCGCCGAGCCGGTGGCGAGCAGCCCGCCGGCGCGCGCCGCCCCGGCGACGGCGTCCTGGACCTTGTGCAGCTCGTCGGCGATCTGCTCCAGCGGGCGGCGGAGCAGGTCGGTGTAGCGGAACAGCAGGTAGACGGTGCCGAGCGTGATCGCGCCCGAGCGGTACCGCCAGACCCCGAGGCCGAGGCTGGCCACGCTGCCGGCGGCGAACAGCGCCGAGGTCGTGACGTAGATGCCGGCGGCGGCGCGCTCGGACCGGCGGTTGGCGCGGACGAGCGTGCGGGTCGCCTCGCGGAACCGGCGGAGCCCGTGCGCCCCGCCGCCGTTGGCGCGCAGGTCCTCCGCGCCGTCGAGGCGCTCCTCGACGCCGCCGAGGAGGTCCGCGAACGCCGCGCGCTCCCGGACCGCGTACGCGACCGCCCGGCTGCGGCTGCGCGCGAGGATCACGGCCGCCAGCAGCACGAACGCGGCCAGGGCGAGCGCGATCCGCGGGTCCTCGAGCGCGACCGCGACCAGCACGCCGGCGAGCGTGAGCACGCTGCCGGCCACGCGCAGCACGAACGAGGACACGAACCCCGACAGGGCGGTGACGTCGCCGTCGACGCGGTCGATCAGCTCGCCCGGCGGGTGCCTGCCGAAGAAGGCGAGGTCGAGCCCGAGCACGTGGCGGGCGAGCCGGTTGCGCAACCGGTTGCCGGCAGTCCAGGCGAGCCGGTCGGCCGCGTAGGTGGTCGAGACGGCCAGCGCCTGGCTGGCGAGCGCGACCGCCACGTAGGCGAGCGCGAGCGCGGCGAGGACCCGCGGCGGGCTGCCGGCCACGGCCCGGTCGATGAACGCGCCGACCAGCTGCGGCCCGGCGAGCGGCAGCGCCGCGCTGGCCGCGAGCACCGCGGCCAGCGCGGTGAGGCGGCCGATGCGCGGGCGCAGCAGCGTTGCGAGCATGCGCCAGTCGGAGCTCGCGGCAGGTCGCATGATGTCGGGAAGGTGCGCTCGAGGCCGCCGGCCCGGGACGGACGGCCACGCGGGACGGCGCGGCGGGCACGGGGTGGGCGGCCGGAAAAGGACCTCGACCGTACGGAGCGGGTCAGGTCCCCGTCAACGCGATTTCCGCCTTCGCGGCTCGCCCCTCCCCGGAGCGCCTACGGCACGCCACGCGCGGAGCCCGCCAGCTGCCGGCCGCCCGCGGCCCGCGCCCGCGGCCCGGTGGTGAACGCCGCCGGGGCCAGCTCGGCCAGCAGCGCCAGGGTGACGAGCCCGACCCCGCCGAGCTGGGGGAGCGTGACCGCGCCGGTGCCGACGACCTCGCCGCCGACCACCGCCATCACCGGGACGATCGCGAGGAACAGCCCCGCCCGCTCCAGGCGGATCCGGTTGATCGCCGCATACCATGCGAGCAGGCCGATCGCGGACTGGACCAGGCCGAGGTAGACGATCGCCGCCAGCTCGCCGGCATGGGGCGCGCGCAGGAACTCCTCGCCGTCCGCCAGGGGAGCGACCGCGGCGAACAGCATCGCCGCCGCGCCGACGACGTAGAGGGCGACGGCCGAGGGCGGGATCCGCGGCAGCAGCGCGGCGCCGAGGAGCGCGACGGCGGCCATGCTCACGAGCGCGCCGACCGCGCACAGCAGGCCGAGTGGGTCGGGGTCGCCGCCGCCCTCCACCAGCACGGCGCCCAGGACCGCCAGCAGGGAGGCGGCGAGCACGCGCACGGCCGGGGCGCGGCGCTCGCAGAACGGCCCGGCGAGCGCGAACACCAGCGGCCCGCAGCCGACGACCGTGCCGATCATCCCCGGCTCGGCGTGCCGGCTGGCGAGCACCAGGAAGACGCTCGAGCCGCCCAGGCCGAGGGCCGCGAGCAGGACGATCCTGCGGGTGTCCGGGCCCGAGGGGTGGGGGAGGCGGCCGAGCCGGAGCTTGGCGAAGGCGTACAGCACGCCGGTGGCGATCGCGAACCGCAGCGCCTGCCCGGTGAACAGCGGGTAGTCGGCCAGCACGCCGTACACGGCGTACCCGAATCCCAGGGCGGCGTTGCGTGCGAGCGCCAGGCAGCAGCCGATGAGCAACGGGCGGGTCGTCGACAACGGTCACCGTCGGTGAGGAGTCAGCGCTGGTTGTGTAGACCATGGAGATCATCCAGGTCAAACGCGACTGGGACGGTGCAGCGTGTCGATCGTGACGACGCCGCGGCGGCCCGGGCCCGGCCCGCGGGCGCCGGCGGCCGGCGGCGCGGCCACCTTCAGTCGTCGAACGCGGCGATCACCCAGCCGTTCAGCACCCGTGCGGCCTGCACCCGGCGGTGCCCGGCGGCCAGCGTCGCGCGGACGAGGAGGGCCTCGATCGGACCGGCGTCACCCGGTGGTGCCGCGACGAGGACCGGGCCGGAGCGGAGGTCCGGCAGACCGATCTGATCGAGGCCCGTCATGGGTGGCAGCGTGGACCCGGCCGCTCACCGGCCGCTAACGCCTGTCAGCGATCGCCGCCCTGGCCCTCGCCCGGGGGCTGCTGGCTGAGGAAGCGCTCCAGCTCCGCGGCGATCTCGTCGCCGGAGGGGACGCCGTCGCTGCCCTCCTCCTTGACCGCGCGGATCTGGTCGATGAACTCGGCGATCTGCGGGCGCTCGCGGATGACCTGCTCGACCTGCTCCAGGTGATCCTTGGCGGCCGCCTGCAGCTCGGTCGAGTCGATGTCCACCCCTGTGAGCAGGATCAGCGTCCTGAGCAGCGCCAGCGCCGCCGGCGGGTGGGCGCCGCCGGCGAGGTAGGGCGGGACCCGCGCCCACAGCCCGGTCGCGGCGATGCCGGCGTCCTGGAGGCGGTGCTCCAGGACGCTCTGGATCCCGGCGGCCAGCTCGATCACCGCCGGGACGGTGTCCAGCCGGTGGGCCAGGTCGGGGTCGGCGGACGTGCCGACGACCGCCGTGGGGTCGGTGTGCAGCGCCGGGGCGGGGAACGCGCCCAGGCCGAACACCTCCGTGGCGTCCAGGGTGTGGCACACCTCGACGATCGCGTCGGCGAAGGCGTGCCAGCGGAAGTCCGGCTCCGGACCGGTGAGCAGCAGCGCGTCGCGCTGGCCGCCGGTGTCGCCGACCGACAGCTCGATGCCGGTCCAGGCCATCGACTCGATCACGCCGTCGGCGATGCGCATCAGCGGGCGGCGCGAGCGGTAGTCGAGCAGCTCGTCGCCGTCGAAGGTCGCGATCGTGCGCGCGTTCCAGCGCGAGCGGAGGAACACGGCGCAGGTCTCCCCCGCCAGGCCCGCGTCGGTCCACCCGGTCAGGTGCATGACCAGGAAGGGATGGCGGAGCACGGGCCGCTCGGTCAGCTCGAAGAGTGCAGGCATCCCTTGAGACTAGCGGAATCCTCGTGCCCGGACGCGTGCCGAGAAGCTAGGGTGGGCACGTGAGCACCCAGCGCGGTTCCCCTCTCCGACCGTTCCGCTCCAGGCCGTACCTGATCATCTGGCTCGGCGCGTTCGTCTCGAACATCGGCACGTGGATGGAGTCGGTCGCCGTCGGCGTGTACGTCACGCAGGCGACCGGCAAGGCCGGCTGGACCGGGACCATCGCGGCGCTGACGTTCCTGCCGACGACCCTGTTCGGGCCGTTCGCGGGCGCGCTCGCCGACCGCTTCGACCGGCGCCGCTACCTGGCGCTGGTGACGCTCGCGCAGGCTGGGCTCGCCGGGGCGCTCACCGTCCTCGCGGCGGCCGACCGGCTGACGGTGGCACGGGTCGCGGTGATCGTGTTCCTGTCCGGCTGCGCGTTCGCCTTCCTGATCCCCGCCTGGTCGGCGATCCTGCCGGACCTGGTCCCCACAGAGGACGTGCTCGCGGCGACCAGCCTGTCGCAGGCGCAGTTCAACCTCGGACGGGTCGTCGGCCCGGCGCTGGCCGGGCTGGTGATCGGGATCGGCGGGGTCGCGTGGGCGTTCGGCGCCAACACCCTCAGCTTCGCGGCGGTGCTGGTCTCGGTCGCGCTCATCCGCCTGCCGCGGCCCGCCCGCGACGGTCCGCGCGAGCCGGTGCTCGACCAGATCCGGGCGGGGCTCACGCTCGCGCGCCGGGATCCGGGCATCCGCACGGCCCTGGCGCTGCTCGGCGCGATGGCGGTGCTGGTGTCGCCGTTCATCGGGCTGGTGCCCGCCGTCGCGATCAAGGTCTTCCACGCCGGCGCGGCCGGCGCGGCGCTGCTGGTGACCGCCCAGGGCGTCGGCGCGGTCCTGGCGGCGCTCGCCGCGGGCCCGCTCGGCGCGCGTTTCGGGCCGCGCGCCCTGCTGGTCGCCGCGCTCCTGGCGGTCGGTCCGGCCGCGGTGCTGTACGGGCTCAGCCCGACCTTCCCGGTGGCGATGCTGGCGCTGCTGGTCCTCGGCTTCGTGTACCTGTCGGTCCTCGGGGGGACCGCGACCGTGTGCCAGCTCCGCGCCCCGCGCGAGTTCCGGGGGCGCATCGCCAGCCTGTTCATGCTGGTCCTCGGGTCCGGCTACCCGCTCGGCCTGGTCGTCCACGGCTGGCTCGGCGACCGCGTCGGCCTGCCCGTGGTCACCACGGCCGGCGGCCTGGCCATGCTGGGGATCGTGCTGGCCGTCCGGGCCGTGGCCCCGGACGACGTGGCCGCGCTCGACCCGGTCCTGCCGGCGGAAGCCGGGCGGTGAGCGCTCAGCGGCCGAGCTGCGCCGACGACCAGCGCCAGGTCCGCTCCAGCCCCTCGTCGAGGTTCACCTCGGCGCGCCACCCGATGGCGCGCTCGGCCAGTGCGCTGTCCAGGGCCACGCGCTGCAGCTCGCCCGCGCGCGGCGGGGCGAAGGCCGGCTCGGGCGCGGCGGCGGCCAGCGGGCGCAGCGCCTCGTACAGCTCCAGCACGCTGGTCTCCACGCCCGTGCCGATGTTGATCCTGGTCGCGCCGAGCGCCTCGGACGGGACGCCGCCGGCGGCGACGAACGCGTCCACGACGTCGCCCACGTACACGTAGTCGCGCGTCTGGCGGCCGTCGCCGTAGACCGTCACGGTGCGCCCCTCCAGCAGCCGGTTGCAGAAGATCGCGACCACCCCGGCCTCGCCGTGCGGGCTCTGCCGCGGTCCGTACACGTTGGCCAGGCGCAGGCTGACGCCCTCCAGCCCCCAGAGGTCGCGGAAGCTGTCCAGGTAGTCCTCGACCGTGCGCTTGGCGACCCCGTAGGGGTTCGTGGCTCCGGCCGGAGCGCGCTCGTCGACCGGCAGCCGGGCGTGGTCGGGCTCCCCGTAGGCGGTGCCGCCGGAGCCGGCGAACACCAGCCGGCGGCAGCCCGCCTGCGCGGCGGCGCGGGCGACGGCGATCGAGCCGAGCACGTTGACGCGCGCGTCGGCGACGGGGTCGGCGACGCTGCGGCGCACGTCGATCTGCGCGGCCAGGTGCCACACGACCTCGGGCCGGGCGTCGAGGATCGCCTGCTCCGTGCCGGGCCCGGACACGTCCAGGCGCGCCAGCCGGACCCTGCCCGTCGCCAGCGCTCCCTCCAGGTTCGCCATCGAGCCGGTCGACAGGTCGTCGATCACCGTGACCTCGTGACCGTCCCCCGCGAGGCGGTCGACCAGGTTGGAGCCGATGAAGCCGCAGCCGCCCGTCACCACTGCACGCATGAGCCCTCCCCATCCAGCCGGCGGGAAGCCGTGGTTGCCGTGCCGACCTGGCAGATCGCGGACTGGGATCGTAATCCCTGGGGAATCCGGGTCGGCGCGGCCCTTGCCGGCTGCTCATCGTGAGTTCTCGCGATGCTCGTATCCGGGTGGCGAACGATACGCTCGGCTCACTTGCGGCTTGCGCGGATCATCGAGGCTTGGCGGTGCCGACAGGTAACAATCCGGCGTAGGCTGGCGCAGAAAGGGACGAAGGAGAAGAACGGTGCAGGCCTTCTCGTAGGCTTAGGGTCCCCGCCAGCGTCGTCCGGCTGCACGCCCCGGGTCGCACGCGGCCCCGCGGGCGCGTCCTGCCCGGTCGGCGGCGCGGCCAGGCTGATCGCGGGACGGACCAGTTCGAGGAGCGTTCATGCGGCGAATGAATCCCGCCCGGAGGTGGGCTTGAGCATGCCCAGGGCGGTGGTGACCGGTGGTGCGGGATTTTTGGGTTCGCATCTGTGTCGACGGTTGTTGGCGGACGGCTTCGAGGTGGTCTGCCTGGACAATCTGGTGACGGGTCGGGCGGAGAACGTGGCGGACCTGTTCGGGCCGGGGTTTCGGCTGGTCCGGACGGACGTGACGGAGTTCGTGCATGTGGCCGGGCGGGTGGACTGCGTGCTGCATTTCGCCAGTCCGGCGAGTCCGGTGGACTATCTGCGCCTGCCGATCCAGACGTTGAAGGTGGGGGCGCTCGGGACGTTGCGGGCGTTGGGGCTGGCGCGGGAGAAGCGGGCGCGTCTGGTGCTGGCCTCCACCAGCGAGGTGTACGGGGACCCGAAGGTGCATCCGCAGCCGGAGGGGTACTGGGGGCATGTGAACCCGGTGGGGCCGCGGGGGGTGTACGACGAGGCCAAGCGGTACGCCGAGGCGTTGGCGATGGCGTATCACCGGGCGCATGGGCTGTCGGTGGGGATCGCGCGGATCTTCAACACCTACGGGCCGGGGATGCGCCTGGATGACGGGCGGGCGTTGGCGGCGTTCGCGGTGCAGGCGCTGCGGGGGGAGCCGCTGACGGTGCACGGGGACGGGTCGCAGACGCGCAGTCTGTGCTTCGTGGGGGATCTGGTGGAGGGGGTGGTGCGGCTGCTGTCCAGCGGGGTGGTGGGGCCGGTGAACCTGGGGAATCCGCAGGAGGTGTCGATCCTGGAGTTGGCGGGGGTGGTGGCGTCGTTGGCGGGGTCGAGCGCGGGGGTGGTGTTCTGCGAGCGGCCGGTGGACGACCCGCAGGTGCGCCGGCCGGATATCGCGCTGGCCCGGGAGGTGCTGGGGTGGGAGCCCCGGGTGGGGCTGGAGGAGGGAATCGCCCGCACCCTGCCCTGGTTCAAGCAGCAACTCGAACGGGAGGCCGCCGCCGGCACGTCACCGCCGGGCGGCTGAGCGGCCCAGGGGATTCGAGTCAGGGGATTCGAGTCATGTTCGCCCGGGCGTTTCCCGCGACCCGGGCGCCGGTCCGACACCGCGGGAGGAACAGAACCGATGGCTGACCAACGTACGCGTGTCCTGGTGACCGGGGCGGGCGGCTTCATCGGCCACCACCTGGTCACCCACCTGAAGCAGCGCGGCCACTGGGTACGCGGCGTGGACCTCAGGGAGCCCGAGTTCACCGAGGTCGACGCGGACGAGTTCGAGCTGCTCGACCTGCGCCGCTGGGACGACTGCCTGGTCGCGACCCGTGGGGTCGAGCACGTCTACGCGCTGGCCGCGGACATGGGCGGGATGGGCTTCATCTCCTCCAACCACGCCACGATCCTGCGCAACAACGCGCTCATCAACCTGCACACCCTGGAGGCCGCCAGGGTCAACGGCGCCAGCCGCTACCTGTTCAGCTCCTCGGCCTGCATCTACCCCGACTACCTCCAGACCGACACCGACGTGCGGCCGCTCAAGGAGCAGGACGCCTACCCGGCCAACCCCCAGGACGCCTACGGCTGGGAGAAGCTGGTCGCCGAGCGCCTGTGCGAGTACTACACCGGGGAGTACGGCCTGGTCACCCGCGTCGTCCGCTTCCACAACATCTACGGGCCGTACGGCACCTACGACGGCGGCCGCGAGAAGGCGCCCGCCGCGCTCTGCCGCAAGATCGCCAGGGCCGAGCCGGGCGAGGACATCGAGATCTGGGGCGACGGCGAGCAGACCCGCTCGTTCTGCTACATCGACGACTGCGTCGAGGGCATCCACCGGCTGATGCGGTCCGACCACGGCGAGCCGCTCAACCTCGGCACCGACCATCTCGTGACCATCAACGAGCTGGCCAGGCTGATCCTCCAGATCTCCGGCAAGCCGGACGTGGGGCTGCGCCACGTCGACGGCCCCCAGGGGGTGCGCGGCCGCAACTCCGACAACACCCGCCTGCGCGAGGTGCTCGGCTGGGAGCCGCGGACCTCGCTGGAGGCCGGGCTGCAGGAGACCTACCGGTGGATCGAGAAGCAGGTCAGGGGCTGACACGCGGCGCCGCCCGCGTCGACGTGCTCGGCGTGGGGGTGAGCGCGGTCGACATGGCGCAGGCGGTCGCCGAGATCCGCCGCTGGGTCGAGGAGGGCGAGCGGCGCTACGTCTGCGTCACCGGCGTCCACGGCGTCATGGAGAGCCAACGCGACCCCGAGCTTCGGCGCATCCACAACGCGTCCGGGCTGACCACGCCCGACGGGATGCCGATGGTGTGGGCGGGGCGCCGCGCCGGCGCGGGCCACATGGCGCGGGTGTACGGACCCGACCTGATGCTGGAGCTGTGCGCGCTGTCGGTGGAGCGGGGCTGGTCCTCGTTCTTCTACGGCGGCGCGCCGGGCGTCCCGGAGCGGCTCGCCGAACGGCTCGCCGCCCGCTTCCCCGGGCTCCGGGTCGCCGGCTGCCTGTCGCCGCCGTTCCGGCCGCTGACGCCGCAGGAGGACGAGGAGGTGGTGCGGCGCATCGACGCCTCCGGCGCCGACCTGGTGTGGGTCGGCCTCAGCACCCCCAAGCAGGAGCGCTGGATGGCCGCGCACGTCGGCAGGCTGCGCGCGCCCGTCCTGCTGGGCGTCGGCGCCGCGTTCGACATCCACGCCGGCCTGCTCCCGCAGGCGCCGCGCTGGATGCAGCGCTCGGGGTTGGAGTGGCTGTACCGGCTGGCCCGCGAGCCGCGCCGCCTGTGGCGACGGTACCTTGGCAACAACCCGCGCTTCCTGCTGGCGATCGTGCGGAGGCCGCCGATGCTGCGATGAGGATCCTGCAGCTGCACACCGACTACCGCGAGCCCGGCGGCGAGACCGCGGTCGTCCGCGCCGAGGCCGAGCTGCTGCGGGCCGCCGGGCACGACGTCGTCGCCCACCAGGTGGTCAACCCCGCCGGCGCCGCCGGCGCCGCGCTCGCCCTGGCGGCCTCGCCCTCCAACCCGGTCGCCGCCCGCCGGGCCGGCCGGCTCGCGGGCCGGCTGCGGCCGGACCTCGCGCACGTCCACAACACCTGGTACGCGCTGTCGCCGTCGGTGCTGCGCGCGCTGGGCCGGGCCGGCGTGCCCGTGGTGATGACCCTGCACAACTACCGCCTGCTGTGCGTCAACGCGTCGCTGTCGCGCGCCGGCCGGCCCTGCGAGGACTGCGTCGGCCGGCTCCCCCTCGCCGGGGTCGCGCACCGCTGCTACCGCGGGTCCGCGGTCGCCTCGGCCGCGGCCGCCACGACGATCGCCGCCAACCGCGCCGCCGGCACCTGGACCCGGCACGTGCGTCGCTTCCTGGTGCTCAACGAGTTCGCCAGGGAGCGCTTCGTGCGCGGCGGGCTGCCGGCCGAGCGGCTCACCGTCACACCCAACTTCGTCGCCGACCCGGGCGGGCGCGGGCGGGCGCCGTCGGCCTCGCCGACCGTGCTGTTCGTGGGCCGGCTGGAGCCGCTCAAGGGCGTCGGGACGCTGCTGGACGCGTGGGCGGCGCGCGCGCGGCCGGGGCTCGAGCTGGTGGTCGTGGGCGACGGGCCGATGCGCCCGGCGCTGGAGCGGCGCGCGCCGCCGGGGGTCCGCTTCGCGGGGCGGCTGGCGCCCGGGGAGGTGCGGCGGCGGATGCTGGACGCGCGCGCGCTGGCCTTCCCGACGCTGCTGTACGAGGGCCAGCCGATGGTCGTCCTCGAGGCGCTGGCCGCGGGCCTGCCGGTGCTGGCCTCGGACCTCGGCGGCACCGCGGAGCTGCTGCGCGCGGGCGCGGGGGCTGGCTGGCTGGCGCCGCCGGGCGACACCGGCGGGTGGGGCCGGGCGCTCGCGCGGCTGGACGACGGGGCGGGCACGGACGCCGCCGGGCGGCGGCTGCGCGGCCTGTACGAGCAGCGCTTCACCCCCGAGCTGGGCCTGCGCCGGCTGCTGGACGTGTACGGCCAGGTCGCCGCCACCCGCCGGGTGGGGGCGGGCTGATGGGGGCGGCGGGGCTGGCGAGCGGACCCGCCGGGGCGCGGCCGGCCGGGCGCGCGGCCAGGCGCACCGGCGCCAGCGTGCGCGCCGTGCTGCTGATCGCGTTCGCCGCGGTGCCCTTCACCTACGCCGAGCTGCTGCTGGGCGGCCTGCTGCTGCGGCCGTGGACGCTGGTGCTGGCGGTGATGGTCCCGCTGGTGCTGGCGATGCCGATCAACCTGCGCGCGGTCCGCCACCTCCTGCCCTATCTCGCCTGGCTCGCCTACGGCGCCCTCACCCTGAGCTGGACGCTGGCGCCGGGCCCGGGCATGTCGTTCCTCGGGCAGCTCGCGCTGCCGGCCGCCGGGTACCTGCTGGCGTGGCGCGCCCGCGCGGACGAGATCCGCGGGCCGCTGGCCAGGCTGAGCTTCTGGGGGATCGTCGCCGCCGCGGTCATGACGGTCCTGTCGCTGCGCGGCCTCATCGGCCCGGAGACGTTCTCCACCCGGCCGACCGCGATGGCGGTCGCGGCGCTGTTCGTGGTCGCCACCATGGACGCCAGGTCCCTGCCGTACATCGGCCTCACGACCGCTCTGGCGCTGGTCGTGACGTTCGGGACCGGCTCGCGGATGGCCGCCGCGGTCGTGATCCTGATGCTGCTGCTGAGCCCGGCGCTGCTGTCCAGGGGGGGCGTCCGGCTGCTGGTCGCCGCCGGCTGCGTGCTGCTGGTGATCGCAGTCAGCGGCACCGGCGCGTTCCGCGAGCGCTTCTTCTTCTCCCAGGACGCCACCCTGACCGACGTGCTCACCCTCCAGCAGGACGTCAACACCGCCGGGCGGCGGGAGGCGTGGCCGCGGCTCATCCGCGAGTGCTCCACGGCGCAGCCGGAGGGCCTGGGCCTGTGGAGCGCCAGCGTCCTCAGCAAGCGGCTCACCGGCGGGGTGCTCGACCACCCGCACAACGAGTACATCCGGGTCTACTGCGACACCGGCTGGGGCGGGCTGGCGCTGTTCTGCCTGTTCCTGGTCACGGCGCTGGCGCGCTCGGCCTGGGGCGTGCTGCGCGGGCCCGACCCCCGGCTGCACCTGGCCGCCGGCCTGCTGGTGCTCGCCTACGCGCTGTTCGCCGTCACCGACAACCCGCTGGTGTACAGCGCGCAGTTCGCCGGGCCGGTCCTGATCGTCCTCGGCCTGTCGGACCGGCTCCTGCCCGCCAGGCGGCGGCGCGACCGCCAGGTGGTGTGGACCGGCGAGACCTGGTTCGGCCCGAGGCGGCAGGCAGGCGTGCCGGCCGTGCCCGGCACGCCGGGCGGCAGTGCCGGCTGAGGTGCCGGGCGGGGGTGGGCCGACCCCGGCGCCCGCCCCGCGCCGCCGCCGCCGGCTGCTGGCCGTGGTGCTCGCGCTCGCCCTGCTCGCCGCCCTGGCCGCGGTCGCGGCCGTGCGGGTGGTGGCGGTGCGCGAGGACGCCTCCAGCGAGCTGCTCGACGTGTTCGGGGACGCGCCCGGCCCGCCCGAGGCCCTGCCGCTGCTGATCAACGCGGGCGGCCCCGCGCTGCGCCCGCCGTCGCCGGCCGCCGTCGCCGACACCGGCTACGCGGGCGGCGTGGCGTCGTCCACCGCCGCGCCGGTCGCGCGGACCGACGACGACGCGCTCTACCAGACCTTCCGCAGCGGGGTCGCGGCCTACCGCGTCCCGGTCCGGGCGGCCGGGCTGGTCCGGGTCGGGCTGCACCTGGTCGAGCCGGCCTTCCAGGCCCCGGGCAGGCGCGTCTTCGACGTCACCGCCGAGGGCCGCGCGGTGCTGGAGCGGGTGGACGTCTTCGCCGACGTCGGCAGGAACGCCGCGGACGTGCGCACGTTCGACGTGGCCGTGCGCGACGGTGTGCTCGACCTCGGCTTCAGGGCCTGGGAGAGCGTCCCGCTCGTGGCCGCGATCTCGGTCGCCGCCTCGCCGGCCACGCGACCGAGCGCGGCGCCGGCCGGGCCCTGCGACGGCGTGCCCGTGCGGCCGGGCGAGGACGCGCGCGCGGTGCTGGCCGCGCACCCCGCCGGCACGCGCTACTGCTTCCAGCCCGGGGTCCACCGGCTGGCCGGACCGCTCCTGCCCGAGTCCGGGGACGTCCTCGCGGGCCGGCCGGGCGCCGTCCTCAGCGGCGCCCGGGAGCTGGGCGGGTGGTCGCGCTCGGGCCGCGGCTGGAGCGCGGCCGCGTCGCCGCCGCGCGCGCCGCCCGCGGGCGAGTGCGCCTCGGGCGGCGGCTGCCGCGACCCCGACGACGTCTTCCGCGACGACCGGCCGTTGCGCCGGGTGGCGTCGCGGGGCGCGGTCCGGGCCGGCACCTTCTGGGTGGACGCCCGCGCCGGGCGCGTGCACGTCGGCGACGACCCCGCCGGGCACCGCCTGGAGCAGGCGGCCGTCCCGGCCGCGATCACCGGTGAGGCCGGGGGCGTGACCGTGCGCGGCCTGGTGATCGAGAAGTTCGCGGCGCCTGCGCAGCGCGGCGCGCTCGACGCGGCGGGCGCCGGCTGGCGGGTCCTTGACAACGAGGTCCGCCTCAACCACGGGATCGGCGTGCACGCGGGCGACGGCGCGCGCGTGCTGGGCAACTCGGTCCACCACAACGGGCAGATGGGGCTCGGCGGCAGCGGCGACGGGGTGCTCGTCCAGGCCAACGAGATCGCGTTCAACAACTACGCCGGCTTCGACCCGGGCTGGGAGGCGGGCGGCACCAAGTGGACGTTCACGTCCGGGCTGGTGGTGCGCGGCAACAGCGCCCACCACAACGGCGGCCCGGGGCTGTGGACCGACATCGACAACGCCGGCACCCGCTACGAGGGCAACCTCGTCGCCGCCAACGCCACCGCCGGGATCCTGGAGGAGATCTCCTGCTCGGCGGTCCTGCGCGGCAACGTGGTGGTCGGCAACGGGTTCCGGTCGCGGTACCGTACCGGCTGGCTCGGGGGCGCGGGCATCGTCGTCAGCAGCTCCAGCCGGGTCGAGGTGGCCGGCAACACGGTCGCGGACAACGCCAACGGCATCGGCCTGATCGCCTCCGACCGCGGCAGCGGCGACCGCTGCGGGCCGTTCGTGCTGGAAGGGGTGCGAGTGCACGACAACGAGGTGGTGATGGCCACCGGCCGGACCGGGCTGGTCCACAACACCGGCGGCGACTCGTGGTTCCGCACGCGCGGCAACCGCTTCGAGCGCAACCGCTACCGCCTGGACCGGCCCGGGGCGCGCAGGTTCGCCTGGGCGGCCGGGGACCTGACCAGCGCGCAGTGGACGGCCGCCGGCCAGGACCACGGCGGCCGGTTCACCTCGCCGTGAGCCGTCCCCGGGATCCCGCGCCGCCGGCGGACGGCGACGGGCCGCGCGCTGGTGCGCCGGTCCGGGCCGCCGGCATCCTCGACGCCGGCTGCGCCTCGCTGGCGACCTTCTCGGTCGGCCTGTACGCCACCCACTACTTCGCGCCCGAGCTGCTCGGCGCGTACGCGCTGTTCTTCACCGCGTTCGTGCTCGCCACGACCGTCCCGACGCAGCTGCTGTTCATGCCGGCGGAGCTGCGCGGGCTCGCCGCGGCGGGACGGGCGCGGCTGCGCCTGCTGGAGCAGAGCCTGGTGCTGGGGCTCCTGCCCGCGCTGCTGCCCGCGGTCGCCTGCGAGCTGGTCGCGCTCGCCGGCACGCGCGACGTGACGCGGGGCGAGGTGCTCCCGCTCACGGTCACCTCGATCCTGGCCGCGACGGCGTCGCCGCTCCAGGATCACCTGCGGCGCCTGCTCCACATGGCCGGGGTGTCGTGGCGGGCGGCGATCGTGTCGGTGACCCAGCTGGTCGTGGCCCTGCTGGCCCTGGCGGTGCTGCACCTGGCCGGCGCGGCGCCGGGCTGGATCCCGTTCGGCGCGCTGCTGGTCGCGAACCTGGCCTCGGGCTCGTTCGCGCTGGCGATGACCCGCGAGCGGCGCCGGCACGCCGTGGTGGTCCGGCTCGACCTGCGGGACCTGCTGCGGACCGGGCGCTGGCTGCTGAGCGGGGGGCTCACCCCGCAGGGGGCGGTGTTCGTCTCGGGCCTGCTGATCACCCAGCTCGCCGGCGCGGCCGCGATGGGGTTCGTCGAGGCGGCCCGCCAGGTGTCCGCCCCGCTGCAGGTGCTCGCGACCGGGCTGTCGGCCACCGCGGCGCCGCAGCTCATGGACGCCGGGCGCGCCCGGGACGCCCGCGCCGGCTCGCGGGTCACGCGGCACTACGCGCTGGTCATGCTGGCGCTCGGGCTGCCCTACCTCGCGCTGGCCGGCGCCGACTGGCCGCTCAACCCGCTCGGGGCGATCATCCCTGCGGCGTACGAGGTCGGCGGGCTGGCGGCGCTGTCGGTGGTCGGGGCGCTGGCGTTCGCGCTCACCGCGCCGCCGCGCTACGAGCTGCTCGGCGCCGGCTGGGAGCGCCGGCTGATGGTCCTGGAGAGCTCGGCGAGCGGGTGCCAGGCGGTCGTCAGCCTGAGCGCGGTCGCCGCCGGGCCGTACGCGGGCCCGCTCGGCGTGCTCGCCCAGTCGCTCGCGCGCTGGCTGCTCCTGCAGCCCGCCCGCGCGCACATGTACGCCCGCCGCCGCCCCCCGCGTGGGGGTGGACCAGTCAGCCTTGGCTCGCGAGCAGGGCGGCCGCCAGCAGCTGGCCCCCGGTGAACTCCGGGGTCAGGAAGCGCACGGACTCGCGCGCGGCGGCGCGCATGCGCTCCAGCTCCGGCCACGTGACCGCGAGGGCGCGGTCGAGCGCGGCGTCGAGCGAGGCGGGCTCGTCGGGCTGGAACAGCCAGCCGTTGACCCCGTCGCGCACCAGCATCTCCACCGCCTGGGACCGGAGGCTGCCGATGACCGGCACGCCGAGCGCGAGCGACTCGTTGACCGAGTTGCCCCACTCGTCCCCCAGGGACGGCAGCACCGACACGTCGGCCCCCGCGTACAGCTCGGGCAGCTCCTCGTAGGCGACGTTGCCCGAACGGCGCAGGGTCACGTCGGCGGGCAGCTCGACGGCGTCGATCCTCGCCGCCAGCGGCCCGGAGCCGACCAGGTGCAGCTCGACCGGGCGGCCCGGGTGGCGCCGGCCCCAGCGGGCCAGCGCCTTGACCAGCGGCAGGACCCCCTTGCGCTCGATGAGCTGGCCGGCGACCAGGAGCCGCAGCGGCCCGCCGGACGGGCGCGGGGGCAGCTCGCCCCGGTCGGGCTGGAAGGAGCTGTAGGGCAGGAACACCATGCGCCCGGGGTCGCCGCCGAGCCGCTGCAGGTAGCGCGCGCCGCTGGAGCCGGTGACCGTGAGGGCGTCGGCCCGCGGGACCAGGAAGCGCCGCAGGACGCGGCGGGTGCGGCCGCGGCCGCGCTCGGTCGACTCGGACATCCCGCACAGCACGACCAGCGGGGTGGAGGTGAGCCTGCAGTACAGGCTGGCCTGGAGGGTGCGGGCGCCGAGGTCGGCGGAGAGCACCACGTCCGGCCGGGTCCGCCACAGCCGCGGCAGGGTGTCCCAGGGGACGTGCAGGATCTGCTGCTCGCCGTAGCCGCCGGGGTGGCGGCGGTCGCGCCGGAGGGTGAGGTTGCGCTGGGGCACGACCTTCAGCGTGCCCCAGTCGGGCTGCCAGTGGCGGTTGGGCTCCATCGTCGTGGACACCCACACCTGCAGCTCGCCGACCTTCCGGTCGAGCGCCTCCAGCTCCGGCAGCCGGTAGGGCGGGACCATGTTGGTCAGGAACACGGCCCGCAGATCCGAGGCCGGCCGGGCGGGGCGCCGCCGGCGGCGCGCGGCCCGGCGGGGCAGGTCGGGCGCGAACTCCAGCCGCGGCACCTCGGGCGCGTGCGCGTGCGCGGCGCCGCGGTCATCCACCGGCGACCGCCCCCCGCACGACGCTCCCGAGCCGTCGCCGCACGGTCGGGACCGAGCCGACCACCAGGCGGATGATCTCGCCGATCACGCGGATCTCCGTGCGCCCGATCGCGGTGCCGCTCGGCAGCACCAGCAGCCGGCCGGCCAGCCGGCGGGTCTGCGGCAGGCGGTCGCCGGCGTGCGGGTCGCGGGAGCGGTAGGGCTCCAGCCGGTGGCAGCCCGGGTGGAAGTAGCGCCGGGCCATGACGTTCTCGGCCAGCAGGACGGCCTGGAGCTGGTCGCGGGACACGCCGGCCCGGTCCTCGTCGACCTCGACCACGACGTACTGGTAGTTGTTGCGCTCGCCGGGGTCGAAGGCGGCCAGGTGCACCCCGGGGACGCCCCGCAGGGCCGCCCGGTAGGCGTGCCAGTTGTCACGGTTGACGGCGACGAACTCGTCCAGGCTGTCCAGCGAGGTCAGGCCCATCGCCGCGGCGGCCTCGCTCAGCTTGGCGTTGGTGCCGAGCAGGGCCACCTCGTCGGGGCCGCTGAGGCCGAAGTTGGTCGTCAGCCGGATCCGCTCGGCCAGCCCGTCGTCGTCGGTGACGACGGCCCCGCCCTCGAAGCTGTTGACGAACTTGGTGGCGTGGAAGCTGAACACCTCGGCGCGGCCGAAGCCGCCGATCATCCGCCCCCGGTGCGAGCAGGCGAACGCGTGCGCGGCGTCGAAGATCAGCACCAGCCCGTGGCGCCGGGCCACGGCGTCGAGCGCGTCGACGTCGCACGGCCGGCCCCACAGATGCACGCCCATGATCGCGCTGGTCCTGGGGGTGATCAGCTCCTGGACGCGGGCGGGGTCGAGGTTGTGGGTCACGGGGTCCACGTCGCAGAACACCGGGGTGAGACCCTGCCACGCCAGCGCGTGCGCGCTGGCGACGAAGGTCAGCGACGGGAGGATGACCTCGCCGGTCAGGCCCAGCGCCTGGACGAGGAGCTGGATGCCCATGGTCGCGTTGCAGGTCGAGACGCAGTGGCGCACGCCGGCCAGGTCGGCGACACGCTGCTCGAACTCGCGCACGTACGGCCCGTTGTTGGACAGCCAGCGCGAGTCGAGGATGTCGCCGATGCGGTCGAGCAGGCGGGTGCGGTCGCCGACGTTCGGGCGCCCGACGTGCAGCACGCTGGAGAACGCGGGTGTCCCGCCGAACAGGGCGAGCTGCTCGACCGAGCGGGTCACGCGGCGCATCGGCGCGTCGGGGTCGTGGCGTCGGTGGGATCGGGTGGGGGCGGGGAGCCGTCGTCGGCGGCAGGGTGGTGCACTTGTCCTCCAGGACCGGTGTTCGAGGATCGCGTGCTGGTTCAGGGCACCGCGGGTGGGCGCCGGCGGGTGCTCATGCTAGCAATCCCGCGGCGGCCCGGCGCACCCGCGCGGCGACAGAATTGCGTCGATCCGCGGACGGCGTCACTCGCCCCTGCAGGTCCGGCCGAGGAGGGTGGGGATGGTGCGGACGAGGATGGTGAGGTCGTGGTGGAAGGTGACGTGGTGGGCGTAGTGCAGGTCGAGATGGGTGTGTTCGTGCATGAGGCCGTTGCCTCGTTCGGTGACCTGCCACAGGCCGGTGAGGCCGGGTTTGACGGTGTGGCGGCGGTGCTGCCAGGGCTGGTAGGTGCCGACGATGTGGGGCAGCTCCGGGCGTGGGCCGATCAGGCTCATGTCGCCGCGCAGGACGTTGAGCAGTTGGGGCAGCTCGTCCAGGGAGTAGCTGCGCAGCAGGCGGCCCAGGGGGGTGTGGCGGGGGTCGTCGGGGTGTTTGTGGGTGGTGCGGCGGTCGGGGAAGGCGATGGGTCGGGTGGTGGTGCGGCGGTCGGGGTGCATGGTGCGGAACTTGTAGAGGGTGAAGGGGTGGCCGTGGCGACCGATGCGGGTCTGGCGCAGCAGGACGGGGCGGCCCAGGGTGAGGGCGATGGCGGTGGCGGTGAGGGTGAGCAGGGGCAGGGCCAGGAGGGTCGCGAGCAGGCCGATGGTGCGGTCCAGGACCGGCTTGACCACCCGCGCATAGCGCGTGGGCCGGTCGTGGACGGGGGCGAGCATCGCCCGCGGGAGCGGGGGGGCGTCGAGGCTGCCACGGCGGTCAGGGTTTCCAGTCATCGTCTCCTCCCGGACCGGAGGGTAGGAAATGATGCTTGCGGTGCCGCGCCGGCGGGCCCATGCCGGTGACGCCGGCCGCGTGCTGGCAGAGTGATCCTGTGGGCGCTTTGACCGGAGCGGTAGCGACAGGATCGTGGTGCCTTTCACGGGCGTGCTTCAGCGGCATGCCAAAGAAGACACCCGCTGGTACGGGCGTCCGTACGAACGGCCTGGGGCTCCTTGCCAAAGAATCGGACCGGCGGCAGGACGTCCCGAACTATACCGCGCGACTCGGACCGTATCCGATTCATGACCAGTTTGTGATCAAACTGTGAATCGCCGCGGCTCGAGAGCGACATGTTCGAGAAAATATTAACGTCCGCGCCAATTGGAACTTCTGCTCAGGACCCGCCGGTATGCACGAACGTATCGAAATGGATACGGATGGCGGGATGCGGGCGCGACCCCGCCTGCGGCGACGGCTACCGCTCGCCGGAGGTCGACCGCGGCGAGCCGCCCGCGCGGCCCTCGGTCGAGTCGACCGTGCGCGTGACCGTCTGCGCCGGCTTGGACGGCAGCCCGTACGGCCCGGTGTAGGTGTCCTCGGGGTCCACGCCGTTCACCACGACGCCGAGCAGCCGCACGTTCACCGTGTCCAGCAGACGGCGCAGCTCCAGCAGCGACTTGCGGCGCGCGACCTTCATGCGCGTCACCACCAGCAGGCCGTCCACCATCGGGACCAGCGCGAGCGTGTCGCCGACCCGCAGCATCGGCGGCGCGTCGATCAGCATCACGTCCACGCGCTGCTTGAGCCGCTCCAGGACCTCCGCGGTGCTGGGGTTGCCGACGAACTCGCCCACGCTCCTCGGCCGCGCCCCGGCCGCCAGCACCTCCACGAACCCGCTCTCGCGCCCCTGCCCGTTGTGCTCCTGGCGGCCGCCACGCTCGGTGTTGACCAGCACCAGCCGGTGCAGCGCCCGCTCCAGGCGGACCCGGCCGAGGGCGACCTCGGTGAAGCCCGGCCCCTCCTCCAGCTCCAGCAGGCGGCGCTGGACGGGCCGGCGCAGGTCCAGCTCGACCAGCGCGACCCGCATCCCCGCGCGCGCGAGCGCGAGCGCGAGGTTGACGGTCACGATCGACTTGCCCTCCTGCTCGGTGGCGCTGGTGACCATGACCACCTGGGCGTCGGTGTGGCGGACCGCGGCCGAGAAGCTGTTGCGCAGGAACCGGAACGCCTCGGCCTCGACGGTCTCCGGGTCGTCGAGCATCACCGGGCGCGGCACCCCGCCCCGGCGGCGCCGCGCCGCCGGGACCGGGAGCCGGGCCAGCAGCGGCAGCATCAGCAGGCGGCTGACCTCCTCGCTGTCCTGGACGCGGCTCTCGGTGCGCCCGTTCAGCCACCACGCCAGCGCGATCGCCAGGCCCAGCCCCACCAGCGCGCCCGCGGCGACGTTGCGGGCGGTCTTGGGCTGCACCGGCTGCCGCGAGGGCCGGAGCGTCTCGCGCAGCTGCACCCTGCCGGTCGTGGCGCCGGTCCCGGTCTCCACCGCCTGCAGCCGCGTCGACACGCCGGTGAGCTGGTCCTGGATCGCCCGGCGCTGCGCGGCCAGCACCACGTCGCCGGGGCGGGCCTTCTGCGCGCGCTGGACGTCGGCGAGGTTCTCCGACAGCCGCCGCTGCGCGGCGGTGAGCTGGTCGACCTCCGCCCGCGCCTGCTCGTCGACGACCTGCACGTAGCCGCGCGCCACCGCGTCGGCGAGCCTGGCCGCGCGCGCGGGGGTGCGGTCGAGCACGCGGATGACGATGAGGTCGCGGTCGGTGGCGGTCTCGGTCGTCAGGTGGTCCTGGAGGCGCTCGAGCGAGACCTGGTCCCCGGCGATCCTGACCGCGCGCTCCAGGACCGTCTGCGAGGTGATCAGCTCGTTCTGGTTGAGCACGTAGCGGCTCGGGTCCAGGCCCGTGTCGCCGCCGGGCGGGATCAGCAGGACGTGGGCGACGCCCTCGTACAGCTTGGGCTGGGCGAGCGACAGCCCGAGCCCGAGGAGCAGGCCGCCGAGGACGAGCAGCACCAGCAGGCGCCGGTAGCGCCAGGCCGACTCCAGCAGGCCCGGCCGCTCGTCCCAGTCGGCTGCCGCAGCGAGTTCCACTCCGAGACCCCCCTAGGGACCGATTCCAGGCCAGGGCTGCACGCAGTCTAGCGACGCGATCGGGTTGATGCGCGCCCGCGCCAGGTACCGGCAGGAGCGGTCGCGCCCGCGCCCGGCGACCGCCGGACGGGACCCGCGTGCCGCCGCGCGCCGGGAGGCGGGGCTCAGCTCGCCGCGGGGGAGCGGGTCGCGCCGGCACGCGGCCGCGTGCGGCCGGGCAGGAACACCGGGGGGCCCGTGCCGGTGGGCGGGCGGGCCGGGCGCCGCAGCGCCTTGTCGGCGCCGCGGCGCAGGAAGCGGGCGCCGAACGAGGCCACGGGCAGCAGGTCGTCGCGTGCGAACCAGGCCAGCTCCCGGACGCCGCGCAGCGACCGCAGCCAGCCGGGCAGGGTCAGCGCGCCGCGGCGCCGGTAGCCGATCGCCGCGAGCGTGTCGTGGGTCTCGACCATGAAGGCGCGGCCGTCGGGCGCCCCGCCCCGCGGCACCGCCCGGCCGGTCAGGTCCAGGTGCAGCGCGCGGGCGACGTCCACGCCGTGCTCGTTGACGAACAGGCGGAACTGCGCCCCGAGCCGGGGGTTGAAGTCGAGCAGCTTGTAGCGGCCGTCGCGCCGGTCCAGCCGCCAGTCCATGTCCATGATCCCGCGGTAGCCGAGCCTGCGGAACAGCGCGGCCGCCTGGTCCAGCAGGGCCGCGTTGGCCTGGCAGCGGCCGAGCGTGGTCGGCCCCGCGTAGGGCGGGTAGGAGCGCAGCTTGACCCCGGTGAAGCCGACCAGGCAGTCCGAGCGCTCGTCGCAGTAGCCGTGGACGATCCAGTCCTCCCCGTCGGGGATGTGCTCCTGGAGCAGCAGCCGGCCGCCGCCGCAGGCCCGCTCGACCGTGGTCCACAGCGTCCGCAGCTCCTCGGGGGTGTGGACGATCTGCGTGCTGTGCACGCCCGCGCGCCACACCACCGCCGAGTCGGCGGCCTTGGCCACGACCGGGAACGCGGCCCGGTCGCAGAACGCCGCCAGCTCCGCGGCCGACGCCGGCACCACCGCCTCCGGGCAGGGCACGCCCAGCTCGGTGCAGGTGCGGTACAGCCCGAGCTTACCGCCGACCGTGCGCGGCAGCGCGGGCGGCTGCGCGGCGAAGAGGAACCGGCCGGCGAGCGCGTCGGCGTGCTCGGCGACCAGCACCGCGGCGTCGTCGTCGGTCGGCAGCAGGACCGCCGGCCGGCCGATGCGCTCGGCGATGCCGGCCATGCCCTCCAGCAGGGCCGCCTGGTCCTGCCCGGCGTTGGGCCAGACGAACCTGCCGGTGAGGTACCTGGAGACCGCGGTCGGCGCGCGGCGGTCCTCGCTGACGCCGTAGACGGGCACCCCGGCGCGCCCGAGGCTGCGGATCGCGCCCAGGCCGCCGTGGCTGAGCGGGTAGTGGCCGACCTTGAGGATCAGCGCGGGCACGCTCCGGTCGAGCTGCACCTCCCCGGCGCGCGACCCGGGCGCGGCCATCAGCCGGCCAGTCGGACGGGCGCGCCGGGGGCGCTGCGCGCCCCGAGGCTCCGGGCGAGCTGCCGGGCGACCCGGCGGGCGGCGAACTCCGACCCGTACACGAAGCGCATGACCGGCCCGAACGTCTGGGCGGCGGCGAGCCCGACGAAGTACAGGCCCGGCACGCTCGACTCGAAGCCGGGGCTCAGCACCGGCGGCCCGCCGGCGCGGCGGATCCTGGCGGCCAGCGCGGGCTCCAGGAAGCCCAGCCGCGCCACGTCCACCCGGTAGCCGGTGCCGGCGAGCACGTGGTCGGTGAGGAGCTGGCGCTCGCCCTCGGGTCCGGCCAGGGTCAGCCGCAGCCGCCCGGCCGCCGGCTCGGCCGCGCGCACGCTGGTGCCGGCGTCCAGCGGGAACCTGCCGGTGATCCGCGGCTTGAGCCACCACGCGCCGGCCGGCCCGAGCGCCCGCCGCACGATCGCGGTGCGGGCCTGGAACGGCAGGTGGCGGAACATCCCCGGGCCGTTGGACCAGGCGTAGCTGCGCCAGCCCGACCCGAGCCCGGACACGGGGCTGCGCATCCGCTCCAGCAGGGAGCGGTCCGGCTCGCCCGGCTCGGGGTTCCAGGCGACCCGCGGGCCGCGCACCAGCACGCGCACCCCGGCGCCGGCCTCGTGCAGCAGCGCGGCCGACTCCAGCGCCGACTGGCCCGCGCCGACCACGGTCACCTCGCGCCCCGCGAAGGTGTCCAGGCGGCGGTGCGCGCAGGCGTGGGTGGCCAGCTCCTGCGGCAGGCCGGCGAGGACGTCGGGGACGTGGGCGAAGTGCAGGTGGCCGACCGCGAGCACGACCCGGCGGGCCCGCAGGCGCTCGCCCGTGGACAGCTCCAGCGCGAACAGCTCGCCGTCGCGGCCGAGGCGGGCGACCTCGGCGGTCTCCACCTCCGGGACCAGCGTGCGCTGGAACCAGCGGCCGTAGCCGGTGAACGTGTCGATCGGCACCGGCCAGGCGTCGTCGGCGTAGTCCAGGCCCTCCTGCGCGCAGTACGCGGCGAGGGTGCCGCGGCGCACCGGGTCGGCCAGGCTCGAGGCGAAGCCGACCGACTTGAGGAACATGCCCTCGGGCATGTGCCGCAGCCAGCTGCGCATCGGCGAGCCGAAGATCCGGTGGTCGATCCCGCGGCCCCGCAGGTGCGCCGCGATCGACAGGCCGTACGGCCCGGCGCCGACGACGGCGACCGGGGTCACAGGTGACTCGGGCATGAGCGAACCTCGCAGGACCGGAGGCGGTGCGGCCGGGCGTCCCGGCCGGCTGGGGGACGAGGCCCCCGCAGACCGGACAAAATCTGCCATACGTGTCGGCGCCCGTGCCACCTCCCGGAGGGCGGCCGGGCCTGCTCGGGACGGTAGCCGGCGCCGCTCGCGCGGGAACATCCGCAGTCCTCGCGACCCGCCCGCCGGCGGGCGAGCCCGCCCGCCGGCCGCGGCCGCCCGGTCACCCGGGGCGGCTGCGTCCGGCTCGGGCGCTGTAGTACGGTTCGGCCCACCGAACACGACGTGCCGCCGGGGGCCGGGCACGTGCCAGGAGAGAGGTGCGCCAGGGTGACGCACGCCGGTCCGAGGGTCAGCGTCGGCCTGCCGGTCCACAACGGCGGGGGCTACCTCACCGAGCTGCTCGACTCGCTCCTGGCGCAGACGTTCGAGGATTTCGAGCTGCTGATCTCCGACAACTCCTCGACCGACTCGACCGCGAGCATCTGCCACCGGTACGCGGCCGGCGACGCGCGCGTCTCCTACGTCCGCCAGCGGGTCAACCAGGGCGCCGCGGTCAACCACAACCTGGTCCTGGAGGGCGCGAGGGCGCCGTACTTCAAGTGGGTGGGCCACGACGACCGCTACCACCCCGGGTACCTCGCCGCCTGTGTCGCCGCGCTCGACGCCGACCCCGGGGCGGTGCTGTGCCACAGCGACACGGTGGTCATCGACCTGGACGGCAGCCCCCTGCGGACCGCGACGCCGGGGGCGCTGGCCTCCTCGACGGTCACCTGGGAGCGCTTCCGGGAGGTCCTGCTGGTCCCCGAGGAGCACCGCGTCTTCGAGATGTACGGGCTGATGCGCACCCAGGTCGCGCGCGCCACGGGCGGCATCGGCCCGTACGAGGGGTCGGACTTCCCGTTCATCGCGCAGATGGCCCTGCACGGCCGCTTCGCCCGCGTGCGCGAGCCGCTGTTCGAGAACCGGGTCACCCCGCGGACCCGCTACCCGGAGGGCCACCCCTCCTACGACCCCTCGCAGCTCGGCCGGCCGCGCTTCTTCCACGCCCGTATGGGGCTGGAGTTCGCCGGGCTGCTGCTGCGCCACCCCATGCCGTGGCCGGACCGGCTGCGCTGCTTCTCGGCGCTGGCCGACAACTGGCCCCGCAAGCTGCGCCACCTCGCCGGGGACGTGACCGGCAACGTGCGCGGCGCGCTGCGGCGCCAGTGAAGGCGTCCGCGATGCCTTCCGACCGCCTCCAGGGCGGGGACGATCAGGGCAGGACGGCCAGCCTGGGCATCGCGACCACGAAGCGGCCGCCCCAGGAGCGCACGGGGGCGAGCTGGCGGGTGATCTCCCCGGCCAGCGACCAGGGCAGGATCAGCACGTCGTCGGGGCGCTCGGCGAGGATCCGCTCGGGCGGGTGGACGGCCAGGTGCGAGCCGGGCAGGAAGCGGCCGTGCTTGGCCGGCGAGCGGTCCACCGTCCAGGGGAGCAGGCCCGTCGAGATCCCGCAGGCGTTGAGCAGCGTGTTGCCCTTGGACGGCGCGCCGTAGGCCACCACCCTCCGGCCCTGCCCGCGCGCGTCGCGCAGGTAGCCGAGCAGGTCGCGGCGGACGGTGTCGACCCGGACGCCGAACCCCTCGTAGGCGGCGAGGGTGTCCAGGCCGGCCGCGCGCTCCAGCGCCAGCACCTCCCCCACGCCCGGCGGCGGCGCGCCCGGCGCCCGGTCGGCGTGGACCGCGTAGGCGCGCACCGAGCCGCCGTGGACGTCGACGGTCCGCGCGTCGAGCAGCGTGAGCCCGTGGTCGGCGAGGACCCGCCGGAGCGCGAGCAGCGACAGGTAGTTGCAGTGCGAGTGCGAGACCACGTCGAACTGGGCCTGGCGGACCAGCTCGAGCGCGTGGTGGAACTCGAGCGCGACCACCCCGCCGGGAGCCAGCGCGGTCCGCAGCGCCTCGGCCGCCTCGTTCAGGTCGTCGGCGTTGGCCAGGTTGTGGTTGCCGACCAGCACGTCGGCGCGCCGACCCTCGGCGGCCAGGCGCCTGGCCGTGGCGAGCCCGAAGCGCTCGTGCCCGGTCGGCACCCCCAGCCGGCGCGCGGCCTGCGCGTTGGCGGCCAGGTGGTCGAAGCCGAGCACCCGCACCCCCCGGTCGGCGAAGCCGCGCAGCAGGTAGCCGTCGTTGCTCTCGCCCTCGACGACCAGGCTCGCCGGCCCGAGCCCGAACCGCTCGACCACCTCGTCCGCCCACGCCCGCCCGTGGGCGAGCAGGGTCTCGGAGAACGACGAGGAGGCGTGCGCGTGCGCGGCGAGGATCTCCTGCGCGCCCTCGAAGTGCGCGAGCTGGACCAGCCAGCAGCGGGTGCACACGACCACGCGCAGCGGCCAGGACGGCTCGCCGCGCGCCAGCTCCTCCGCGGTGGGGAAGTCGTCGGCCAGCGGCTGGACGCCGAGGTCGACCACGGTCCGGCTCAGCGGCGCGCGGCAGATCCGGCACGGCCCGAACCCCTCGGGCGCGCCGGCGGCGCCGGGAGCACCGGGGCCGGTGGCGTCGGGGGTGCCGTGGGCGGTCATCGTCCCGGTACGCTACGGTCCCGCCGGGCCGTCACGCGACCGGCCGTCGCGGACGGGCCGCGCGGGACCGGCGGGCGGACCGACGGACGGGGACGGGCGTGATCTTCACCGAGACCGAGCTGCCCGGCGCGTTCCTGGTCGACCTGGAGCGCCACGGCGACGAGCGCGGATTCTTCGCGCGCACCTGGTGCGCCGACGAGTTCGCCGAGCACGGCCTGCCGGACCGGCTGGTCCAGGCGAGCGTGTCGTTCAACGCGCTCGCGGGGACGCTGCGCGGCCTGCACTGGCAGGTGCCGCCGCACGCCGAGGTCAAGCTGGTGCGCGTGACCGCCGGGGCGGTCTGGGACGTGCTGGTGGACCTGCGACCCGGGTCGCCGACGCACGCGCGCCACGTCGGGGTCCGCCTGGACGCCCGCGGGCGCCGGGCGGTCTGGATCCCCAAGGGCTTCGCGCACGGCTTCGTGACCCTCGACGACGCCACCGAGGTCGCCTACCAGATGACCGAGCGCCATGCGCCGCAGGCGGCCCGCGGCGCGCGGTACGACGACCCGGCCTTCGGCATCGACTGGCCCCGCGAGCCGGCGGTGATCTCCCCGCGCGACCTGGCCTGGCCGGCGTTCACGCCCGCACCGGATCCGGCCGCTCGCCCCTGACCCGCAGGTCGGGGCCGACCACGCCGCGGTCCACGAGCTGGCGCAGGTGCGCCAGCCGCTGGTAGCGCGGCCCCTCGAACTCCGCCAGCGTGAGCCCGACCTCCCGGTAGGCGCGGTCGAGCTGCTCGGCGCCCGTGCGGGCGGTCCACTCCGGGGTGAAGCCGAGCAGGTCCTTGGCCTTGTCGCAGCTCACCCGGTAGTTGCGGGCGTCGGGCGAGGCGCCGGGCGCGAACGACACCCGGCAGCCGGGGACGACCTCGGCGACCAGCTCGGCGAGCTGGCGGACCTGGTAGTTCTCGCCGGTCGCGCCGATGTTGAAGGCCTGGTCGTGGACGGCCTCGCGGGGCGCGGCGAGCGCGGCCAGGAACGCGCGCGCGATGTCCTCGGCGTGCACGATCGGCCGCCACGGCGAGCCGTCGCTCTTCAGCATCACCTGGCCGGTGGTGAACGCCCAGGCCACCAGGTTGTTCAGGACGATGTCGAAGCGGTGACGGGGGCTGGCGCCGTAGGCGGTCGCGTTGCGCAGGTAGGTCGGGCTGAACCCGTCGTCGGCGAGCGCCGACAGGTCGCGCTCGACGAGCACCTTGCTGGTCCCGTACGGGGTCACCGGGTGCAGTGGCGCGTCCTCGTCCAGCAGCGCGTCGCCGCCGGCCGCGCCGTAGTTGGAGCACGAGGAGCTGAACACGAAGCGCTCGGCGCCCGCCTGCCTGGCGCACTCGGCCAGGCGCACCGAGGCGCGGTGGTTGATCGCGTAGGTCAGCTCGGGGTCCAGGTCGCCGAGCGGGTCGTTGGACAGCGCGGCCAGGTGGCAGACGGCGTCCACGCCCTCGACGTCGGCGAGCGTCACGTCGCGGACGTCCTTGACCACCTGGGGCACCTCCGGGATGGCGGCGGGGTCGCCGAAGGTGCAGCGGCGGTACAGGTCGGCGTCGAGCCCGAGGACGTCGTGGCCCTCCTCCAGCAGCAGCCGGGTGAGGATGACGCCGAGGTAGCCACGGTGGCCGGTCACCAGGACCCGCATCAGATGATCACCTTTCGCGCGTACAGGCCCTCCGCGAACCCGGAGGGGGCGTTGCACTCGATCCCGCGCAGCCGCAGCAGCGACCAGAACGTGTCGGCCGTGAACCAGCGCCGGTCGGACTGCGAGGGGAAGTGCTTGAGCAGCAGCTCGACCTTGCGTTCGCAGGTCGGGCGGTCGAGCGCGACGAACAGGCCGGGATTGCCGAGGTCGCCGTCGTACTTGGGGATCTCGTACTCGAGGATCAGGTGGTCCCGCCAGGTGTTCCAGGTCAGCTCGGCAACCTGGCGGTGGTCCTGGTGCGCGTCGGCGCGCCGGTGGGTGAGGATCAGGTCGGGGCGCAGCTCGCCCTTGAGCTGCTCGAACAGGTCCTTGAGCCGGTCGCCGACCCAGGGGAAGTAGCCGTCGCGGTGGTCGGCGAGGATCACCCGCGTGCGCGCCGCGCCCGCGAGGAAGGCGTCGGCGCTGGCCTCGGCCTCGGCCCGGCGCTCGCCGCGGCCGCTGCACACCACCCAGATGACCTCCCCCAGCGCGCCCTCGGCGGCCAGGCGCAGGACGGTCCCGCCGCAGCCGATCTCGATGTCGTCGGGATGCGCGCCCAGCACCAGCAGCGAGCGCACGGCGCCGAGCGTCAGCGGCAGCATCAGCTCAGCCCGCTCGCGAGCCAGACCGCCCACGGCGGCCGGCCGGAGTCGTGCAGCTGCTCGAGGGTCTCGCGGTCCTTGAGCGTGTCCATCGGCGCCCAGAAGCCGCTGTACTGGAACGCGAGCAGCTGCTCCTCCTTGATCAGGCGCTTGAACGGCTCGACCACCAGCTCGTCGCCGGGCTGGATGTAGTCGAAGATCTCGCGCCGGAAGATGAAGTAGCCGCCGTTGATCCACAGGTCCGCCTCGTTGGCGTCCTGGATCGAGCCGACCACGCCGCCCGCCTTCTGCCGGACGACGTGGAAGGTGTAGGTCGGCCGCACCGACAGGAACGCCGCGATCTTGCCGCTGGCGCGGAACTGCTCGATGAGGTCGTTGAGCGGCGCGTCGGTGACCACGTCGCCGTAGTTGGCCAGGAACAGCTCCTCGCCCTCCAGGTGCCCGCGGACCGCGCGCAGGCGCTGACCGATGTTGGCGCGCACGCCGGAGTCGGCGAATGTGATCCGCCAGTCGTCGATGTCGCTGGACAGCAGCTCCACCCGCTGGCCGCCCTGGGACAGGACGAAGTCGTTGGACAGCGCCTCGGTGTACCTGAGGAAGTAGTTCTTGATCACGTCGGCCCGGTGGCCGAGGCAGAGCACGAAGTCCTGGTGCCCGAAGTGGGCGTAGTAGCGCATGATGTGCCACAGGATCGGCCGGTAGCCCACCGGGACCATCGGCTTGGGCACGGACTCGTGGTACTCGCGCAACCGCAGCCCGAACCCCCCGCAGAACAGCACGACCTTCACGGCGCCGCCCCCTCCGGGGCGGGCGGCCGGTCCCGGTCCGAGCCGTCCCCCGGCGGGAACACCTCCAGGCGGGGGATCGGCACGGCCAGGCGCGCACCCCATTCGCGCGTGGGCGCCAGCTGCGCGACGATCTCCGCGCGCAGGTTCCACGGCAGGATCAGGATCACGTCCGGGCGGGTCTCGCCCAGCCGGTCGGGGTGGTGGATGGGGATGTGCGTGCCGGGCAGGAAACGGCCCTGCTTGTAGGGGTTGCGGTCGACGGTGTAGGCGAGCAGGTCCGAGCGGATCCCGCAGAAGTTCAGCAGCGTGTTGCCCTTGCCGGGGGCGCCGTACCCGGCGACCTGGCGGCCCTCGCGCCGCTGGGCGACGAGGAACTCGACCAGCGCGTACCTGGTCTCCTCGGCGCGGCGCCCGAACGCGGCGTACCAGTCCATCCCGGTCATGCCCGCCGCGCGTTCGGTCGCCAGCACCCGGCCGACCACGGGCGAGGCGGCGCCGGCACCCTCGCGCCGGTGGCGGACGTGCAGCCGCAGCGACCCGCCGTGCGTGTGCAGCGCCTCCAGGTCGAACACGGCCAGGCCGTGCGCCTCGAACACGCGCACCGCGGTGAGCAGCGAGAAGTACGAGAAGTGCTCGTGGTAGATGGTGTCGAACTGGTTGCCGGCGACGAGCTTGGCCAGGTGCGGGAACTCGACCGTGGCGGTGCCCTCCGGCGCGAGCAGGATCGCCATGCCCGCCACGAAGTCGTTGAGGTCGGGGACCTGGGCGAGCACGTTGTTGGCGACCAGCAGGTCGGCCTGGCGGCCCTCGTCTCTCAGCCGGGTCGCCAGCTCCACCCCGAAGAACTCGGTCACGGTGTCCACGCCGCGCTCGACCGCCGCGGCGGCGACGTTGTGGGCCGGCTCCACGCCGAGCACGGGCACGCCGTGCGGCAGGAAGTGCTGCAGCAGGTAGCCGTCGTTGCTGGCCAGCTCGACGACCAGGCTGTCGCCGCCGAGCCCGAGCCGCCTGCGCATCGTCTCCGCGTAGCGGCGGGCGTGGTCCACCCACGAGTCCGAGTACGAGGAGAAGTAGGCGTACTCGGTGAAGATCTCCTCGGGCGGGACGTACTCCGGGAGCTGCGCGAGCAGGCAGTGCTCGCACACCAGGACGCGCAGCGGGTAGAAGGGCTCCATGCGGTCGAGCTGGTCGGCGGCGGGATAGGTCTCGCACAGCGGCGACATCCCGAGGTCGATCATCACGTGGCGCAGGGCGGCGCCGCAGAAGCGGCAGTCGCGCGACGGCGCGGGCGCCTGGACGGGTTCAGGGGCGTGCAACGTCTGCATCGAGATTGGTCCAACCTCCGGTGATCGTTTGGTCCGAGGGTGACCGTGACCGGGCTCGTCGAGACGACCGTGCGATCCTACGGAGCTTGGCGATGGGAGAAAAGGATGTCTCGTCGCGCGGCCGGTCCACAGAAAGGCGCAGCCCCATGCCCGGACAGCTCCTCGTGTTCGCCTGGCACAACATCGAGCGGACCTGGCACTACCCGGCGCCGCCCGGCGCCGGTGCGCGCGGGTTCGCGCGCCAGGTCGCCACGCTCAAGCGGATGGGGACGATCGTGCCGCTGGCGTCCGCGCTGGACACGCTGGCCGGCGGGCGGCCGCTGCCGCCGCGCGCGATCGCGCTCACCTTCGACGACGGCTACGCCGACAACCTCGAGCTGGCCGTGCCGGTGCTGCGGCGGCTGGAGGTCCCCGCCACCTTCTTCCTGGTCCCCGGGATCCTCGAGCGGCGGGTGCGGCCCTGGTGGGAGGTGCTCGGCTGGGCGTTCGGCCGGAGCGGGGCAGGCACCCTCGACTGGCGCGGGCAGGGCCTGCCGGTCCAGGGCGAGGCCGGCGTGCGCTCGATGATGCGCGTGGCCGAGCAGCTCAAGGAGCTGGACCGCGCCGGCCGTGACGCGGAGGTCGCCCGGCTGGTCGAGCTGCTGGAGCCCGCCGGCTCGCCCGAGGCCGTCGACCGGCTGTTCCTGGACCTGGACGGCGCCCGCGCGCTCGCCGGCCACGGCTTCGAGGTCGGCTCGCACTCGACCCACCACGCGATCCTGAGCCGCGAGCCGGCCGCGGACCAGCAGCACGACCTGGCCGGCTCGCGGCGCTGGCTGGAGGCGGAGCTGGACCGGCCCGTGCCGCTGCTGGCCTACCCCAACGGACGCTGGGCCGACTTCGACGACGCCACGGTCGCCGCCGCCCGGCAGGCGGGCCACCGGCACGCGCTCACCACCCAGGCCGGCCGCAACCGCCCGCACACCCCGCCGCACGCCCTGCGCAGGATCGTGCTCGAGCCGCACGCCGGCTTCGCCGAGCTGGCCGCCCGGCGGATCCGGGCGCGGCTGGCCCGCGAGCTGCGCCGCGCCGTCCCCCCGCTGGCCAGCGAGCCGCGCTGACCCTGGCGGCGCCCGTCGCCGCGGGCCGGGCGGCCGCGCGGCCGCGGCCGGACGCTGCACCGTTTTGACGACCGAGCCAGCGGGCTCGTACGCTTTGCCCAAGTACCCCCGTATCTGCTGACCCCCAATAGATTCCGGGATCCCGCCAGGGTTCCGACCGCTTCCGGACTCTCCGGCGGACCGTCCGGTCCGTCCTCCGCCGGTTGGCCGGGTACCAAGCTGACCAAGAGGCGGACGATGCTCACCCCCAAGCAGCGGCGCTGGCTCCCCTTCGCGACCGCGATCGTCCTGCTGGCGGCTCCTGTTCAGGCATCTGCGGCAGAGCCCGCCCCCACCACGACGGTCGCCCCGCCCGCGGTGCCCGAGGGCACGCTGTACGTCGCCCCCGACGGGGCCCCCGGCAACCCGGGCACCAGCCCGTCGCAGCCCATGACGGTGGACGCGGCGGTCCAGGCCGCGCACACGGGCGGCACGATCGCCTTCCTCGGCGGGACCTACCGCGCGGTCTCGCTCACGGTCGGCACCCGGCTCACGCTGATGGCCAACCCGGGGGACCGCGTGGTGCTCAAGGGCAGCGAGACGGTCGCCGGCTGGGTGCAGGAGGGGATGCTCTGGACCGCGGACGCGCCGGCCGCCAAGCAGCCCGCGCCCAGCAGCGACCTGCTGTTCCTCGACGGCAAGAAGCTCGACGAGGTGGCGGACCGCTCCGAGGTCGTGTCCGGCACCTTCTTCGCCGACCACAGCGCACACAAGCTGGTCATCGGGGACGACCCCACGGGCGGGACGGTGGAGTCGGTCGTGGCCGAGAACGCCTTCCGGTTCGAGGGGGCCGGGCGGCCCTCCACGGTCAAGGGGCTGGAGTTCCAGCAGTACGCGGGGGCGGCCCTGGTCGGGCTGACCAAGCCGGCGCCCGTCGACCCCAAGGAGCCGCCGACGACGCGGCCCCCGTCCCACCACGGCGGGAGCGGTGCCCGGCCGCCCACGCGCGCCACCCGTCCGGCTCCCGCCGCCGAGCTCGCCACGGCGCCGATCGGGGCGACCCTGCCGGCCGCGGCGCCGGCCGCCACGCCCGCGGCCCAGACGACCCCGAAGCCGAAGGCCGATGCCGGGCCGGACCCGGCCGCGGCCGGGCCGCTCGACGCGCCCGCGCCGGACGGCTCCGGCACCGAGCCCGTCCCCGGCGGCTCCGTGACCGGGCTCGTCCAGGACCGCGCCGGGGGCCTGTGGGACGGGATGCTCGACCGGGTCTCCCGCAGCCTGCCCGCCCTCGCGGTGCTCGACGCCCTCGCCCTGCTCGGTCTGCTGCTGCTGGTGCGTGCGCGCCGCCGGCGCCGCCGCCGCAGTGGGCCCGCCGGCCCGCCGGCCCGCCCCGAGCCCCTGGCCCTGCCGGCGCCGGCCAAGCGGCAGGCGTCCACGGCGGCGGCCCGCGCCACCAGGAGCGCCACCGTGCGGCCGACCGCGGCCGCGGCGACCCTCCGCCGTCCCGTCACCGGGAAGGCGGCGGCGCGGCCGCCTGCCGCCGCGCCGCCGGTCCGCTCCGCCGGCAAGGCGGCCGCGCGGCGGCCTGCGGCGGCGGCCGCGGCGGCTCCTGCCGCCTGGAAGCCCGCCCGCACCCGGCGTGCGGAGGCGCCTGCGCAGGAGGCCGCCCGTCCGAGTCCCGCCGCGAAGGAGGTCGCCGCCCGCGCGCCGTCCGTCCCGGTGCCCGGCGAGCGGGTGGCCGCGGAGCCGTCCCGGCCGGCGGCGCGGCCGACGTTCACGGTGACGCCGGTGCCGCTGGAGGAGCCGGCCGCCCGGCCGGCACCGCGCCCCGCCGAGCCGCCGGCACGACGGTCGGGCGGCGGTGGCGCGCGGTTCGAGCGGGTCGCCGCGGACGCGGCCGGGGGGACCCCGGACGAGCACGCCCCGCTGCCGGCCACGGTGGCGGTGACCGACCGGGAGGGCAGTATCGCCCGCCTGGAGGAGTGGATCGGATCCCTGTCCGAGGAGCGGGCGTCCCCGCCGCCCCCCAAGGGCCTCACGCGGCTGTTCAGAGGTTCACGGCCACGTACTTGACCTCGAGGTACTCGGCGATCCCCTCGGGGCCGCCCTCGCGGCCGAACCCCGACTGCTTCACCCCGCCGAACGGGGCCGCCGGGTTGGACACCATCCCCTGGTTGAGGCCGACCATCCCGGTCTCCAGCGCCTCGCAGACCCGCAGGGCCCGCTTGACGTCGCGGGTGAACACGTACGCGACCAGCCCGTACTCGGTGTCGTTGGCGGCCGCGACCGCCGCCTGTTCCGAGTCGAACGCGGTGACGGGCGCCACCGGGCCGAAGATCTCCTCCCTGAGCAGGCGCGCGTCCGGGGTCACCCCCTCCAGCACGGTCGGCTTGTAGAAGTAGCCGCGGCCGTTGCCGGGCTCGGCGCCGACCAGCGCGCGTGCGCCCCGGTCCAGCGCGTCGCCGACCAGCTCGCCGACCTTGTCCCGCTGGTTGGCGTCGACCAGCGGGCCGACCTGGACACCCTCCTCGGTCCCGCGGCCGAGCCTGAGCGCGCCCATGCGCTCGCCGAGCCGGCGGGCGAACTCGCCGGCGAGCGGCTCGGCGACGTGGAAGCGGTTGGCCGCGGTGCAGGCCTCGCCGATGTTGCGCATCTTGGCGACCAGCGCGCCCTCGACCGCTGCGTCCAGGTCGGCGTCCTCGAAGACCAGGAACGGCGCGTTGCCGCCCAGCTCCATCGACACCCGCAGCAGCCGGTGCGCCGACTGCTCCACGAGCGTCCGGCCGACCTCCGTGGAGCCGGTGAACGACAGCTTGCGGGTGCGCGGGTCGGCCAGCAGCGGGGCCATGGTCGCGCCCGACTTCGCGGTCGTGAGGACGTTGAGCACGCCCGGCGGGAGCCCGCACCCCTCCAGGATCCCGGCGAGCGCGAGCATGGACAGCGGCGTCAGGCTCGCCGGCTTGATCACGATCGTGCAGCCGGCCGCGACCGCGGGGCCGATCTTGCGGGTGCCCATCGCCATCGGGAAGTTCCACGGCGTGATCAGCACGCACGGCCCGACCGGCTGCTTCATGGTCAGCAGGCGCCCGGCGCCGTTGGGCGCGACGCCGTAGCGGCCGTCGATGCGCACGGCCTCCTCGGAGAACCAGCGGAAGAACTCCGCCGCATAGGCGATCTCGGCCCTGGACTCGGCCAGCGGCTTGCCCATCTCCAGGGTCATCAGCAGGGCAAGCTCGTCGGCCTGGGCCAGGATCCGCTCGAACGCCCGGCGCAGGATCTCCCCGCGCTCCCGCGGCGGGTGCGCGGCCCAGGCCGCCTGCGCCTCGACGGCGGCGTCCAGCGCCGCCAGCGCGTCGCCGGGACCGGCGTCGGCGACCTCGCAGAGCACCTCGCCCGTGGACGGGTCCTCCACCGGCAGCGTCCCCCCGCCGCCCGCGTCGCGCCACCGTCCGCCGATGAACAGCTGCCTGCGGACCCGCTCGACGACCGCCCGCTCCTCAGCCTGCGTGGTCATACCCGCTCGCCTCCTCGCGCCGGACCGCCGGCGCCGCCGGCCACCACGGTACCCGAGGCCGTCCGCCCCGCCAGCCTCCCGGCGCGCCCGCGGGCGCCCGGCGACGTGCGAGGTCACGCCGGGTGGCCAACGCTCCGGACATCCCCTACGGTTGCCTTGGTCCATGGGCAGGTCAGCCGACACCGCCGGCGCCCGCCGCCCGCCGGCCCCACCCGGTGGCGGGCCGCGGCCACGCCGTTCGCACCGGCGCACGCTGGTGATCGTCCTCGCGTCGGTCCTCGCGCTCGCGCTGGTGGCCGCCGGGCTGGCCTGGCAGTACGCGACCTCGCGCTTCGACGCGATCGCGACCGAGCACGTCGAGGGGCTGCACCGTGCCGAGCCCGGCCAGCCGTTCAACGTGCTCGTGGTCGGCAGCGACACGCGTGACCTCCCGGCCCGGGACGCCGGGCGCTACGGCAGCAGCGCGGCCACCGGCGGCCAGCGCAGCGACGTGATCATGGTGCTGCGGGTGGAGCCCACCAGGCAGCGGATCACGCAACTGTCGATCCCGCGCGACCTGGTGGTCCCGATCGCGGGCACGTCGCGGCGGGAGATCATCGCCGCGGCCTTCGAGGACGGACCCAGCAGGCTGGTGCGCACGATCGAGGAGACCCTGGGTGTCCCGGTCAACCACTACGTCCTGATCGACTTCAGCGGGTTCAAGGCGGTGATCGACGAGCTGGGCGGGATCGACGTCGAGTTCCCCTACCAGGCCAGGGACACGCTCAGCGGGCTGCGCGTGGAGCGCACCGGCTGCCAGCGGATCAGGGGGGAGGCCGCGCTCGCGCTCGCCCGCAGCCGCCACTACCAGTACCTGGACCCCGGGAGCGGCACCTGGCGGTCCGACCCGCTGTCCGACCTCGGGAGGATCCGCCGCCAGCAGGCGTTCCTGTACGGCGTGCTGCGGACCGCCAAGGAGCGCGGGCTGACCAACCCCCTGCGCGCCAACCGGTTCGTGCGCGCGGTCTCCGACGACCTCGCCAAGGACGACCGGCTGCGGCTGGGGGACGTGATCCGGCTGGCCGCCCGCTTCCGCTCGTTCGACCCCGCGCGGCTGACCACCGCCACGGTCCCGACCCGGCCGCTCGGCCAGCGCCTGGTGATCGACCAGCCGAAGCTGCGTGGGGTGATCGACCGCTTCCTGGGCCGCACGGCAACGGCGCCGGCCCCCGGGCCGGGCGCGCCCGCGGGTGACGGCCCGTCGACCTCCGGCAGCCTGCCGTCGACCTCCACCGGCGGCCCGGGGGCGGGGGACGTGCCCGGCGCCGACGCGGCCCTGCGGCCGTTCGACCCGCGGCCCTGCTGAGGCGGCGCCCGGCACGGGAAGGCGCCGGTCAGATGGGTCCGGCGCTGCCCGAGGACGGGGTTGGACCTCGCGCTGTGCCACCCGAGGCCCTGGCCGGCGCGCTCCCGCCCGGTCCCTGGGGCGGGACGCCGGCGGGCTGCTCGACCTGCTGCGGCGGCGGGCCGATGTCCGCCGACACCGTGGCGGTGATGAGCTGGTAGGCGAGCACGTAGACGATCAGGCTCCCGGCGGCCAGCAGCAGCATCCCGAGCGCGCGGGTCGCCCGCCGCCAGCCGTGGCGCGGCCGCCGCGGGGTCGCCCGGCGGGCGCGCGCATGGACGGCCGCGAGCGCGGCGATGTGCGCGTCCTCCAGGTCGACCGGTCCGCGGCGCCGCTTGCGGCGGTGCCGGTGGCGGTGGCGCCAGCGGCGCAGCGCGCCGAGCCGGGTGAGGTGGCGGGGCCCGCGGCGCATGGAGCGCCGCGTCAACAGGGGGCCGTGAGCGTCTGATGAGTGCACAGGCGGTAGCTTCTCGATCAAGTCGTTCGTCTTGAAGTATTCCACAGCGTGTCCACCCGATCGGGGAGTCCGGTCTTCCCGTGCAGGTAGCGGGCCTGCAGGGGTGCTTCGGGGGGACCGAGACGATTCCATTGCGCTACTTTGTCCGATTGTCGGTACTATTGCCGAGAGGGGCCGGATCGCTGCGTCGGTTACGCTTGTCCAGAAGTTCTCCGATCGGCATTCAAGGGGAGAGCGTGCGCCCTTGCCCCCCTGCCGGGACCTGAAGGAGGCGTCGTGGCTGAGGCCGAGGACGACGAGATCTACCTGCGATCCTCTGAGGTCGCCTACCTGCTGCACGTCTCACCGAAGACGGTGAGCCGCTGGGCGAAGGAGGGCAAGCTGCCCTACCGCCGCACGCTGGGTGGGCACCGTCGGTTCCCCGCCGACGGGATCCGCGCACTCGCCGGCGCGCTGAGCCGCGAGTCCGCGCAGAACACCTGAGGTTCGCAGCACCTGGCACGATGAAAGGCGCCGCCCCGCGGGGCGGCGCCTTTCATCGTGCGCCGCCGGCCACGGCCCCCGCGTACCCCTGGCGGTGGGGGTCGGTACGCGGGAGCCGGCCGGTGGGGGATGCGGCCCCCGCGTACCCCTGGCAGTGGGGTCGGTACGCGGGAGCCGGTCCGGATGTGCCGGCACCACCGGCGCGCGTGCGGTCCCGCGCTGCCCGGTGGTCGTTGCTTGCCGTTCGGCCTCCCCGGAGGGACCGGTCAGACGGGGATGGAGTCGAACCGTCGCGACAGCATCTTGCGGACCTCGCGGTCCCGGAGGCTGTCGCTCGGGAGCTGGCTGAGCGTGACGAACATCGCCTCCAGGCCGCCCGGGCTCCACAGCGCCAGCAGCCGTCCGCTCGGATCCTCCGAGCGGATGAGGTGGCGGGTGCCGCGCGGGACGAGGATGTAGGAGCCGGGTCCGGCTTCGACCTCCTCCTCCCCGAGCGTGAAGACGAAGTTGCCCTCCAGGACGTAGAAGGACTCCTCGGTGTTCTGGTGGACGTGGGGGACCGTCCAGACGCCCTGCCCGCCGGAGAACTCCCCGAGCGAGAAGGCCCCGTCTGTCTGGTCCGCTCCGGCGAGGAGCCGCAACCTGAAGATCCCAAGCTCGAAGGTGTCACCCGCCGATCCTTCGATGAAATGCGAGAGCGTCATGGTCGGTCTCCTTGCCGTGAGCGTTCCCGCCAACTCTTGGCCAGGCGGAGAACGATGGCAATCCCAGATAATGAACTTGCCCGACCTGTGGGAGGAGCAGACACTCGCTGCCGTGAGGACCTACGGACAGTACTGTCCCGTCGCTCGAACGTCGGAGCTGTTCGCCGAGCGCTGGACTCCCATCATCCTCAAGAACCTGCTGATCGGCTGCCGGACGTTCAGCGAGCTGCGCGACGGCGCCCCCGGGATCAGCAAGGCGCTGCTCGCCCAGCGCCTGGAACTGCTGGAACGGCACGGGATCCTGGTCAGGGAACCCCTCCCGAGCGGCCGTGGGCACACGTACGCGCCCACCGACAAGGGCAGGGAGATGAAGGCCATCATCGACGCGATGGGCTTCTGGGGCGCGCGCTGGCTCGAGCTGGAGGAGCACCACTGCGAGGCCGCGTACGTGCTGTGGGCGACCTGCCGGGTGGTCGACCTTGACAAGGTGCCGAGCAAGGGACTCATCGCCCGGATCGACCTCGCAGACCGGCCCAAGGAGCATTACTGGATGCTGCTGAAGCGGCCCTACGCCGAGCTGTGCTCGACCCAGCCCGGCCGCACCGAGGACCTCATCATCCGCACCGACAGCCAGACGCTGGCGCGCTGGCACCTGAAGCACATCACCTGGGACGAGGCGATCCGCGCGGGGCGGATCCGCCCCGAGGGGTCGCCCTCGGCCGAGCGGATGTTCCTCAACTGCATCAAGGGCAGCCCCTACGCCGCCGTGGAGCGCGCCTTCAAGGTCTGACCGAAGGTGTCCGCAATGCCTGCTGACCAGGGGTGGACACCCCCGAAAGAGGGCATCGCGGACACCTTTCACCGGGGCGGCGCCGCCTGCCGCGGACCCGCCGCACAGCTCACAGCGTGCGGGTCGCCAACGTCGCGGGCAGGCCCAGGAACGCCCCGTGACGGTCGGCGGCAGCCTGGAGCGCCCGGCGGCGGTCGCCGTCCGGCGGCCGGTACAGGGCGGCCTCGATGGCGACCCCGCCCGACTTCAGCGTCCGCCTCCAGTGGCCGGCCACCTGACCGTCCAGGACGACCACGTGGTTGAACACCGGCCGCTCCCCGGAGATCGCCCTGGCGGAACCCGACAGGTCCAGCACGTACCTGCTCTCCTGGTAGCCGACGACGTACTCGTCGAAGCCCTGGAGCAGGTGCACGGCCCCGGCCGGCTCCCTCGCCCCGGGCTCCGGCCCGGACCCCGGCCCGGCGGACCAGTACGTCATGCCGTCGGCGACCTCGCGCCGCAGCCTGGGCCCGACCAGCTCCAGACCGTCGGCGACGTCCGCCGCGGTGAGGCTCGACCACCACCGCAGGTCCCTGGCGGTGGCCGGCCCGTGGCCGGTGAAGTAGCACAGGGTCAGCTCGGCCAGCGCCTCGTCACGGGTGCGCCGCCGCGCCTGCGGCGCCCGCTCGTCGAGCAGGGCGTAGGTATGCTGCCGGCCGCGCAGCGCGCCGCTGCACACGACGCCGTTCAGCTCGGCGTGCATGAGGATGTAGACCAGGCGCAGGCCGCCGGCGTCCACGCCCGCGTCGCCGAGCGCGGCGGCGAGGTCCTTGCGGGTGCGCTGCCTGCCGCCGCGCAGCGCGGCGGCGAGCAGCTCGTCGCACGCCTCGAGGGTCGCGGCGTCCAGCCCCAGCCGGCGGTAGTGGTAGGCGTTCTGCGCGTGCACGCGCGGCCCGGTCAGCTCCAGCATCCAGCGGATGTCCTCGGGCAGGACGAAGTGCCAGGTGGGCCGCAGGACGTGGGTCCGCAGGATGGTCCCGTCCGCGAGCGCCCGGTCCAGCATGGCGTCGGCGGCGCCGGCGATCCGCTGCCCGACCGACCATTTCGCCGGCCCGTAGTCCTGGGACTGCACCGCGCCCAGCCAGCCCACGACCTCAGCGGGCCGCTCGAAGGGCGCGCCGGACAGCCGCTGGTTGCGCAGCCGCCGCTGCGCGACGTCCGCGCCGTCCAGCGTGCCGCGTCCGTCGCCGTCCACGTCCCTCCCGCGGTCGCGCCTGGGTCGCCGGCCGCCGCGTTCGACCCGGCCGGCCTCGGGGCCGATGGTGTCACGGCGGCCGCACGGCGGGCATCGGGCGCCCGCGGTCCCCGGGCGAACGCGGCGGCCGCGGCGTGGGATCATGGCACCGCACCTGCACAACCTGCGGACCGGGGGGTGAAGCATGGGACCGCCGACGTCGCCGGCGGCGACCCGGCCTCCTCCCGAGCTGGTGCTCGTGGGCGCGGGCGGGTTCGCGCGCGAGACCGCCGAGGCCGTGCGCGCGGTCAACGCGCGGGCGCCCACCTGGGAGCTGCTCGGCTTCGTCGACGACGACCCGCGCCTGGGCGGCACGCGCGTGGACGGGCTGCCGGTGCTCGGTCCGCTCACCGAGCTGCGGCAGCTCCCGCACGCGCAGGTCGTGGTCTGCACCGGGCATCCTGGCAACTACTTCTCCCGCAAGCTCCTCGTCGGCCGGCTCGCCCTGGCGCCCGAGCGGTTCGCCACCGTCGTGCACCCCACCTCGGTGCTGCCCCCGGCGGTGCGCGTGGGCGGCGGCAGCGTCCTGCTGGCGGGGGTGGTCGCCACCACGGCCGTCTCGATCGGGGCGCACGTCGCGGTCATGCCGGGCGTGGTGCTGACCCACGACGACGTCGTGGAGGACTACGCCACGCTGGCCGCGGGGGTGCGGCTGGCCGGGGGGGTCCGGGTCGGCCAGGGCGCGTACGTGGGGGCGGGCGTGCTGGTCCGCGAGCGCCGGACGGTCGGCGCCTGGTCGCTGGTCGGCATGGGGGCGGTGGTCCTGGACGACGTGCCGCCCGCCGAGGTCCGGGCGGGCGTGCCCGCCCGTCGGCTACGCTCCGTCGACGTACCGCCGGGGATCAGCTAGCCAAGCCAGCCGCGCGGGGGACGGGTGCGTCCCGCCGCGGAGCCGTCCAAGGGAGCGCCCGTGAACCGCATTCCGCTCGTCGACCTGAGCGTGCAGCACCGCGAGATCGCCGACGAGGTCCGCGCGGGCTTCGACGCCCTCTACGACTCGGGCGCCTTCGTGCTCGGCGAGGAGGTCGCCGCGTTCGAGCGCGAGTTCGCCGCGTTCTGCGGGACCGGGCAGGCCGTCGGCGTCGCCAACGGCACCGACGCGCTGGAGCTGGCACTGCGGGCCGCCGGCGTCGGCGCCGGCCAGGAGGTGATCCTGCCGGCCAACACCTTCATCGCGACCGCCGAGGCGGTCGTGCGGGCGGGCGGGCGCCCGGTCCTGGTCGACAGCGACCCCCGCTACGACCTCATCGACCCGACCAGGGTCAAGGACGCCGTCGGGCCGCGCACCCGCGCGATCATCCCCGTCCACCTGTACGGGCAGGTCGCGCCGGTCCAGGAGCTGGCGCAGCTCGCCGACGCCGCCGGGCTGGTGATGATCGAGGACGCCGCGCAGTCCCAGGGCGCCCGCCGCGACGGCCGCGCCGCCGGCTCGTTCGGGCTGGCCGCGGCCACCAGCTTCTACCCGGGCAAGAACCTCGGCGCGTACGGCGACGGCGGGGCGGTGCTGACCGGCGACGGCGAGCTGGCGCGGCGGCTGCGGGCACTGCGGAACCACGGCAGCGAGATCCGCTACCAGCACCCCGAGCTGGGCTTCAACTCGCGCCTGGACAGCCTCCAGGCGGTCGTGCTGCGCGCCAAGCTGCGGCGGCTGCACACCTGGAACGCGGCCCGGCGCGCCGCCGCCGACCGCTACGCCGGGCTGCTCGCGGACCTGGAGCAGGTGACCCTTCCGGCGACCCTGCCGGGCAACGAGCACGTCTGGCACCTGTACGTGGTGCGCGTGCCCGAGCGCGACCGGGTGCTCGGCGAGCTGCAGGCCGCCGGCATCGGCGCAGGGATCCACTACCCGGTCCCGGTCCACCTGCAGGGCGCGTTCGCCCACCTCGGCCACGAGCGCGGCGACTTCCCGGTGGCCGAGGCCGCCGCCGAGCGGATCCTGTCGCTGCCGCTGTACCCGGGGATCACGCCCGAGCAGCAGGAGCGGGTCGCGGCCGAGCTGCGCCGGGCGGTGGCGCGGTGAGCCCCGAGCCCGCCGGCGTCGGCGCGCCGGACCTGGATCCCTCGGTGTTCGTCCACCCCAGCGGGCTCTGCGAGTCGTCCGCGGTCGGCCCGCGCACCCGCGTGTGGGCGTTCGCGCACGTCCTGGACGGCGCGCGGGTCGGCGCCGACTGCAACGTCTGCGACCACGCCTTCATCGAGTCGGGCGCGGTCCTCGGCGACCGCGTCACGGTCAAGAACGCGGTGCTGGTCTGGGACGGCGTCGTGGTCGAGGACGAGGTCTTCCTCGGGCCGAACATGGTCTTCACCAACGACCCGAACCCGCGGATCGGGTTCCGCAAGGCCCCGGGGGAGCTGTCCCGCACGCTCGTGCGCCGCGGCGCCACCATCGGGGCCAACGCCACGATCGTGTGCGGGGTGGAGGTCGGGACCTTCGGGTTCGTGGCCGCCGGCGCGGTCGTGACCCGCGACGTGGCCGCGCACGCCCTGGTCGCGGGAAACCCGGCGCGCCGGATCGGCTGGGCCTGCACCTGCGGCCGCCGCCTGCCCGACGACCTCGCCTGCGGGTGCGGCCGCCGCTTCCGGCTCCGGTCCGAGGGCGAGGGCCTGGCCCCCGCCGGCTCGCCAGGTCCCTGACCGCGGAGCGGGCCGGCTGCGCGGGCCGCCGGACGCGCGGCGGGGAGCCTAGGTGGCCTCGACGACCACCCCGGCCGGCGGCGGGATCGCATCGACCGGCGTGCCGAAGTCGTACAGCTCCAGGTTGACCTTGAGGAGGGTGGGCTTGGATCCGTGGGGCGGCCTGGTGGCGAGGCCGTAGCGCATCCTGCGCACCAGGCCCTCCCGGTCGATCCAGACGTCCGCCGGCAGGGTCCTGACCAGGAGCCGGTCGGCCATCCTCTTGAGGTCCGCCCGGCGGGCCCCGGCGATCCGCACGGCCGCGGCCACGTTGAGGGATCCCCGGTAGTGGGTGGTCGAGACGCCGCGGACCTGCTCCGTCCCGACCGCCTCGGCGCCCGCGGTGATCCCGCCGAGCAGCTGGAGCGCCCGCAACGGCGTGGTGGTCAGGGGAGCGGGGCCGCTCATGGGGCCGCCGGCACGGCTGTCCAGGGCGAGCCGCATCCAGCGCTTGCCCGGGGGGAGCCTCCCTGCCGGCACACCGGCCCGCCAGCCCTGGTACTCGGCGTCACCGGCGAGGATCAGGCGGTCGGGGAGGGAGCGCCTGGGGTCGGCCCCGGCCAGCGACATCGTGCTGGCACGGCGCCGGAAGTCGACGACGCCCTCGCCGGTGAGGCGGACCGGCCCGGGGCTGCCCGGCGTGGTGATCAGGTCGACCAGGACCAGCCTGGCGCTGCCGGCGGCGGCCGTCCTGTACCCGGCGGTGAGGATGACCTCGGTCGGCGTGGGGCGGTCGCAGCCGGCGAGCAGCGCGGCCGCGAGCAGCGCCACGAGCACGGCCGGCTGGGTCCGGCGGGTCGGCATCGGCGAGTCTCGGTCTGGGGATCGGGCCAGCCCAGTCTCCACGGTCCGGGTCGCGGCGGGATCACGTGCGGGGAACG
>DATFRI010000032.1:0-27457 GCA_035263405.1 Actinomycetes bacterium | reverse complement strand
CTACTACTGGCACTTCGTCGACGTCGTGTGGATCGGGCTGTTCTCGACCATCTACCTGTTGGGCCAATGATCGTCGCCGGCCGCCTGTTCGTCGTCCTCGGCATCTTCGGGCTCTGCGCCGGGGCGCTCTACTACACCTGGAACCACGACAACCCCGAGCTGGCCGGGGTCGGGCTGCTCGGCGCGTTCTTCGTCGCCTGCATCTACCTCGGCCTCGTCCTGCTGCGCTCCAGCCCCGCCAGCCCCAGGCACCGCGGCGAGCCCGACACCGGCCTGGTCGGCTCGGCGCACCCCGACCGGGGCGCCGCCGACGAGCACGGCGACATCCACGTGATGGGGCCGACGATCGCGCCGGCCGTGTACTCGCTGGCCGTGCTCGTGCTGCTCGGCGGGGTCGTCTACCGCCACAAGCTGCTCGGCCCCTGGGGCATCGCGCTGGGGGTGCTGAGCGCGGTGGTGGCCACCGCGATCTGGTACCGCAACGTCAGCGCCGACGCGCGCGCGGCCCTGCAGGGCGCGGACCACGGCGGCCACGGCGACGGCGCCGGGCCGCTCGCGGCCGGGCAGCCACAGGCCCCGCCGGGTCCGCCGGGACCGGCCAACTACTTCGAGCAGCTCCGCCAGGCGCTGGAGGCCGGCGACCTGGACTGGGCCGCGGCCGCGTACGCCGAGGACGCGGTGTACTACGAGCCGGCCAACCCCCCGCACCTCGGGCGCGACGCGATCCGCGCCTACCTCAACGACTTCCTCAAGGGCCACCGCGACCTGCGCTGGAGCGTGCAGCGGATGGGCGCGGACGGCGACGTGGCGATCGTCGAGTGGGCGCTGTCGTTCCGCAGCCACGACCGCCGGGTCAGCGACCAGGCCGGCGTGACCGTGCTCCAGGTCGGCCCGGGCGGCGTCCGCTACCACCGCGACTACCTGTAGGGCCGGGGAACGGCCGCCGGCGCTGGTAGCCTGCCAGGATGGACGCCTCGCCGCGTGTGGACACCGACCGGCCGGGGCCCCGGCCCCCGCGCCGCGGCCGGCCGCGGCTGCTGGTCCCCGCGCTCGGCGTGGGCGGCAGCCTGGTGCTGCTCGCGCTGCTGCTGGCGGTCGTGGCCCTGGCCGGCGGCGGGCGGGGCGGCGTGCGCTTCGACGCCCCCGCCGGTCCGGTCGGCTACCAGCGGCTGCGGCCCGGGACGCCCGCCGCCCCGATCCGGCTGGCGGGCCTGGACGGGGGCGCGGTCGACCTCGCGGCGCTGCGCGGCCGGCCCGTGGTGGTGAACTTCTGGGCCTCCTGGTGCGAGCCGTGCAGGCGCGAGCTGCCGCTGCTGCGGCGCACCCTGGCCGAGCACTCGGGCGAGCGGCTGGCGGTCGTCGGGGTGGTGGTCCGCGACTCCCCCGCCGCCGCGCGCCAGCTCGCCCGGGAGACCGGCGCCGGCTGGCCGATGGGCCTGGACACCGCCGGGCAGGTCGCCGGGGCCTGGCGGGTGGCCAACCTCCCGCAGACCTTCTTCGTCCGTCCCGACGGCACGGTCGCCTCCCAGCAGCTCGGCGAGCTGCACCCCCAGGGGCTGCAGGAGCAGCTCGCCGCGATCCTGCGCTGAGCCCCGCCCGGGGCGCCCGGTGCCGGTCCTCCAGCCGGCCGGCCGGGCTGGTGCTGCCGTCCCGGTCGGCCAGCACCACGGCCAGCGCGGGCACGGAGCTGCCTTCTCCGGTCGAACCGGTCAGGCCACCTGCGGTATATCCTGGGATCGCACCTGGTTGCCGCGTTGCGGCGACCTGGTGCCGCCACCCCCTGACCTGGCGCAGCGGTGACGAACAGGCCCCGTCGCAGCCCATGAGGAGACAGCTCGACCATGACCAAACCGGTCCAGACCCTCGACCGCGTGATCATCCGGTTCGCGGGCGACTCCGGGGACGGCATGCAGCTCACCGGCGACCGGTTCACCAGTGAGACCGCGGCGTTCGGCAACGACCTGTCGACGCTGCCCGACTTCCCCGCGGAGATCCGCGCCCCCGCCGGGTCCATCCCCGGCGTCTCCGGCTTCCAGATCCACTTCTCCGACCACGACATCCTGACCCCCGGCGACGCACCGGACGTGCTGGTGGCGATGAACCCCGCGGCGCTCAAGGCCAACCTGCGCGACCTGCCGCGCGGCGCCGCGATCGTGGTCAACACCGACGCGTTCACCCGGCGCAACCTCGACAAGGCCGGGTACGCGACCGACCCGCTCACCGACGGGACGCTCGCCGACTACCGGCTGCACCCCGTGGCGCTCACGTCGATGACGACCCGGGCGCTGGCCGACCTGGACCTCACCAAGAAGGACGCCGAGCGCGCCAAGAACATGTTCGCCCTCGGCCTGATGTCCTGGCTCTACGGCCGGCCGACCGAGCAGACGATCGCGTTCCTGCGCAGGAAGTTCGGCCGCCGCCCGCTGATCGCCGACGCGAACATCACCGCCTTCCGGGCCGGCTACCACTTCGGCGAGACCACCGAGACGTTCGCGGTCAGGTACGAGGTCAAGCCCGCCAAGCTGCCGCCCGGCACCTACCGGAACGTGTCCGGCAACCTCGCGCTCGCCTACGGGCTGATCGCCGCCGGCCGGCTGTCGGGACGGCCGCTGTTCCTCGGCTCCTACCCCATCACGCCGGCCTCGGACATCCTCCACGAGCTGTCCCGGCACAAGCACTTCGGCGTGCGCACCTTCCAGGCCGAGGACGAGATCGCCGGGATCGGCGCGGCGCTCGGCGCCGCGTTCGGTGGCGCGCTGGGCATCACCACGACCTCCGGGCCGGGGATCGCGCTCAAGTCCGAGACGATCGGGCTGGCGGTCTCCCTGGAGCTGCCCCTGATCGTCTGCGACATCCAGCGCGGCGGCCCCTCGACCGGCCTGCCGACCAAGACCGAGCAGTCCGACCTGCTCCAGGCGATGTTCGGCCGCAACGGCGAGGCGCCGGTCCCGATCGTGGCTCCCCGCAGCCCGGCCGACTGCTTCTGGGCGGCGATCGAGGCGGCCCGCATCGCCCTCAAGTACCGCACCCCGGTGTTCCTGCTGTCCGACGGCTACCTCGCCAACGGCTCCGAGCCGTGGCGGCTGCCCGACGTCGCCGAGCTGCCCGACATCTCGGTGCCGTTCGCGACCGCGCCCAACCACGACGGGGAGTTCTGGCCGTACCTGCGCGACCCGGAGACCCTCGCCCGCCCCTGGGCGGTCCCGGGCACGCCCGGCCTGGAGCACCGCATCGGTGGCCTGGAGAAGGCCGACGGCACCGGCAACATCTCCTACGACCCAGAGAACCACGACCTGATGGTCCGGCTGCGCGCCGCGAAGGTCGCCGGCATCGCCCGTGACATCGGCCCGCTGGAGGTCGACGACGACGGGACGGGCGCCCGGACGCTGGTGCTCGGGTGGGGCTCCACCTACGGGCCCATCGGCGCCGCCGTGCGCCGCGTCCGCGGACGCGGCGAGCCGGTGGCGCAGGCGCACCTGCGCCACCTCAACCCCTTCCCGGCCGACCTCGGCGACGCCCTGCGACGCTACGACAAGGTCCTCGTCCCCGAGATGAACACCGGTCAGCTGCGGCGCCTGCTCCGCGCGGAGTACCTCGTCGACGCCGCCGGCTACAACCGCGTGACCGGCAAGCCGTTCAAGGCCGAGGAGCTGGAGCACGTCATCCTGGAGACGGTCAAGTCATGAGCAGCAACAACGGCAACGCCACCACCCGCGCGGCGGGACGCCCCGGCGTCGGGACCGCGGTCGCCCCGCGCCCGCCCGCCGCCACCACCCTCAAGGCCAAGGACTTCAAGAGCGACCAGGAGGTCCGCTGGTGCCCCGGCTGCGGGGACTACGCGATCCTCTCCGCGGTCCAGGCGTTCATGCCCGAGCTGGGCATCGCCCGCGAGAACATCGTGTTCGTGTCGGGCATCGGCTGCTCGTCGCGGTTCCCCTACTACATGGACACCTACGGGCTGCACTCGATCCACGGGCGCGCGCCGGCGATCGCGACCGGGCTGGCCGTGACCCGGCCGGACCTGTCGGTATGGGTGGTCACCGGCGACGGCGACGGGCTCTCCATCGGCGGCAACCACCTGCTGCACGCGCTGCGGCGCAACGTGAACCTCACGATCCTGCTGTTCAACAACCAGATCTACGGGCTCACCAAGGGCCAGTACTCCCCGACCAGCGAGCGCGGCAAGATCACCAAGTCGACCCCGATGGGCTCGCTCGACCAGCCCTACAACCCGGTCAGCCTCGCGCTCGGCGCGGAGGCGACCTTCGTCGCCCGGTCGATCGACTCCGACCGCCAGCACCTCACCGGCGTCCTGCGCCGCGCCAGCAGCCACCGCGGCACCGCGTTCGTCGAGATCTACCAGAACTGCAACATCTTCAACGACGGCGCGTTCGACCTGCTCAAGGATGCCGACAGCCGCGACGACCACCAGATCCGGCTGCAGCACGGCGAGCCGGTCCGGTTCGGCGCCGAGCGTGAGCGCGGGGTCCGCGTGACCGCCTCGGGCCGCCTGGAGACCGTCGCCGTGGCCGACGTCGGGGAGGACGCCCTGCTGGTCCACGACGAGCACGCCGACGACCCCGCGCTGGCGTTCATGCTCAGCCGCCTGGCCGACGGGCCGGTGAGCCCCACCCCGATCGGCATCTTCCGCGACGTCGACCGGCCGGTCTACGACGAGCTGATGGCCGACCAGCTCGCCGCGGCCTCGGCCAGGCAGGGCCTGGGCGACCTCGGCGCGCTGCTGCGCTCCGGGGACACCTGGGAGATCCGCTGAGCGGCGGAAGGCGGGGGCAGTGACCTTGGTCGACCTCGCCCACCCGGACATGGACGCGCTGGTCGCGCTCGCCCGGTCGGCGGGGATGCTGGGGATCGACACCGAGTTCATCTCCGAGGGCCGCTACCGCGCGCTGCTGTGCCTGGTGCAGGTCGCCGTTCCCGACCCGGACGCCGACGGCGGCACCCGGGTGATGCTGATCGACCCGCTCGCCAGCCGCGACGAGCCCGCGCCGGCCCCGCTGGTGGCGCTGCTCGCCGACCCCGGGGTCCAGGTGGTGATCCACGCCGGCCGGCAGGACGTCGCCATCCTGCGGCGCGTGTGGGGGGCGCAGGTCAGCAACCTGTTCGACACCCAGATCGCCGCCGGGTTCGCCGGCTTCGGCGCGCAGACCGGCTACGGCACGCTGCTCGCCGACGTCCTCGGCGTCCACCTGTCCAAGTCGGCCGGGTTCACCCGCTGGGACCTGCGGCCGCTGACCGGCGAGCAGGTCGGCTACGCCGTCGACGACGTGGCGCACCTGCTCGACCTCGCCGAGGCGCTGCAGCGGCGGCTGCGCTCCGCCGGCCGGCTGGAGTGGGTCGCCCAGGAGTGCGGCCGCGTCGAGCAGGCCAGCGACGAGCGCGACCCGGACAGCGCCTGGGAGCGGCTGCCGCGCGTCCACCAGCTCAGCGGCCGCGCCCGGGCCGTCGCCCAGGCGCTGGCGGCCTGGCGCGAGCGCACCGCCGCCGCGGAGGACCGGCCGCTCGGCTCGGTCCTGGCCGACCAGACGCTCCTGGAGATCGCCCGCCGCCAGCCCGCCGACACCGCCGGGCTCGAGCGGATCCGCGGCCTCCAGCCGTCCACGCTGCGCCGCCGTGGCGGCGACCTGCTCACCGTCGTCCAGCAGGGCCTGCGCGCGCGGCCGCCCGCACCGCGCGAGCACGACCGGCTGGACCTACGGCCCGGCGACATCCCGCTGATCGCGCTCGCCGAGGCGCTGATCCGCTCGCGTGCGGCCACCGCCGGGCTCGCCTACGAGCTGGTCGCCTCCCGCAACGACCTGGAGCAGGTGATCACCTCGGTGCGCCGCCGCGACCCCGAGCCCGACGTCCGCACGCTGCAGGGATGGCGTCGCGAGCTGGTCGGCGCCGAGCTGCTCGACCTGCTCGCCGGGCGCCGGCTGCTGGGCGTGGACCGCAACGGCCAGCTCGTCGTCCACGACACCGCCGCCGACGGGGACGCATCGGCGCCTCCCGCGGGCTCAGCTGCAGGAGACGTCCAGCGGGTTGGCGCGGGTCGCCCGGTCGACCACGAGCCGGACCTGGACTGACCGCCCCGGGGGGATGGGGTCGGTGACCAGCTCCGGCGCCGTCTCCAGCTCCCCGTCGACGCTGCGGCCGGTCACCCGGCAGCGCGCCCGGCCCGCGTGGCTGCCCTTGTTGGTCACCTCGAGCTGGACGGTGATGCCCGACCGGTCCGGGCGGCTGGCCTCGTCGACCACCCGCGCGGCGAACGGCCCCACGCCCCCGAACGCGTTGAAGGCGAGCACCCCGAGCACCAGCAGCGCCACCGCCACGCCCACCAGCACCGTCGCGTGGCCCTGGATCGGGCTCGGCACCGCCAGCCCCGCGGGGTTGTGGCGCGTGCCCGCCGGCCGGTCGATCGGCTGCTCGCAGCGCAGGCAGACCGACTTGCCGGCGGGAACCTCCAGGTCACATCGAGGGCAGCGTCGAGCCATCACCCGACGGTAGCAGCCGGCGTCCGACCGGGCACGACTCCCCGGACGGCGACGGCCCGCCCGGGCCGGGACGCCCACGGCTCGGTGGGCGCCCCGAACCGGCCGCGGCGGCGGGTGGACGCCCGCCCGAGGCTCTACCCTGGTGGGGCTGCTCCACGTCGAGACGGAGGATGCCATGCTCGGAGACCACCCGATCTCCCCGGTGCTGCTCGCCAAGGACCTCGCCGTGACGCGGGAGTTCTACCACGACCGCCTCGGCCTGGAGATCCTGAACGAGAACGAGGCCGCCATCACGTTCCGCTGCGGCAACGGCACCAAGCTGGACGTCACCAAGAGCACCACCGGGACCGCGGACGAGCAGACGCAGGTGTCCTGGGACGTCCCCGACATCCGGGCCGAGGTCGCCGAGCTGCGCTCGCGCGGCGTCCAGGTCCAGGACTACGACCTGCCGGGCCTGAAGACCGAGGACGGCATCGCCGACATCGGCTTCGCCTGGGCCGCCTGGATCGTCGACCCGGGCAGGAACGCCCTCGGCATCCTCCAGGTCAAGAGCTGAGGGCAGGCCGAGGACCGGCTGCCTTCTCCGTCTCCCAGTTCCGTCGTCGAGGTCGACACCGACGGGCGGGTGAGGCGGTCTCCGCGCCGAGCGGCTCATCGACGAGCTCTGGGGCGAGCGTCCTCCGGCCACCGCTCGCACGGTGGTCCAAGTGCTTGTGTCCAGGCTGCGCAAGGAGCTGGAGCCGGGCCGTCGCAAGGGCGAGCCGCCGGCGCTGCTGCAGACGGTCCAGAGCGGCTATCGCCTGGCCGTCGAGCCGGATGCGGTGGACGCGGCTCGTTTCAAGCGGCTGGCGTTCGCGCGTGAGTTCGAAGAACGCGACCAGATCCCCCAAGCCGCCGCCCGGCTGGCGCTGCTCCTGCGCCGGCAGGGGCGACCCGTCGAGGCGGCGGAACTCGCGCTCCTGAGCAGGGAACATCATGTCGGCCGAACGGGTGCCGCGGCTCTAGTCGAGCCGCACGCCCACCGTCCCGGCCACATCGGCGTACCGGTGTTGACCGTCTCACGCGGCTCCAGGAGCAGCACGCGGGCCTCCTCCCGCAGCGATCCGATCTGTTCAAGCATCACCCGGACACGCCGTGTTCAGCATCAGCCGAATCTTGACATCCCTGGCCGTCGCATCATCGCCAACCCGGAAAGCAGCACCGTCTGTGCAGCACGGTGCGGGCCTGCCGCACACTGTCGGGCATGGCCGACCTCGACACCGTCCGCTTCGGCACCTGCGGCTGGACCGACCCGAGCCTGATCAAGGCGGGGACCTTCTACCCGTCCGGCGCCAGCAGCGCCGAGGACCGGCTGCGCTTCTACGCCTCCCAGTTCCCGATCGTCGAGGTCGACGCCACCTACTACGCCCCGCCACGCGAGGAGCAGGCGGGGCTGTGGGTCGAGCGGACCCCGCCGGACTTCACCTTCAACGTCAAGGCGTACAGCCTGCTCACCCAACATCCGACCATGGCGCAGACGATCCCCAAGGACCTGCGCGACGCGATCCTCCCCGAGCACCAGGGCAAGCAGCGCGTGTACGCCAGCCACCTGGAGCCCGACGCCGTCGAGGAGATCTGGCGCCGCTTCGCCGCGGCGCTCCTCCCGCTCGACTCCGCCGGCAAGCTCGGCGCGGTCCTGCTGCAGTTTCCCGAATGGGTGACTCCCGGTCGGGCGAACAGGGAGTACCTGATCCGAGCGCGCGAGCAGCTGGCCGGTTACCAGGTGTGCGTGGAGTTCCGCAACGGGGCCTGGCTCGCCACCGAGGAGGACCGGCGCAGGACCCTGGCCTTCCTGCGCGAGCACGAGCTGCCGCTGGTGTGCCTGGACATGCCGCAGGGTTTCCGCTCGTCGATCCCGCCGTTGGCGGAGGTGACCGACGCCAGGCTGGCAGTGGTGCGGTTCCACGGCCGCGACCCGGAGGCGTGGAAGCAGAAGACGGTGACCGAGCGCTTCCGCTACCGGTACAGCGTCGACGAGCTGCGTGAGTGGGTGCCGCGCATCGAGCAGCTCGCCGACCGGGCGGACCAGGTGCACGTGCTCATGAACAACTGCTATCGGGACTACGCGGTGGTCAACGCGCGGCAGTTGACCGCCCTGGTCCGCGGCCAGGACCCCGAGGCGGCGGTCGCCACCCAGGAGGCGCTGCCGGGGACCTGAGCTCCGGCGGCCTGCCCGGGGACGATCAGTGGGAGCGGTCGTCCAGGTGGGCCTTGACGGCGTCGGCGGCGGTGGCGGCGTCGCCGGGGAAGCCGTGCAGGATGCTCGAGCCGCGGCGGGTGAGCCAGCGCAGCCCGGCGTACCAGAGGCCCGGTGCGACCCCGGCGGCGTCCTCGTGCCGGGGCCGACCGCCGGCGTCGAGCAGGGCGGGGTCGAGCCAGGTGAAGTCGCCGGCGAAGCCGGTGCACCACACCACGCCGCCGATCTCCTGGGTGTGCAGGTCCAGCGCCTCGGGGGGGTCCAGGTCGACGGGCGCGTCGGTGTCGTCGGGCGCGGCGGGTGGGGCGTCCAGGCCGCGCCGGCGGATGATCTCGTCGGCCATCGCGCGCACCCGCGCGGCGAACGCGTCGCCGGCGGCGACGTTGGCCCGGACGCTGTCGTCGAAGGTGATCCGCTCGCCGGCCACCGCGACCGGGCGCCCGACCAGGGTGGCGCCGGCCCGGGCCAGCGCCTGCAGGCTGAGGCTGCGACCGCCGGGCGCGACGATCGGCTGGGCGGCGCGCATCGCCGAGGGGTCGGGCAGGTCCTGCGGGCGCTGGTCGAAGAACCCGCCTGCGACCAGCCATTCGAGGCTGGGGCGGCCCCGGTGCCACCAGGGCAGGCGGCCGGCGGCGCTGGTCGCCAGGACCACCCGCCGGCCGGCGGACAGCAGGTCCTCGGCGATCTGGCAGCCGGACTGGGCGCTGCCCACCACGAGCACGGCGCCCGCGGGCAGCGCCCCGGGGCCGCGGTAGGTCGCGGCGTGGAACTGCGCGACCCTGCCGGGGAGCGTCCGGGCCAGCGCGGGGACCCTGGGCACGTTCTGGTCGCCGGTGGCCACGACGACCGTGCGGGCACGCAGGTCGCCGTCGCCGGCCCGCAGCAGGTACCCGCCGGCGGCGGGCGCCAGCCGCTCGACCCGGACCCCGAGGCGCACGGGGCGGTCGCCGGTGAGCGCCTCGAGCCGGCGGACGACGTCCACGCCGGACAGGAAGTCGTCGCGCGCCTGCTCGCCGAGCAGCGGGTTCATCCAGCCCGGGGTGTTCAACCGGAAGGAGTCCCACCGCTGGGTCCGCCAGCTCTCCCCCGCCCGGCCGCGTTCCAGGACCAGATGCTCGACTCCCCGGTCGGTGAGCGCGGCGCTGGCGGCGAGCCCGGCCGGCCCGCCGCCCACCACCACGCAGTCCACGATCGCCCGGCGTTCGCCGCTCATCGCCACCTCCTCCTCAGCGGTCGCCGTCCGGGCGGTCGCCGAGCGCGGCTCGCAGCGCCGCCAGGAACGCCGCCGGCTGGTCCGCCGGCGAGAAGTGCCCGGCGTCCTCGATCACGTGCAGGGGCCAGCCGAAGCGGGCGCTCGCCGCCTGTGCGACCGCGAGCCGCATCACCCGGTCGTGACGGCCCCAGACGAGCGTCGTCGGGACCGTGATCCGCCCGAGGTCCTCCGGCGGGATCTGCCGGTTGCCGAGCTTCCACAGCATCCGGCGGTTGGCCGCCCGTACGCTCGGTGTGCGGGCGAGCTCCAGATGGTAGGCCCTGAACGGCTCCCAGCGTGCGCCCATCCGCCGCTGCAGCCCGCCCGGATCCTCCGCGACCTGCCGCAGGAACCGGGCGTGGGTCCGCTCGTTCGGCCGGGTGATGAAGCGGATCAGGGCGATCACCACGCCCGGCGCGGGCCGGAAGGGGGCGAGGCTGCCCGAGTCCACCAGCACCAGCCGCGACAGCCGGTCGGGGTGGGCGACCGCGAACCGGGCGGCGATGGAGCCGCCGAGCGAGGCCCCGACCAGCGCGGGCGGCGCCGCGCAGGTCCGCTCGACCAGCTCGCCGAGCCAGGCGAGCACGCGGTCGGGATCCGGCGGGCCGTCGGGCGTCCGCGAGGCGCCCAGGCCCGGCAGGTCGGGCGCGACGGCGTGGTGGGTCGCCACCAGGCTCCCGAGCAGCGGCAGCCACATGCCCGCCCAGCCGCCCTGGCCGTGCAGCAGGACGACCGGCGGGCCGTCGCCGCCCTCGAGCACGGCGGTGGACACCCCGGCCAGCTCCAGCTGCCGCTGCGTGACCGGTTCCCCCGCCAGCAGGCCTTGCCTGGCCTCGTCGGCTGCCGCCCGGCGGCCGCCGTCCTCCACGCTGCGCTGGCTGCTCATGCCGATCCTCTCCTCGGACGACGCGTCGGCCTTCGCGCCGATCGTCGGGGATGCCCGGAGAGCAGCCTAGGACAACTCGTGAACCGCCCGGAACCGCTCCGACGTGCTCGGGTTCACGATTGGAACTGGTCGGCCCGTTCGCGAGCAGCCAGACTGGCCGTATGCGCACCTACGGCCAGTTCTGCCCCATCGCGCGCGGCTCGGAGATCCTCGCCGAGCGCTGGACGCCGATCATCCTGCGCAACGTGCTGCTGGGGTGCTGCACGTTCAACGAGATCGCGGCGGGCGCTCCGGGGCTGTCACGGGCGCTGCTGACCCGTCGGCTGCGGGAGCTGGAGCGCGCCGGGGTGCTCCGGATCCGTCCCAAGCCCGACGGTCACGGGTCGCTGTACGAGCCCACGCCCTCAGGACGTGACCTGTCCAAGGTCCTGGACGCGATCGCCGGCTGGGCCGAGCGCTGGACGGAGGTCACCTCCGAGCACGCCGACCCCGACGCCGTCCTGTGGTCCTGGGGCCGGACCTTCCTGCGGCGCGACCTGCTGCCCGAGCGGCGGGTCGTGGTCCGCTTCGACTTCACCCGGGGCGGCCGGCGGGTTCGGGTCTGGCAGCTCGTCGAGCGGCGCGACATCGAGCTCTGCCGCATCGACCCCGGCTTCGGCGACGACCTCGTGGTCACGGTCGACGACCCGCTGGTGTTCGCGCGCTGGCACCTGGGCCTGGTCGAATGGCCTGCCGCGCTGCGGTCGGGCGGGATCCGCCTGAGCGGACCCCCCGCCCTGCGCCGCGCCCTCCCCACCTGGAACGCCGGACCCGAGACGCACGCGCGGCTGCGCGCCGGGCTCGCACCGGTGCCCGAGGCGGACCGGCGTGCCTCGGCACCCAGGTCAGCGCGTGGGTAGCTGGTGCTCCAGTTCGCGAGCCCTGGTGAGGGCCGAGACGGCTGGGGAGCCGATGACCTGCCGGCGACGGCCCGACCGCTGTAGCCGTCGACTCCTGGGCTGGACGTCCGCTTAGATCCCCGGGCATTCGCCGGTGCGCCCCGCCCGCCGCGTCGTCGAGACTGGCCCCGGGAGACGGCCCGTGGGTGGACGGTGGAGGCGGGGACGATGACCGGCAGCGGCCAGGCCCGGCCCGGGCTGCCCGGGGACACCGGGGCCCGTGCCGGGCACGCGGCGGCCGGCCCGCTGGTGCGGCGGATCCGGGAGTCGGTCGTCGGCGACGGGCGCGAGCTGCCCGGCCCCTACGGGCCGCGCCGGATCACCTACGCCGACCACACCGCCTCGGGGCGGGCGCTGACCTTCGTCGAGGACTTCGTCCGCGACGAGGTCCTGCCGTGGTACGCCAACACGCACACCGAGTCGTCGGGGACGGGCATGCGCACCACCCGCCTGCGCGAGGAGGCCCGGGCGCTGGTCCGCGAGGCGGTCGGGGGCGGCGACGAGCACGCCGTCATCTTCACCGGCTCGGGCTCCACCGGCGCCATCGACAAGCTGGGGCGCATCCTGGGCCTGCAGGTCCCCTGCGACCCCGGCGGGCCGCCCTGGCGCGCCGCCGAGGTCCCGCGGTCGGCGCGGCCGGTGGTGCTCATCGGGCCGTTCGAGCACCACTCCAACGAGCTGCCCTGGCGCGAGTCCCGTCGCCGACGTCGTGCCGATCGGGCAGGACGCCGACGGCCGGGTCGACCTCGCCCAGCTGGAGCGGGAGCTGGTCCGCCACGCCGGGCGGCCGCTGCGGATCGGGTCGTTCTCCGCCGCCTCCAACGTCACCGGCGCGATCACCGACGTCGACGCCGTCTCGGCGCTGCTGCACCGGCACGGCGCCCTCGCCTGCTGGGACTACGCCACCGCCGCCGGCCACGTCGACATCGCCATGGGCGGCGGCGGTGATCCGCTGGCCTACAAGGACGCGGTCTTCCTGTCCCCGCACAAGCTCGTCGGTGGCCCGGGGACCCCGGGGGTCCTGGTGATCCGGCGCGCGCTGGTGCGCAACCGGGTGCCGACCGTGCCCGGCGGCGGTACCGTCACCTACGTCCACGGCGACGGCCAGCACTACCTGGACGACCCGTCGCAGCGGGAAGAGGGCGGCACGCCGGCGATCGTCGAGTCGATCCGCGCCGGGCTGGTCTTCCAGCTCAAGCAGGCCGTCGGCGCCCCGGTGATCCTCGACCGGGAGGCGCGGTTCGTCCGGCGCGCGATCGCGTCCTGGCGGGCCGACCCGGCGATCGAGCTGCTCGGCGACCTCGACGGCGACCGCCTGCCGATCGTGTCGTTCGTGGTGCGCACCCCCGGCGGAGGCCGGCTCCACCACAACTTCGTGGTGGCGCTGCTCAACGACCTGTTCGGCATCCCGTGCCGCGGCGGCTGCTCCTGCGCCGGCCCCTACGGCCACCGGCTGCTCGGCATCGGCCGCGACCGCGCCCGCGCGCTCGCGCGCGAGGCCGTCGGCGGCCGGCTCGGGATCAAGCCGGGCTGGACCCGCCTGAGCTTCGCCTTCTACCTGTCCGAGCCGGAGTTCCGGTTCATCGTGGAGGCGGTCCACCTGGTGGCCGCCCAGGGGGCGAGGCTGCTGGACGCCTACCGGTTCGACCCGCGCTCCGGGCTGTGGCGCCACCGCGACGCGCCGGCCCCCCGGGCCGGCCTGCGCGCGGTGTCCTACGGCGCCGACGGTCGCCTGCGCCACTCCGGCGCCGTCCCCGGCGGCCCGGGCACCCTGCCGGAGGGCGAGCTGGAGGCTGTGCTCGCCGGCTACCTCGACCGGGCGCGGGCGATCCTCGCCGCGGCTTCGCGCCCGCGGCCGCGACCCGCCGGCGGCGGGCGGCCCGCGGCCGCACCGGACCGGTTCGAGCGGCTGCGCTGGTTCGAGCTGCCGGGCGCCTGTCTCGACCCCGCACCGGCCGGCGAGGGCCACTGACCGGCGCCGGGCGCCGCGCAGCGGGGAACCCCTGGATCTCGAGGGGCGACGGCGATCCGGCGGTTTCGTAGACTTCGTCCGTGATCGTCGGTCGGGTCCCTGAGCTCGGCCAGCTCGAACGCCTCGTCGCGGAGCTGCGGGCCGGGCACGGCCGTGCGCTCGTCCTGCGCGGCGAGGCCGGGATCGGCAAGACGACGCTGCTGGACGCGCTCGTCGACCGCTGCGGCGAGGACCTCTGCGTGCTGCGGGCCGGCGGCGTCCAGACCGAGGCGGAGATCGCCTTCGCGGCGCTGTCGGACCTGCTGGGCCCCGTGGCCGGCGACCTCGGGGCGCTCCCGGCCCCGCAGGCGGCGGCGCTGGCCGCCGCGGTCGCGACCGGGCCGCCGCAGCCCGGTGACCGGCTGGCCGTGTGCGTCGCGACGCTCGGGTTGCTGCGGGCGTGCGGCCGGCGGCGACCGGTGCTCGCCGTGGTCGACGACCTGCAGTGGGTGGACGCGCCGTCGCGCGAGTGCGTCCTGTACGCGGCCCGCCGGTCCGGTGGCCCGGTGGCGTTCGCGCTGGCCGCCCGCGACGCGGGCGGCCCCGGGGACGCCGGCCTGCCCGGCCTGCGGCTGGACCGGCTCGGCGCCGAGGACTCGCTGGCGATGCTGGCGCGGGCGGCCCCCGACCTGGCCGCGCCGGTCGCCGGCGCCCTGGCGGCCGCCGCTGCGGGCAACCCGCTGGCGCTGCTGGAGCTGCCCGCGACGCTGCGGCCCGAGCAGCGGACGGGCCGCGCGCCGCTCGACCTGCCGCTGGCGCCGGGGGAGCGCCTGCACGCCGCGTTCGCCCGCCGGATCGGCGAGCTGCCGGCGCCGGCCCGGCGCGCCCTGCTGGTCGCCGCGGTCCACCAGGGCGACGACCTGGCCACGATCGCGGCGGCGTGCAGCGCGGCCGGGGTGGACGTCGCCCTGCTGGCCCACGCCGAGGCGGGCGGGCTGGTGCGGCTGGCGGACGGGCGCCTGGCGTTCGGGCATCCGCTGATCCGCGGCTCGGTCGACCGGGGGGCCGGCGCCGACGAGCGCCGCGGCGCGCACCGCGCGCTCGCGGGCGTGCTCCGCGGCGAGCGGCGGGCGTGGCACCTGGCGGCCGCCGCCATCGGCCCGGACGAGCAGGTCGCCGCCGAGCTGGAGCGGGCCGCCGGCGCCGCCGCGGCCCGTCGCGGGTTCGCGTCGGCCACGGTCGCGCTGGAGCGGTCGGCGCGGCTGTCGCCCGACGCCGGCGCGGCCGCGCGCCGGCTGGTCGCCGCCGGGGAGACGGCCTCCGCGGCCGGCCTGCCCGAGCGGGTGCTCGCGCTGCTCGGCGAGGTGTCGGCCGCGACCACCGACGCCCGCCTGCGCGCCCGCGCCGAGCACCTGCGCGGGGTCACCATGACCTGGACCGGGGGCGCGGTGGCGGCCGTGCCGCTGCTCCAGGCCGAGGCGGAGCGCGTCGCCGGGGACGACGCCGAGCGCGCCGCGGCGATGCTCGCCGACGCCGCGATGGCGTGCGCGGCCACCGGCGACTGCCACCGCACGCTGGCGATCGCCGAGCGGGCGGCCGCGCTGCTCGGCGGCGGCGGGGCGCCGCCGCAGCGCGCGCTGGTGCTGGCCGTGCTGAGCTGGGCGCTGGTCCTCCGCGGCCAGGTCGGCCGCGCCCTGGGCTGCCTGCAGGAGCTGGAGGGCCTGGCGGCCACGGTCGACCCGCTGTCCCCCGCCGCCCAGTCGGTGCTGATCGCCCTGAACGCGCGCGTGCCGACCGGCGAGTTCGAGCGCGCCCGCGCCGACAGCCTGGCCATCGCCGGGCGCGCCCGGGAGGCCGGGGCGATCGGGGTCCTGCCCGCACCGCTGAACGTGGCGGCGGACGCCGCCTACCGCCAGGGCGACTGGGCCGCCACCGTGACGCTGTGCGAGGAGGCGCTGCGGGCCGCGGAGGAGAGCGGGCAGCTCAACTGGTGGGCGCACACGACGGTGATCCGCACCCGCCTGGACGCCGCCCGCGGCCGCGAGCAGGAGGTGGTCCCCGTGGCCCGCAGGCTGCTCGAGGTGGTCCGGTCCACGGGCGTCGGCAGCGGCCAGACCTTCGTGCTCGGGGTGCTCGGGTTCCTCCAGCTCGGGCTCGAGCGCGTCGAGGCGGCCATCGCGGAGCTGGAGGCCGTCGAGCGGCTCGTCGCCGAGCAGGGGCTGGAGGAGCCCACCCTCGTGCCGTGGGCGCCCGATCTCGTCGAGGCCTACGTCCGGGCCGGACGGCCGCAGGACGCCGCCCGCGTGCGGGCCACCCTCCAGCGCCAGGCGGCGGCAGCGGGCACGCCCTGGGCGAACGCCGTGCTGGCGCGCTGCCGCGGCATGGTCGACGAGGACTACGACGCGGCGTTCGCCGAGGCGCTCGCGCTCGACGACCGCCGCCCGCTGCCGTTCGAGCGGGCCCGCACCCTGCTGGCGTACGGGCGCAGGCTGCACCGCGCCCGCCGGCGCGCGGAGGCGCGCGACCGGCTGCGCGAGGCGCTGGCGGGGTTCGAGCGGCTGGGCGCGGTCCCGTGGGCGGCGCAGGCGCGCAACGAGCTGCGGGCCGCGGGCGCGCGCCGCCGGGCGGCACGGGCCGACGACTCGCTCACCCCGCAGGAGCAGCGCGTCGCCGCGGTGGTCGCCCGGGGGGCGTCCAACCGCGAGGTCGCCGCCGAGCTGTTCCTGGCGCCCAAGACGGTCGAGTTCCACCTGCGCCAGATCTACCGCAAGCTCGGTGTCCGGTCGCGTGCGCAGCTCGTCGCGATGCTGGCGCGGGGCGCTCCGGGGCCGCCGCCGGAACCCGGGCGCCCGCCGGAACCCGGGCGCTGAGGCCGCCGGGCGCCCGGAAGGTCGGGGTGGGCGCCCCGCGTGCGCGCCTGCGGACGCTGGCGCCCGTCGCCGGTCAGCCGCCGGAGGACGGGCCGGCGGCGACGGTGGCCGGGGCGCCGAGGAAGCTCCCGAGCCGGTCGGCCTCCCGGCCGATCTCCTCCAGCCGCCGGGGCTCCAGCTCGCGGAACAGCTCGACCGTGACCTCGACGCGGCCGCCGGCCCGCTCGTGGCGCCACACCCCGGCGACCGTCCCGTCCACCAGCACCACCGGCGAGACCCAGCCGGCCGCTCGGAACACCCGCGCCTCGACGCCCGGGTCCACCAGCGACCCGCGCGGCCGGGTCCCGGCGACGTACACGTCGAAGCCGGGCAGCAGGCGGGCCGGCGCCCGCAGGTCCGCCACGCGCATCCCGGGGACGTCCTCGGCCAGCGCCCACGCGCGCCGGCCCTCGACGTCCACCTGGGCGAGCTCGTCCCCCTGCGCGGCGAGCACGCGCCCGGCGGGGGCGGGCTGCATGCCCCACCAGCGCGCCAGCTCCTCCCGCGTCGCCGGCCCGTAGGCGCGCAGGTAGCGTCGCACGACCGCCCGCCAGGCGGCGTCGGCGGTGGGCTCCCGCCACCCCCCGAGCCAGCGGTCGGGCCGCACGAACGTCACGCTCTGGCCCCGGGGCGGCCCGCAGATCAGCGACCCCTCGAACGCGGCCGGCTTGAGCAGCTCGCCCCAGCCCGACAGCATCCGCTCCCGGGCGCGCGGCCCCACCTGGCCGGCCACCCGCTCGGCCAGCTCCTCCCTGGTCAACGGCTCCTCGCCGAGGCTGTCGGCGATCGCGTCGAGGATCGCGCGCAGCTCCTCGGCGCTGAACCCGATCATCCGCAGCCACGCGCCCTTCCACCAGCGGTCGTGGGTGCGCAGCGCCGCGACGTAGCCGGGCAGGTCCTCGGCGGTGAGCAGGTGCAGCGTGCCGCGCATGCACCAGGTGCGTACGAGGCTGCGGCGCTCCCACAGCGCGTCGCGGACGTCCTGCGGTCCCACCCCGTCGACCCTCGCCCACACCTGCAGCTCGGCCGAGGACGGCACCTGCGCGTGGAGCCCGCAGACCTCGCCGGCGACGGCGAGCATGCGCCCGGCCGGCACGCGCTCGACCAGCTGCTGGCGGGCCAGGCGCCACGCGCGCACCTGCCCCCAGGTGAGCCGCGCGGTGACGGCGGTCATCCCCTGGTCACCTCCTGGTCGCCGGCGGGCCTGCCCACCGGTCATGATGCCTCGCCCGGCGCGCGCCGCCGAACCGGGCAACCACGCGCCGGCCGCGTGCGCGCCGCTGCGGCCGTCCGGTTTCCCTTCTTGCGTGGTGGTTCGGTAGAGTCCCCGCGGTGGTCCGGTCCCCCTTCCCCCACCCATGGACGTCGACTTCGACGCGGAGTCCTGGCGAACGTGCGACAGCTTCGGAGACGCTTGCGCTCCGCCCCCCCTCCAGCCGCAGGCGCCGTCATCCTGGTCGTCGTCGTGGCGACGACCCTCGCGGGCGCCCGCTCCGCGCGCTCGGCCCCCGGCGACCCGGCGACGCCCCTGGAGGCGGCCGCCGCCCCGCGCGGCTGCGGCCCGAACGCGGTCAAGAAGGCCAGCCGGCAGGAGGCGACACGCTGTGCCGAGGCCGCCAAGAAGCGCCTGTTCCAGAGCGAGCGGGCCCTCAACGAGGTCGTCCGTGACCGCCGGTTCCTCACCGCGCAGATCCGGGAGTACAAGCGGCTGCGCATCAGGCTCGCCGACCAGCGCCAGGCGCTGCGGCAGATCTGGGGCGCGACCGCCCGCGAGCACTTCATGACCGGCTCGCCCACCAGCGTCGCCTCGATCGTCAGCACCAGCGACGCCAACGACCTGCTGGAGAAGCTGGTCACCTCCCAGTACCTCGCCGAGCGCGACCACGACCGCCTGCGCGACCTGAACGGGCTGGAGCGGGCCTCGGAGGTGGCCAGCGACGCGCTCAGCAGGAGCGAGCGCAAGCTCGCCACGCTCGAGGCGCAGCTGCGCGCCAAGCTCGGGCAGGCGCAGAAGCTGTCCAACGACTGGCTGAAGACGCTCGAGGTCCTGCGCACGCGCAACATCACGATCCCGCGCGACACCGGCGGCGTGGTCGGAGGCGGCGGCGGCGGGCTGTGCGCCCTCGCCGGGGTCCCGGACGCGGCGCGCCAGATCATCATGAAGGAGTCCGGCGGCAACCCCTACGCCGACAACCCCAGCTCCACCGCGTTCGGGCTCGGCCAGCTCCTGCTGGACAACCGCATCCGCCTGATGGGCGACGACTACGCCTCCACCGACTGCGGCAAGCAGTACGCCGCGTTCAAGCAGTACACCCTCAGCCGGTACGGCACGTTCGAGAATGCGTGGGCGTTCTGGAGCGCGCACCACTACTACTGAGCGGCCCGGGCGGCGCGACCACGACCCCTGATCGCCACGCCGGCGGCGGTCACCGCGGACGGCGCGCGGCGCGGACCGCGAACGCGGCCAGGACCCCCGCCGCCAACCCGGTGAGCAGGCCTGCCCAGGCTCCGAGCTGGGCGAGCGCGAGCAGCCAGCCGGCCAGCAGCACGACCGCGAACGCGCCGTCGTTGAGCCGCTCGGCGGCCGAGCGGTGCCGGGCGGGCCCGCGGCCCAGGCGCCGGGTCAGCCACGCGCCCAGCGCCAGCCCGGCGGCGAACCCGGCGGCCAGCAGCCCGGCGGCCAGCGGGCGCGCCGCGGAAGGCCGGGTGACGACCACGACGACCGCCGCCGCGAGCGCGGCGGCCGCAGCCGCCGCGGCGGCGGGCGGTACCCTCGTCCGGGCGTCGGCCGGCATCGCATCCCTCCCGCTGTGGTCCGCACCGCAGACCCTACCGGTCCCGGGGCGCGCGCTTCATCCACCACCGGCCGGGTCGGACGTCCACGACGGTCCGGGCGCCGCGTACCCTGACCGGTGGGTGGTGCGGCGGGGCGCCGCACCCCTGGTGAACGGTTCGTGGCGATCGGTCACCCAGGGCATACGATCCTCTGACCGCGGCCGGCAGGCTGGAAGGAAGGAAGGGTCCCGGATGGCAGCGACGATCCGCCGCATCGGTGTCCTGACGAGCGGGGGGGACGCCCCCGGCCTGAACGCCGTGCTCCGGGCGGTCGTCAAGTCGGCCGAGCTGGAGTACGGGTGGCGTGTGGTCGGGATCGAGAACGGCTTCGAGGGCCTCCTGACCCCGCCGCGGACCCGCCCGCTGGGACTGCAGGAGGTCCGCGGGCTGCTGCCGCTCGGCGGGACCATCCTGGGCTCGACCAACAAGGGCCACTTCACCTCCGTCGAGGTCGACGGCGAGCAGCGGCGGGACCCGGCTCCCTACCGCGAGCTGGCGCAGAACACCCGCCGGCTGGGCATCGACGCGCTGGTGGTGATCGGTGGCGAGGGCAGCCAGGGGATCGCCAGCGTGCTCGCCCAGTACGGCGTGCGGGCGATCGGCGTGCCCAAGACGATCGACAACGACCTGTACGGCAGCGACCGGACGTTCGGCTTCGACACCGCCCTCACCGTCGCGACCGAGGCGCTGGACCGCCTGCACACGACCGCTGCCAGCCACGAGCGGGTCATGGTACTGGAGGTCATGGGCCGCGACGCGGGGTGGATCGCGCTGCACTCGGGCGTCGGCGGCGGGGCGGACATCATCCTGATCCCCGAGATCCCCTTCACCATCGACGCCGTCGTCGCCAAGGTGCAGACCCGCGACATGCTCGGCTCGAGCTTCTCGATCATCGTGGTCGCCGAGGGCGCCGGCGAGAAGGACGGCGGCCAGATCTACCAGGAGACCACCGGCACGCTCGGCGGGATCGGCAACTACGTCGCCGTCGAGACGGGCAGGCGGACGGGCAAGGACGCCCGCGTGGTCGTCCTCGGCCACCTCCAGCGCGGCGGCGTGCCCACCCCCTACGACCGGATCCTGGCGACCCGCTTCGGCGCGGCCGCGGTCCGGGCGCTCGCCGACGGCCGCTTCGGCGAGGTCGTCGTGCTCCGGGGCGGCGCGATCACCACCCTGCCGATGAGCGAGTGCGCGGGGCGGGTGCGCACGGTCCCGCCCGACGACGAGATGATCCTGACCGCACGCGGGATCGGCATCGCCTTCGGCGACGAGGACCAGAGCCCCATGGGGGCGCCTGAGCCGATCGCCTGAGGACCGCCGGCCCGGGCAGGTGCGAGCGGCCGGCGGTCAGCGCCTGCCGCCGTCCTTGGCCTTGTCACCCTTGTCGCGCTCGTGCCGCCCGCCGCGTTCCCCGCCCCCCGACCCGGAGCGCCCGCCATAGCGCGCCACGGCGTCGCGCGCGGGCGTGCCGTCCGGCTCGCCGGTTGTGCGTGCTGCCTCCCTGCGCTGCTGCGTGGAGCCGGCTGCGGCGCCGACCCGCGGCGGTGCGGGCGTGAGCGTGCCGCGCTGCCGCGGTGCCGTGGTGTCCGGCGGGCCGTCCGTCGGCGGCTGCACGAGGTCGGTCAGGGCGCCGCCGGTCAGCAGCACCCCCACCGCGAGGCAGACCACGGCCAGCCAGCCGAGCAGGACGGCACGCCCGGACCTGCGGCGCGGCCATGCCGGCGCGGGCCGGGCGTGCAGGGGCACGGTGTCGCGCGCGGGCCGGTGCCGCCAGGCGGAGACCGGCCCGCGCCGTGGCGGCGCGGGCGCGCGCTGCAGCTCCGCGCCGAGCTGGCGGGCGGACGCCTGCCGCTCCTCCGGGCGCTTGGACAGGGCCCGGGCGACGGCGTCTGCCAGTCCGCGCGGCACCTCCGGTCGCAGCCGGGTCAGGGAGCGCGGCCGGTCGTGCAGGTGCCCGTTGGCGACCGCGACCTGGCTGTCGCCCTTGAACGGCGCGTGCCCGGCGAGCAGCTCGTACAGGCACACACCGAGCGCGTAGAGGTCGGCGCGGTGGTCCGCGGCCTCCCCGGCGAGCTGCTCGGGTGCCATGTACCGGACACTGCCCAGCACCGCGCCCGGGTCGGTCAGGTCGTCGGCCACCCCCGCCGCGTGGGCGATCCCGAAGTCGGTGACCTTCAGCACGCCGTCCGGCCCCAGCAGCAGGTTGCCGGGCTTGACGTCGCGGTGGACCACCCCGCGCCGGTGCGCGGCGTCGAGCGCGGCGCAGACCTGCGTGCCGAGCGCCACGACGCGCTCGGGCGGGAGCGGCCCGCCGCGCAGGACCCGCGCCAGGCTCGGCCCCGGCACGTACTCCAGGACCAGGAAGCTGCGGCCGGCGTGCTCGTCGAAGTCGTACACGGCGACGACGTTGGGGTGGTTGACGCTCGCCGCCGCCTGGGCCTCCCGCCAGAAGCGCGCCAGGAACGCGGGGTCGTCGGTCAGCCGCGGGTGCAGCACCTTCACCGCGACCGGCCGGGCGAGCAGCAGGTCGCGGCCCTGGAACACCTCGGCCATGCCGCCTGTGCCGAGCTGCCTGCCCAGCTCGTACCTGCCCGCCAGGATGGTGGGTGTGGCGACTGCCATGGCGGCTCCGCGGTTGCCGTGCGGTGGGTGCTGCGCGATGGCTGATCCGCGAGCGGCGGCGCTAACCGTCGGATGGCGACCGATCGGCACGGACGGGCGCGCCGGACGTGGTCGCCGAGCGGTTCGCGACCCGCCAGACTGGTCCGGTCCGGCAGCGGCGGTCCTGACGCCGCCGGAGCCCGGGCTCGATCGGGAGCGCGCGCTCGCCGAGATGCTGGAACGATGTCTGGAGCCGTCGGTCTCCGACCGCCCGGCCCGCAGCTGGCCGGTGGAGAGGTACGGCGGCGCGGGGTGCGGTTTCGCGTCCGAGCGGAGGAGCGCCATGGGCGTGTTCGACTACGAGGCCTCGAGCGAGGAGTACGAGCGCCGCAGGGAACGGCGTGACACCACCCGGCGGCCCGAGCCGGGCGCCGTGTTCGACCAGACCGCCGAGGATCCCGACCAGGCGCCGGCCGAGCCGGTCGCCCCGCCCGGGGGACGGCCCGCGGCCGAGGCCGACCCACCCGCCGGACGGCGCCCGCCGGCTCGGTACCCCTCGGACCGCCGCCCCTCGGACCGGCGCCCCTCGGACGTGCATCCGCCGGACCGGTACTCCCGGGAGCGGTATCCCCCGGACCGGTACCGGCCCGACCGGTATCCCGCATCCGGCCGCGGTCCGCAGCCGCGGGAGGCCCGACCGACGGCGCCGGGACCTGCCCGGCCCTCGCGGCCACGGGAGCCGGCCCGCCCCGCGGCGTCCGCGCCGTCCCGCCCGGCCGAGCATCCGGCGGCCGGCGCCAGCACGCGGCCACCGGCTCCGGATGCCGGGCTCGAGCAGCTCGCGCGGGCGGCTGATCGTGAGGGCTGGGCCGTCGCGGTCCAGCGCCGCCGTGACGTCGAGGCCGCGCTCGGGCGGCCGCTCACGGGCGCGGAGTGGCAGCGGGTGCGCACCAGCAGGTGGTGGAACGACGCCGTACCGGACGCGATGCGCCAGGCGGCCGGGGAGCTGCTGTCGACGATGCTCGCCTCCCTGGGGCTCGTCAGGGACGAGCAGGACGGCCGTTAGCTCCCGCCGTTAGCGGGCTGACCAGCCAGGATGGCCCGCTGCACGGTCTGGGGACCATGGCGGGGCGGCCGCGGCGCCGCCGCGGCCGCCCCCGGGCCGTCAGCGTCGCCAGCGCCAGCCCCCGCCGACGCCGGCCAGGTGCAGGGCGATGCACAGCAGACCGGCGTTGACGAGCGTCGCGTTGCTGAACGCGTCCCCGACCTTGGCGTCGAACAGGTCGAACAGGAGCGCCAGACCGAAGATGATCGCCGCGATGATGGCGAACATGTGTCACCCCTTCCGTAGGTCGTGCAGCCGTGCCCCGGTCGGCGCGCGGTGGGACGGGACGTTGCCCTGCCGCTAACGACAACGGCCCGATCACGGCCCGCCGGGGCTCCCGAAGGGAGTATCCGAGCCCTCGGGGGTCTCCAAACGGCCCTTGCGTTAGCCGGGCGTTAGCGCGCTCGGGCTTGATCCCCCTGGAACGCTGACAGTCCGCAGCGAGCAGGGGGTGCCCGGTGACCCGAGCCGGCCGGTCACGGCCCGCGCCCAGCCGTTGCGTACACGGGGGCCCGGGCGTGGCCGCGCCGCGACCCGCAGGGTCGTCGACGCGGGCGGATGCGCGGGCAGGGCATCCGTTCGCCGAGCCGACGGCCGCGCCCGGGCCCCGAGTTCCCGACCGTTCCGGCTCCGACCGCCGGTGGCCGAGCCCCGGAGGGCACCCGGCCGTCCACCCCGGTCCCGCCGCCGCACTCTCGCCACCAGGCCGCTCTCGCCGCCCCCGGACGTGCCGCCCGTGTGCCCACGGCGGCCCTCACCCTTCTCAGGTGCCATGACCGCCATACCGCCGCATGAGCGTGCACAAAACGCACCATCGGGCGTTCCGCGCACAAATAGGGTTTCGCCCGACGAGGGAGCTTCCTCTCCCCTGTTCATCTCAGACCGTTGTAAAATACCTCGCCTATCGCTCAGAAACCCCCTTCAGAACAAACCAAGCATGCAAAAAGACCCGGAGACCGCGGCATGAGCGCGTCGATGCAGTTCCTGCTTCTGGGCCCGCTGGAGTCGCGCATCCCGCTGGAGACGCCCGACCCCTCGAAGACGCCCGACCCCTCGAAGACGCCCGACCCCTGGAAGGCAGTGCGACTTGGCAGCATCAAGCACCGCATGCTGCTGGCCAAGCTCCTGCTGCGCGCCAACCAGGTGGTCTCGACCGACGAGCTGATCGACACGGTCTGGGGTGACGATCCCCCGCCGACGGTGCGGCAGTCGCTGCAGAACCACATCGCGGCGTTGCGCCGCGCGATCGAGCCCGGCTGGCCGGCCGCACCGCCACGGACGCTGATCACCCGGGACCCGGGGTACATGGTCCAGCTCGAGTCGGACCAGATCGACCTGAACCGCTTCAACCACCTGACCGACGAGGGCCGGCGCCTGCTCGCCGGGGGCGGTGCGGAGAAGGCGTCCGCGCTGCTGCGCGAGGCGTTGCGGCTGTGGCGCGGTCCCGTGCTCGCCGACGTCGTCGCGGCCGTCGACGTCGCCTGGCCCGAGCTGATCGGCATCGACGAGCTGCGCATCGGCGCGCTGGAGTCGCGCATCGAGGCCGACCTCGCCCGCGGCCGGCACACGGAGCTGGTCGGCGAGCTCGCGGCCCTGGTGCGGCTCCACCCGTTGCGCGAGCACCTGCGCGGCCAGCTCATGCTCTCGCTGTACCGGTCGGGCCGCCAGGCGGAGGCGCTGGCCGCCTACCAGGCGGCCAGGCAGACCCTGGTGGAGGAGCTGGGGATCGAGCCGAGCCTCGCGCTGCAGCGCCTGGAGCAGGCGATCCTCGCCCAGGACGCCGCGCTGGAGCTGCTCGCGCCGGCGCCGGCGTCCGCGAACGGCTCGGCCGCCGCAGGCGAGCCCGAGCCCGTGGCCGCCGCCCCCGCCACGCCACCGGCCGCCGGCGCGGTCCCCGCGAGCCCCGCGCGCAAGCTGGTCACGGTCCTGTTCGCCGACGTCGACGAGCCCGCGGGCGAGCCCTTCGAGCGCGACCCCGAGGACGTCTCGACCATGCTCGCGACCCACCTCCAGCGCGTCCACGAGCAGGTGGACGCGTTCGGCGGCAGCGTGGAGCAGACCGTCGGCGGGACGACCATGGCGGTGTTCGGCGTGCCGGCGACCGGTGAGGACGACGCCGAGCGCGCGGTGCGCGCGGCGCTGGCGATCCGCGACGCGCTGCACCCGACCCGCTCCTCGGACGTCGGCGTCCCCGGCGTGCAGGTCCGCATCGCGGTCGCGACGGGCGAGGCGCTGGTCAAGGCGGAGCCGGGCCCGGGACGGCTGGCGGGCGACCTGCTGTCCACCTGCGCCCGGCTGCAGCAGACGGCTCCGGCGGGGGCGGTCCTGGTGACCGAGCCGACCGGCCGGGCGACCGAGCGGGCGATCAGCTACGGGCCGCCGAGCCTGCTGGCGCTGCGCGGGCGGGCGACGCCGCTGCTGGTGTGGAGCGCGCTGGAGACCCGCAGCCATCCCAGCCTGGACGTCAGCCAGCCGCCGGCGGTGCCGCTGGTCGGCCGCGCCGAGGAGCTGGGGGTGCTGCGTCAGGCGTTCGAGCAGGTCTGCGCCAGCCGGCAGCCCCAGCTGGTGACGGTGGTCGGCGAGGCGGGGATCGGCAAGACCCGGCTGGTGCTGGAGCTGGCGCGTGGCGTGGAGGCGGCGCGGGAGCTGGTGGCCTGGCGGGTGGGCCATTCGCTGCCGTACGGCGAGGCGACCTCGTTCTGGGCGCTGCGGGAGGTCGTCAAGGCCGAGGCGGGGATCCTGGACACCGACACCGCCGAGCGGGCCGAGCGCAAGCTGGCGCAGGCGGTGGAGCTGGCGGTCGGTGAGGATCGCGGCGCGGCCGGGTGGGTGCGTGGGCATCTGCGGCCGCTGGTGGGGATCGACGGGCAGGCGGAGGTGCCCGCCGGCCGGCGGGAGGAGGCCCTGGCCGCGTGGCGGCGGTTCCTGCTGGGGTTGGCGGGGGTGCGGCCGCTGGTGCTGTGGCTGGAGGACCTGCACTGGGCCGACGACGGCCTGCTGGACTTCCTCGAGGGCCTGGCCCGGCCGGAGCCGGGCCGCCCGGCGGCGGCGCTGCTGGTGGTGGCCACCGCGCGGCAGCGGCTGCTGGACCGCAGGCCGGGCTGGGGCGGCGAGGGCCACCCGGGCAGGACGGTGGGGCTGGGGCCGCTGTCGCCGGTGGAGACCGCGCAGCTGCTCGGGGCGCTGCTGGCCCGTCACGACCTGCCGGGGACCGTCGGGGAGGCGCTGGTCGCCGCCGTCGGGGGCAGCCCGCTGTTCGCCGAGGAGTACGTGCGGATGCTCCGCGACCGCCGGCCAGCCGGCGAGCAGGCGGCCGGAGCGCCCGCCCGCCAGGTCGGGCTGGCCCGTGCCCTGGCGCAGCTGCCGCTGCCCGAGACGGTGCACGCGATCATCGCCGCGCGTCTGGACGCCCTGCCGGCCCAGGAGAAGGCGGTGCTGCAGGACGCCGCGGTGCTGGGCCGGGTCGGCTGGGCCGGCGCCCTGGCCGCCGTCGGCGAGTACCAGCGCGCCTGGGTCGACGCCTGCCTGGAGCGGCTGGAGCACAAGGAGTTCCTGCGCTGGGCGCGCCGCTCCTCGGTCGCCGGTGAACGCGAGTACGAGTTCCAGCACGTGCTGGTCCAGGACGTGGCGTACGGGCAGATCCCGCGGGCCGAGCGGGCCGGCCGCCACCGCCGCGCCGCAGCCTGGCTGGAGGGGGTGGGCACCGGCCCGGCTGCAGGCGGCAGCCCGGCCCGGACGGTCGATCACGCCGAGCTGCTCGCCCAGCACTACCAGCGTGCCCTCTCGCTGTCGCACGCCAGCGGGCAGGCCGGTGACGACCTCAAGGAACGGGCGCGGCTGGCGCTGCGCAACGCCGGAGACCGCGCCACGGCCCTGGGGGTCCACCCGACCGCCGCCCGCTACTACTGCGACGCGCTGGAGCTGTGGCCGCACGACGACCCGGACCGGCACGAGCTGGAGTTCCGCGCCGGTGCTGCCCTGTCCTCGGGTGAGGGCCGGGGGGAGGAGCTGCTCACCAGCGCGCGCGACGGGTTCCTCACAGCGGGTGACCGCCACCGGGCCGCCGAGGCCGAGGTCCGACTCGGGCAGCTCGCGTTCATGCGCGGCCAGCGGGAGCGTGCGGCCCACCTCGACCAGGCGCTCGTGCTCGTCGCCGACGCGCCCGCATCATCATCCCGGGCGGCGGTGCTCATGAACTGTATGCACCATCTCGTCGTGGCCGACCGGCAGGCCGAGGCGATCAACGTCGCTCG
>DATFRI010000031.1:0-26091 GCA_035263405.1 Actinomycetes bacterium | reverse complement strand
TCCCCCGATCCAGATCACTGTTTCGCACCGTTCCTCCCCGTCCACCTCACGCTCGTCCCCAAAGACGCTGACCCGAGCCAACATGTGACATCAAGGAAACGACGCCCCCGCCGGAGGCGGCCCGTGAGGCCTATGGGTCGGCGTTTCGCGACGGCGGCGGGCGGCCGTGCGGGTGCTCGCTCCGGAACCCGGGACCCCGGTACTGTCCACTGGTGGCAGATGCAGCGTCCCATGGTGGGGAACGGGTCCGTGCCGCCGAGGTGATTGCGGCGCTGTCGCTGGCGACGGACCTGGGGATCGGGGTGCCCCTCGAGCAGGGCCTGCGGAGCACGCTGTTGGCGATGCGGCTGGCGAGCTGTTGGGCGTCGACTCGGACACGGCGTCGCAGACCTACTACGCGTGCCTGTTGTTCTACGTCGGCTGCACCGCCGATGCGGAGGTCGCCGCCGAAACCTTCGGCGATGATGACGCCCTGACGACCTATGCCATGCCGGCCAGGTTCGGGTCGCGGCTCGAGATGACGGCCGGGATCATGCGGGCACTTGCCGACTCGGGCAGCCCGGCGCCCGTGCGGGCCGTGCAGATCGCCCGTGGCATGCCGAAGGCGGCCCGGGAGTTCAAGGGCCATGTCACCGCGTTCTGCGAGGTGGCCCAGATGCTGACCGGTCGGCTCGGCCTGCCCGCGACCATGCAGGGCCTGTTCGCGTATCTGGTCGAGCGCTGGGACGGCAGGGGCCTGCCCGGTCGCGCCGGGCACGAGGAGATCCCGCTGCCGGTGCGGATCGCCTCCGTGGCCCGCGACGCCGTGTTCCAGTGCATGCTCGGCGGCGCGGAGTCCGCTGCGCGCGTGGTCCGCGGGCGGGCGGGCGGCGCGTTCGACCCGGCCGTGGCGACCTCGTTCGCCGACGCGGCCGCGGAGCTCCTGGCGTTCGGCGCCGATGCGTCCGCCTGGGAGGAGACGCTCGCCTGCGAGCCTGGCCCACAGTTGACCCTGGAGGGCGAGGCGGTCGACCGTGCCCTCCGGGCGATCGGCGACTTCGCCGACCTGGCCTCGCCGTATCTGGTCGGCCACTCGGCCGGGGTTGCCGAGCTGGCGACGGCGGCGGCGCGGCAGTGCCGTCTCGAGGCCGCCGAAGTGGTCCGGGTGCGGCGTTGCGCGCTGGTGCACGATCTCGGGCGCGTGGCCGTCCCGGTCCGCATCTGGCAGAAGTCCGCGCCGCTCACAGCAGACGACTGGGAGCGGGTCAGGCTGCATGCCTACTACACCGAGCGCGTCCTCACCCGCTCCCCGTTCCTTGCCGCGCTGGCACCCGTCGCCAGCTTCCACCACGAGCGGATCGACGGCTCGGGCTATCACCGGGGAGCCGCCGCCGCGGAGCTCACCCCGCCCGTCCGCCTGCTGGCCGCGGCTGACGCCTACCACGCGATGACCGAGCCGCGGCCGCACCGGGCTGCGCTCGCGCCCGAACAGGCTGCCGAGACCCTCGGCCGGGAGGCCGGTGCCGGACGGCTCGGCCCCGACGCCGTGGCTGCGGTGCTGGAGGTGGCTGGGCAGCCGGTTCCCCGGATCGAGCGGCCAGCGGGGTTGACCGAACGCGAGGCCGAGGTCGTCGGCCTGCTCGCGCGTGGCTTGCAGACCAAGCAGGTCGCGCGTCGGCTCGGGATCTCGGTCAAGACCGCCGACCACCACGTCCAGAACGCCTACGCCAAGATCGGCGTCTCCACCCGCGCGGCGGCCGCACTGTTCGCCATGCAGCACGGGCTCACGGCCTGGGGAGAAGTCCCCATCGGACGGACCCGCGACCGCTCGTAGGGTTGCTGGCGGCAAGCGAGCGTGATCAGCGGGAGGCGAGCATGACCGAGCATGCGCCAGAGCACATCGAGACCGTGATCGTCGGTGGTGGGCAGGCCGGCCTGTCGGTCGGCCACCATCTCGCCCGTCAGGGGCGGCCGTTCCTGATCCTGGACGCCGACCAGCGGGTCGGCGACGCCTGGCGCAAGCGCTGGGACTCGCTTCGGCTGTTCACCCCGGCCCGGTACGACGCACTGGCGGGGATGCCGTTCCCCGCTCCGGCCCACTCGTTCCCACCAAGGACCACGTGGCCGCTCGGCCGGCTACCGCAACCCTTCCCAGCTCCGGGAAGGCGGCGTCCTCGTGGTGGGAGGTGGCAACTCGGGAGCTGAGATCGCCCTCGAGGTCGCCAACCGGCACCCGACCTGGCTGGCGGGCAAGGAGTCAGGCCATGTCCCGTTCCGGATCGAGGGTGCGGCGGCGCGGTTCGTCTTCCAGCCGCTGTTGTTCCGGTTCGTCGGCCATCGCCTGCTGACTGTGGACACGCCGATCGGCCGCAAGCTGCGCCCGAGGCTCCTGTCCCGCGCCGCGCCGCTGATCCGGGTCAAGCCCAGGGATCTCGCCGCCGCGGGGGTCCAGCGCGTTCCCAGGGTCGTCGGGGACGTCCGTCCAGGCCCGACGGCCGACAACGGCGTCCCCGGGCGGTGCGCAGCGGGTTCTTGAGGCCTCGGCGGGCGCGCCGGACGTCCGACCTGGTCAGGCTCGGCGGTGATCATCCCCGGCAGGGAACCCGGGCGTGCACCAGACCCGCCCGTCGGCGTGGACGAGGAGCGCCTCGTACCCGTCCAGAGTGGCCAGCCACGGGATCGCGCGGCGTCCCATCGCGACCGCGGCCGTGGCGTAGCCGTCGGCCAGGGCGAGGCTGTCGCCGGTAATGGTGACGCTGGCCCACTCGTGGGCCGGGACGCGGCGCCAGGGGTCGAGCACGTGCGCGCCGCGCTCGGCCGTGCCCGAGGTCGCCACGGCGATGTCGCTGCCACAGACGGCGCTGATGAGCTGGCCGGGGCGGTGCGGGTCGGCGATCCCGATCCGCCACGGGCGCCCCGGTCGCGGCCGCCCGCGCAGCAGTACGTCCCCGCCCGCGTTGACGTAATGGGCCGCCACGCCGCCTTCGAGCAGGACGGCGGAGGCACGCTCGGTGGCCCAGCCCTTGACCACGCCGCACGGATCGAGTCGGCCGGGACCGGCCGCGTATGCGTCGAAGTACCCGCCGGTCGAGCGTCGCAGGTCGTCGCAGAACTCGAGGACCTCGAGCACGTCCGTGTGCAGGCGGCCCGGGGGCAGGCGCCCGTCGCGGAGCCGGCTGATCTGGCTGTCCGGCCGGAACGGCGAGAACAGCGCATCGGCGTGGCGGAGCACGGCGAACGCCTCCTCCACCGCCGCCTCGACCGAGGCGGGCGGCGCCGCGCTGTCGGCCCCGACGCGCACGGCGATGCTGACGGCGGTGCCCATGATGTGCTGGACTCTGGTCGAGACCCCGGTCGAGGCCGCGCTCGGCTGGCGGGTGTCGCCGCGCGGCGGCGAGGGAGGGGTCATCGGCGGCAGGAGGTCGCGGCGTGCGCGGCGTCCAGCGCCGCCTGGAGCGAGTGCAGGTAGGCGCTGCTGGTGTAGGTCGCACCGCTGACCACGTCGACGTCGGCGCACTGGCTGGACAGCACCTGGCCGCGCAGCACGGAGACGGCGGTGCGGCTGCGCCGCTGCGACACCGGGTTGGTTGTCGCCAGGTCGACCACCGTCACATCGGCGATGCGGCATTCGATCAGGGTGACACGGACCTGGAGATGCCCCAGACGCCATGCCACGGTCGGCCCGGTCACCGAGGTCCACGCCGTGGCGGCGGGGCAGCCGTGCCGCACCACGCCCCCTGCGGGCGGTGGGGCGGCCACGGCGCGATCCGCCAGCTGATCCTGCGCCAGGCGCGGCGTCCTGTACCAGAGGAGCAGGACGACGGCGCAGGCGGTGGCGACGAGGGCGACCACGAACCGGGGCGCGGTGCGGAACACGGCGGCCGTGCCTCAGAGGTCGAAACGTTCGGCGTGAATGCGGCGGCGTGGTACACCAGCCTGGCGGAGCGCTCGGCGGGCGGTCGCCATCATCCCGGGGGAGCCGCAGACGTACACGTCCCGGCGGGCCACGTCCGGAACGAGCTGGGAGAGCCGCCGGGCGGACAGCGGGTCGTGCCGGGGACAGCACTTGGCCCTCGGGCCGAGCACATAGTGGACGAGCACGCCGCGCCGGGTGGCCAGCGCCTCCAGTTCGCGCGCGAACACCCGCGCCCCGGCCGGGTTGCCGCGGAAGACCAGCGAGATGTCTCCCGGAGCGCCGGGCAGTCCCTCCAGCAGGGCCCGCATCGGCGTGATGCCGATGCCGCCGGCGATCAGGAGCACCCGGCGACGGGTCCGCTGAACGCCGGTGAGCGCGCCGTAGGGACCCTCGGCGATCACCCGTACCCCGGGCCGCAGGCGTTGCAGCGTGCGGGTGTGGTCGCCCACCGCCTTGATGGTCAACCGCAGCGTCCGCGACGTCGGCGCCGCCGACAGCGAGAACGGGTGCGCCTGCCACCAGGCGTCGGGGGTGAGGAAGCGCCAGCGGAAGAACTGCCCGGCCTGGGCGCGGAGGCGCTCGAGCTTCCGGCCGCTCACGTAGATCGACACCACGCCGTCGGCCTCCTGCACGATCTCCTGGACCCGCAGCCGGTGGCGCCGGGCCAGCAGCACCGGCCGGGCGACGCGGTAGTTGAGGACGCAGGCGAGGACCACGAGGTGTGCGGCCGTCCACCCTGTCCGCGCCGCCTGGAGCTGGAGGTCGGCGCCGACCGCGAGCTGGTGGGCGAACCCCAGCGCGACCGCGAGGTAGGCGTACATGTGCGTGAAGTGCCAGGTCTCGTAGCGGAGCCGTCGCCGCACCGCCCTGGCTGACAGGGCGCCGACGCCCGCGAGCAGGACCAGCGCCACGGTGGCCATGAGCACGCCGGGGTAGGACAGCACCACGGTGACGGCTTCGACGGGAACAGCGACGTGGTCCAGGAGCGCGAGACCGGCCACGAGCAGCAGGGCGTGCATGGCGAGCATGGCGATCAGATAGGTCCCGAGCCAGCGATGCGCCAGCGCGAGCCAGTCCGCGCCGATGCGCCGCTCGAGCCAGGGGATGCGCGCCATGAGCGCGACCTGGATCAGCAGCAGGTACGCGCCCAGCAGGCCGGTGACCCGGCCCGCGGCGATGAGGGCCTCGCTGATCGTGTGGATCCGGGTGGGTGACAGGTCGTGCCAGCACAGGGCGACCACGGCGGCGGCCCCGGCGGCCGCCGGCGCCGCGAGCAGTACGGCCAGGACGTGCCGGGGGAGCTGAAGCAGCGGCCGGCGCCACGGCGACCAGGCCTTCCTGCAGGGTTTGGGGTTCGTGCCGACCGTGATGACCGAGAACTCAGACATGGCCGATCCGCCTGGTCTTCTGTTCCCGGGGCGTCAGGCTGTGCTGCTCGCGGCGCCAGTTCGCCTCGGCGGCCGCCCCGTCCCGGGAGGAGGGACAGAAGTCGTGTGCTGCCGCCACCGCCAGGGGATCGGCTGGGGGACCGCCGGTGACGGGCGCGATGATATCGCGATGAGATGAGACCGCAGTAAGGCCACCGGGGCCGACCGGATGACGGCCCGGACAGGACGATGACCGCACCCGTGGCGGCCGCTGACACGGGTCTGCCGGCGGTGTGGTGCCACCAGCCGCGCCGGCGACAGGGGAAGGGTCCGCTTCGCCCGGGTCGGCGCTGCCCGTCGCCGGCCCGACCCGGCCTGGTCTCAGGTGCGGATCCGGGTGGACGGCCGACCGGTCGCCTTCCAGTGGCTTGCCCAGGGTCGCCACTGGGTCGCCCAGGCCGAGCTGGAGGACTACACGCTGACCCTGCAGGGCCGCGACCTGCCGGTGGAGTCGGTCGAGCTGGTCCGGGTCCGGGACCTGGCGCCCTACGTTGCCGGCACGCGCCGCCGGGAGCAGGCCTGCGCCCGTCACTACGACGAGGAGCCCTAGCTGGACGTGGCGCGCCGCACGCCTCCACCGGGCCGGCGCGGCTCACGTCCGCTTCGGTGCCGGCTCCTGCTGTTCCCGAAGGTGCTCGTGGACGAGCTGGACCGCGGTGGCGCCTTCGCCGACGGCCGAGGCGACGCGCTTGACCGAGCCGTGGCGGACGTCGCCGGTGGCGAACACGCCCGGCAGGCTGGTCTCCAGCAGCAGCGGTGGCCGGTCCAGCGGCCAGGCCCGGGACCGCCCGCCGTCGAGGAGGTCGCGGCCGGTCAGCAGGAACCCGCGCTCGTCCCGCTCGACGGCCCCCACCAGCCAGTCGGTGTGCGGCTCGGCGCCGATCAGGATGAACAGCGCCGCCGCCGGCAGCGTCTGCGTCCCGCCGGCGACCCGGTCGGTGACGGTGAGCGCCTCCAGCCGCCCGACGCCGTGGACGGCGGTCACCTCGGCGCTCGGGCGCACGACGACGTTGCCGGCCCGTTCCAGCTCCTGCACCAGGTAGGCCGACATGCGGGCGGCCAGGGACCGACCGCGGACCAGCAGGGTGACCTGTTCGGCGTACCGGGCCAGGTGGCAGGTCGGAGACGGCCGGGTACAGCTGCAGCTCGGCGGCTCCCAAGGGGGTGTTGAGCCAGTGGTCGAGCTGGCCCAGGGCCATCGCCTGCAGCCCGGCGGCGACGTCGCCGTAGGGGATCAGCAGCACGCGCCTGGCCGCGGGATGCCGCTCGTGCGCCCGGCCCAGGAACCGGATCCCGGTCGTGCCGGGCAGCTCCTGGCCGGCCAGCAGCAACGCGACCGGCGCGCCGCCGAGCCCGGCGATCGCGTCCACGCCCCCCTGCGCGGTGTCCGCGGCGAGGACCTGGTAGTCGGCGCCGAACCGTCGCCGCAGGGCTGCCTGCAACGACGCCAGCGTCTCCGGGTCGCCGTGCACGACCACCAGTGCCGGTCTGGCCATGGCGCACCTCCCTTGCGGACGGCGGTCGGTCGCGTGGTCCGGCACCCAGTTCAACGCGCCGGCCGGCGCCCGTCGAGGCCGGCGCGCCGGTGGGCGGTCGCGACCGCGCTCGGGACGCCGCCGTCAGGCGGAGGCGGTCGGGCTGCCGACCAGGTCCCCGTCCGCGGCGAACTCGGCGGCGAACGACGTGTCGCTGGTGAGGCGCAGGATCTTGAACTGGCCGTCGGCGCGCTGGCCGCTCTGGACCATGCGGCGACGGTAGCGGTCGTACTCGCCGGGGCGGACCGCCCGGATGACCGGGGCGCCGTAGCGCAGCGACCGCCGCTTGGTCCGGTACTCGTCGTTCTGGTCGCCCAGCGCCGCGTCGAGGCGGTCCACGAGCGCGGAGCCGTGCCGGCCGCCGACGGATCGTCGAACTCGACCAGGAAGACCAGCCGCGGGGTGCCGTCGACCAGCTCGGCGACGGCCGCGATGAAGTGGTAGCGGCCGCGCAGCGGGGTGAGGGCCTGGTCGACGGCGGTGAGGACCTGGACCTCGTAGAGCTTCTCGCCGGTGAAGGAGACGACGCCCTTGCCCTTCTGGACGAAGCGGATGAGCGGGGTCCGCCCGTGGTGGCCCGCGACCTCGACGATGTCGTTCATGTCGTAGCGGTACAGCCCGGAGGCGTTGGTGACGTGGACGAAGTACCGCCGGCCGACCTCCAGCCGGTCGACGGGCAGCAGGTCGCGGCCGTCGGGGTCGCGGCCGTCGTCGGCGGGGCGGAACTCGAGCACGTTGGTGGCGACCGCGACGACCCCGGCGTCGCCCTCGTCGCGCAGGGGGACCGATCCGCGCAGCTCGGTGGCGTAGTAGCCGAGGTCCCTGACGGGCGGATCGTGGGGGAAGTAGGTGGGGAACCTGGCGAGGTAGGCGCCGACCGTCCCGCCCTTCCAGCAGCCGACCGCGGCGAGCCTGGGCCAGGCCAGGCCGGGCCGCAGCACGCCGCCGCCGCTCGCGGCCGCCTGCTCCAGGCGCCGCGCCCGCTCGGGGTCGGGCCGCAGGTGCAGCGAGGACCGGAACGCCGCGGGGGCGGCGACGTCGGGGGACAGGGAGCCGTCGCGGACGTCGCGGATGATCGGCTCGGTGTGCTCGGCGAGCCGGTCGGCCAGCAGCACGATCGTGCTCGGGTTGACCGTGGCGATGAGGCTGATGTCCTGCCCGGCGGCCAGCCGCAGCAACGTGTAGTACCTGGCCTCGTAGTCCTCGATGGCGAACACGCCGTAGGGTGCGGTGTACATCGAGCGGACCGGGCCGGGCATGGTCCGGTAGGCGTGCCCGGACTCGGCGCCGCAGGGGACCCCGTTGGGGGCGTGGGACTCGACCTCGGGGCTGACGACGCTGAGGATCCTGCCGCCGACGATCCCGGGGTGGTCGCGGTACAGGCCGCACAGCCACAGCCAGGTCAGGTGGGACTTGGCGCGCTTGCCCTCCCGGGTCATGGGGATGTACTTGCGGGCGCCGGTGGTCCCGCTGGTGGTGGTGAACAGCACGGGCGGTTCCTCGGTGAGCTGGCCGGGCCGGCCGCGCATGGCCGCGTCGATGTAGGGCTCCAGGTCCTCGTAGCCGCAGACGGGCGCCTTCCGCTGGAACTCCTGGAGCGTGGTGATGCCGGCGAAGCCGTGGCGCCGGCCGAACTCGGTGCCGGCGTTGGCCCGCAGGATCCGCCGCAGCAGGCGGTCCTGTGCCCGGGCGGGGTCCTCGCAGATCCGGTTGAACCGCTTCACGGTCCGGGGTGCCTTGGTCCACAGCAGCAGCCGTCCGACACGCGACATCGGTCGCCCCCTTCCGTCCCCCCCTTCCGTCTCAGGTGACCAGGGCCCGGTCGACCGCCCAGCGCCGGACCGTGAGCGGGTCGACCCGGACGCCGAGCCCCGCTCCCGGGGGGCGCGGCGGCGGGCGGCCCGCGTAGCGGAACTGGACCAGCGGCGAGGCGGGGTCCTGGCGCAGCAGGTGCCGCCCGAAGCAGCCTTCGGCGTAGCGCACCCCCGGCGTCAGCGGCGCCAGCGCCGACAGCAGCGCCAGGTGCGCCGCGGACAGCAGCGACGACTCGCCGACCTGGCAGCCGACCTGGAGCATGAGGCCGGCGTCCAGGGCCTCACGGCAGCGGGCGTGGGCGGCGACCAGGCCCCCGCACTTGGAGATGCGCACGTTGGCCCCGGTGCAGGCCCGGCGGGCGACGAACCGCCGCAGCGAGTCCCGGTCGGTGAGGCCCTCGTCCACCACGATCCCGGCCGAGGACTCGGCGACCAGCCGGGCCAGGCCGGCGAGGTCGCCGGAGGCGACCGGCTGCTCGAATGAGCGGATCCCGACCCCGCGCAGCTCGCCGATGAGCGCCAGCGCCTGCTCGGCGTCCCAGGCCATGTTGGCGTCGACCCGCAGGTCGACCCGGCGGCCCAGGAGCCGCCGCGCCGTCCGTGCCGCCTGGACGGCGCCGTCGCGCTCGAGCTTGAGCTTGACGTGCGGGAAGCCGAAGGCGCGCATCTTGAGCAGCGACAGCGCGTACGGCCACCCGCGCCCGGCCGAGACCACCCCGCTGTAGCGGTTGCGGACCGCCGGCGCCCCGTCCGCCTTCGGCCCGGCGGCCGCGGCGCCCAGCCGGACCGGCTCGCCGGCCGCCCGGCCGAACGCGTCGAGGAGCGCCAGGTCGACGGTGCACCAGGCGGACGACTGGGGGACGTCGGGGTGGACCCACTCGGGGGGCGCCTTGCCGTCGCAGCCTTCGAGGAAGGCGGCGAGTTCGGCGGGCGAGGCGAACGTCCTGCCCGGGAGCGCGGGGAGGATCCGGTCGCGGAGCAGCTCGAACGCCTGCTCGCGCTGCTCGCCGGAGACGTAGGGGCGCGGGAGCGACTCGCCCCAGCCTTCGGCGCCGCCGTCCAGGCGCGCCCGCAGGAACAGGCTCCCGGAGGTGATCCGCACGGCGGCGGCGTGCCGGAAGGCGGCCTTGAAGGGCAGGTCGACCGCGAACAGCTCCAGCTCGGTGAGCGCCGGCATCAGGGCGTGCCGCCCGCCGGCCGCGGCGCTCCCGGCGCGGCCCGCGCCGACAGCCAGGTGAGCAGGTCGTCCAGGTAGGCGCCGCGGTCGGGCTCGAAGTCCAGCGTGTGGCCGACGCCCGGATACGCCCGGTAGGTCCGGTCCCGGACGCCGAGCTGCTCGAACCAGCGGCGCGTCGCGGACACGTCCATCATCCGGTCCTGCCCGCCCTGCAGGACCAGCAGCGGGAGGGTCAGGCGGGCGCTGGCGCGCCGGCGCAGGCGGTCCAACCGCGCGGTCTCCCAGAAGAACCGGGTCGTGGCGTGGAGGAGCCGCAGCGGGTCGGCGCGGATGAAGTCCAGGTAGCGCGGGTTGGTGGTGTACAGCTCCGGCGTGAGCGGGATCGGACGCGGGCGGTCGGCCTGACCAGGTGCCCGGCCACGACCTGGAGCAGCCGGACCGGCGGGAGGTCGACCCGGGCGAGCAGGCCCGGGCCGAGCAGCAGCAGCCCCGACAGCGACGCCGGCCGCCACGCGGCGTGGACCACGGCGAGCTTTGCCGCCCAGCTCGAGGCCGCCAGGAAGACGGGCGTCCCCTCGTGCTCGGCGGCGGCCAGCCGCACGGCCTGCCCGGCGTCGTCGAGCGCGCGCCGGTAGCGGTCCAGGTGCCCGCGCGGGCCGCCGCTGCGGCCGGACCCGCGGCGGTCGGGGGCGTACACGGTCACGCCCTGGTCGCGGAGGTGGGCCGCGGTCTCGGAGAACCAGCCGGCGTGGCTGGCGATGCCGTGCAGGTAGACGACCACCGCCCAGGGGGACGGCCGTTCACCCGACCACTGGAGGAGGTGGAGTCGGACGTCGTCGGTGGCCGTCAGGAAACGGCTCTCGGCCCCCCCGTCGGGCAGTGTGGCCCCGGCGGCGGCTGGGTGACCCATGCGGTCAGTGTCGGCGGGGGCCGTGTCGGGGTCAACGGCCCGACCGGCGGGCGGTCACGCGTCGACGCGGGGCGCCGCCTCCTCAGCGCCGGGTGGGCGTGGCCGGCGGCGGACGCCGGGCTGGGGCCGCGGCGGCCATCCGGTCGACGGCCTCGGCGAGGATCCGGCGGCTGGTGCCGAAGTTCAGGCGCGCGAACCCGGCTCCCTGCCGGCCGAAGCTCGGCCCGGGGCTGAGCGCCACCCGGCCGCGGGCGAGGAGGTGGGCGCTGGGGTCCTCGCCGAGGCCCAGGCCGCGGCAGTCCAGCCAGGCCAGGTAGCTCGCGTCCGGCGGGCGGTAGCCGACCGCGGGGAGCCTGGCGGCCAGCAGCTCGGCCAGGTGGCGGCGGTGATGGTCGAGGATGCCGATCACCTCGTCCAGCCACGGCTCCCCGTCGGCGAACGCGGCGACGCCGGCCAGGACGCCGAGCTGCCCCACGCGCCAGGGCAGCTCCTCCGGGAGCCGCCCGACGAGCCGCCTGGTCGCCGGGCCGGCGGTCACGATCGCGGCGCACTTGAGGCCGGCGAGGTTCCACGCCTTGCTCGCGGAGGTGAAGACGATGCCGTGCGCGGCGGCGGCGTCCGACAGCGTCGGGTACGGGTGGTGGGTCCGGCCAGGGAGCACCAGTGGCGCGTGGATCTCGTCGGACAGGACGGTCACGCCGTGGCGGGCGGCGAGCGCGGCGAGGCGCAGGAGGGTCTCGCGGCGGTGGACGGTCCCGGTCGGGTTGTGCGGGGAGCACAGCAGGTGGACGCGCGCGCCGCCGCGGAAGGCGCGCTCCAGGCCGTCCAGGTCCAGCTCGTGGCCGTCGCCCGAGGGGGCCATCGGGACCTCCACGAGCCGGCAGCCGACCTCGGCGACCCAGGGGAAGAACGAGTCGTACACGGGCGGGTTGACGACCACCTGGTCCCCGGGCCGCAGCAGCAGGCGCAGGACCTCGACGACGCCGACCCCGACCTCGGGGGCCAGGGTCACGTGCGCGGGGTCCAGCGCCCATCCCCAGCGGCGGGCGGCGAAGCCGGCCAGCGCCTCGGCCAGGGCGGGACCGGGGCCCGCGTAGCCGCAGTCCGACTCGCGGACCGCCGCGTGCAGGCGCTCGGCGACCGGCGGCGCCAGCGGGAAGTCCATCTCGGCGACCGGCAGCGGCAGCACGTCCGGCGGGTGCGTGCGCCACTTGGCGCCGGTCCGGCGGCGCAGCGCCGCCAGCGAGACGGCGGCCTCCAGTCGGGGTTCCCGGTCGTGGACCATGCCGCCAGGATCCCACGGCGCCGTGACGACCGGCCGCCTACCGCTCGGTGCTGAGCGGGCCCGCGCGGCCGAGCGAGCCCAGCTCGGCGATGTCGGGCCGGGAGCCGAGCGCGATGAGCCAGTCGATCGCGACCCGCATCCTGCGCCCGAGCGTCGGCAGGGCGAGCAGGTGGTAGCCGCGGGCGAACACCCAGCCGACCAGCCCGGAGACGGGGACGCCGAGGACGCGCCCGACCCCCTGCCGCCCGGCGAGGTTGACCAGCAGGCCCAAGCCACGGAAGTGGAAGGGGCGCGGCTCGCCGACCCCGAGCGACGCGGCGACGTTGCGGGCGCAGGCCCTGCCCTCGCGCTGGGCGTGCTGGGCCGTGGGCGGTGCCGCCCTGCCGGGGTGGGCCGGGTCGGGGATGGCGGCGGCGTCGCCGACGGCGTACACGTCCCGGTGGCCCTCCACCCGGGTGTAGGCGTCGCAGCGCACGCGGCCGCGCTCGTCGGTGGGCAGGCCCGTGGGGGCGATCAGCGGGTCGGTGGCGATCCCGGCGGTCCACACCAGGGTCTTCACCGGGATGCGCTCGCCGCCGGACAGCTCGATCCAGTCCGCGCTGATCTTCTCGACCGTGGTGGACAGGCGGATCTCGATGCCGCGGCGGCGCAGCACGGCCAGCGCGCGTTCGCCGAGGTCCCCGCCGAGCTCGGGCAGCACCTGTGGGGCCACGTCGATCAGCAGCCAACGCAGGTCCCGCTCGCCCAGCCGCGGGTAGTTGGGCAGGGCGCGGCGGACCAGCGCCTGCAGCTCGGCGATCAGCTCGGTCCCCGCGTAGCCCGCGCCGACGACCGCGAAGGTGCAGCGCATGCGGCGCTCGGCCTCGTCGTCGGTGGCGTCGGCCAGCTCGAGCATCCGCAGCACGTGGTTGCGCACGTGGATGCCCTCGGCGAGCGTCTTGAACCCGTAGGCGTGCTCGTCGAGCCCCGGGATCGGGAAGCGGCGGCTGACCGAGCCGGGGGCGAGCACCAGCCGGTCCCAGCCGAGGAGCCGCTCGGGTCCCTCCGGCGGCCGCACCGTGACCGTGCGGCCCTCCAGGTCCACGCCGATCGCCTCGCCGACGACGACGCGGGTGCGGCGCAGCACGCGGCGCAGCGGGACGCCGACGTGGCGGGGCTGGATCGTGCCCGCGGCGGCCTCGGGGAGCAGCGGCGTGAACAGCATGTAGTTCTCCGGGTTGACGATCGTGAGCTGCGCCCGCCCGCCGAGCAGCCGCTCCAGCCTCCGGGCGCAGTGGACGCCGCCGAACCCGCCGCCGACCACCAGCACGCGCGCCTGCTCGACCATCGTCGCCTCCCGCTCGCCGTCCGTCCGTGCATCCTGCCAGCGACCACCCCGTGCCGTCACGCAGGCGCGGAACGCGGGGTCCCGCTCCCCCGGCCGGAGCCTCGCGTCGCATCGCGTCATCCACGCCGAACCGGCTCGGGTGCGCATGACCTGGGGCGGCGCGCGAACCGGCTTCGGGAGGCCGAATCCGAGGGTTCCCTAACCGCTTGGAAGGTGGTACACCGGTAGCGGTCAGCTCCGCCATTGCCGGTAGCCGATCGGCGCAATCCGGCACCACCGAGGAGGTCTGCCTGTGGCGGCATCACCGAACAGCGAGGTGGCCCAGCGGTCGGTAGCGACGAATCTCCAGCGCATCGCCTTCCTCGACGCCGTCGGAAATCCCTCGACGCGTGAGGAGGCCCGACTCGCCGTCATCCGCGAGTTCGATGATCACGGCAACGTCATCAGCCTGATGACACAGCGCCTCTGACCTGACCAGCGACCACGAACCGGGGGCAGCCGCACGGCTGCCCCCGTCACATTGCGTCGCGGCCCGTCCGGGCTCGGTGTTCAGTCCAGGTTGAGGTCGATCAGGCCGAGCGCGGCGAGCGGCCACAGCAGCACCCAGATCAGAACCTCCACGAGGTCGAGCAGGAACCCGCGCGTGAGCTTGTGCTTCGTGAACGCGAAGATGATGCCCGCGGCGATGTAGAGCACGAACAGCAGGCTCCAGCGACGGCGGAACATGCGGATCCCCCCTCCTCGACGGCGATCCTGACGGTGCTCCCGGCCCGGCGACTCGGCTGCGCCGGCTGCGCCGCGGGCACACCCGCCTGATACCCGCAGAAGGGGGACATTAAGGCCGTCTCCTCTCCGGTCCGGCCCGGTCCCCGTAGAATGCGCGCTCACGAGCGGTCGGCGGCTGCCGCGCCGCCGGCACGGCGCTGGCCGGGGACGCCCCGGCGCGCCGTCGCAACCCACGGTCAAGGAGGAGCGCGGTGCTCGTCGACGGCAAGCGGCTGCTCATCACCGGCGTGCTCACGCCGGACTCGATCGCCTACACGGTCGCCCGCGAGGCGCTCGACAACGGCGCCGAGGTGGTGCTCACCGGCTTCGGCCGCAGCCGGTCGATCACCGAGAAGAGCGCCAAGCGGCTGCCGCGCGAGGTCGACGTGCTCGAGCTGGACGTGAACCGGCCCGAGGACATCGCCGCGGTCCGCGACGAGCTGGCACGGCGCTGGGGGGCCCTGGACGGGGTCCTGCACGCGATCGCGTTCGCGCCCGCGGACGCGCTCGGCGGCAACTTCCTCCACACCCCCTACGAGTCAGCCGCGACCGCGTTCCAGGTGTCGGCGTTCTCCCTGAAGGAGCTGGCCGCCGGCCTGCTGCCGGTGCTGGAGGGCCACGACGCCGCGATCGTCACGATGGACTTCGACGCCCGCTTCGCCTGGCCCATGTACGACTGGATGGGGGTGTGCAAGGCGGCGCTGGAGTCGGTGACGCGCTACCTGGCGCGCGACCTCGGCCGCAAGGGCGTGCGGGTCAACGCGGTCAGCGCCGGCCCCCTGCGGACCATGGCGGCCCGGAACATCCCCGGGTTCGACCTGTTCGCCGACGTGTGGGCCCGGCGGGCGCCGCTCGGCTGGGACCTGCGCGACCCGACCGACGTGGCCCGCACCGTGCTGTGGCTGCTGTCGGACTGGTCGCGGCGGGTCTCCGGCGAGATCGTCCACGTCGACGGCGGCTTCCACGCGATGGCCACCGAGCTGGTCGACCGGGAGGAGCCGGGGGCCGGCGGCCCGTAGCGCCGCGGGGCGGGCCCCGCAGCCGGCCCGCCCGAGTCTCCTGTCGCATACTGTGCGGCATGGACGCCTTCCAGCTGCCCAAGGAACTGGAGGTCTGGCGCACCGACATGGCGCGGCTCGCCCAGGAGGTCGTCGCGCCGCTCGCCGACGAGATGGACGAGACCGACCAGACCCCCACGGAGCTCTCGGCCGCGTTCGCGGAGGCGGGCCTGTTCGCCACGGTCTTCCCGAGCGAGTACGGCGGCAGCGGCCCGGACATGCTGCGGTTCGTCCTGGCGGTCGAGGAGATCGCCAAGGTCTCGGCCGCGGCCGCGTTGATGCTGGCGATCCAGGCGCTGGGCGCGTTCCCCCTGGAGGTGGCCGGCACCGACGAGCAGAAGGCGCGCTGGTTCCCCGAGCTTGCCGCGGGCAGCTCGCTGGCCGCGTTCGCGCTCACCGAGCCGGAGGCCGGCTCGGACGTGGCCGCCCTGACCACCCGGGCCGAGCAGGTCCCGGGCGGCTGGGCGATCTCGGGCTTCAAGCACTACATCTCCGGCGCGCCGCTGGCGCGGCTGCTGGTGACGTTCGCGCGCACCGGCGAGGGACCCCGGGGCGTGACCGCGTTCCTGGTCGACGCCACCCGCAAGGGGGTCTGGTCCGGCGAGCTGCACCGCAAGATGGGCATCCGCGGCTACCCGGTGGGCCGCATCCACTACGACCGCTATGTCGCCGCCGACGAGGACGTCCTGGGCGAGGTGGGGCGCGGCCTGCGGGTCGCCCTGGCCACCCTGGACCGGTCACGCCCGGCGATCGCGGCCCAGGCGCTCGGGATCGCCCAGGGCGCGCTGGATCACGCGCTCGGCTGGGCCAGGCAGCGGGTCCAGTTCGGGCGGCCGATCGCCGAGCAGCAGGGCATCGCGTTCCTGCTGGCCGACGCCGACACCGCGATCGAGGCCGCGCGGGGCCTGGTGTACCGGGCGGCCGAGGCCGCCCAGGCGGGCTCGCCGGAGCTGACCCGGCTCGCGGCCATGGCCAAGCTGTTCGCGACCGACACCGCGATGCGGGTGACCACCGACGCGGTGCAGATCCTCGGCGGCCCCGGGTACATGCGCGAGCACCCGGTGGAGCGGATGATGCGCGACGCCAAGGTCACCCAGATCTACGAGGGCACCAACCAGATCCAGCGGGTCATCATCGCCCGCGCGATGCTGCGGCGGTGAGCGGGTGGCCAGCGGGTTCGCCGAGGGCGTGTGGGCGCTGGTGCGCACGGTCCCGCCCGGACGGGTGACCACCTACGGCGAGCTGGCCGAGGCCGTCTTCGGGGTGCGCAAGGGCGCGCGCAGCGTCGGGCGGGCGATGGCGGGTTGCCCCGCCGACGTGCCCTGGTGGCGCGTGGTCCACGCCGACGGCGCCACGGCCGGCACCGAGCACGCCCGCGAGCAGCGGTCGCGCCTGCAGGAGGAGGGCGTCGCGTTCGGCCTCGACGGGCGTGTGGAGCTGTCGGCGATCGGCGGCCCGTTCTCGCCGGAGCAGCCGGACCGGGGCGATCCAGGCGCTTCTCCCGATGTGCCCGGATCGCGTTAAGCTCACAGAGAGGAGCCATGGTCGGTGAGGCGCCGGCCGCCACCGAGGAACCCGAGATGAGCGACAACGACGTCCGGGCGCTGGTTGCGGAACTCGGTGCGATCGTGTGGGAGGCCGAGGGCTGGGGCGGGGCGTTCACCTTCGTCAGCCAGGGCGCGCAGCGGCTGCTGGGATATCCCCTCGACCGCTGGAACGAGCCTGACTTCTGGATCAACCGCATCCATCCGAACGACCGGGCCGCGGCGCGGGCGCGGGCGCGGGCGGCGATCGCCGACCAGCGGTCCTACGAGTCCGAGTACCGGGTCACCGCCGCCGACGGCCGCGAGCTGTGGCTGCTCGAGATCGCCAAGGCCGCCACCCTCGGCGGGGTCGCGCCGCGCGTTCGTGGCCTGCTGATCGACGTCACCGAGCGCCGCCGCAGCGAGGAGTGGCTGGAGCAGGCGTGGGCGCGCGAGCACGAGGTCGCCGAGCAGCTGCGGGTCCTCAACGACCTCAAGGACTCCTTCCTCGCGGCGGTCTCGCACGAGCTGCGCAGCCCGCTGTCGACCATCCTCGGGATCGCGCTGACCCTCGAGCGGTCCGGCGCCCGGCTGGCGGGGACCGAGGCCGACGACCTGCTCGCCAGGCTGACCTTCAACGCCCGCAAGCTCGACCAGCTCCTGACCGACCTGCTCGACCTCGACCGCCTCCAGCGGGGGTTCCTCGCGGCGGACCGGGTGAGCACCGACCTGTCGCAACTGGTCCAGCGGGTGGTGCAGGAGTCCGGCCTGGCCCCCGAGCGCCCGGTCGAGGTGACCACCGAACCGGTGACGGCCGCGGTCGACCCGCCCAAGCTGGAGCGCATCCTGGTCAACCTGCTCGCCAACGCCGCCAGGCACACCCCGCCGGGGACGCCGGTGTGGGTGCGGCTGCGGCGTGGCCCGGGGGCCGAGGTGCTGCTGATCGTCGAGGACGCCGGCCCGGGGATCCCGCCCGAGCTGCGCACGCGCGTGTTCGAGCCGTTCCAGCAGGCGCAGCCCGACGAGCGGCGGACCGCGGGCGTGGGGATCGGGCTGTCGCTGGTGGCGCGCTTCTCCGAGCTGCACGGCGGCCGCGCGTGGGTCGAGGAGCGCCCGGGCGGCGGCGCCTCCTTCCGCGTCCAGCTGCCCGACGCCGACCAGCCCGAGGCGACGCTCGCGCACCAGCCGGGGCCGGCGGCCTGACCGTCGCCGGCCGGCGTCCCCGGTCGGGCAGTGCGAGCAGGCAGAATGTCGGACAACTCCCTATACTTGCGGGTTGGAGGCACCTGCACCGCAGGTTCAGGCTGCGACTGCGACAGCCTCCTGTGCGATCACCGTCTGGTATGCCGGTCCTGACGCCGGGCGGTGCGGCGGTTGGGGACGGCGGCCGCCGAGCGCATCCGGGTGGGGTCCCCCGGGTTGCTTCCGGTCGCTCCGTTTGACGCGAGCGGCCGGGATGTGACTGCCAAGGTCGGCCTACGGCGTGCCGAGGGATTTCACTGGCACGCCGGAATAGAGTTTGAGAACGTAGAGGTTGGTAAAAGCGAACTCCCGACGACGCGTCGATCAAGGAGCACGATGATTCAGGACGACCAGCTGCTCGAACTTCAGACTGCGGACTCCTTTCGTCTGTACCTCGATGAGGTGGGCCGGCATCCCCTGCTCACCAAAGACGACGAGGTGGAGCTCTCCCAGGCGTTCGAGGCCGGTCAGGATGCCCAGGCCAAGCTGGCTGAACTCCCGCCGAACCACCGGGACGTCCCCTCCCTGAGGGCACAGGCCGCCAGGGGCGAGGCGGCGCGGCGCAAGATGATCGAGTCGAACCTGCGCCTGGTCGTCTCGATCGCCCGGCGCTTCTCCGCCACCGGCCTGCCGCTCGGCGACCTGGTCCAGGAGGGCAACCTCGGTCTGCTGCGCGCGGTCGAGAAGTTCGACTGGCGCAAGGGGTTCAAGTTCTCGACCTACGCGACCTGGTGGATCCGCCAGGCGATCGCGCGCGGCGCCGCCGACCGTGGTGCGCGCGCCATCCGCCTGCCGGTCCACGTCGACGAGCAGGTGGGCCGGCTGCGCCGGACCCAGACCCGCCTGCACGAGTCGCTGGGCCGCGAGCCGACCGACGAGGAGCTGGCCGGCGAGCTGGACATGCCGGTCGAGAAGGTCCTGCGGCTCAAGGACACCGCGCAGGCGATCACCTCGCTGGACACGCCGATCGGCGACGACGGCGCCGCGCTCCAGGACTTCCTGGAGGACGACTCCGCCGTCGGCCCGGACGAGCTGGCCGTGGAGGCGGTCGGGCGGGAGGCTCTGGAGCAGGTGCTCGGGGCGCTCCCCGAGCGGGAGCGCCAGGTGCTGATCCTGCGCTTCGGCCTGGACTCCGGGACCCCGCGTACCCTCGAGGAGGTCGGAGCGGTCATGGGGTTCTCCCGGGAGCGCGCCCGCCAGGTCGAGCGTGACGCGCTCGCCTCGCTGCGCAGCCCGGAGATCCGCGCCCGCCTCGAGGACCTGGCCGCCTGACGGCGGGCTGGTCCCTGTCCGAACCGGGGCCGTGCCTGAGGGCGCGGCCCCGTCGCCTTGCCGGAGGCTTCCATGCGATTCGCGCTCACGTTCGACTACCTGTGCCCGTTCGCCCGGATCGCGAGCGAGACCGCCCTGATGGCGCTGGAGACCGGCGACGACCACCAGCTCGACCTGCGCGCCTTCTCCCTGACCCAGGTCCACCTCGAGGACGGCGCCCCGCCCGTGTGGGAGCCCGGCGAGCGTGGCCGGGGCGTGCTCGCGCTGGAATGGGGGCTGGCCGTCCGGGACGCCTTCCCCGAGCGGTTCCTCAGCGCCCATCTTGCGATCTACCGAGCCAGGTTCGACCACAGCCGGGACATCGGCGATCATGCGGTGCTGCGGGCCGCGGTCGAGGAGGCGGGCCTGGACCCCGCAGCGGTCGAGCGGGTGGTCGCCGGTGGCGGACCGCGGCGGGCGCTCCAGGTCGACCACACGTGGGCGGTCGAGCAGCACCGGGTGTTCGGGGTCCCGACCTGGGTCACCGACCGCCGGGCCGTGTTCACCAGGCTCATGACCCGGCCGGCCACCCCCGCCGAGGCCCGCGCGACCCTCGACCGGGTCCTCGCCCTGATCGACGACTGGCCGCAGCTGAACGAGTTCAAGCAGACCAAGGTGCCACGATGAGCGCAGGCGAGCAGGTCCGGCACGCCGGGGAGCAGTCACCGGCGCCCGGCGACCTGGAGGAGGTCACCTGCCACGGCGTCGCGCACGGCGGCGAGGCCGTCGGCCGGCTCGCTGACGGGCGCGCGGTGTTCATCGCCGGCGCGATCCCGGGCGAGCGCGTGCGGGTGCGCGTGGTCGACGAGCGCAAGCGCTTCGCCCGCGCCGAGCTGGTCGAGGTGCTCCAGGCCAGCCCCGACCGGATCACCCCGCCCTGCCCCCACTTCGGCCCGGGCCGCTGCGGCGGCTGCACCTGGCAGCACCTGCGGCCGGCGGCGCAGGCCGCCCTCAAGGCGCGCCTGGTCCGCGAGCAGCTCGCCCATGTCGGCGGCCTGCACGAGGTCGAGGTACGGGAGCCGCTGCGGCCCCAGGCGCCGGGGCAGCCGCAGGGCTTCGGCTACCGGCAGCGGGCCACCCTGACCGCTGGCCCGGACGGGCGGCTCGGCTTCCTCAAGTCCGGCTCGCACGAGGTGCACCCGGTCGACCGCTGCCCGCTGCTGGCCGCGTCCCTGCAGGAGCTGCCGGCGCGGCTGGGGCGGCAGCCGGCCGGGTCGCGGGTCCGCCTGCGCGCGGGCGCCCGCGGCGAGCGGCTGGTGGTGCTCGAGGCCGGCGCGGCCGCGCGGGTGCCGCCCGCCGAGGACGCCGACGGCGCGCTGGCGTGGGCGTCGGTCCAGGCCAACGGGAAGGTGCGCGACGGCCGCGGCGTGCCGTTCGTGAACGAGAAGGTCGCCGGCGCCCGCTTCCACGTCGGCGCCGCCAGCTTCTTCCAGGTCCACCGCGAGGGGGCCGAGGCGCTCGTGCGGCTGGTCGACCGTGCGCTGCGGCCACGGACGCGTGACGTGCTCGTGGACGTGTACGCGGGCGTCGGGCTGTTCGCCGCGACGGTCGGCGCAGGCGTGCGCTCGGTGATCGCCATCGAGTCGTGGAAGCCGGCCGCCAAGGACGCCGAGCGCAACCTGCGCCGCCATCCCCGCGCCCGCGTCCTCAAGGAGGACGCGCTGCGCAGCCTGCGGGGCCTGAACGCCGCCGACGTGATGGTCCTGGACCCGCCGCGCTCGGGCGCCGGCCGGGACGTGATCCGCCAGGTCGCCCGGCTCGCCCCGCGCGCGGTCGCGCTGGTGTCCTGCGACCCCGCTGCGCTCGCCCGCGACCTGCGCGCGTTCGTCGACGAGGGATTCGACGTCGCCTGGGTCCAGCCGGTCGACCTGTTCCCCCAGACCGCCCACGTCGAAACCGTCACCGCGCTGCGGCGGCGCAGGTCAGACGGGTAGGCGGCGGAACGTCGCGGGCTCCGAGCCAGCCTGGTCCGCATTTGGTCCGCATCGACTATCGGCCTTGTCATATCGTCGCCGCCTTGTGCAGCGCGTCAAGGCGGTCGCGTAGCGCCTGGTCCGCCTCGGGGTACAAGTGCCCATAGCGGTCGAGCGTGAAGCTCACTGAGGTATGCCCGGCGCGTGCGGCGACCTCCTTCGGGCTGGCGCCAGCCGCGATCCAGAGGGCGACCGCGGTGTGCCGGAGGTCATGAATGCGGAGCCTGTCCAGGCCGGCGGCGGCGGTTGTCGGCCGCCAGACGCGATCACGGAAGTTCGACGGCCGGAACGGTCCGCGCCGGGTCGCCGTGAAGACGAAGGCACGCGGATCGTTGCCGCCCGCCAGGTGCTCGCCCAGCTCCATCACCACGAACCTGGGCAGGCCGACCGTCCGCCGGCTGGCTCGGGTCTTGGGCGGCCGCCACAGCTCCGGCGCGAGGGCGTTGAACAGCACCTGCGCGTCGTACTGGTAGCAGTCCGGGCACAACGGCTCCCCCACCCGTGGGTCGCCGGCCGGGTGCGTCCGCCGGCAGTCCAGGCGGATCCCGTGCGGGCAGACCTGCAGGCGGCGGCGGGGATGGCAGGGCAGCAACCGCCCCGTCCGGTTGGCGTGGTGGGTGTGGACCGGGCCGAAGCTGGGCGCGGTGAAAGTCACGAACAGCGCCGGATGCTCGGCGACCGACGCGGGGACGCCTTTGCCGCCGGCCAGCCCGGCGCGTAGGAGCTGGTAGGCATCAGCGCGGTAGGTCTCCGCGCAGGCCGGGCAGACGGACGCGCGCCGGTTGCCGCAAGGCACCAGCAGCACCCGACCGGGTTCGGCCTTGGTGCTGTAGACCTCGCGCAGCTCCCCGGTTGCCAGGTCGGCCTGGTGGGTGCGGCCGTGCAGGCGGATCGGGTGGGCGCAGTGGTTGACCCGGCCGGCGGCGCGCTCGAACACGCCGTAGCGGCCGGGGTCGCCGGCCAGGTCGAGGATGTCGGGCAGCAGGTCAGGCGGCGGGTGGGTGCCCGCCGTGGCAGTCGCGGCGAGCACCGTACCCCTCCTTCCCAGGGTCCAGTTGTCGGGGTCGGCCTCAGACGCGGGTGGAGTGGGTGGCCGGCGCGTGCCAGGCGTGCCGATGCCACCAGGCATCGACGGTCCAGGCCAGGCAGCCGGCGCACCACCAGTCCCACGGCTGGGTGGGGTGGGGTTCGCCGTGCCAGTCGCCCTCGAAGTAGCGGGTCGCAGGGTTGATCCCGGCCACGGCGAACCACTTCCCTTCCCTGGTTGGTTGAGGTCGTCGGGTGTCGGCTGATCCGGTGGGGTCAGTGGCCGGCGGTCAGGGCGTGACCGATGCCCTCGCGGAAGGCGGTCATAGCCGCGGTGAAATGGCCGCGGTGAACAGGTCGGCCAGGATCGCCGGGGCGGCGATCGCCAGCACGACCAGGACCAGCAGCACGACCGCGCGGACACGCATCATCAACAAGCCCTCCCTTCGGGCAGCTCGGGGATCGGACGGACAGCCGGCACATTCGGGTCCGGCCGGGTGGTGGGTGGGGTGCTGGCGCGCAGCCAGATCGCGCGGTCGGCCAGCGCAGCCAGATGCGCGTCGGTGAGGTAGAAGGTCCGCATCCGCACTGGGATGCCGCCCTCGGCCAGCAGCAGGCCAACCCCGCGGTGCTCGGGGTCGATCTGGGTGGCGCTGGTGCCGTTGAAGGCCCAGCCGGCGCCCAGGATCATGTCGCTGGGTGCGGCGTGGAGCAGCGAAACGCCCAGCGGAACCCGAACAGGTCGCGGATCTCGGTGGGCACGATGTTGCCCGCCGGGCGCTGCGTGGCCGCGAGGACGATCATGCCGGCGGCCCGGCCGCGGGCGATCAGGTCGAACAGCGCGGCCGCGAACGCCCGCTCGGTGGCCTTTCCCCGGTGTTGAGGTACAGCGCGAGCTCGTCGATGACCACCAGCCACAGCGGCAGCCCATCGCCCTTCGTGAGCTTGCGCCGACCATTGGCGAGCAGCCACTGGTAGCGGGCGTCCATCTCGGTACGGAGGAGATCCAGGACGCGGATGGCGTGGCGCACGTTCGGGCCGACGAACCCGGGCACCTGCTCGCCGGCCCGGGCTCCGTCAAGGTCGTACGGCGCCGATCGCGTTCGCCGTTGACCTGTCGGTGATAGGGGAGTTCGAACGATCGGCGGCGCTCCACCTCGACTCCACCCGGGTCTTCGGCGAAGGCAACTGCTCGTCAGGGCTGGCCGGGGAAAGGTGTCCAATTCAGCGCATCTGTTCTCGCCGTGACACCGAAGGATCCTTCGTGCCGATTTGATCTTGCGTGCTGCCCCGCATACGTTTGGCCTGCCATCCCCCAGATGACGGCTCACCACCGAGGACCATCCCCCGTGGCTTCGGGATCTCTTCCACGCCCGTGTTCACGCACCCGGCCGAGGCCGGCGGTCCGAGGCGCTGCTGCCGTCGGCGATCGAAAGGCCCTCAGGGCTTTTGGAAAGGCGATTCTCCGTGCGACGAAACGACCTCGGGCGCCACGCCGCCCGCACCTCCCGCCGCCGGCCGGCGCGGCCGGTCCTGCGCCTCGCGCTGGTCGCGCTCGCGCTGCTCGCCCTGGCGCTGATCGTCAGCCCGCTGGGACTCGGCCTCGCCAGCGCCGAGGAGACCGGCCTCGGCGGCGAGGGCGGCGTGCAGGTCTATGACACCTGCGATGGCGGCCACATGTTCGCCAGGAACCCCTACCCCTACGAGGACAGCTGGGGCGTCTGCCCCGGCTTCGGCTCCTACGACTCCCAGAGCAACTAGCCCTCCCAGGGCTCCCAGGGCGGCGAGTAGGCGGCGCAGCCCGGTGGCGTACCCGGGCCGGCCCACGGCCCGGGTACGCCGGCTCGCGCCAGCTGGGCCTCAGCCCCTCTCAGCGCCGCAGTCAGGACTCCTTCTTCGAAGCCGTCCCCTCGTGTCGTGCCACGTCCGTGCCATACACGGCGGGGAACCGCGGTCGATGACAGTCAACCACGGCATGCATGATCCGCCCTAGACCTGGCACCTCAACCAGCGCACCTCCTCCGACACCCTGCCTCGTTCTCGCTTTGCAAGCAGGGAGTCGCATCGGGCGCTCTGGTCCGCATTTGGTCCGCATGGATCGGGATGCTGGTGGTCACGAGCGGGCAGTCGCGGTCACGTCAGACAGGAGCCGACCTGCGTCTCCGACGCCCGAGCAGGGTGATCCAAAGCCTCACACTGTCCCCAGACTGCCCAAGCGGTAACCGCCACCACGCGAATCGTGGGAGACCAAATCAGTGTGGGTGGGCTTCCTGCAAGGGTTTGCCTGCGAGGCGGGCGGCGACGATGCTGGCGAAGTTGGGGCAGGTGGTGAAGTCGCCGTGTGGGCAGGCCAGGCCCTGGGTGATGGCTTCCTTCGCGGTCTGGGCCTTGGCGATCTGCTCGTCGAGATCGGCGAGCTTGCGGTGGGCGAGGCTGCGCCAGCCCTCGACGGCCTGTGTGCGTGACGCAAGCAGCTCCTTGGACTCGCGAAGCGAGAACCCCACGTCCTGAAGCAACAGGATCGCCCCGACCAGCCCGACCGCGGACTCCGGGTAGCGCCGCTGACCCGAGACCCTGCCGGGTGCCGGGAGCAGGCCGAGCTCCTCGTAGTAGCGCAAGGCCGAGGTGGCGACCCCGGTGCACTTGGCCAGTTCGCCGATGGTCAGATGTCGGTCACCCATGTCGGTCACCCATGTCGGTCACCCATGTCCGTCGCCCGTGTTGACTTCAAGGATACTTGAAGGTGTTGGGTGGCTGGCATGGAACCACAGCGCAGACCCAACGACGACCAGACCCACTACCAGGCCCAGTACTGGAACGGCCCGGAAGCCAACCACTGGCTGGTGCACGAACACCGCTACGAGCGCATGGGCGCCTCCTTCACCCACCTGGTCCTGGACGCGGCGGCCGTGGCGGACGCCGATCGTGTCCTGGACATCGGCTGTGGCACCGGATCAACGACGTGCTCGGCAGCACGCGCCGCCGATGACGGCCAGGCGCTCGGCGTGGACATCGCCCGGCCCCTGTTGCAGCGGGCCAAGCAGCGAGCCCGACACGACGGCCTGACCAACGTCCGCTTCGAGCACGGCGACGCGCAAACACACCGCCTCGCACCGCAGGGCTTCGATGTCGCTATCAGCCGCTTCGGGGTGATGTTCTTCAGCGACCCCGAAGCCGCGTTCGCCAACATCGCACGCGGCCTGCGCCCCGGCGGCCGGATCGCCTTCGTGTGCTGGCAGCCCATGGCGAACAACGAGTGGATCACCGTGCTCAGCGCCGCCGCCGCCCGGCACATCCCCCTGCCGCCGCCCGGCGAACCTGGCAGTCCCGGACCGTTCTCGCTGGGCGACCGGCAGCACCTGGCGGCCGTCCTGGACGCTGCCGGGCTCGTCAACGTCGCCATCAGACCGGTCGCGGAGTCGCTGTGGCTGGGTCGAGACGTCGCCGACACCGTCGAATTCTTCCAAGCGAGTGGGTTCGGCCAAAGGCTGCTCCAAGACGCCGACCCCGCAACGCGCACCCGGGTCATGGCGGCGGTGCAGGCCGCGCTGGAGCCCCATCTGACCTCCGACGGCGTTCGACTCCAATCCCGGGCGTGGCTCGTCACCGCCCGCAACCCCCAGTAAGCACCGCACCCGTGGCATGCTCCATCACCGCCAGCAGATGCACCGGCCGCGGCGCGGCCGGTGGCTGCTGGTCGCCCGGCCACCGGCCGAGCACCCGATCCAGCAGCTCAGGGTCCACGCGGGCCAGGACGCGGCGGACCGTGGCCTCACCCGGTGGCCGCCAGCTCCCGCGCCTTTCGCTTGCCTTGGCTGGGCAC
>DATFRI010000030.1:0-2939 GCA_035263405.1 Actinomycetes bacterium | reverse complement strand
CTGTGAGCGCCCTCCTGCCGCCCGGCGTCTTCGTCCGGGTGACCGGCACGGCCCGCTCGCCCCGCGAGGGGATCGGCGACCTGGTCGGCCGCCAGGGCACGCTCGTCGCGACCCGGGATTACCTGGCGATGCCGTACCTCGTCCACATCCCCGAGCCGCCGTTCCCGGGGCTGTCCCCGCCCGGCGGCCTCACGCTCTGGTTCCGGCGCGACGAGGTCGCGCTGCTCGGCGCGCAGCCGAGGCTCCTCCCGTGAGCGCCTGGGGGACGCCGGAGCTGCGCGACGAGCTGACCGTGCGGCTCCTGGAGCGCGACGGCTGGCGGGGCGAGCGCGACGTGCTGGCCGGGTGCGCCTGGTGCGGCCTCGAGTTCTGGCGCCGCTTCGGGCACGAGAACCGCCGGTACTGCTCGGGGGCGTGCCGCCAGCGCCGGTGGTACTGGTTCCAGCGCGGCTACCACGGGCGCCCCGGCCCGGCCCGGCGGGCGAGGCGCGTCCTCAGTTCAGCGGCGGCAGCGCCGCGACCCGCGTCCGGGCCGTCTCCCCCGGCTCCTGCGCCCCTCCGGACGGGTTCCCCGCCCGTCCGAGGGCCCGGGCGCGCTCGTGCTCCCGGGTGATGCGCTCGATGAGCACCTCGAGCAGGTTGTTGACCGAGCGCCGCTCGGCCCGGGCCATCTCGGCCAGCGCGTCGGCGGTCTCCTGGTCGACCCGGACCTGCAGCCGCTTGCGCTCGTCCTTCGGCTCCGGTCCGCCGACGACTCGCCCGCCTGGACTCCGCTTCAAGCCACCACCTCGTCGCCACGGGGCGTCATTGTGTCTCCCCCGATCTTAACCAGAACCGGCCGGCGGCGGCCACCGAAGGACGAACGGGTGCAGTTGCCGCTGCCGGGCACCGACCGCCCGGCCCGCCCGGCGCCCTCGCCCGAGCACCGGCGCGCGATCGAGGCGGCGCTCTACGGGCTCGGGCAGCTCTTCGGCGTGCTCCGGACCGAGGACCCCACCGTCCTGCGCGTCCGGGGCAAGCACGCCGACTACGCGGTCCGCATCGACGAGGAGCCGCCTTTCCTGACGGGCGGGGGACCCGCCCGGGGGCTGACGGGCGGGGGACCCGCCCGGGGGGCGTCCTGAAGCGCGCATACTTCCCAGGAGATGGAACGGATGGCCGAGACGCTGGAGACCTGCCGGTTCTGCGGGGCGCCGGGGCTGGAGAGCGAAGACGACCCCGCGCCCGGGGTCTGCCCGCGCTGCCTGGACGAGCGGATGGCGCGCGCAACGGCCAACCTGGAGAAGGTCGCCGCGGCGTACCGGGCCGGGGAGATCACCGGGGAGTCGCTCTTCGGCTGGTCGCGCGCCTTGCTGCTCGGCGCCGGGCTGACCCGGGCCGCGGCCGATCGGCTGATCGACGCCTCGGTCGCCCCGGTCCGGGAGCGGGAACGGCCGCCCGGGCTCTGGGACCCGTGGGAGAGCCCTCCCCCGTGAGCGACCCGTTCCCGCCGCCGGGGCTCGACCAGAAGCCCTTGCCCTGCTGGTCGCCGACCCGGCACGTCGAGTACTGCCCGACCTGCACCGAGCCCGGCGTGCTGTTCACGTTCGCGCTGCCGGGCTGGCCGCCGCAGGTCCACGTCGTCCACCGGGTCTGCTGGTGCCCGCGCTGCGGCGAGGAGCACCCGGTCCGGGTCTGCCCGCAGCCGACCTGGCCGCCTATCCCCGGCCCACACGTCCGGGTCGTCGTCGTCTGCCCGGCCCCGCAGGATCCGGATGCGGAGCGCCCCGCTCCGCTCGACGACTAGGCGCCGATCAGCTCGTCGAGCTTGACCTTGCCGTGCGTGTCGGTCACGTCCCAGGCGACCGAGTCCGGCCCGACGTGCAGCACGACCTGGCCGGTGCTCAGCCGGTCGATCGCCTCGCCCTCCCGCATCAGCACGGCGACCATCGCCAGGCGCCGGCGCGACCAGGCGTGGGCCTGGATGCGCCGGTAGAACCCGACGACCGGCAGGGCGGCGAGCTGCACGGTTGCCATCTTATGAGGTTGTCAGGGGAGGAACGCGACCGCGTGGCCGGCCGCGACCAGGTCGTCGTTGAGGCTGCGCTGGTCGCTCGCGCGCCAGACGATCGCGAGCCAGCGGCCGAACACGTCGCTCCTGGCGGTCTGCAGCACCAGCGGCCAGGCGTCCGTGCCCGCCTCAGCCAGCCACCCGGTCGTGTACGCCGACGCCGCCAGGCCGGCCGGCCGCGTCTCTCCGTGCACCTCGGGGCAGTTGATCCCGAACAGGCGCAAGCGCTCCAGCCGCTGGGTGTGCATCCCCTGGTCGATCACGACGTCGACCGTGTCGCCGTCGACCGCCCGGACCGGCCGGGCCCGGTACACCCAAAGCCGCGCCGGCATCCCGTCCACCGCTCAGCCCTCCTTCGGCGGGCGCTTGCGGCGCGCGCCCGGGCGGCGCAGCAGCGCCAGCAGCGCGCCCAGGACGTCGACCGCCACGGCCAGCAGCCGCGCCAGCCGCCGGCGCTGCTGCGCGCTCACCCGCGCCCCCGGTCGAGCCGGCGCGGCTCGGGCGTCGCCGGCGCGGCGCGCGCCCCGCGACCGCGCCCGGCCAGCGCCAGGTCGCGGAAGTAGTCGCGGTCGAGTTTGAGCGCCGCGATCTCGGCCATCATCACGGCGCGCTGCTGTTCCAACTCCTTGATCACGGTCGCGATGTGCTGCTCCTTGGCCTGGACGAGCGCCCGGAAGAGGAACGAGATCGTGCCCGCGAGCGCGCCGAGCAGCGCCCCGATGACCGCGAGCGTGCTCGCGTTGAGCGCGAACGACGGCCCGACCCCGTCCTCCACCGGCTCACCGCTTCGCTCGCGCTTCGATCTCGGCCCGCAGCTCCGCGCGGAGCCGATCCCGCTCCGCGCGCACCGCCGCGCGGTAGCGGAACAGGAACCCCGTCACCCCGCCGA
>DATFRI010000029.1:0-49053 GCA_035263405.1 Actinomycetes bacterium | reverse complement strand
AACGGGCCGGACGGGACGGGCACCCGGGGGCATGGGGGGTATCACGCAAACCGGACGTGACCGGTGTCCCCTCGCACCGCCACCGTTTCCTCCCTGGTCGCTCCAGCCACGGTTTCGCCCGGCCGAATCGTCGGGATTGCGCCGGCCCCCTTGCGGTCGCCGAGGTTGACGGCATCCTGGCGGACACGTCCTGGCGGTTGCGCCAGCTGGCACAGGCGCTGCGCGACCGGCGCACCCTGCCGGCGAGGAAGCAGAGCGGCTCATCGGGCCGCGTGAGCACTGCTGGCGGGTGACCGGCCGGACGATCGTGGCCGAACAGATCCTTCCCCGTCGCCATCCCGTCGCCGTTCGGTGACATGCCCCGGCGATCGTGGGGGCAGTGGGCGCGACCACCGACCGGCAGGCAGGGGCCGCCGGACAGGGCGGGCCGCGCCCGGACGCGCGGCGGCCCCCCGGGAGGACCGGACCCGGGGGGCCGCTCGCGGCGGGGGGGCGGGAGTCAGGCGCCGGGCTGCTCCTCCTCCCGGGCTGCTCCTCCTCAAGGTGACGCTGATACGTGGCGAGGTCGAGCCCTGCTTGCTGGCGCTCAAGGTGCTCCTTCGCGACGCGCCGCTGCACGGCGACGGCCTGGCGCTCCAGTGCGTCGACCGCGGCGCGTACGTCCACGGGCGCCCCTGTGCGGGAGTACCGCGCCACGTCCAGCGGCCTGCGTGCGGTCGCGGCGGCGTGGTTGGCGTCGTTGGGCAAGCTGGCGCGCACGGCGCCGCGGTGCTCGGCGAGCTGGCGCTCCGCGTCGCTCATGGGGCGGGCGGTCACTGCTGCTCACCCCGGAGCCGAAGATTCTCGACATGGAGCGCCAGGAGTGTCGCGACGATGACATGCTGACCAAGGTTCGGCTTGGGGCGGCGCTCAACCGTGTCCACGCGGACCATCGACCGGTGGATTCGCGAGGCACCGGGCCGCCGTACATCCGGCTGCCGCGCAATCGGCTGCGCTGGCGCTGGGGTGATGTCCGAGCGTGGCTTGAGGCGCGGCGCGAGGCCGGCGGCGACCCGCCCGCCGAGTAGGCCGTGGCAGATCCGTGGCACGGGCCACATCGGGCGCGCCCGGCGCCCGATCCATGATCATGCAGGTCCGGTCGATCGCCGCCGGCCCCCCGCGGCGGTGTCGAGGTCGAGCGTCACCGTCGGCGTCGAGCGGCCCGACGCGAGCTGCACGCCTTCATGCTCGCCCGCGCAGTTCAGCGACGCGGCGAAGCAGCAGCGCAGGCCCTGCGGACCGAACTCTCCGCGGACTCGGAGCAGGAAATCGCCGCACGAGGCGACACTGTGACCGGCTCGTTGCACGATCGCGATCCTACGCGGCTGGCTGGCTGCTACGTTCCGGCCGTTTGGACGCGAGCTGTGCATCGCCGCTGGAGTGGTGCCGCCGGTACCTCTCGTGTCGCTTGGCGCCGGCGGCAGGGTCGCGCGGCGCCCGAGGAGGCGGACCGGCGACAGGAGCCGAAGATGCACGGTGTTCATACAGGTGTGGCACGTCACGCCCCCGGCAGGGCGGGCAGCATCGGGGCCGGTCTGGCCGGAGCGGTCCGGCTGCTGCTCGCGGTGGTGTTGCTGGGCATGGCGCTGCTGGTCGTCGCGTTGCTGGGTGCGGCCGCCGCCGACGCCCACGTGCTGGGTGAGCGGCAACCGGCCGCCCAGCCGCAGCAGGCGCGTCCCGGCGCCGGCCATCTGGCCAGCACAGCAGAGCTTGGGGTCGCGATGAGCGACGCGCAGGCCGTGCTGGAGCAGCCCGCACCCGGCACCGGCCAGCCAGCCGGCGGTCGAACCCTTCTACTGCCACCTATCTCCTGGGCGGCCTGGGGCCTGAGCGGGAAGCGGGAGCAGGTCGCCGGCCGGCAGGTCGAGGAGGGGGCCGGCGGCGGGAACAACGACCTGCCGCCAGACAGCATCGAGGTCGCCGGCCTCGGGGAGGAGGGCGCAACGGTCATGGCGGCCGCGGCCCGCACCCCCCAGCCCTCCCAGCGCAGGACCCCGCAGCAGGTCAACGCCCAAGCCGAAAAGCTCGAGCAGGCGCTGTACGCCAACCAGGTCAATTTGAGGACGATCGACGCGGGCGGCGGCCCCCAGAACGCCCAGGCGCGCGCCGAACAACGGAGCAAGCTAGCCCAGGAGAACAAGAATATCAGCTCGAATCTTGCGAAGCTCAGAGCCGAAACCCCCTATCCGCCGGCGCTCGACAAGGACGCGAGGAAGGAGCCGGGGCAGCAGCTTTTCACCCGGGCCGACAGAATCGAGAACGCGCTCAACGCGAACGCCAAGGAGGGGGGTGCCAACGCCCTACCGCCGCCCTCCAGGAATCCCGATGCCGTCCACGAGTGGGCCGTGGCCGGCGCGAAGAGGGACGATATGGTCCGCGAGTACAACCAGATCGCCCTGGCGCTCAACACCAGGCTGGCCGCCATCCCCGCGCAGCTCGCGCAGTACAGTCGGCAGGCCCAGTCCGCCAAAACCCCGCAGCGGGAGCGGGAGCAGGCGCAAGTGGAGATCGCTCGCCTCCAGGGCCTGGCGAGTGACATCCAAGCCCGACTCGCGCAGATGACCCCGATCTTGCAGCGAGAACGGGAGCGCGATGCCTACATCAGGAACTACCTGGGCGAAGACCCCCACCTGCAGGGCACCGAACTCGACGAGAAGGATGGCGAGCCCGAGGACATCCAGCGTGCCGACATGGAACCGGGCCCTGGGAAGGTGACCGGCGAGGGCCCGGACGGCGTGCTCGCCAACCTGCCGGCCGCCGAGGTGCCGGTGGACGGCATGCTGGCCGCCGAGGTGCCGGTGGACGGCATTGTGACCCAGGCGCAGGCCGTCGAGGTGCCCACCGCCGTGGAGCCAGTCGACGAGGTGCCGGACGCCAGGGCGCTGGTCGCCGCGGCGCAAGCGGACCGAGCACCGACACCACCCGAGCTGACGGTGCAGGCGAGCGTTGTCGCCGATGAGCCGAGCGTTGTCGACAGGTCGGTTGTCGACAGGTCGGTTGTCGACAGGTCGAGCGTTGTCGCCGATCTGGGCAGCCAGAGCCAGAGCCAGACGCCGACCGCGGCGTCCCTGTCCGAGTCGCAGAGCCTCGGTTACCAGAGCCCCGGTTACATGGACATGGTCGAGGCCGATGTCACTGGTGATGGCGGCCACGACAGCAGCCCGCTCCGCGAAAACGGCCATGCCGACACCTGGAACGACAGCGGGAACAGCCCGATCGACAGCTACGTCAGCTGAAGCAGGACTCGGCGCGCCGCGGCGGGTGCCCGACGGCGCGCCGACACCCGCTTGTCCGGTCCCGTGCCGGGCCGTCCCCGGTTCGCCGGCAGCTCGCCATGACCGGTGGCCGGCCGGGCGGTCCCGGTAGGATGACCGTCGGGCGGGCCGTCCGCCCCTATGGGGGCTGGCGGCGAACCGGGGACGGGTGAGGCTGATGGACGCGAAGGCCGCGGCACGCGAGCGGATCGAGGCGCACGCCGGCGAGCTGGTCGACCTCAGCCACCGGATCCACGCGCATCCCGAGCTGGCGTTCGAGGAGGAGCGCGCGTGCGCCTGGACCGCGGACGCGCTCCAGGCCGCTGGCCTGGAGGTCGAGCGCGGCACCGGCGGGCTGCCGACCGCGTTGCGGGCCGCGGCCGGCGAGGGTCCCCTGCACGTCGTCGTCTGCGCCGAGTACGACGCGCTCCCCGCGATCGGGCACGCCTGCGGGCACAACGTGATCGCCGCCGCGGCGGTCGGCGCCGGGATCGGGCTCGCCCGGGTCGCCGCCGACGTCGGGCTGCGGGTGACGGTGCTCGGCACCCCCGCGGAGGAGGGCGGCGGCGGCAAGGTGGTGCTGCTGCGGCAGGGCGCGTTCGAGGGCGTCCACGCGGCGATGATGGTGCACCCCTCGCGCTACGAGCAGGCGGAGATGCCGGTCATCGCGGTCAAGCAGTTCCAGGTCCGCTACACGGGCAGGGCGGCGCACGCCTCCGCCTACCCCGATCAGGGGATCAACGCGCTGGACGCGCTCACCGTCGCGCAGGCCGCGATCGGCCTGCTGCGCCAGCACCTGCGCGGCAGCGACCGCGTGCACGGCATCGTGACCCACGGCGGCGACGCGCCCAACGTCGTCCCGGCGGCCACGGCCGCGACCTGGATGGTGCGCGCCCGGACCCTGGCCGAGCTGGAGGAGGTGGACGCCAGGGTGCGCCGCTGCTTCGAGGCGGGGTCGCTGGCCACCGGCGCCACGCTGGAGATCGAGCCGGACCACGAGCCGTACAGCGAGATGCGCCACGACCACGAGCTGGCGGCCGCCTACCGGCGCAACGCCGAGGCGCTCGGCCGGGTGTTCCCGCCCGACCCCTCGCGCGGCGCCGGCTCGACCGACATGGGCAACGTGTCGTTGGCGGTCCCCTCCATCCACCCGACGATCAGGATCGACTCCGGTGAGGCCGTCAACCACCAGCCGGAGTTCGCCGCGGCGTGCGCGACCCCCTCGGCGGACCGGGCGGTGCTGGACGGGGCGGTCGCGCTGGCGTGGACCGCGATCGACGCCGCCACGCAGCAGGCGCTCCGCGACCGGCTGTTGGCAGGCTGAGCAGCCGGTCCGCGGGCCCGGTGGCTCGAGCGCCGGGGCCGCGGCGGGGTCCTGCGCCCGCGGGCGGCGCGCGCCTAACGCAGCCGGGGCTGGCCGGCGAGCTGCCGGAGGCGGGCGACCCGCTCGGCGGTGGGCGGGTGGGTGGAGAACAGCTTCGCGACGCCCTCGCCCTTGAACGGGTTGGAGATGAACAGGTGCGAGGTCGAGGGGTTCACGGTCGCGGGCGGCGTGCCCCGCGAGTAGGCCTCGATCTTCTGCAGCGCGCTGGCGAGCGCGAGCGGGTCGGCGGTGAGCTTCGCGCCGCTGGCGTCGGCGCCGAACTCGCGGCTGCGCGACACCGCCAGCTGCACGATCGCCGCGGCGATGGGCGCGAGGATCAGCATCAGCAGCGCCACGAACGGGTTGCCGCCGCCGTCGTCGTCGTCGCTGCCGCCGAAGAAGAACGCGAACTGCGCGACGTAGGTGATCGCCGCCCCGATCGTCGCGGCCACCGAGGAGATCAGGATGTCCCGGTTGACCACGTGGGACAGCTCGTGGGCGAGCACGCCCTCCAGCTCGCGGCGGTCGAGGATCGGCAGGATCCCCTGGGTCACCGCGACGGCGGCGTGCTCGGGGTTGCGCCCGGTCGCGAACGCGTTGGGCTGCGGGCTCGGCGAGACGTACAGCCTCGGCATCGGGATCTCGGCCCGGGCGGCCAGGCCGCGCACGATCGCGTACAGCTCGGGGGCGTCGCGCTCGGAGACCGGCCGCGCGCCGGCCGCGCGGATCGCCAGCTTGTCGGACCAGAAGTAGGCGCCGAGGTTCATGAGCGCGGCGAGCACCAGGGCGATCGTCAGCCCCTGCGGGCCGAAGAACTGGCCCCCGATCAGCAGCAGAAGCCCGCTCAGCGTGGCGAGCAGGAGGGTGGTCTTGAGGTAGTTGCGGCCGCTCATCGGATCGGACGTCCTCCTCGGCGGCCGGGGCCGCCAGGTGCAGGTGTCGCTTCGGTGTCCATTAGAAACCACCAGGGCGAGTTTCGTGTTCCGTGGCGCCGGCGTGGATACTCCTCCCTGGCCAACGAACCCGGACACCATCGGCAGGAGCAGGCACCGGATGACCGGTCTCATCGACAACTTCGTCCACTGGGGTGAGCGTCTGGTCGACGCCCTCGGCTACGTCGGACTGGCGATCATCATGTTCCTCGAGAACGTGTTCCCGCCGGTCCCCTCCGAACCGTTCCTGCTGGGCGCCGGCTTCTCCAGCGGGCGGGGCGACATGTCGCTCCCGCTGGCGGTGCTGGCCGCGAGCGCGGGCGCGCTGCTCGGCGCGAGCATCTACTACTGGATCGGGATGCTGCTGCCCGAGCACCGCATCCGTGGGCTCCTGCGCCGCCATGGCCGCTGGCTGCTGCTGGACGAGGAGGACCTGGACCGGTCGATCGCCTGGTTCCGCGGTCATGGCGAGCTGGTGGTGTTCTTCGGCCGCTGTATCCCGATCGTGCGGACCCTGATCTCGGTGCCGGCCGGGCTGACCCGCATGCGGCTCGGGCGCTTCCTGTTCTACACGCTGCTGGGCACCGCCGTCTGGAGCACGCTGCTGATCGTCGTCGGCCGGCTGCTGGGCGAGAACTACGAGTCCGCGCTCACCTTCTTCGACCGCTACGAGCAGGCCTTCTACGCGGCGTTCGCGGTGGCCGTGGTGGCGTTCGTGGCGGTGCGCCTGCGGCGGCGGCGCGCGTCGCGGCCCGGGCGGCAGGAGGAGACCCACCTGCGCCGCTGGTGACGATCGGAGGGCGCGGGCGCGGCTGGGGGCAGATTCGCCGCGCCCGCGCACCTGCGCGCCTCTGCGTGCGGTAACCGCCTGGCCGGGGTCGCCGGCACGGGCCCGCAGATCTCCGAGCGACCGCAACGTGCTGCCGTGGGGAAGTACTTCGTGCTCGTTGCGGCGCCGGTCGGCGACGGACCAGCTCGGCGCCGCAACGAGCACGGCGGGGGCGCTCGATGCGGAGCCTCTACTGTCCGAGATCCGGTGAATTGATGTCAAATCGGTACCAGCTCTGCAGACCGGACGTAACAGTCCACGCGCGACGGTAACCACAGGTTCGCCGCAACGGACGGCGCACGGCGGCGCCGATCGTCGGCGATGCCGGGGGCCGCTACGGGCTGGCGAGCAGGGTGGAGACCGGGGCGAGCTGGATGATCAGCCCCGGCAGGATGCCGAGCGCCAGCACGCCGAGGGTGGACGCGCCGATCGCCAGGCCGTAGGGGACCGGCACCGGGAGCGTGCCGCTGCCCTCGGGCGCCGGGGCCTGCCACATGCTGCGGACGATGCTGAGGTAGTAGAACAGCGCGACCACCGTCATGACCGCCATGAACGCCGCCAGCGCGGTCACCCAGCCTTCGCCCGCACCCAGCGCCGCCCGGAACACCACCAGCTTGGCGTAGAAGCCGGCCAGCGGCGGGATCCCGGCCAGGGAGAACAGGAACACGCTCAGGGCGACCGCCAGCCCCGGGGAGCGCCGGCCGAGCCCGGCGTAGTCGGCGATCAGGTTGGACGGCTGCCGCTGGGCGACCAGGGTGACCACCGCGAACGCGCCCAGATTTGTGATCCCGTACAACAGCAGGTAGATCAGGACCGCCTGGAACGCCTCGTAGCGGCCGGCCGGGTCGACGCCGCCGGCGGCCGCGAAGGGCACGAGCATGTAGCCGGCCTGGGCGACCGAGGAGTACGCGAGCAGCCGGACCATGTTGGTCTGCGAGAGCGCGATCACGTTGCCGACCAGCATCGTGAACGCGGCGAGGAACCCGAACGCCGGCGCCCAGGCGTGCGCGAGCGGGGCGAAACCGACGAACGTCACCTGGAGCAGCCCCGCGAACCCGGCGGCCTTGCTGGCGACCGACAGGAAGCCGGCGACCGGCACCGGGGACCCCTCGTAGGTGTCCGGGGCCCAGAAGTGGAACGGCGCCGCCGAGACCTTGAACGCGAACCCGGTGATGACCAGGAACATCGCCATGACCATGGCGGGCTCGGTCGCGAGCCCGCTGTTCGCGTCGGCCAGGGCGGCCGCGATCTCGTCCAGGCGGATCGACTGCGTGAGCCCGTACACGATGCTCATGCCGAACAGCATCACGGCGGTGGACAGGACCCCGATGAGCAGGAACTTGATCGCGCCCTCGTTGGAGCGCGCGTCGCCCTTGCGCAGCCCGGACACGATGAACCCCGTGGCCGAGACGATCTCCAGCGACAGGAACAGCATCAGCAGGTCGCGCGAGGACGGCATCAGCAGCATCCCCACGAAGCTGGACAGCAGCAGGAAGTAGTACTCGCCCTGCCAGTAGCCGCCCGAGTCGACGTAGCGCTTGCTGGTCAGCAGCACCAGGACGAGCGCGCCGAGGAACAGCGCCTTGAACAGCAGCGCGTAGTTGTCGACCACGAACGAGCCGCCGAAGGTCTCGCGCCGCTCCCCCACCAGCGTCGCCAGCGCCACCGCCGCCGCTGCCGCCCCGGCGAGCGAGAGGTAGTTGGCCACGACCTTGCGGGACGTGTAGAGGTCGACGACGAGGACGAGCACCGCCGTCCCGGCCACGATCAGCTCCGGCGCGATCGCGTGGAAGTCGATCACCGTCAGCGCGCCTCCCGGTCGGTCGCCGTCACGTGAACAACCCGCCGAACCAACCCTGGACCGCCGGGTCGCTGATCCACAGCACCAGGCCGGGGACCAGGCCGACGGCCACGATCAGCACCAGCAGCGGCGCCCAGGAGATGGTCTCGATCGTGAGCAGGTCCTTGAAGGGCGAGGAGCGCCAGCGCTCGGGCACCAGGCCGTAGTTGACCCGCTGGAGCATCCACAGGAAGTAGCCGGCGGTCAGCAGGGTGCCGATGCCGCCGACGACCATGAGCGTGCGGAACAGCCCGGTCGACAGCCCCGCCGCCGGCTGCCACGCGGCCAGCAGCGCGAGCACCTCGCCCCAGAAGCCGGCCAGCCCCGGCAGCCCGAGCGAGGCGATGCTGGTGAACGCGAGCACGCCGCCGAGGTGCGGGAGCTTGGCCGACATCCCGCCGCCGATCTCGGCGATCTCGCGGGTGTGGTAGCGCTCGTGCACCGACCCGGCGCAGAAGAACAGCATCCCGGTGACCAGGCCGTGGCCGACCATCCCGAACACGGCCGCGTTGATCCCCGCCGGGGTCAGCGTCGCGATCCCGAGCATCACGAAGCCCATGTGCCCCACCGAGCTGTAGGCGATCAGCCGCTTCAGGTCGGTCTGCGCCAGGCAGCACAGCGAGCCGTAGACGATCGCGATCGCGGCGAGGACCCCGATGAGCGGCGCGTAGTCGTGGGCGGCCTCCGGCAGGATCGGGACCGCGAGCCGGACGAACCCGTAGGTGCCGAGCTTGAGCAGCACGCCGGCCAGCAGCACCGAGCCGACCGTGGGCGCCTCGGTGTGCGCGTCCGGCAGCCAGGTGTGCAGGGGCCACATCGGCGTCTTGACCGCGAACCCGAAGCCCATCGCGGCGAACGCGAGCAGCCCGAACGTGCCCGCGAACCGGCCCGCCTCGCCGAGCTGCTGGAGCGCGAGCACGTCGAAGGTGCGGTCGGCGACCACCGGCGCGCTGCGGTACCACAGGGCGATGAAGCCCAGCAGCATGAACACCGAGCCGATGAACGTGTACAGGAAGAACTTGACCGCGGCGTACTCGCGCCGCTCGCCGCCCCAGATCGCGACGAGGAAGTACATCGGCACCAGGACCAGCTCGAAGAAGACGAAGAACAGCACCAGGTCCAGCGCGCTGAAGGTGCCGTTGACGCCGGTCTCCAGCAGCAGCACCAGCGCCAGGAACGCCTTGGGGTTGCCGGGCGCGGGCAGGATCCGCGCGCTGTACAGCACGCACACGAAGGTGAGCAGCAGCGACAGGATCAGCAGGGGCAGGGAGATGCCGTCGATGCCGAGGTGGAAGCCCACCCCGACGGCGCTGATCCACCCGGTCCGGACCTCGAACTGCATGCTGCGCCCGGCGGCGTAGTCGAAGCGCGCCAGCAGCGCGATCCCCGCGGCGAGCGCCAGCAGGGCGGCCAGCGCCGCCGTCGCGATCACCGCGCCGGGGCGCGAGCGCGGCACGACCAGCACCGCCAGCCCGCCGGCGAGCGGCGCGAACACCGCGACCAGCAGCAACGCCTGGGACAGGGCCACGTGACTACCCTCCTGCCAGCCGGGTGAACACCAGGGCGACGCCGATCACGCCCAGGAACAGCGCGGCCGCGTACCACTGCGCCTGGCCGGTCTGCAGGTACCGCAGGGTGCGCGACAGCCGGCGGGTGCCCGTGCCCGCGCCGTTCACCGCCCCGTCGATGACGCGCTGGTCGAACTGGTACGCCAGGCGCGCGAGCGTGCCGCGCACCGGGCGCACGACGACCGCGTCGTACAGGTCGTCCAGCCAGTAGGCGTGCTGCAGGGTCCGGTAGAGCAGCGGCGCCCGGGCGAGCGGCTCGCGCTCGGGCAGGCCGCCGCGGTACCAGCGCGTGGCCAGCGCCAGCCCGGCGAGCGCGATCAGGATGGACGCGACCGCCACCGGCACGTCGATCTCGGCGACCCCCGGCCTGGGGGCGCCAGCGGGCGCGATCCAGGCGGCGAGGCCGCCCTCACCGGCCAGCGGCGAGTTCGCGAAGCCGGCGACCACGGCGCCGCCGGCGAGCAGGACCAGCGGGAACGTCATCGCCGGCGGCGGCTCGTGCGGGTGGCCCTGGCCCCGGTAGGCGCCGGCGAACGTCAGCCAGAGCATCCTGCCGACGTACAGCGCGGTCAGGAAGACGGTGAGCATCCCGGTGACGAACACGACCTGGGCGACGCCCTGGCTGGTGAGCAGCCCCGGCTCGCCCGGGCCGAAGCCGGCCACGTACGCGTCGTGGAGGATCTCGTCCTTGGACCAGAAGCCGGCCAGCGGCGGGATCCCCACCAGCGCGAGCGAGCCGACCAGGAACGTCCAGAAGGTCGTCGGCATCGACCGCCGCAGCCCGCCCATCTCGCTCATGTTGTTGGAGTGGACCGCGTGGATGATCGAGCCGGCCCCGAGGAACAGCAGCGCCTTGAAGAAGGCGTGCGTGAACAGGTGGAAGATCCCCGCGGTGTACCCGCCGACCCCGAGCGCGGCCATCATGTAGGCCAGCTGGGACACCGTGGAGTAGGCCAGCACCCGCTTGATGTCGTCCTGGACCAGCGCGAGCAGCGCGGAGATCAGCATCGTGACCGCGGCGATCACGGCGATCTCGTTCATGGCGGCGGCGGACGCCTCGAACACCGGGTACAGGCGCGCCACCAGGAACACCCCGGCGGCGACCATGGTGGCCGCGTGGATCAGGGCGGACACGGGCGTGGGGCCGGCCATCGCGTCCGGCAGCCAGGTGTGCAGCGGGAACTGCGCCGACTTGCCGATCGCGCCGCAGAAGACCAGGACGGCCGCGAGGGTCACCGTGCCGCCGGAGATCCGCCCGCCGGCGACCGCCTCGACGATCCGGGAGATCTCGAAGCTGCGCACCTGCCAGAACAGCACGATGATCCCGAACAGGAAGCCGACGTCGCCGACGCGGGTCATCAGGAACGCCTTGATCGCCGCGGAGGAGTTGACGCGGTCCTCCCACCAGTGCCCGATGAGCAGGTAGGAGCACAGGCCCATGACCTCCCACCCGATCAGCAGGATGATCAGGTTGTCGCTGAGCACCACGCCGAGCATCGCGGCGGTGAACAGCGACAGGTTGGAGAAGTAGAAGGTGTAGCGCTCGTCGCCGCGCATGTAGGCGGTCGAGTAGATCTGCACCAGCAGCGAGACGGTCGTCACCACCACCAGCAGGACCGCGCTGAGGCCGTTCACGGTCATGCCGAGCGGGATCTGGAGCCCCGGGCCGAACGGCGCCCAGTCGATGCTCGCGCTGTACGGGCCGGCACCGCCCGCGATCTGGGCGAGGATCACCACACTGACCACGAAGCCGACGCCGACCGCGACGATCCCGACCCACGAGCCGCCGTCGGGCAGGCGCTTGCCGACCAGCAGGACGACCGCCCACGCCGCCAGCGTGAGCGCCGGGACGATCCAGGCCAGCTCGAGCATCAGGGGGTCACCATCGCAGCAGGTCGACCTCGTCGAGGTTGACGGTCTCGCGGTTGCGGAAGATCAGCAGCACGATGGCCAGGCCGATGCCGACCTCCGCGGCGGCGACCGCGATCACGAACAGCGCGAACACCTGGCCCGTGGCGAGCTTGTCCTGCAGGTAGGCGTTGAACGCCACCAGGTTGACGTTGACCGCGTTGAGCATCAGCTCGATGCTCATCAGCACCATCACCGCGTTCCTCCGCGCCAGGACCCCGTAGACCCCGGTGGCGAACAGGAAGGACGCGAACACCAGCGGGAAGACGAGCGGCATCAGGCCTCCTTGCTGCGCTCGGGCCGCAGGGAAGATACCGCGCCGGCCGCCCGGAGCGCCTGCCAGGGCGCGACCTGCGCCCTGCCGGCTGCGGCGGCGCCCCGGTGGGCGCGCGTCGGCGTCCGCATCGGGCCGCTCAGTCCCGCCGCGACAGGACGATCGCGCCGATGAGCGCCGCGAGCAGCAGGACGCTCACCGCCTCGAACGGCAGGACGTAGTTGCGGAACAGCGACGTGCCCAGCGCCGCGGTCGCGGTGGGCGCGGCGGTCGCGATCCGCTCGCCCTCGAACGCGCGGTACAGGAACCAGGTGAGCATCGCGAACACGCCGCCCGCCACCCCCGCGGCGCCCAGCCGCGCGGCGCGGGTGTTGTCCAGCACCCGCCGGCCGACCGGGGCCCGGGTCAGCATGATCCCGAACAGCAGCAGCACCACGATCGCGCCGACGTAGATGATCACCTGCACGAACGCCAGGAACGGCGCGGCCAGCAGCAGGTACACCCCGGCGACGCTGGCGAGCGTGACCACCAGGAACAGCGCCCCGTGGACGATGTTGCGGCTGGTCACCACGAACAGGCCGGCGAGCCCGCCCAGCACGGCGAGCACCAGGAACGCCACCTCCTGGCCCGTCAGGCTCATGCCGGCTCACCGCCCGGGGAGCCGCCGCCGGGAGGCGCGGCCGCCCCGCCGGCCGCGGCGCGGGCGGCGGCCTTGGCCTTGCGCATGTAGGCGGCCTTGGCCTTGGCGCGGGCGGTCCGCTCGGCCTCCCCCGCCGCCACCAGCCGGTCGAACATCTCCTGGTCGATGCCCGGCTCGACCTCCACCTCGGCAGGCGCCGCAGGGGGGGCGGGCGCCTGCGTCGCGGCGGCAGCCGGTGCCGGTGGCGCCGCCGCAGCCGGTGCCGGTGGCGCGGCGGCGGGAGGCTGCCCGGCCGGGCCGGCGGCGGCCGGGGCCTGGGCGGCGGCCTGGACCGCGGCCTCGGCCCTGGCGCGCAGGGCCTCCTGCGCCTTGCGGGCCGCGGCCAGCTCCTTGGGCTCCTCGGCGCCGACCTCCAGCGGGTCCGGCGGGAGCACCGTGTAGGCCCACTCGCGCAGGCGCTCCTTCTCGTGGGTCATGCGCTCGTGCTCGTGCTCGGCGTACTCGAACTCCGGGCTCCAGTAGAGCGCGTCGAACGGGCACACCTCCACGCAGATCCCGCAGTACATGCACAGGGCGAAGTCGATCGCGAAGCGGTCGAGGACGTTGCGGGTGCGGGCGCGGCCGCCCTCCTTGGGCGCCACGACCTCCTTGTGGGAGTCGATGTAGATGCACCAGTCGGGGCACTCCCGCGAGCACAGCATGCAGACGGTGCAGTTCTCCTCGATGAGCGCGATGACGCCGCGGGTGCGCGCCGGGAGCTTGGGCTTGACGTGCGGGTACTGCTGGGTCGCGGCCCGGCGGGTCATGGTCCTGAAGGTCACGCCCATGCCCTTCAGCAGGCCGGTCCCTTTGAGCGCTGACATGTCCCTAGACCACCTTGACGAAGCCGGCGACGAGGATGATCAGCAGGGCGACCGGCACCAGCCGGGCCCATGCGAGCGACTGCAGCTGGTCCTCCCGCAGCCGGGGGAACGTGGACCGGAACCAGATCACCAGGAACGCGAGCGCGAACACCTTGAGCGCCAGCCACCACGGCCCGTCCAGGAACGGGCCCTGCCAGCCGCCCAGGTAGATCGTGGCCATGACCGCGCCCATGGAGACGATGCCCGCGTACTCGGTGAGCAGGAAGAGCGCGAAGCGCAGGCCGGTGTACTCGGTGAGGTGCCCGAACACCAGCTCGGAGTCGGCGACCGGCATGTCGAACGGCGGGCGCTGCAGCTCGGCCAGGGCGGCCGCGCCGAACACCAGGAACCCGACCGCCTGCCAGGGGTAGACGACGTACCACAGGCTCCCCTGGCGCTCGGCGATCACGGCCAGGTCGGCCGAGCCCGCCTGCATCGCGACCGCCGCCGCGGCCAGCACCATCGGCAGCTCGTACGCGATGAGCTGCGCCGCGGCGCGCACGCCGCCCATCAGCGCGTACTTGTTGGCGCTCGCCCAGGCGGCCATCAGGACCCCGACCACGCTCACGCTGGACAGCGCGAGCACCACGAACAGGCCGACGTCGGAGCGGATGGGCACCAGGTCCCGCCCGTAGGGGATGAACCCGAACACCAGGATCCCCGGGATCAGCGCGACCGCGGGCGCGAGCGTGAACACCCATTTGTCCGCGGCGCGCGGGACGATCGACTCCTTCTGGACGAACTTGATGCCGTCGGCGACGAGCTGCAGCACGCCGTGGAAGCGGCCCGCCTCCATCGGCCCGACCCGCGCCTGCATGTGGGCCATGACCTTGTGCTCCATGTAGCCCACGACCAGCGGGACCAGCAGGAACACGCCCAGCACGGCCACCAGCTTGAGGACCAGCAGCACCCAGAAGTCGTCCAGCAGGTCGGTCAACGGTCGATGTCCCCCACGATGAAGAAGATCGAGCCCATGATCGCGATCATGTCCGGCATGAGCGCGCCGGTGAGCAGCCAGGGCAGCACCGACACGTTGTTGAACGAGGCGGTGCGCATCTTGAACCGCCAGGGCGTCCTCTCGCCATGCGAGACGAGGTAGTAGGAGAGCTGGCCGAGCGGGTTCTCGGCGCGCACGTAGGCGTGCCCGGCGGGCGGCTTGACGACCTTGGGCAGCTTCACGTTCACCGGGCCGGGCGGGATCCGGTCGTGGACCTGCTCGATGATCCGCAGCGACTGGCGCATGCGCGCCAGCAGGATCGCGAAGCGGTCGTAGCAGTCCCCGTGCTCGCCGGTCGGCACGTCGAACTCGACCTGGTCGTAGAACAGGTACGGCTCGGTCCGGCGGCTGTCCTCGGCGACCCCGCTGGCCTGCAGGATCGCGCCGGAGCAGCCGTAGGAGCAGGCGACCTCGCCCGGGAGCACGCCCACGCCCCGGGTCCGGGCGCGGAAGATCTCGTTGCCGAGCACGAGCGTCTCGTACTCGTCCAGGCGGGCGCGGATCCTGGGGACCAGGCTGCGGGACATGTCCAGCGCGCCGCGCGGCAGGTCGTCCTTGAGCCCGCCGACCCGGCAGTAGGTCAGGTGCAGCCGCCCCCCGGTGATCCACTCCATGAGCGCCTGCACCTCCTCGCGCTCGCGGAAGGCGTAGAACATCGGGGTGATCGCGCCCAGCTCCAGCGGGTAGGAGCCGACGAACATGAGGTGGTTGAGGACCCGGGTCCACTCGGCCATGAGCATCCGGATCCAGGTGGCCCGCTCGGGCACCTCCAGGCCGAGCTGCTTCTCGGCGACCAGCGCCACGCCCAGCTCGTTGCAGATGCTGGACACCCAGTCGTGCCGGTTCACCAGGGCGATGATCTGCCGGTAGTCACGGTACTCGGCGAGCTTCTCGAACGCGCGGTGCATGTAGCCGAGCACCGGCTCGACCGACTCGATCCGCTCGCCGTCCAGCGTCACCAGCATCCGCAGCACGCCGTGGGTGGCCGGGTGCTGCGGCCCGACGTTGAGGGTCATGTCCTGCGTGTGCAGCTCGCGGCCGGCCTGCTCGCGGATGAGGATGCCCACGCCGGTGCCGTCGGCCGCCTGGTAGGCGGCGCCGGCCAGCTCGCCGCCGGGCGCGGGCGCGGGCTCGCGGGGCTGCCCTTCGTTGCCGCCCGCGCTCACTCCCCCGGCTCCTTGGCGCCGGGCCACGGCTTGGCCTCGCGGGCCAGCAGCGCGAACTCCTTGCGCAGCGGGAAGCCCTCGAACTCCTCGGGCAGCAGCAGCTTGGCCAGGTTGGGGTGGCCGTCGAACGTCACGCCGAACATCTCCCAGGTCTCGCGCTCGTGCCAGTTGGCCCCGAACCACAGGTCCGACACGGTGGGCAGGTGCGCGGCCGCCGGGTCGCGCGGCACCACGGTGCGCAGCTGCAGGTGGTGGCGGCGGCCGGTCGAGTAGACGTGCAGGACGACCCCGATCCCGGCGGCCTCCTCGTCGACCCCGCAGAGGAACTCGAAGAAGTTGCAGTCGAGCTGCTCGTCGTGGCGCGCCAGCTCGGCCACGCGCCGCCAGTCGCCCGGGGCGACCGTCGCGGTCAGCAGGCCGTGGGCGGCCTCCGGCTCGACGGTCCCGCCCAGCTCGGCGAGCAGGTGGTCGGAGAGGGCCGCGGCGTCCACGCCTACGCCTCCACCACGATCGGCTCGGGCGCGGCGCCGGCGCCCAGGCGCTGCTTGAGCGACTCCGAGCCGATCCGCTCCTGAAGCTTGAGGATGCCGTGCAGCAGCGCCTCGGGCCGCGGCGGGCAGCCGGGCACGTACACGTCCACGGGGACGATCTGGTCCACGCCCTTGGTGACCGAGTAGGAATCCCAGTACGGGCCGCCGCAGTTGGAGCAGGAGCCGAAGCTGATGACGTACTTGGGCTCGGGCATCTCGTCGTACAGGCGCTTCAGCGCCGGCGCCATCTTGTCGGTCAGCGTCCCGGAGACCACCAGGAGGTCGGCCTGGCGCGGGCCGTGCGCGAACGGGATGACCCCGAGCCGGATGAAGTCGTGGCGCGCCATCGACGTGGCGATGAACTCGATCGCGCAGCAGGCCAGACCGAAGTTGAACACCCACAGCGAGTACTTGCGGCCCCAGTTGAAGACGAACCTGATCGGCTGGGGCACCTCGACCTTGTCGACTAGGCCCATCTGAGGACCCCCTTCCGGTAGGCGTACAGCAGGCCCGCCGCGAGGACGCCGATGAAGACGACCATCTCCCAGAAGGCGGCCGGCCCGATCCGCGCGAACACCATCGCCCAGGGGAACAGGAAGACGCTCTCCACGTCGAAGATGACGAACAGGAAGGCGTAGATGTAGTAGCGGACCTGCGTCTGGGTCCACAGGCCACCCACGGGATCCATGCCGCTCTCGTAGGTCGTGAGCTTGGCGGGCGTGGGGCGCGAGGGCCGCAGGAGCCGGTTGGCCAGGAAGGCGACCGTCACGAAGCCGACCGCGAGCGCGAGCAGCGCGGCCAGCGTCCCGTACGCCTGGAAGTACTGGGTCATCTCCGGTCCCGGCCTCCAACGCATCGGAGCGGTCAGTTGGGGCGTCGGCTCCGCGGGGCCGAGCGCGGGGCCGTCCCGGGGCGTCGGCCCCTGGCACGAGACCGGGGCGGAACCGGGACACCGTGCGCGAGCCCGACCCCGCCGTCGAAGCCCACCTGCCCGCACACACTACACCAGCGCCGCGCCGCGCAGCCAAAGACGCCGCAGGTCAGCGGGCATGTTGGTCACGAACGAACAAGGCTGCCCACCCCCGGCCCGCGCGCCGATCGGGGGTAGGCAGGGGTCTGCGCCGGGGATAGGCTCTGCACCGACACCGACCCCCGCCGAGCGCGCCGTTCGCCCTGGCCGCCCAGTACGCGTACCCTCCCGCGGGATCCGCCGGCCGGTCGCACGCCGTCCGTGTCCACACCGGAGGACCGGACTCGTCCGATCGAGGAGCGACGCGCATGCCAGGCAAGGCCGTCCGCCTGCTGACACCGGTCATGATCGCCCTGCTGCTCGGGGTCGCCGGCTGCGCCAGCGGGGGCCCCGGCAGCGAGGACCGGCCCCAGGTCGTCAAGATCGGCTTCGTCGGCCCGCTCACCGGGCCGCAGCGCGACTTCGGGCTCGGGGCGCGCAACGCCGTCCAGCTGGCCGTCCGCCAGGCCAACGCGCGCCGCGCGATCCCCGGGTGGACGATCGAGCTGGTCGCCAAGGACGACCTCGCCGAGCCGGTGGTGGGCAGGCTCATGGCCCAGGAGCTGGCGGCCGACCCGGCGGTCGGCGGCGTGATCGGCCCCATGAACAGTGGCGTCGCCAAGGAGACGATCCCCGTCCTCGGCGGGCCCGGCATCGTGGAGATCTCGCCGAGCAACACCGACCCGACGCTCACGCTCGGCCCCTACCCGATCGACGCGCCGCGGCGGGTGTGGCCGAACTACTTCCGCGTCGTCGTCAGCTCGCTCGGTCAGGGCCGCTTCGCCGCGGACTACGCCTACGACCAGCTCGGCTTCCGCTCGGTGGCGACCGTGCACGACAAGAAGGCCTACGGGCAGAGCCTGGTGACGGTGTTCGAGCGCCAGTGGCGCAACCGCGGCGGGCGGATCACCTCGTCCAACGCGATCAACCCCGGCGACCGCGTGCTCACCCGCCTGACCGGCAGGCTCGCGGCGCAGCGTCCCGACTTCGTCTACTACGGCGGCGAGTACCCCGAGGCGGCCCCGCTGCTCAGGCAGCTCAAGCAGCACGGCTTCCGCGGGCCCCTGATCGGCGGGGACGGCGTGTACTCCGACGAGATGATCAAGGGCGCCGGCAGCGCCGGGGAGGGCTCGATGGCCAGCTCGATCGGGGCGCCGGCCGAGAAGCTGCAGAGCGCGGAGGGGTTCGTCAAGGCCTACGCCAAGGGCGGCTTCGGGCCGCAGGGCTTCAGCGCCTTCGGGCCGCAGGCGTACGACTCGGCCAACATCCTCGTCGCGGCGCTCGCGCGCGTGCTGCCCGGCGCCGACGGCGTCGCGCCGGCCCGCCGGAGCATCGTCCAGGCGGTCGGCGAGACGCGCTCGTTCCTGGGGGTGACCGGCGAGCACGCGTTCGACCAGTACGGCGACACCAACAACACCACCATGACGATGTACCGCATCCACCGCGGCACCTGGCACGACGTCTACATCGGCCAGGCCCAGCGGTGAGCCCCCTTCACCGTGGGGGAGGACCGGGGGGGTCCGAGGGGGCGGAGCGCAGCGCCCTGCACCGTGGGGGTGGATCGGGGGGGTCCGGGGGGGCGGAGCGCAGCGCAGCCCCCTCGGTCGATCGGGGCCCTCAGTGGTCGCGGTCCAGGACGCGGTCGGCGAGCTGCTCCAGGGCCTGGCGGGCGGGGCTGTCGGGCAGGAACGCCAGGGCCGCCTTGGCGCGGTGGACCTCGGCCTGCGCGGCGTGGCGGGCCTGCTCGAACGCCTCCGAGCCGCGCAGGATCGCCAGCGCCTCGGCGACGGCGGCCTCGGCGGGGGTGTCGTCGCCGAGCACGCGTGCCACGGCCGCGGCGTCGGGCCCGCCGCCGCGCAGCAGGTACAGCACCGGCAGGGTGCGGACCCCCTCGCGCAGGTCGGTGCCGGGCAGCTTGCCGCTGGCGTCCGGGTCCTCGGTGATGTCGAGCAGGTCGTCGCCGAGCTGGAAGGCGACCCCCATCCGCTCGCCGAACTCCGCGAGCGCAGTGACCTGCGCCGGCTCGGCCCCGGCGACCTCCGCGCCGAGCCGGCAGGCGGCGCCGATCAGCGCCCCGGTCTTCTCCGCCAGCACCGCCAGGTAGTGCGCCACCGGGTCCTCGCCGGGCCGGGGGCCGCGGACCTCGCGGATCTGGCCCTGGACCAGCCGGGCGACCGTGCGCGCGAGGACCCGGGTCGCGTCGCCGCCGAGGCCGGCGGTGACCTCCGAGGCGCGCGCGAACAGGTAGTCGCCGGTGAGGATCGCGACCACGTTGCCGTAGCGGGCGTTCGCCGAGCGCGTGCCGCGCCGCAGCTCCGCCTCGTCGATCACGTCGTCGTGGTAGAGGGTCGACAGGTGGGTCAGCTCGATCGCGACCGCGGTCGGGACCAGCCGCGGCTCGTCGGGGTCGCCGAAGTGGCCGGCCAGCAGCACGCACGTGGGGCGGAAGCGCTTGCCGCCCGCGGTGATGAGCACCCCGGCGGCCTCCTGCACGAACGGGTCGGCCGCGGACACCGCCACCGCCAGCTCGTCCTCGACGCGGGCGAGCCTGGCGCGGGTGTGCCGCTCGACCTCGGCGAGGCCGTCGCGCAGGCGGGCCGGGCCGTCGCCGCGCCAGCCGGGCGATCCCGCCACGCTCATCAGGCGAGGATCCTCCCGGCCGCCTGGGCGGCGGTGACGAGCACCTGCGGGGCCAGGCCGATCGCGACCGTGAGGAGCCCGGCGAGCGCGAGCGCCACGCCCAGCAGCGGGGCGGGCGACACGCCGGCTGCGGCCGGCGCGGGCTCCTCCAGGTAGGTCACGACCACCACCCGGAGGTAGAAGAACGCCGCGACGGCGCTGGCGAGCACGCCGATCACGACCAGCCAGGTGAGGCCCGCGTCGACGCCCGCCTGGAACACGAAGTACTTCGCCCAGAAGCCGCTCAGAGCCGGCGGGACGCCCGCGAGGGAGAACAGGAACAGCGCCAGCAGCGCCCCGGCGACCGGGTGGCGGCGGCCGAACCCGCGCCAGTCGTCCAGCGAGGTCCGCTCGACGCCGCCGGCCGTCGAGCCGTACTGCACCACCATGAACGCGCCCATCACCATGAACGCGTACGCCAGCAGGTAGAACATCGCCGCCGAGACCCCCTCGGGGGTGGCCGCGACCAGGCCGATCAGCAGGAAGCCGGCGTGCGCGATCGAGGAGTAGGCGAGCAGGCGCTTGAGGTCGGTCTGGACCAGCGCGAACAGCGCCCCGGCCACCATCGTGACCACCGCGACCGCCGCCAGGACCGGGCGCCAGCTGGTCACCAGCCCGCCCAGCGCGCCGGCGAACACGCGCAGGAAGACCGCGAACCCGGCGGTCTTGGTGCCCGCGGCCATGAACGCGGTCACCGGCAGCGGCGCCCCCTGGTACACGTCGGGGGTCCACATGTGGAACGGGACCGCTGCGACCTTGAAGCAGAACCCGACCGCGAGCAGGGCCACCCCGGCCAGCAGCAGCGTCTGGTCGGTGCCGGCGTCGCGGACCGCGTCCGCGACCCCGCGCAGCCCGGTCGTGCCCGTCGAGCCGTACACCAGCGCGATCCCGTACAGCAGGAAGGCGCTGGAGAACGCGCCCAGCAGGAAGTACTTCATGGACGCCTCGAGCGCGCCGGGGCGGCGGGCGCCGCCGGCGAGCACGTACAGGCCGAGCGACAGCACCTCCAGCGCCACGAACGCGACCAGCAGGTCGGACGCCGCCGCCAGCAGCGACATCCCGACCAGCGCCAGGAGCATGAGCCCGAACGTCTCCGGCGGCGCGCCCCGGTCGGCGCGGGCCTGGTGCCAGGCCATCAGCGTCGCGAGCGCCCCCGCGGCCAGCAGCACCACGCGCGCGTAGCGGGTGATCCCGTCGGCGGCGAACGCGCCCCCGAACCCGACCTCCTCGAGGTCCCAGTTCCAGGCGGTGAGGCCGGCGGCGACCGCCAGGCCCGCCAGCGTCAGGACCGCGGCCGCAGACCGCCGGCGCGGCCAGAACGCCACCAGCAGGATCACGACCACGCCGGCGACCAGCAGCGCCAGCTCGGGAGCGATCGCGCGCCAGGCGATCGGCGGGGCCTCGATCGGCTGCGGCGTCGGGGCTGATTGGGCCAGCACGTGCACGTTCGCTCCTGCCTCCGGATCGGTCTAGGGGGTCGTGGCCTGGACGGTCGCGACACGCTCGGCGACCTGGCGGGCGGCCGGTTCCACCCGGTCCAGGAGCGGGCCCGGGAAGATGCCCAGCGCGACCACCAGGGCGAGGATCGGCAGCAGCACCGCCCACTCCCGCGGCGTCAGGTCCGCCAGCGCCCGGTTGCGCTCGCTGGTGACCTCGCCGTGGAACATGCGCTGGTAGGCCCACAGCAGGTAGACGGCGGCCAGGACCACGCCGCCGACGGCGAGCACCGCGGTCAGGCGGTTGTTCAGGAACGCGCCCAGCAGCACCAGGAACTCGCCGACGAACCCGACCAGCCCGGGCAGGGCCGCGGACGCGAGCAGCAGGACCAGCAGCACCCCGCCGAGCCGCGGGACGACCCGCTGCAGCCCGCCGTAGTCGGCGATCCGGCTGGTGGCCGTGCGCTCGGCGAGCATGCCGGTGAGGAAGAACAGCCCGCCGATGACCAGGCCGTGGGCGACCATGGAGAAGACGCCGCCCTGGATGCCCTGGACGGTGAAGGCGAACGTGCCCAGCACCATGAAGCCCATGTGCGACACCGAGGAGTACGCGACCAGCCGCTTGAAGTCGCGCTGCGCGACGGCCACCAGCGCCGCGTACAGGATCCCGGTGACCGCCAGGGTGAGCACGACCGGCTCGGCCGCGCGCGCCCCCTCGGGCAGCAGCTGCACGGTGTAGCGGATGAACCCGTACACGCCCATCTTGCTCATCACCCCGGCGAGCAGGACGGTGGTGGTCGGGTGCGCCTCGGTGTACGCGTCGGGCAGCCAGGTGTGGAACGGGAACAGCGGCGTCTTGATCGCGAAGGCGGCGAAGAAGCCGGCGAACAGCCAGCGCTCGGCGTTGTCGCTCTTGGCCAGGTCCCGCAGCACCTCGAAGTCGAAGCTGGGGTCGCCCGCCCTGTGCTGCAGGTAGTACAGCCCGAGGATGCTGACCAGCATGAGCAGCCCGCCGAGCAGCGTGTACAGGAAGAACTTGACCGCGGCGTAGACGCGCCGCTCCCCGCCCCACAGGCCGATCAGGAAGTAGGCCGGGATCAGGACCGCCTCCCAGAAGATGTAGAACAGGAACAGGTCCAGCGCGCTGAACACGCCGAGCAACGCCGTCTCCAGCGCGAGGACCAGGGCGGCGTAGGCGCGGGGCCGCTGCGGGACGCGCCACGCGCCGAGCAGCGCCAGCGGGGTGAGCAGCGCCGTCAGCAGCAGCAGCGGCAGGCTGATCCCGTCCAGCCCGACCCGGTAGCGGATGCCGAGCGACGCCACCCAGTCGGCGGTCCAGCCGAGCTGGAACCCCGCCCGGCCGGTCTGGAACGCGGCCGCGAGCGCGACGGCCAGCCCCAGCGTGACCAGGCTCACGGCCAGCGCGACCAGGCGGGCGAGGTTGGCGGCCCTGCGGGGCACGGCCAGCAGCACCAGCGCCCCCGCCAGGGGGGTGAAGATCGTCGCGGTCAGCAGCACCGGTGGCTCGACTCCTCTACCTGATCGATCCGACGACGAGGACCGCCACGAGGACCGCGGCGCCGCCGAGCACGCCGACCGCGTAGGTCCGCACCAGCCCGCTCTGGACCCAGCGGCCGCGCTCGGCGCCGGCGAGCAGCCCGGTCGCGACCGAGTTGACCCCGCCGTCGATCGCGCGCTGGTCCACGTTGACGGCCAGGAACGCGGCCAGCGCCCGGCCGAGCGTGACCGTGAAGAACTCGTACAGCTCGTCGACGTACAGCTTGTTGACCAGCACCCGCCGGGCCGCGGCGTAGCGCTCGCGCAGCGCCAGCCAGTCCACCCGCCCCGAGCCGTACAGGAACCACGCCCACGCGACCGCGAGCACCGAGATCAGCACCGTCAGCGTCGCCAGCAGCGCCTCGCTCACGACCGGTTCGCCGGCCGGCGGCGCCCCGGCGGACAGCACCGGGGCGAGGAAGCGCTGGAGCGCCCCTCGCTCGGCGGACAGCCCGAGCAGCCCGCCGAACGCGGCGAGCAGGGCGAGCACGACCAGCGGCACGGTCATCAGCGGCGGCGACTCGTGCGGGTGGCGGCCCTGCGGCCAGCGCGGGCGGCCGTGGAAGGTCAGGAAGAACATGCGCGACATGTAGAACGCGGTGAGCCCGGCGGTCAGGACGCCGACCGCCCAGGCCAGGACGCCGGCGCCGCCGTGCTCGAACGCGGCGGCGAGGATCTGGTCCTTGGACCAGAATCCCGCCAGCGGCGGGATCCCGATGATCGCGAGCCAGGCCAGCCCCATGGTCGCCCAGGTGACCGGCATCGCCCGGCGCAGCCCGCCGAAGCGGGTGATGTCGGTGTCGTCCTCGTTGGCGTGCATCACGCTGCCGGCGCCGAGGAACAGCTGCGCCTTGAAGGACGCGTGCGTGACCAGGTGGAAGATCCCGGCGACGGCGCCGACCGGGCCGAGCCCCACGCCGATGAACATGTAGCCGAGCTGGGAGATCGTCGAGTACGCCAGGATGCGCTTGATGTCGTCCTGGCCGATGGCGAGCAGCGCGCCCAGCAGCGCGGTCGCGGCGCCGATCAGGACCACGGTCGTCGCGGCGGCCGGGGCGGCCTCGAACAGCGGCTGGGCCCTGGCGACCAGGTACACGCCGGCGGTGACCATCGTCGCCGCGTGGATCAGCGCCGACACCGGGGTGGGGCCGACCATCGCGTCCGGCAGCCACACGTACAGGGGGATCTGCGCGCTCTTGCCGGCGCAGGCCAGGAACAGCAGCAGGGCGATCGCGGTCGCCGTGGCGCTGCCGACCCCGGCGGCGCGGCCGAACACCTCGGTGAAGTCCAGGCTGCCGAACTCGGCGTAGATCAGGAGCATCGCCACCACGAAGCCGGCGTCGCCGATCCGGTTGACGACGAACGCCTTCTTGGCGGCCGCCGGCACGTCCGGGCGGTCGAACCAGAACCCGATCAGCAGGTAGGAGCACAGGCCCACGCCCTCCCAGCCGAGGAACATCACCAGGAAGTTCTGGGCGAGCACGAGCACCAGCATCGACGCCACGAACAGGTTGAGCCAGGCGAAGTAGGTCGGCTGGCGCTCCTCGCGGGCCATGTACCCGATCGAGTACAGGTGGATGAGCGTCCCGACCCCGGTGACCACCATCGCGACCGTGGCGGAGAGCTGGTCGAACCGCAGGTCGAACGAGACTCCCGCGAACCACGCCCAGCCGCGCAGGACGACCCGGCCGCGCTCGGGCCCGTCCAGCGACAGCAGCTCGGCGAGCGCGGCCACGCAGATCGCGAACGAGGCCGCGACCGCCAGCGTCGCGATCCAGCCGGACAGCGCCCGCAGGCGCCGGCCGAGCAGGAGGTTGACGGCGAAGCCGGCCAGCGGCAGCGCCGGCAGCAGCCACAGCAGCGACGTGGCGCCCGGCGTGATGCCGGTCGCGGGCGCGGCCTGCGCGAGTACGGTCACGCTCACCCTTTCAGCAGGTTCACGTCGTCCAGGTCGGTCGTGGCCCGGCGCCGGTAGATCGCCACCAGGATCCCGAGCCCGATGACGACCTCGCCGGCGGCGACGACCATCACGAAGAACGCCAGGACCTGGCCGTCGAGGGCCCCGTTGACCTTGCTGAACGCGATCAGCGTGAGGTTGACCGCGTTCAGCATCAGCTCGATGCACATGAACACCACGATCGCGTTGCGCCGGATGAGCACCCCGGCGACCCCGATCGTGAACAGCGTCGCCGACAGCAGCAGGTAGGCCTCGGGACCGACGGTCACGGGCTCGCCTCCGGGGTCGTCGTCGGGGGCGGGCTTTCCCCGGGAGCGCTCGTCGGGATCTCGTGCGCTGCGCCGACGGCGGCCGGTCGAGGATCACCCTCGCCGGGCTCGCCTGATCGATCGGGGGGCTGCGCTGCGCTCCTGTCGGCCCCTCGCCTGCCGGAATGCGATATCGGGTCCGGCGAGGCGCCGACCCCGAACCCCCCCGTGCGCACAGGGCCTTGCGACTCGTCCGCGGAGCGCGGCGAATCCTGCTCGCCGGTGTCGCGCCCTTGCCGGCCCAGGATCAGCGCGCCCACCCCGGCGATCAGCAGCAGCACGCCGGTCGCCTCGAACGCGAGCGTGTAGCGGGTGAACAGCAGCCGCCCGACCGCCTGCACGTTGCCGCCGCGGTTGGCCGCGGCCAGCCCCCCGGCCGGCGTGTGGAACACCCCCGCGAGCACCGCCGCGGTGACGCCGGCGAGCAGCAGCGCGCCGAGCACCACAGCGGCGGTGCGCTGACCCCGGATCGTCTCGGTGAGGGACTCCCGGCGCTCCACGCCGAGCAGCATCAGCACGAACAGGAACAGGACCATGATCGCGCCCGCGTACACGATCACCTGCACGGCCGCGAGGAACTGGGCCTCGAGCAGCACGTAGAAGGCGGCCAGGCAGAAGAAGTTCACCACCAGCAGCAGCGCCGCGTGGACGGCGTTGCGGCTGAACACCATCGCCAGCGCGGTGACGACCGCGAGCGGCGCGAGCACGGCGAAGACGACCAGCTCGGCCCGCTGGGCGGCGGTGGCGGCGAGGACCATCTACCGCCCCGCCCTCTCCTCGGGCTGCGGGGCGAGCCCCTCGCGGCCCTCCCCGGCCGTCGCCGGCTGGACCCCCCCGGACTCCTGCGACAGCGACGCCTGCGGGCCGTACCTGGCGATGCTCGGCGGGCCCTGCGGCGGGTCGGCGCGCGGCACCGGTGCCGCGCCCGCCGGCAGCGGCGCGAGCAGCAGCGGCTTGTCGTACACCAGGCCCTCGCGCGTGTCGGTGGTCAGCCCGTAGTCGTTGGACATCGTGAGCGCCCTGGTCGGGCAGGCCTCGATGCACAGCCCGCAGAAGATGCAGCGGTTGTAGTTGATCTGGTAGACGGCGGCGTAGCGCTCCCCCACCGACCAGCGCGCCTGCGGCGTGTTGTCCGCGCCCTGCACGTAGATGGCGTCCGCCGGGCAGGCGTACGCGCACAGCTCGCAGCCGATGCAGCGCTCCAGCCCGTCCTCGTAGCGGTTGAGCACGTGCCGGCCGTGGAAGCGCGGCGCCGTCGGCTTGCACTCCTCGGGGTACTGGATGGTGTTCCGCCGCCGGAACATGCTCCGGAAGGTGACGGCGAGTCCCTGGACGATCTCGGAGATCACGTGGCGGCCCCCCGGGCGGCTCGGCGGTCGCGGCCGGTGAGCGGACCGGCCAGGGTGATGGCGAGCAGCAGCACGACCAGCACGCCGGCGGCGGCGAGCAGCCCGGTCCGGGCCGGTGCCAGGTCCACGGCCAGGACCACGCCGGTGACGCCGATCCACAGCAGCGCGACCGGCAGGAGCACCTTCCAGCCGAACGCCATGAGCCGGTCGAAGCGGAACCGTGGCAGGGTCGCGCGCAGCCAGATGAACAGGAACAGGAAGGCGCAGACCTTGAGCAGGAACCACACGATCGGCCACAGCCACGGCAGGAAGCCGAACGCCGGACCGTCCGGGCCGCCGAGGAAGACCGTGGTCGCGACCGCGGCGACGGTGATCATGTTGAGGTACTCGGCCAGGAAGAACAGCGCGAAGCGGATCCCCGAGTACTCGGTGTGGTACCCGCCGACCAGCTCGGTCTCGGCCTCGGGGAGGTCGAACGGGGCCCGGTTGGTCTCGGCCAGCCCGGCGAGCAGGAAGACCACGAACATCGGCAGCTGCGGGATCACGTACCAGCCCGGCAGGTGCAGCCAGTCGGGCAGGAAGCCGACCTGCAGCGGGTCCCGCTGGGCGTCCACGATGCCGCGGGCGGACAGGGTTCCCGCGTACATGAACACGCCGACCAGGCTGAGCCCCTGCGGGATCTCGTAGCTGATCATCTGCGCGCTGGAGCGTATCCCGCCGAGCAGCGGGTAGTTCGAGCCCGACGCGTACCCGGCGAGCACCAGCCCGTACACCTGCAGGCTGCCCATCGCGAGCACGAACAGCAGGCCGACGTTGAGGTCGGCGAGCTGCGCGGGCTCGCCGCCGAAGCTGGTCCCGAACGGGATCACGGTCAGCGACAGGAACGCCGGGATCATGATCACGACCGGCGCGACCAGGTACAGGACGCGGTCGGCGGCGGCCGGGCGCACGTCCTCCTTGAAGAACAGCTTGATGCCGTCGGCGAGGCTCTGGAGCAGCCCGAACGGGCCGACGCGGTTGGGGCCGACGCGCGTCTGCATCCACGACACGACCTTGCGCTCGACGTAGACGGTCAGCAGCACCATGACCATCAGCACGGCGAACACGCCGACGACCTTGGCCAGCAGGATCAGCGCGTCGGCGATCACCGCCGCCACCGCCGTCCGGAACCTCGCGTCATGCCGCAGCCTCCTGGACCGCGCGGACGGCGACCCGGATCCCGCGGGCCGGCCCGATCATCGCGCCGAGCGCGAGGTCCGGCTGGTTGGCGGGGACGAACACGCAGCCCGGCGCGGTGGTCGCGGCCACCCGGAGCGGCAGCCGGACCGCGCGATTCTCACCGAAGTCCAGCTCGACGGTCGAGCCGTCGGCCAGCCCCAGCCGCCCGGCCTCGTCGGGATGGACCTCGGCGAACGCGGCCACGGTCGCCCGCTCGAGGTCGACCGCGCGGCGCAGCATCGACGCGCCGTCCAGCAGCAGCGGGTAGCTGACCAGCGCCAGCGCGGCGCCGCCGGGATCCCCGCCGTCCGCCTCGGCGCCGGGCTGCCCGTCCGCCCGCGCCGCGGGCTCGGGCGCCGCGGGCTCGGCCGGCGCGGCGGGCGGCGCCTGCCCGCCGCCGTCCGCCGCCGGCAGCGGCGGCGGCACGAGGCCGGCGGGGCGGGCGCGCAGCCGGGCGGCCTCCTCGGCGACCCTCGCGGCCGTGGCCAGCCCGAGGTCGGAGCCGAGCATGCCCGCGAGCTGGTCGGCCAGCTCCCAGACGGTCCGGGCGGTCCCGGCGGCCTGCAGCGCGGCGCGGGAGGCCTGGACCCGGCCCTCCCAGTCGGTCCAGGTGCCCTCGGACTCGGCGTGCGCGACCGCCGGCAGGAGCACGTCCGCGTGCCGGGTGGTGTCGTTGACCTGGTGGTCGACCGCGATCACGAACGCCCGCGCCAGCGCCGCCTCGGCCTGCTCGCGCGGCCCGAGGTCGCGGGTCAGGTCCACCCCGGCCACCACCAGCGTCCCCAGCTCGCCCGCGGCGGCGGCGGCGACCATCCCCGGCGCGTCCAGGCCCGGCTCGGGCGGGAGCTGCGCGCCCCACGCCGCGGCCAGCTCGTCGCGGGCCGCCGGGTCGGCGACCCGGCGGCCGCCGGGCAGCAGGTAGGGGCGGGCGCCGGCGTCCAGCGCGCCGCGGTCGCCGGCGCGGCGCGGCACCCACGCGAAGCGGCCGCCGAGCCGGTCGGCCAGCCGGGCCGCGGGCAGCAGCCCGCCGGTGGCGGCGGCGCGCCAGCCCGCCAGCACGACCAGGGCCCGGCGGTCCTCCGGCAGCAGCCGCCCGGCCTCGCCCTCCCCGCGGCCGAGCTGCTCCAGCGCCTCCGCCTGGCCCCCCGGGGCCGTGTGGACGACCGTGGCGAACTCCGCCAGCCGCCCCGGCCGCGACCCGACGGCGATCACCGGGACGCGCGCGCCCAGCAGCGCCGCCCGGCGCAGCCGCAGGTACAGGATCGGCGACTCCTCGTGCGGGTCGAGATCCACCACGACCACCGCCCCGGCCGTGTCCAGGTCGCGGTAGGCGGGCCCGGGCGGGGAGCCGGCGACCCGCGCGTCCACCGCCTCCTCCCCGGCCGTGCCCGGCCAGGTGCGGGCGTCGACGCTGTTGGTGCCGAGCGCGACCCGGGCGAGCTTCTGCAGCGCGTACGCGTCCTGGTCGGTGAGGTGGCCGCCGACCAGGACCCCGGCGCCGTGCCGGCGGCGCGCGCGGATGCCGTCGACCGCGCGGCGCAGCGCCTCGGGCCAGGACGCCGTGCGCAGCCGCCCGCCGTCGTTGACCAGCGGGGCGAGCACCCGCTCGGGGTCCTGGGCGGAGGCGAAGCCGTAGCGGCCGCGGTCGCAGTTCCAGGCCTGGTTGACGTCGTCGTTGTCGCGCGCGAGCTGGCGGGTGACGTAGTTGCGGCGGCTGTCGATCCGCAGGTTGCAGCCTGACGCGCAGTGGTTGCAGACCGCCTCGGTGGAGGTCAGGTCGAAGGGGCGCGCCTGGAAGCGGTAGCTCGGGCTGGTGAGCGCCCCGACCGGGCAGATCTGCACGGTGTTGCCGGAGAAGTAGCTCGAGAACGGCTCGTCGGGGTCGGTCGCGACCTGCTCCAGGGAACCGCGCTCGTACAGCTCGATGAACGGGTCGCCGGCGATCTCGGCGGCGAAGCGGGTGCAGCGCGCGCACAGCACGCAGCGCTCGCGATCCAGCAGCACCGTCTCGGAGACCTTGATCGGCTTGCGGAAGCGCCGCTTGGCCTCGCTGAAGCGGGTCTCGGCGGGGCCGTGCGCGAGCGTCTGGTCCTGCAGCGGGCACTCGCCGCCCTTGTCGCACATCGGGCAGTCGAGCGGGTGGTTGATCAGCAGGAACTCGAGCGTCGCCTCCTGCGCGCCGCGGGCGATCTCGCTGGCGAGCTGGGTCCTGACGACCATCCCGTCGGTCACGGTGGTGGTGCAGGCGGTCATCGGCTTGCGCTGGCCCTCGATCTCGACGATGCACTGCCGGCAGGCGCCGAGCGGCGCGAGCAGCCGATGGTCGCAGAACCGGGGGATCGTGATCCCGATCCGCTCGGCGGCCCGGATGACCAGGGACCCCTTCGGAACCGACAGCTCGCGCCCGTCGATGGTGACCGTGACCTGCTGCTGATCGGTCATGGGAGCTCCTGGTGCGCGCCCGCGGGCACGCGTGCGCCCGGGTAGGGGCAGCCGCCGCCGCGGACGTGCTCGTCGAACTCGGCGCGGAAGTACTTCAGGGCCGAGTAGATCGGGCTGGTGGCGCCGTCGCCGAGGGCGCAGAACGAGCGGCCGAAGATGCCGTCGCAGATGTCCTTCAGGGTCCCCGTGTCCTCCTCGCGGCCCTGGCCGGCCTCCAGCCGCTGGAGGATCTTGCGCATCCAGTCGGTGCCCTCCCGGCAGGGGGTGCACTTGCCGCAGGACTCGTGCGCGTAGAAGCGGGTGAAGTTCAGGCACGCCCGCACGATGCACTGCCGGTCGGACAGGACGATCACCGCGGCGGTGCCGAGCAGGCTCCCCGCCGCCTGGACGCCCTCGAAGTCCATGGCGGTGTCCAGGTGCTCGGCGGTGAGCATCGGCGTCGAGGAGCCGCCGGGCGTCCACGCCTTCAGCCGCGTGCCCTCGTCGGTCCCCCCGGCGGCCTCCATGATGAGCTGGCGGGCGGTCACGCCCATGGGGAACTCGTAGTTGCCGGGCCGCCGGACCTCGCCGGACACGCTGTAGAGCTTGGGGCCGGGCGAGCGCTCGGTGCCCATCGACCGGAACCAGTCGACGCCGTGGCGCACGATCCACGGCACGGTCGCGATGGTCTCGACGTTGTTGACCGTGGTCGGCGCGGTGTACAGGCCCTCGACCGCGGGGAACGGCGGGCGCAGGCGGGGCTGGCCCCGCTCGCCCTCGAGGCTGGACAGCAGCGCGGTCTCCTCGCCGCAGATGTACGCGCCCGCGCCCCGGTGGTAGACGACCTCCAGGTCGAAGCCCGAGCCCCTGATGTCGCGGCCGAGCAGCCCCCGGTCGTAGGCCTGCTCGATCGCGCGGGCGACCCGGCGGCCCGCGAACCCGGCCTCGCCGCGCAGGTACACGTACGCCTGGGTGCAGCCGATCGCGTAGGAGCTGACGACGATGCCCTCGACGAGCGCGTGCGGGTCGCGTTCCAGCAGCTCCATGTCCTTGAAGGTGCCCGGCTCGCTCTCGTCGGCGTTGACGACCAGGTACGTCGGCCTGCCGGTGCCCTTGGCCAGGAACCCCCACTTCATGCCGGTGGGGAACCCGGCGCCGCCGCGCCCGCGCAGGCCGGAGTCCTTGACGAGCTGGACGAGGTCCCCGGGCGCGCGCTCGAACGCCGCGTCCAGGCTCGCGTAGCCGTCCAGCTCCAGGTAGCGGTCGAGGTCGTGGGCGCGGGGCTCGCGCCAGCGGCTGGTCAGCACGCTGACCGGCTCGACGCGCGGCGGCGGCGAGGCGTCCGCGCTCATCCGGACGCACCTCCCGCCCGGTCGGGCTCCCCCGGGGCGGTCCGGGCGGACAGGCGGGCCGGCGGGTCGCCGAGCCCGGCCAGGCGCCAGGAGGCGGCGGCGCTGGACGGCTCGGTGACCGCGCCGTCGGCCGCGAAGGTCGGCGGCGGCACCTCGTCCTGCAGCAGCGCCTCGACCAGGTGGACGGCCTCCTGCGGCCCGGTCCGCTCGTAGTTCTCGTAGTTGACCTGGAGCACCGGGGCGCCGTCGCAGGCGGCGAGGCACTCGACCTCCTCCACCGTCACCATCCCGTCGGCGGTGGTGCCGCCCAGCTCGATCCCGCAGCGCTCCAGCAGCGCGCCGGTCACCTCGTCCGAGCCGCGCATCCGGCACGGCAGGGTCCGGCAGACGCTGAGCACGTACCGGCCGGCGGGGCGCCGGTGGAACATCGTGTAGAAGGTCGCGACCGCGCCGACCTCGGCCCTGGTGACGCCGAGCAGGCGGGCGACCTCCGCGACGCCCGCCGGGGACACGTACCCCTCCTCGGCCTGGACGAGGAACAGCAGCGGCAGCATCGCCGAGCGCGGCCGCGGGTAGCGCGCGATCAGCTTCCTGGCCTGCTCGAGGGCTTCCTGGCTCAGCGGCACGGGTGCGGGCTCCTAACGGTCGACGCCGCCGAGGACGGGGTCGACGCTGGACAGGGCGGCGATGACGTCGGCGACCAGCGCGCCCCGGACCATGGGCGCGACGGCTTGGAGGTTGACGAAGGACGGGTCGCGCACGTGCACCCGCCAGGGCAGGTTCCCGCCGTCGGAGACCACGTGGTAGCCGAGCTCCCCGCGGGGCGACTCGACGGCCGTGTAGACCTCGCCCGCCGGGACCTTGATCCCCTCGGTGACCAGCTTGAAGTGGTGGATCAGCGCCTCCATCGACTCGCCCATGATGTGCGCGACGTGGGCGGGCGAGTTGCCGAGGCCGTCGGGGCCGAGCGCGAGCCGCGCGGGCCAGCCGACCTTGGGGTCCTCGACCATCACCGGCCCGCCCGGGAGGGTGTCCAGCACCTGGTCGGCGATCCGGAAGCTCTGGCGCAGCTCGGCCATGCGCACCTGGTAGCGCGCGTACACGTCCGAGCCGGTCGCGGTCGGCACGTCGAACTCGTACTGCTCGTAGCCGCAGTAGGGCTCGGTCTTGCGCACGTCGTGGGCCAGCCCGGAGGCGCGCAGCACCGGCCCGGTCACCCCGAGGCCGACCAGCCGGTCCTGGTCCAGGGCACCGACGCCGCGGGTGCGCTGCAGCCAGACGGGGTTGCGGGTCAGCAGCGTCTCGTACTCCTCGGTGCGCGCCCGCAGGGTGGCCAGCGCGTCGCGGACGCGGCCCTCGAAGCCGTCGGGGAGGTCCTGGCTGAGGCCGCCGATCCGGATGTAGTTGTGGTTCATCCGCAGCCCGGTGACGTCCTCGAACAGGTCGAGGATCACCTCGCGCTCCCGGAACCCGTACAGCATCATCGACAGCGCGCCCAGCTCCAGCCCCGTGGTCGCCAGCCACACCAGGTGGGACGCGACCCGGTTCAGCTCCATCAGCAGCACCCGGACCGCCTGGGCGCGGGGCGGCGCCTGGATCCCGAGCAGGCGCTCGACGCTCAGGCAGTAGGCCGTCTCGTTGAAGAACGGCGCCAGGTAGTCCATGCGCGTGACGAACGTCTGCCCCGCGGTCCAGGGCCGGTACTCGAGGTTCTTCTCGATCCCGGTGTGCAGGTAGCCCACGACCGGCTGGGCGCTGACGACCTCCTCGGCGCGCAGCTCCAGCACCAGCCGCAGGACGCCGTGGGTCGAGGGGTGCTGCGGGCCCATGTTGAGCACCATCAGCTCGTCGTCGCCGGCGGCGTCGCGGCGGGCGGTGACCTCGGCCCAGTCGCCGCCGCCGGTCGCGATCACCTCGCGCGCACGCCGCTCGGGCAGCGTGACCTGCTCGGCCGTTGGCGCGGGCGGCAGGTCGAGCGCCCGGCCGGGCTGGACCGCGCTCTCGGCGGCCAGGCGCTCGGCGTCCACCTGCACGTCGCGTGCCTCGCTCAAGTGCTCGTCCACCCTCCGGTGTAGCGGCGGGTGTCGGGCGGGGCGATGTGCGCGCCCTTGTACTCGACCTCGACGCCGCCCAGCGGGTAGTCCTTGCGCTGCGGGTAGCCCTGCCAGTCCTCGGGCATGAGGATCCGGATCAGGTTGGGGTGCCCGTCGAAGCGGACCCCGAAGAAGTCGTACACCTCGCGCTCCTGCCAGTCCGCGGTCGGCCACACCCCGGTGACGCTCGGGACGTGGGGGTCCTCGACGCTCACCCGCACCTTCAGCCGCAGCCGGACGTTGTGGTCGAAGGAGTACAGGTGGTAGTCGACGCACAGGCGGTCGGGCCGGTCGGGGTAGTCGGTGCCCGACAGGTCGCTCAGCAGCCGGAACCGCGTGGAGGGGTGGTCACGCAGCCAGGTGCAGACCTCGACGAGCCGCTCCCGCGGCAGCTCGACGGTGACCTCGCCGCGGTGGCCGGCGACGTCGCGGACGGCGTCGCCGAAGCGCTCGCGGAGGTTGGTCAGGACCGGCTGGAGGACGTCGGGCGCCTGCATCCTCAACCCTCCGCCTGCCCGGCGGCCTGCGCGGTGCGTGGCCGGCCGGTGCGGATCTTCTCGTGGAGCTGGAGGATCCCGTCCATGAGCATCTCCGGCCGCGGCGGGCAGCCGGGGACGTACACGTCCACGGGGACGATCTGGTCGACGCCCTGGACGACCGCGTAGTTGTTGAACATCCCGCCGGAGGTGGCGCACACGCCCATCGAGATGACCCACTTCGGCTCGGGCATCTGGTCGTAGATCGTGCGCAGGACCGGAGCCATCTTCTGGCTCACGCGGCCCGCCACGATCATCAGGTCCGCCTGCCTGGGCGAGGCGCGGAACACCTCCATGCCGAAGCGCGCCAGGTCGTAGCGGCCGGCGCCGGTCGCCATCATCTCGATCGCGCAGCACGCCAGGCCGAACGTCGCGGGCCACAGCGAGCCCTTGCGCGCCCAGCGGACCAGCTTGTCCAGGGTGGTGAGCAGGATCCCGCCGGGGACGCGGTCCAGCCCGGTCGCCGCGGTCCCGGCGCTCACGGCGACCGCCCCCAGTCCAGGCCGCCGCGCTTCCAGTCGTAGACGTAGGCGACGGTGACCAGCCCGATGAAGATGCCCATCTGGACCAGCCCGAACACGGCCAGCTGGCGGAAGACCACCGCCCAGGGGTACAGGAACACGACCTCGACGTCGAAGACCACGAACAGCATCGCCGTCAGGTAGAACCTGGCCGGGTAGTGCTCCCCGCGGGGCAGGCGGCCCGGCTCGACCCCCGACTCGTAGGCCGACGCCTTCGCGGGGGTCGGCCGGCGCGGCCGCAGCACCGCCGACACGGCCAGGCTGAGCAGCGCGAACAGGGTCGCGAGCGTGAGCATCGCGAGGATCGGCGTGAAGCTGCCAAGGCTCATGGGCGTCCCCTTCGCAGCCTGCAGGGCATGCGCAACCTACTGACGCGCCGAGCCGGCGTCCAACCGCGGCGGGGGCCGGGGAGCACCGGGCTCACCGGGCCGGCGTCATCGCGAGCATCGCCCGGACGACGCGGTCGCTCAGGTCGCCGCCGCGCGGCTCGTACATGTCGCCGAGGATCTTGATCGCGAGCTGCATCAGCGCGGGGTGCCGCATCCCGTGGCGGGTGCCGAACGCCATGAGGCGGGGGTTGCCGATCAGCTTCACGAACCCGCGCCCGAGCGAGTAGTAGGAGCCGTAGCGGCGCACCACCGCCCTCGGGTAGCTGCGCAGGATCGAGCGGTCGCCTCCGGCGAGCACCCGCAGGGCGGTGCGGGCGGCCATCTCCCCGGTCTCGATCGCGTAGGTGATCCCCTCGCCGTTGAACGGGTTGACCATCCCGGCCGCGTCGCCGACGAACATGACCCCGCGGGCGAGCGCCGGGTGGCGGTTGCCGCCCATCGGCAGCGGGTGGGAGCGCGGCTTGCCGATCGCGTCGTCGAGCGTGAACCCCCAGGTCCGGCCGGCGGTCGGGGCCCAGCGCTTGAGCATCTCCTTGTAGTTGGTGCGCTGGAAGTGGCTGGAGGTGTTGAGCAGGCCGCCGCCGACGTTGACGGTCCCGTCGCCCATGGGGAACACCCAGCCGTACCCCGGGAGCAGGTCCTCGCCGGCGGTCAGCTCGAGGTAGGCGTCCAGCCACGGCTCCTCGTCCAGCTCGGTGCGGAAGTACTGGCGGATCGCGACCCCGATCGGGCGGCGCGAGTCGCGCGCGTGGCCCAGCGCCTGGCCGATCCGGGAGGACGCGCCGTCGGCCGCGATCAGCAGCTCGCTGCGCACGTCGAAGGGGTCCTCGCCGTCGCGGGCCAGCTCGGCGCCCACCACCAGGCCGTGCTCGACGATCGGCCGCACGACGTCGGTGGACTGCCACAGGGTCGCGCCCGCCTCGACAGCCCGCCGCGCGAGCAGGTGGTCCAGGTCCACGCGCGGGCAGGTGAGCCCGTACGAGGGCGTCCCGGTGACCTCCGGCCAGAGCAGCTCGATGTGGTGCCCGGCCCCGTGCAGCCGCAGGCCCACGTTGCGCGGCCAGTCGCGGCGGGCGTCGCGCAGGCCCATGGCGTCGATCGCGGCCACGGCCCGCGGGGTGAGCCCGTCGCCGCAGACCTTGTCGCGGGGGTAGGTGGCCTTCTCGACCAGCAGCACCCGCGCGCCGCCGGTGGCCAGGTGGTAGGCGGTGGCCGCGCCGCCCGGGCCGCCGCCGACCACGATGACGTCGAACGAGTCGTCGGACCGGCCTTCCGAGGGGCGGTTGGCAGTCGGCAACTGCATCGGCTCCCGTCCATCCGGCGCACCCTGCCTGGGGGCGAGGCTTGTGAAAGCTTGCACAAAGGGCCTTCAGCCGCGAAGTGTAGGCCCCTGGCAGGGCCAGGGCAACGCGGACCGGCCCGCCGGGAACCTACCGCACCCCGGAGCGCGGCGGGCCGTCACCCTATGCAAACCCGGCCACGCCCGCGCCGGACCCGACGACGAGGGCGCCGTCCAGGTCCAGGCCGGACGGGGCCGGATCGGTCCCTTCGCCGCCGCCCGACCCGCGCTCGGCGCTCGTGCCGGCCCCGCCGCCGGCGACGCCGCCCCCGCCGCCGGCGACGCCACCGCCCGCAATGCCGACCTCGCCGACCTCGCCGCCGGCGACCTCGTCGGCCACGCCGCGGGCGGGCCCCCCGGAGCCGGCCGCGGCGCCCGCGTCGTGGTCCGGGGCGGCCGGCTCCCGCTCCTGCGGGGACGGCTGGGGGGGCGTGCCCGGCCGGGCGGGCGTCAAGCCCTCCACGTCCTCTGGCGGTGAGGGCGCGGCGGCCCGCCCCTCGGCGGCGGGCGGGGTCGCGGCGACACCGACCGCGAGCGGCGAAGGCCACTGCGCGGCCGGCTCGCCGGGCGCCACGGCGAGCGGGGTCCCGTCCCCGGATGCGGGCGGCTCGAGCGACCCCTGCCGGTCCTCGGCCGGCTCCGGGTCGTACGGCGGGTCGGGCCGGTACTCCCAGACCCGGTCCCGCGCGTGCCAGTACCAGCCGTTGGCGAGACGCATGTCGCCGTTGGGGAACGTCCAGTTGTCGTCCTTGTCCACGATGGAGCCGTCGAGGAGCCGCCTGCGGCCGTCGGGGAACCTGCGGCTGTCGTCGACCAGCAGCTCGCTGCCGTCCTCGAAGCGGTGCACCACCCCGAGGTCGACCCTGCCGTCGGCCCATGCGACCGTCTTGTCGGCGTACTCGATCCGGTTGTTCGGGATCACCACGGTGCCGTCGTCGCGGATGGTCGCGCCCTCGCCGCTGCCCTGGGGGCCCTCCCAGTGCCCGTCGGAGAACACCCAGGTCGTGTCGTGGAGCACGACCGCCCTGGGGCCGGCGCTGCTGTCGGGCCGCTCCCACCTGCCGCTCCGGTCGAACACCACCGTGCCGCTGGCCAGGATGGTCGCGCCCTGGCCCAGCTTGCCGCCCGGCTCCCTCCACAGCCCGCCGGGAAGCACCAGCGTCCCGCTCGGGAGCGTCACCGAGCCGGGGGGCAGGCCGTCGCCGCTGCTGCCGTCCGCCCGCTCCCACCACCACGCGTCGCCGCGCCTGAACGCCACCGTGTCGCTGGGTAGCCGGAACGCGCCGAAACCGCTGCCACCGGCGACGCGCGCCCAGTAGCCGAGGGGGAGCACCCACGTGCCGCTGGCGGGCAGCCACAGCGCGCCCTCGAACGGGTTCCCGTAGGGGTCCACGAACCTGCCGTCGGGGAACACGACCGTCTTGTCCTCGAGGACGGCCGCGCCCTCACCGGCGCCGCCGTCGGGCCGTTCCCAGCGGCCGTCGGTGAACAGCACCGTCTCGTCGGGCAGCAGGTACGCCCGGCCGGTCGTGCCGTCGGGCCGTTCCCAGTGCAGCCCGCGCCACACGACCGGCCAGCTGCGCTCGTTCCTGCCGAGCTCCTGGATGTGGCCGACGATCCGGTCCGAGGCGGCGTCGGGGAACATCCAGGTGTCGTCGTGCAGCCGGAACGCGCCCAGGCCGCTGGCGCCGTCGGCGCGCTCCCACCTGCCGGTGTCGTGCACCCGCGTGCCGCTGCGCAGCCGGACGGGGCCGCCCGCCGCCGGGTCCGCGGCGTCGGGGTCCTCGAGCCCGAACTGCTCGCGGCGGACGGCCTGCCCCAGCTTGGGGGTGGTGTCGCCGCGCGGCTGGTCGGGCTGTCGGGGGTCGGGGCCGGAATCGGCCGGCAGGTCCGCGAGGGCGAGCGTCCGGAAGCCGCCGGGCGGCTGGGCGCCGCCCTCCAGTAGCAGCAGCGCGCGGTCCTGCGCGGCGAGCCAGTCGCGGGTCGGCAGGGTGGCGGGGTCGCCGACTCCGCGCGCCGCCGCGGGCACGCGAGCGGGGTCCGGGACCGCGGTGTCCTCCGCCCGCTCCGTGGCCGGCTCGGCCGCGCTCGCGCCACCCTGACCGGCCACCGCGACCACCAGCAGCAGGGCGCCCGGCAGCAGGCCGGCGATCATCAGCCGGCGGACCGTCCTGGCCGGGGCCGCCGCGGACCGTCCCGGCGGCGAGCCGGATGCGGACCGGTGCGCGGGAACCTGCTGCACGCGCCGCCCCTTTCGGTCGGGCCCGACCCGCACGGGGACGCAGCGACCGGTGACGGCTTCTCCAGGTGCGGCGGCGGGCGGGTCGAGGTCGCAACGGAGGTCGCGATGATCGTGAGCCGGACTCGGGGGAGCGTAACCGCCGATCAGCCCGGGGTGCGTCACGGACTCACAACGGTACGCGCACAGGGTGGCATCTTAGCAGGCGCCGTCACGGGCCGGGCAGCCGCCGCGGCGACCGCGGTCGCCCGCTCAGGCGCGGTACCCGCGGTCGGCCGGGAGGTCGCGCACCACGCCGCGATGCAGGGCCACGATCCCGCCGGTGAGGTCGCGCCAGCGGACCTCGGTGAAGCCGCAGCGGCGCAGGCGCCGGGCCAGGCTCGGCTGGTCGGGCCAGGCGCGGATCGACCGGGCGAGGTACTCGTAGGCCTCCGGGTCGGAGGTGAGCCGCCTGGCGGCCAGCGGCACCAGGCGGGTCAGGTAGCGCTCGTAGAGCTGGCGGAAGGCCGGCTGGGTCGGCGTGGAGAACTCGCACACGACCAGCCGGCCGCCCGCGCGCAGCACGCGCCGGAACTCGCGCAGGCCCTGCTCGGGGTCGGGCAGGTTGCGCAGGCCGAACGCGATCGTCACCACGTCGACCGAGGCGTCGGGGAACGGCAGCCGGGTCGCGTCGCCGGTGAGGTAGCGGGGGCGGGCGCCGTCCGCGCGCTGCGCCGGGGCGCGCGCGACCATGCCCGCGGAGAAGTCCAGGCCGACGACCACGGCCGCGGGCTCCTGCCGGGAGAGCGCGCGGGTCAGCGCGCCGGTCCCGCAGGCCACGTCGACCGCGACCTCGCCGGGCGCCAGCCGGCTCGCCCGCGCCGCGGCCGCCCGCCACAGCCGGTCCTGGCCCAGGGAGAAGACCGTGTTGGCGAGGTCGTAGCGCGGCGCCACGCGGTCGAACATCGCGCGGACGCCGCCGGCGGTCCGCTCACCGGCCGGCGACGGTCCCGGCGTGGTCATGAGGCGAAGCCCTCCTCGGTCTCCAGGCGCACCTGGGCCTGCCCGGCGTCGCAGCGGGGCAGCAGGTCGCAGCGGGCGCACCAGGGGCCGGTGCGCGGGCGGAACTCGGTGTCGTCGCGCAGCGCGCGGGCGGTCGCGAGCACCTCGGCCAGCCGCTCGGCGAGGACCGGCGGCGGCCGCTCGGTGCGGACCTGGACGCCTGCCGCGACGTAGTCGAGCACCAGGGACGTGACAGGCAGGCCGAGCCGCCGCTGCGCGAGCGCGGCGTAGACGGTCAGGGCGGGGTCGGCGTCGGCGCGCTCCTGGCTGGCGGGGTTGAGGCCGGTCTTGTAGTCGATCACCCGCAGCCCGCCCGGCGCGCGGTCGACGCGGTCCAGCCGGCCCTTGAGGGTGACGTCGTCCCAGGTGGCCGTGAGCGCGACCTCGGTGGCGTACGGCACCGCCAGGGTGTCGGCCCGCTCGTACCAGCGCCGCAGGACCTCGGCGCCGCGGGCGCGCTCCTGCGCGCGCTGCTCGCGCCCCCCGCCGCCCTCGCGCGCGTAGGACGCCTCGAAGCGGCGCACGAGCACGTCCGCGCTGCGGCGGTGCGGCGGGAGCCGGAACAGGTCGCGCAGCGCGGCGTGCACGCCGGTCCCGAACGCCTGGCTGGCGGAGCTGCGCGAGTACTCCCAGAGGCCGTCGACGTACAGGAACCGGTACAGCCGCGGGCAGTGCCGGTAGCGGTCCAGCGCCGACGGGCTGGCCACCGCGGCGGGGGGCACGTCGATGCCGGGGAGCTGCGGCTGCATCTCCATCGGGACCCCCTGGGCGCGGGCGGACCGGTCCGAGCCCGACAATCGTAGAGGCCCGGCGCGCCGTCCCGCCGGGCCGGCGGGACGGCCGGCGACCTCCGCTGGCCCGCGCCGGCCGGTCCCGGGATCATGACGGTGGCGGGAACGGATGGCAGCCGGAACGGGAGCGTGCGCATGGACCGGGCGGAATGGCTGCGGGAGCGCCGGCGGGTGGCGGAGGAGCGCTTCGACACGCTCCACGCCGCCGGCTACGACCAGGAGTACGGCGAGATCGGCCCGACCCACCGCCGCTTCGTGACGCGGCTGCTCGACCGGTGCCCGCCCGGCGGGCGCGTGCTGGACGCCGCCTGCGGCACCGGCAAGTACTTCGGGATGGTCCTCCAGGCGGGCCGCACGCTGCTCGGCTGCGACCAGTCCGCCGGGATGCTCGCGCAGGCGAACGCCAAGCACCCCGAGGTGCCGACCGAGAAGGTGGGCCTGCAGGAGCTGGCGTACCGCGGCCGGTTCGACGCGGTGCTGTGCGTCGACGCGATGGAGAACGTGTTCCCCGAGGACTGGCCGGGCGTGGCCGCCAACCTGCGCCGCGCGCTGCGCCCCGGCGGGCACCTGTACCTCACGGTCGAGCTGGCCGACCCCGAGGAGCTGCGGGTGGTGTTCGAGGAGGCCGCCGCGGCGGGCGCGCCGGTGGTGCCCGGCGAGTACCACCGGGGCGGCGGCTACCACCACTACCCGCCGCTGGACCGGGTGCGGGCCTGGCTCGGGGAGGCCGGCCTGGCCGTGCTGGAGGAGGAGACCGACGCGGAGGAGGTCTACCACCACCTGCTGGCGCGCGCGCAGGGCCCCGGCGGGTGAGCGCGGCGGCCGGCGCGGCCCGCCGCGCCGGCGCCGACGCCCGCCGGGGCCGAGCCCGCGGCGCAGGTCAGCCCGGGCCGCCCGCCGCCCGCCCGGGGCCGAGCGCCCGGCGCACCAGCTTGCCCGAGCCGTTGCGGGGCAGGGCGTCGACCAGGACGAGCTGGCGCGGCGCCTTGGCCGGGGCGAGCCGCTCGAGCGCGAAGGCGCGCAGCACCGCCAGCGAGGGCGGCGCGGCGGGATCGGCCGGGACGACCCAGGCGACCACCCGCTCCCCCCACTCGGGGTCGGGGATGCCGGCGACGCCGACCTCGGCGACCGCCGGGTGGGTGGCGAGCACGGCCTCGACCTCCTCAGGGCGGACGCTCACCCCGCCGGTGATCACCAGGTCCCGCTTGCGGCCGGTGACGACCAGGCGGCCGGCGGCGTCCAGCCGCCCGAGGTCCCCGGTCGCGAGCCAGCCGTCGCGCAGCGCCGCCGCGGTCGCCCCCGGGTCCAGCCGGTAGCCGCGCATCGTCGTCGGCCCCCGCAGGAGGACCTCCCCGTCGGCGCCGAGGCGCAGCTCCACGCCCGGCAGCGGCCGCCCGTCCAGCACCACCCCGCCGGACGTCTCGGTGAGCCCGTAGCTGGTGACCACCCACAGCCCGCGGGCGGCCGCGCGCCCGGCCAGCTCCGGCGGGACCGGGGCGCCGCCGAGCAGCACGCGGCGGAAGCCGGCCAGCCCGGGCCGGTCCGGGCCCTCGGCGTCGAGCAGGCGCGCGAGCATCGTCGGGACCAGCGAGACCAGCGTGGCGCGGCCGGCCTCGGCCAGCACGCGGCCCGCGTCGAACCGGCCGTGGACGGTGACCGGGACCCGCGCGTGCACCGACCGGGCGAGGATCGCGAGCCCGGCGACGCCGTGCAGCGGCACGCACGCCAGCCAGCGGTCGTCCGGCCCGGTGCCGAGCGCGGCCGAGACCGCCAGCGCCGCCGCGCGGACGCCGGCCGCGCCCAGCTCGACCCCCTTGGGCGCGCCGGTCGTGCCCGAGGTCGCGACCACCGCGGCGGTGCCGGCGTCGACCGGCACCCCGCCGGGCAGCGCCCGCCGGCCCTCCCGGTCGAGCAGGGCCGTGGGCCGCAGCGCCGCCAGCGTCCGCCGCACGTCCGCGCCGGGCGCGCCCGGGTCGAGGGGGAGCACCGCCTCGCCCGCCTCCCAGGCCGCCAGGATCGCCGCCGCCGCCTCGACCGGCGGGAGGCGCAACGCGAGCAGTGCCGTGGACGCGGCCATGGCGGAGCAGTGTACGAGCCCGGTCGCGGACCGGCCCGGCAGCCGGCTCGGCCTGCCGGGCGGCCCGGACGGTCGGGGCCGATCGCGCTGCTCGCCGGCACGGCCGGCGCGGCGCCGGGCGCCGTTATCGCCGTTATCATCGGCCTGCGATCGCCTCCCCGGGTGACCGGTCGGCACCGGGGGGCGGGCGGCGGGATCGGGGCGTGGGCTCGGACGAGGAGCGTGCAGGGCCGGTGGACTGGGAGCAGCAGGGCGAGTGGACCGACATCCGCTACGAGACGGCGGAGGGGATCGCCAAGGTCACCATCGACCGGCCCGAGGTCCGCAACGCGTTCCGGCCGGCCACGCTGTTCGAGCTGTCGCGCGCGTTCGAGCTGGCCCGCGACGACCCCGGGATCGGCGCGGTCATCCTCACCGGGGAGGGGCCCGAGGCGTTCTGCTCCGGCGGCGACCAGCGCGTGCGCGGCGACGACGGCTACGTCGACGAGCAGGGGATCGGCCGGCTCAACGTGCTGGACCTCCAGGTCCAGATCCGGCGGCTGCCCAAGCCGGTGGTCGCGATGGTCGCCGGCTACGCGATCGGCGGCGGGCAGGTCCTGCACCTGGTGTGCGACCTGACGGTGGCCGCGGACAACGCCCGCTTCGGCCAGACCGGGCCGCGGGTCGGCTCGTTCGACGCCGGCTACGGCTCCGGCCTGCTGGCCCGCACCGTCGGCCGCAAGAAGGCCGCCGAGATCTGGTTCCTGTGCGAGCAGTACGACGCCCTGCAGGCGCTGGAGATGGGCCTGGTCAACGCGGTCGTCCCGCTGGATGAGCTGGAGGAGGTCACGGTCGGGTGGTGCCGCAGGATGCTGCACCACAGCCCGCTGGCGCTGCGGCTGATCAAGGCCGGGCTGAACGCCGACAGCGACGGGCTGGCCGGCGTCCAGCAGCTCGCCGGGGACGCGACCCTGCTCTTCTACATGACCCGGGAGGCGCAGGAGGGCCGCGACGCCTTCAAGCAGAAGCGCCCGCCGGACTTCTCGAAGTTCCCGCGGAGACCGTGAGCCATGGCGGTGTGGGTGCTCGGCGCGCGGCCGAGGACGCTCGGGGCGGCGGTCAGCCCGGTCCTGGTCGGGACCGCCGTCGCCGCCGCCGAGGGGCCGACGGTCTGGTGGCGCGCCGCCGCGGCGCTGGTGGTCGCGGTCGCGCTCCAGGTCGGCGTCAACTACGCCAACGACTACTCCGACGGGCTGCGCGGGACCGACACGCCGGCCCGGCTCGGGCCGGCGCGGCTGACCGCGTCGGGCCTGGTCCCGCCCGGGCGGGTCCGGCTGGCCGCCGCGCTGGCGTTCGCGCTGGCGGCGGCCGCGGGGCTGGCGCTCGCGGTCGCGGTGGACCTGCGGCTGGTCGTGGTCGGCGCGGTGGCGATCGCCGCGGCCGTGCTGTACACGGGCGGGCCGCGGCCGTACGGGTACGCAGGCTACGGTGAGCTGGCGGTGCTGGTGTTCTTCGGCGTGGTCGCCACCTGCGGCTCGGCCTACGTCCAGCTCGGCCGGGTCCCGGCGGCGGCGGTCGTCGCCTCGGTGCCGGTGGGGCTGCTGGCGGTCGCGATCCTGCTGGCCAACAACATCCGCGACGTCGACGGGGACCGGGCGGCGGGCAAGGCCACGCTGGCGGTGCGCCTGGGTCGCCCGGCCAGCCGGCGGCTGTTCGTCGCGCTCCTGGCCGCGGCGTTCGCCGGGATCGCGGCGCTCGGGGCGTACCGGCCGGGGGCGCTGGTGGGGCTGCTGGCGGCGCCGCTGGCGGTCCCGCCCGCCCGGCTGGTGCTGCGGCGCGAGGACGGGCCGGGCCTGATCGTGGCCCTGGTGGCGACCGCGCGGCTGCAGCTGGTCACCTGCGCCGCGCTCGCGGCCGGGCTGTGGGTGGTGTCGTGAGTCTGCGCACGGTGGCGGTCCGCGTGCCGCTCACCGAGCCCTTCCAGGGCGTGCAGGAGCGCCTGGCGGTCCTGGTCGAGGGGCCCGCCGGCTGGGGCGAGTGCTCCCCGTTCCCCGGCTACCCCACCGACCACGGGTCCGCCTGGGCGGCCGCCCGCGAGGCGGCGACCTCGCCGTGGCCCGCGCCTCTGCGCGACCGGGTGCCGGTCGCGGCGGTGATCGGCGCGGTCGAGCCGGAGCGGGCCGAGCGGCTCGCGCTCCAGGTGACGCGGGCGTGGCACGGGGCCGGCCGGCCACCGGCCGGCGGCGACCTGCCGGTGACCGTCAAGGTCAAGATCGGCCGCGGGGACGACCACGGGCGGGTCGCGGCCGTCCGGGCGGCGCTCGGGCCGGCCGCGCGGATCCGGGTGGACGGCAACGGCGCGCTCGACGCCGGAACCGCGATCCTGCTGCTGAACCGGCTCGCCCGCTACGACCTGGAGTTCGCCGAGCAGCCGGTCGCGACCCTCGAGGAGCTGGCGGCGGTCCGCCGCCGCGCGCGGGTGCCGGTCGCCGCCGACGAGTCGGTCCACTCGCTGGGGGCGGCCCGCCGTCTCGCCGAGCTGCAGGCGGCCGACCTGATCGTGCTCAAGGTGCAGCCGCTCGGCGGGGTCCGCGCGGCGCTGGCGGTCGCCGAGGCCGCGCTCGTCCCCGCGACGGTCGGATCCCTGGTCGAGACGTCCGTCGGGCTCGCGGCCGGGCTGGCGCTCGCGGCCTGCCTGCCCGAGCTGCCGCACGCCTGCGGGCTCGGCACCGCCGGCATGCTCGCCGGGGACGTCGTGACCGACCCGCTGGTCCCCGCGGGCGGCTGGCTCACGGTCCGCCGCCCGGCGCCCGACCCGCGGCTGCTCGCCCGCTGGGCCGCGCACGACCGGCCGGCCGGGGCCCGGGCCCCGGCGTCCGCGTCGGCGTCGCGGACATCGGAGACGCGGCGATGAGCCGGGTCCCGCCCGGCCGGCGTCCCTCAGCCGGGGGCCGGGCGGAGCGCGGCGGCGAGGAAGCGGTGCAGCACGGTCGCGACCTCGGCCGGGCGCTCCAGATGGGCGGTGTGGCCCGCGCCCTCGACCAGCTCGACGCGGGCGTGCGGCCCGATCCCGCGGGCCAGCTCGTCCGCGAGCGCCGCGAACCGGGTGTCGAGCGCGCCGGCGACGAGCAGCGCCGGCGCCCGGACGCCGCGCAGCCGCGCGTGCAGCGGCGCTTGCGTGCCGGTCCCGAGCCGCCGCAGCGCGGCCGCCAGCCCCGCCGGGGTGTTCGCGAGCCGCTCCGCCCGGCCCGCCGCGGCCGGCGCGAGCGTCGCGAACAGCGGCTGCGCGAGCCAGTCGTCCAGGAAGCGCGCGACGCCGTCGCGCTCGATCCGGGCGGCGAGCGCCTCGTCGGCGGCGCGGCGGCGGGCGCGCTCGGCCGGGTCGGCGAGCCCGGCGGACGCGCCGATCAGGACCAGCGCGCGCACCAGGTCCGGCCGGTCCAGCGCCAGCCGCAGGCAGATCCGCCCCCCCATCGAGTAGCCGACGTAGGCGGCGCGCCCCCCGGCCGCCGCGAGGTCCGCGGCGGCGGCGCGGACCCCCCCGCGCGGGAGCGGCGACCCGCCGTGGCCGGGCGCGTCGACCGCGACCGGCTCGTAGGGGCCGAGCGCGCGCAGCCGCTCGGCGACCGGCCGCCAGGAGGCGCCGGTCTGCGTGAAGCCGTGCAGCAGCACCACGCGCGGCCCCCCCGGGCGCGCCGGGCCGGTGCCGGCCGCGTGCAGCGCCGCCACCGGGGCAGCCTACCGTGAGCACCGGCGGGGCGCCCCCGCGCGGTCCGGGCCGGGGCTCCGGTCCTGCGCGCGAGGCGGGCGGCGGCGGGGATGCCGGCTGGCGGTTCGCGCGCGCGCTCGTGGACGAGTGGGCGCGCCTGGGGCTGACCGACGCGGCGCTGGCGCCGGGGTCGCGCTCGGCGCCGCTCGCGCTCGCGCTCGCCGAGCACCCGGGCGTGCGGGTCCACGTCCACCTCGACGAGCGCTCGGCGTCGTTCTTCGCGCTCGGGCTGGCGCGGGCGGCGGGGCGGCCGGCGGCGGTGCTGTGCACCTCGGGCACGGCCGCGGCCAACCTCCACCCCGCGGTGCTGGAGGCCTTCCACGGCCGCGTGCCGCTGCTGGTCCTCACCGCCGACCGGCCGCCGGAGCTGCGCGACAGCGGCGCCAACCAGACGGTCGACCAGACGCGCCTGTACGGGGCGGCGGTCCGCTGGTCGGCCGACCTCGGCCCGCCGCGCCCCGGACCGGGCGCCGCCGCGGTCTGGCGCGGTCTGGCGGCCCGCGCCTGGGCGCAGGCGCTCGGGCGCCCGGCGGGCCCCGTCCACCTCAACCTGCCCTTCGACGAGCCGCTGGTCCCCGGCTCGCTGGACGCCCCGCCGCCGCCGGGCCGCCCGCGGGGGCGGCCGTGGACCGTGACCGCCGGCACCGGCCGCCCGCCGACCCGGCGGCAGGCCGAGGCGGTCGCCGAGGCGGTCGCGGGCGCGCGCCGCGGCCTGGTGGTGGCCGGGTGGGGCGCGGACACGGCCCCGGGGGCGCTGGCCGCGTTCACCGCCGCCACGGGCTGGCCGGTGCTCGCCGACCCGATCTCGGACCTGCGCACCGAGGGCTCGGTGTCGACCTACGACGCGCTGCTGCGGGTGACGGCGTTCGCCGCGGCGCACCGGCCCGACCTGGTGCTGCGGCTGGGCGGCCCGCCGACGGGCAGGGCGCTCGGCGCCTGGCTCGGCGCGGACGTCCCGCAGGTGCTGGTCGACCCCGACGGCGCCTGGGCGGACCCGCCGCGTGCGGCGGCGCTGCGGGTGCCCGCGGACCCCTCGCCGCTGCTCCGCGAGGTCGCGGAGCTGGCCGGCCCGCCGTGCCCGCCCGGGTGGCCGGCGGCCTGGGCCGCGGCCGAGCGCGCGGCGCGGCGGGCGATCGACGAGCTGGTCGACGGCTGGGAGGAGCCGTTCGAGGGGCGGGCCGCCAGGGACGTCGCCGCGGCGCTCCCCGACGGCGCGACCCTGCTGGTCGGCTCGAGCGGGCCCGTGCGCGACCTGGAGGCGTTCGCCCGGCCCCGCTCGGGCCTGCGGCACCTGGCCAACCGCGGCGTGAGCGGGATCGACGGGTTCGTCGCGACCACGCTGGGCGTGGCGGCGGCCGCGTCCGGGCCGGTGGCCGCGCTCATGGGCGACCTGACCTTCCTGCACGACGCGTCGACCGTGCTCGGCGCGGCGCGGCGGGACGGGGGCGCGGCGCTGGTGGTGCTCGACAACGACGGCGGCGGGATCTTCTCGTCCCTGCCGCAGGCGGGCCTGCCGCGGCACTTCGAGACGCTGTTCGGGACCCCGCACGATCTGGACCTGGGCGCGGTGGCGGAGGCGGCCGGGCTGCCGTGGCGGCGGGTCGCCAAGGCGGCCGAGCTGCCGGCGGCGCTGGGCGAGGCGCTCGCCGCGGGCGGCACGCGGGTGCTGCTGGTCCCGGGCGACCGGGCCGCCAACGTCCGCCGCCACCGCGAGGTCCAGCAGGCGGTCGCGGCGGCGCTCGGGCCGTAGCCGGCGGCCCACGGGTGCGGCCGGCCGGCGTCCCCCGCGTCAGGTCTCCTGCGCCCGGTCGTCCGGGTCGATGCCGTGGCGGCGCAGCAGCCGCCGCAGGCGCTCGATCTCCGCGCGCAGCTCGTCGATCCCGGGCGGCGGGGGCTCCCGCCCGCCGGGCTGGCCGGAGCCCTCGGTCCGCAGCGCCTCCAGCACGCGCTCGCGGACCGACGCGAGGCGCAGGCCGAGCTTGACGAGCACCCGGCCCGCGGTGGCGTCCCCCTCCCGCAGCAGGCCGAGCAGGAGGTGCTCGGTCCCGATGTGGTCGTGGCCGAGCTGCCTGGCCTCGCGCAGGGAGTGCTCCAGGACGCGCTTGGCAGGCCCGGTGAACGGGATGTGCCCGCCCGGCGGCCGCCTCCCGCGGCCGGCGACCTCCCCGACCTGGGCGCGCGCGGCCTGGAGCGAGACGCCGAGCGACCCGAGCGCCCTGGCGGCGACGCCCTCGCCCTCGTGCAGCAGGCCGAGCAGGAGGTGCTCGGTCCCGATGTGGTCGTGCCGCAGGAGCACGCACTCCTCCTGGGCGTACACCACGACCCGCCGCGCCCGGTTGGTGAAGCGCTCGAACATGCCGACCTCCAGGGTTGCGGTGGCGACCGGCGGCAGCGGGCGCCCCGGCGGGCCGTGGCCGCGCGCCCCGCGCGCCGGAGCGCGCCGCCGGACCATTGTCGGGCGCGCGGCGCTCAGGCGCTCGCCGGCTTGTCGTCCGGGTCGATGCCGTGCCGGTCGAGCGCCCGGCGCAGGCGACGGATCTCGGTGCGGAGGCGCTCGTTCTCGTCGAACAGCGCGTTGACGTCGGCGAGCAGGTCCTGGCGCTCGACGGCGGGCGCCCCCAGCCCCCCGAGCACGGCGTCGCGTACGACCGGGAGGTCGGCGCCGAGCTTGACCAGGACCTGGGCGGCGACGCCCTCGCCCTCGCGGATGAGCCCGAGCAGGATGTGCTCGGTCCCGATGTAGTTGTGGCC
>DATFRI010000028.1:0-5554 GCA_035263405.1 Actinomycetes bacterium | reverse complement strand
AGGCCGTTACCCCGGCAGGGGCCCCGCAGATGCCCCCAGATTGCCCGGTTGACGCATACATACATGTTGTATATAACCTCAATCCATCGGAGAAGCGCGGCACGCCGGGTGCAACGGGGTGCCGCGCCCGCCTCCCGTCGCCTCTCCCGGGGAGACACCGTGCGCGCACCACGCAGTGGTGGGAAGGCCACTCGCGAAGTGGCCGACAGGTTTTCGCAGCGGCGCATGTATGCCGACGAGGCCGGTGGCGGCTCCACTCCACACCCTCACCATAGGAGGTAGGGCATGGGCAAGCGAGGTTGGGGTGCGCTGCTGGCGCTGCTGGCGGCGCTCACCCTCGTCGCCGCCGGCTGTGGCGGCGACGACAACGAATCCTCGACGGCGACCACCGTGCCGGCGCAGCTGCAGCTGGCCGACCTGAAGGGCCAGACGGTCGAGGTCGCGGCCATCTGGTCGGGCGACGAGCAGGAGAAGTTCCAGAAGGTCCTGGACGACTTCGCCCAGCGCACCGGCGCGACGGTCAAGTACAGCCCCACCGGCGACGACGTGGGCGCCTACCTGGGCACCAAGATCGCCGGCAACGCCGCGCCGGACGTGGCGCTGCTGCCCAACCCCGGCCTGCTCAACGACCTGGCCGGCAAGGGCAACCTGCAGCCGCTCGACGACGTGGCCGGCGCCCAGGTCGACGCCAACTTCGCGCCGATCTGGCGGACGCTGGGCACCTCCAACGGCAAGCTATACGGCGTCTTCTACAAGGCCGCCAACAAGTCGACCGTCTGGTACAACAAGAACGTCTTCGAGACCGCCGGCGTGCAGCCACCCGCCGACTGGGACGCGTTCAAGTCGGCCGTTGACACCGTCGCCGGCTCGGGCACCACGCCGGTGAGCGTGGGCGGCGCCGACTGGTGGACCCTGACCGACTGGTTCGAGAACATCTACATCCGGACCGCGGGACCGGACAACTACGACAAGCTCGCCAAGCATGAGATCCCCTGGACCGACGCCAGCGTCAAGACCGCGCTGACCACGCAGGCTGAGGTCCTCGGCAAGCCCGACAACCTGGTCGGCGGGACCCGCGGCGCGCTCAGCACCGACTTCCCCGGCTCGGTCTCGGCCGTGTACTCCCAGCCGCCCAAGGGCGGGATCGTGTACGAGGGCGACTTCGTGGCCAGCGTGATCACCGGCGAGACCAAGGCCAAGCTCGGCACCGACGCGGACTTCTTCAACTTCCCGTCGATCAACGGCTCGCAGTCGGCGGTCGTGGGCGGCGGCGACGCGGCGGTCCTGCTCAAGGCCTCGACCGGCGGCAAGGAGCTGATCAAGTACCTGGCCAGCCCGGAGGCGGCCACGGTCTGGGCCAAGCTCGGCGGCTACACCTCAGCGAACAACAAGGTCGACCTCGCCGTCTACCCCGACGACATCACCCGGCGGTCCGCGCAGGCGATCACCACCGCCGACAACTTCCGCTTCGACATGTCCGACCTGGCACCGGCCGCGTTCGGCGGCACCCCTGGCAAGGGCGAGGCCAAGGGGATGCAGGACCTCCTGAGCGCCAGCTACAAGAACATCGACCAGGTGACTGCGCAGCTCGAGAAGGACGCTGCGGCGGCCTACGGCAACTGACCGCTGACGACGACCCATCGATGACGATGAGCTGACCGCAGCAAGACAAGGGGTGGTGGCCGTGGTGGCGCCTGACCCACGGCCACCACCCCGACCAACAGGCCCGCCCGGGGCCGGACCGCCAGGCCTGCCCGGGGCGGGCCGCCCGGCTGTCGGGGACCCGCCGGGCCGGGCGGGCTCACTGGTTCTGGACGATGCCGGTGAGGTCCTGGGCGAGGCCCTTCAGGGCCGCGTCCGGGGACAGCCGCAGCGACAGGGCGTCATGGACGGACTTGGAGATCGCCAGGCTCACCTGGTTGTAGTTGGGGCTCTTGGGCCGCGGCTTGGCCGACAGGATGCTCTCCTTGAGCGTCGGCAGGTAGGGGAACCGCCGGATCAACGCCGGGTCGTCGTAGAGCTGCTCCCACACCGGCGGCAGCGAGCCCTGGACCAGCACCTGCCGCTGGGTGGCCAGGGAGGTCAGGTACTTGATGAACTCCACCGCCGAGCGCTTGTGCCGCGAGTAGGCGCTGATCGCGACGTTGGCGCCGCCGAGCGAGCTGGACCCGGGCCCGTGCAGGCCCGGCAGCCGGACGACGCTGAACCGGCCGGCCACCTTGGAGTCCGGGCCGCGCCGGTTGGCGACGCCCCAGACCGCCGGCCAGTTGCGCATGAACAGCAGGCGGCCCTCCTGGAACGCCCGCCGCGACTCCTCCTCCTTGTAGTCCAGGGCCGCTCTGGGGATCCAGCCGTCGCGGATCCCGTTCACCAGGAACGCCAGCCCCTCGTGCGCCTGCGGGGAGTCGACCGTGACCCGCCTGCCGTCGTCCGCCAGGATCTCGCCGCCGGCCGACTGCACGGCCTCGGCGAAGTTGACGGTGAGCCCCTCGTAGGCGAGGAACTGGCCGGCGTAGCCGCCCATGTGGTACCTGGGCGCAACGGTGCTCGCCAGCCGCTCCAGCTCGGCCCAGGTCCGCGGCGGGCGCAGGCCCTCGCGGTCGAGCACGTCCTTGCGGTAGTAGAGCAGCCCGCCGTTGCTGGTGTACGGCACGGCGTACAGCCGGCCCTCGAACTCCGCGGTGGCCACGGCCGGGCGCAGGAACCGGTCGAGGGGGAACTCGCGGCGGTCGAGCGGCACGATCCAGCCCGCGTCGGCGAACTCCGCGGTCCAGGGGACGTCGAGGTTGAGCACGTCGTAGCGGTCGCTGCGGGCCTGGAGGTTGGTGACCATCTGGGCGCGCTGGTCGTCGGCGGCCTCGGGCAGCTCGATCAGCTGCGCCGGCTGGTCGGGGTGGGCGGCGTTCCAGGCGCTCAGCACCCCGCGCAGGTAGCCGGTGGTGTCCCGGCCGGTCACGAAGGTGAACGGCCCGGTCCCATCCAACGCGGCCCTGCTCCCCGGACCGGCCTGACCGGCGCTGGTGCAGCCGGCCAGGAGCATCGCCGCGGCCAGCAGCACGACCCCGGTCCGGACCGGTCGCGCCGACGCCGCTCGCGTCCCCCGATTCATCGCTTCCTTGATGGTATGTCCGCTCGGGGTGTCGTGCGCAACGAGCGCGGCCAGGCCTCAGCCCGCCAGGCCGTGGAGGGGGAACAGCGACCGGCGCGCGACCTCGATCGCCCGGCCGATCTGCGACTCGGCCCAGGGCCGGCGGCCGGAGGCGAGCGCGACCACGTCGTCGGCCATGCCCGGGGACAGCCGGATCCCGTGGCGCTCGGCGACCTCGCGCCGGAACGCCTCGGGCAGCTCGGCGGGCAGCGCGGCGCCGACCATCTCGGCGAGGTAGGCGCACCACGCGCGCGGCACCACGCCGGCCCACTGGTAGCCCCCACCGCCCGTCGCCAGCCAGCGGCCGCCGGTCACGGTGTGGGCGAGGTCGTGCAGCCTGCCGGCGAGCGCCTGGTAGGCGGCGAGCGTGAGGCCGAGGTCCGCGAGCGGGTCGGTGTAGTGCGTGTCGCAGCCGAGCTGGGTGACCAGGACGTCCGGCTCGAACGCGCGCACGAGCGCGGGCACGAGCGCGTCGAACGCGGGCAGGTACAGCTCGTCGGTGGTCCCCGGCGGCAGCGGCAGGTTGGCGATCGTGCCCTTGGCAGCGCCCTCCCCCACCTCGTCGGCGTTACCGGTGCCGGGGAACAGGTAGCGGCCGGACTCGTGCACCGAGATCGTCAGCACCCGCGGGTCGTCCGCGAACGCCGCCTCGACGCCGTCGCCGTGGTGCACGTCGACGTCGACGTAGGCGATCCGCTCCACGCCCTGCTCGAGCAGCCAGGCGATCGCGACCGCCGGGTCGTTGTAGACGCAGAACCCGCTGGCGCGGTCGCGCATGGCGTGGTGGAGTCCGCCGGCCGGCGAGAACGCGTGCGCCGCGCGGCCCGAGCGGACGGCCTCGGCGGCGGCGATCGTCGCCCCGCAGACCAGCGCGGAAGCCTCGTGCATCCCGCGGAAGGAGGGCGTGTCGCCTGGCCCGAGCCCGAACTGCGGCAGCGGGCGGCCGTCGGCGCTCGCGCGGCTGACCGCGGCGAGGTAGTCCAGGTCGTGGACGCGCGCCAGATCCGTCCCGCTCGGCACGACCGGCCCGGCGAGCCGGACGCCTTCCAGCAGGCCCAGCTCGCGGGCGAGCGCCATCGTCAGCCGCACCCGGTCGGGGCGCAGCGGGTGCTCCGGCCCGAGGTCGTAGGCGGCCAGACGCTCGTCCCAGACGACCGTCACCGCACCCGTCACGCGACCTCCTCAGCCCGATCATGGGTGTCCGCGGCGCCCGCCGGCCGCCTGGCAGCCGGCATCGCGGGCACCTTCACGCACCGGGTGACCCGCACCCGTTGGCATCGTAGCGGCAAGCAGCAACGCGGTCGCGTGGCGCGTCGCGAGGGGACTACGCATCCACCGTAGACGAAGAGGATAATCGTGGCTGATGCCTCGATCGACCGTCGGTCCGGTCGGACAGGGCCAGGGACAGGAGGGTCCATGCCCGCAGGAGCACCTACCCACGGCACCAGCGGCACCGCGCCCGCGGCCGGCCGCGACGGTGCCACCGTGACCCCCGCCCGGCCCCGGCGCCGAGGTGCCGAGAGCCACCAGCCCGCGGAGGTCGAGCACCTCCGCCGGGCGCTGGAGCGCGAGCGGCTGACCAGCGAGCAGCTGCGCGCCCTGGACCGGGCCAAGACGACGTTCCTGCACGCGATCTCGCACGAGCTGCGCACGCCGCTGGCCAACGTGCTGGCGGCGGCCCGCACCCTCGAGCGCGGCTACGGGCTGCTCACCGGCGAGGAGGCGCTCGACCTGCTCGCGCGGCTGACCACCAACGCCCGCAAGCTCGACCGGATCCTGAGCGACCTGCTCGACCTGGAGCGGCTGAGCCCCGGGGCGGTCGCGGTGCGCCAGGACCCGACCGAGCTGGCCGCGCTGGTCCGGCGCATGGTCGCCGAGTGCGAGGGCCTGCGGGACCGGCAGGTCGAACTGGACACGCCCGACACCCTCGTGCTCGCCGACTCGCCCAAGGTCGAGCGGATCGTCGAGAACCTGCTCGACAACGCGGTGCGGCACACCGCGCCGGGCTCGCCGGTATGGGTGAGGATCCAGGAGGAGCCCGACGGCGTGGTGCTGGTGGTCGAGGACGACGGGCCGGGCATCCCGCCGGAGCTGCGCGAGGCGATCTTCGAGCCGTTCCGGCGCGGGCCCCAGCCGGCGTCGAGCACGCCCGGCTCGGGGATCGGCCTGTCGCTGGTCGCCCAGTTCGCGGCGCTCCACGGCGGGCGCGCCTGGGTCCAGGAGCGGCCCGGCGGCGGCGCCTCCTTCCGGGTCCTGCTGCCCGGGGTGAGCCAGGTCGACGCCGCGCCCGCCCCGTCGGGGGTCGGCGCCCAGGGTTGAGCGCGGGGCGCGCGAAGGGGTCCGGCCCGGCCGGCGCGCCGGCCGGGCCGGCCATCCAGGCCCGGGTCCGGTCGCCGGGGGCCGGGG
>DATFRI010000027.1:0-48647 GCA_035263405.1 Actinomycetes bacterium | reverse complement strand
TGGCGGAGTCGCGGATGCGCTGGGCGGCGGGGCACCTGTGGCGGGGCCTGGTCCCCCGGGGTCCGGCGCAGGATCCGCGCCCTGCGCCGGGCGCGCCGCGGCCCGGGCCGGGGCTGGGGCCGCAGGCGCCGCCGGGGGAGGATCTGGTCGCGCAGGCGCTCCGGGAGGCGATTGTCGGGAAGCAGCGGGCGCCGGCTGTGGATGCGCTGGTCGGCAAGGAGCCCGCGCAGACCGGAGGGGAGCCGGTGACGTTGGTGAGCACGGCGGTGAGCACGGCCCGCAAGCTGTTGAGCTCTGGTGTGGCGGAGGCTGCGGTGCACCTCCCGGTCCCGCCGTTGCCGCCCCTGGTGGCTGCCGGGGATCCCGCCGGAGGGCGCGGCTCGGCTGCCGCGGGTGGGATGGGGAGTCTTGTGGTTCTCGGGTCGGGCTGGTCCGTGGGGTCGGACCGGCTGGCGGCTGGCCCGTTGGTGGGGGACGTGCCGGAGCCGGAGCCCGGAGCGGGGGAGCTGACGGCCGCGCTCGAGCTGGGCGGCGGTGCGCAGGTGGCGCGGTCGACGGCTGGCGGCGGGCGGCCGGTGGCGGCCGTGCCGCGGCCTGCGCCGCGGTCAGAGACCGAGCCCGGGGCTGATGCGGCTGTGGGTGGTCGCTGGCGGCTCGAGCTGCAGGTGACCGTGGCCGACGAGGCGGGTCAGGAGCGGGCGGTGGTCGTATCCCCGGACGCGGATCACGAGGGTCCTGCGGCCGGGTCGGAGTCGACCGGCGACGGCGGCGGCACCCACACCGCCGGCACCGACACCGGCGATGGAGGCGTCACCATCGATACGACACGGGATCCGGGACCGGGGTCGACCCCCCAGGACGTCAGCGGAGCAGGAGACGGAGACGGGCCCGGCCCGCCTGGGGCGGGCGGGCCGGGCCCGTCGGGTGGGGCTGGACGCTAGCCGGGGCGCTCGCAGCCGGTGGGTTGGTCGTCGGTGGGAGGAGGAGGACAGGAGGTGGCTTCGTCCGGCTGGGCCGTCGCGTCGAGCAGCGTGATGAGCTTCCTGAGAGTGGTGTTGGTCTGCCAGAGGGGACGCCCGCCCGGTGCGTACAGGACGAGGTTGCCGTCGTCCTGGGCGAGGAGCGTGGCGCCCGGGTTGCCCATCGTGTTGGTCGCCCAGAGGGGACGCCGGTCCGTTGCGTACAGGACGAGGTTGCCGTCGTCCTGGACGGTGAGCGTGGCGCCCGGGTTGCCCATCGTGTTGCTGGCCCACAGGACGTTCCAGCCCTGGTCGAACCCGTACAGCACCAGGTTCCCGTCCGTCTGCATCATCAGGTACATGAAGCGGTTGGCGGAGGTGATGCTCTGTCCGGGGCTGAGGGTCTCGTTCGGGCCGAGCACGCTGGTCCCGGCGGCGGCCTTTGCCGGGGGCGGGCCCTGGGACAGGACCGCCACGAGGCCTGCGACGGCGAGCGCCGTGGCGAGCGTGGTGGCGAGGGCGGTGACGATGCGGTGGCGCTGTCGGCGACCTGCTCTCGACACGCGGGTTTCCATGGCGAATGTTGGCACGGTAAAGAGAATCCTTTCTGGCATTTGGGCGCCGCTGACGCCGGCATGCCGCGGCACTCTTCGGCTGGGGGGACCAAATGCCAAAAGCGTAGGCAGGAGCCGAGTGAGCGCTTGACAGCGCACCGCTGGCGCGGTGGTTTCAACGGGGTCGGCAGCGGCTGACCTGGGGGATGATTTGGGACTGTAGGGCAGCGAGCGACGCAGGGAAACCATCGATACGAGCACTGTCGATCGCCCGGCGGCATCAACCCAGCTGGAGCCGAGCCACCGGGCGCAGCCCGAAGTTGCCGCGTGGTGAGGCCGCACCTACCCTCGCAGGACGATCTCCCCCGACCACCGCCGGTCATTCCCCCGTGGCCGAGCAGAAACCGAGCGCACATGGACCTGCGGCAGCTGCGCTACCTCGTCACCCTGGCCGAGGAGCTGCACTTCCGGCGCGCCGCCGAGCGCGAGCACATCGCCCAGTCCGCCTTCAGCCGCCAGATCCAGCGGCTGGAGCGGGAGCTCGGTGTGAGGCTGCTGGACCGCTCCACCCGGCAGGTGGCACTCACCCAGGCGGGCCTGGCCGTGGTCGAGGAGGCGCGGCGCGCGCTGGCCGCCATCGACCGGGTGCCGGCGGTCGCGCGGCGCGCCGCCCGCGCCGAGCTGGGCGAGCTCAGCGTCGGGTTCGTGACGGCCACGGCACCCGAGCTCATCCCGCGGACCCTGCGCGCCTTCACCCAGCGCCACCCTGACATCAAGCTCCACCTGCGCGAGCGCGGCTTCGCCGACCCGTCGGCCGGCCTGCGCGAGCGTCTGGTGGACGTGGCGTTCGTCTGGCCCCCGATCCAGCAGCTCGACGGCGTGCGCATGGAGCCGCTGCTGCAGGAGCCACGCCTGGCCGTGCTGCCTCGCGACCATCCCCTGGCAGCGGCGGAGCGGCTGTCGATCCGCCAGCTGCTGGACGAGACGTGGTGCAGGCCGGAGACCAACGACCCGGTGTGGGCCGACTTCTGGGTGGCCGGCAGTCATCGCGGCGGCGTCCCGGCCCGGCTGGGTGACTGCGCGGCCACGATGGACGGCCTGCTCCAAGCGGTCGCGGCCGGCCAGGGCATCGCCCTGGTCCCGCGCTTCGCGGTGCAGCTCCACCGCTGGCCGGAGGTCGCCTTCCTGGAAGTGGTCGACGTGGAGCCGGCGACCGCGGCGCTCGCCTGGCTCGAACGGTCCAGCAGCCCGCTGGTGAACGCCCTGCTCGACGTCGCCCGCGACCAGGCCGATGCGGCCTCGGTGGCCCCGGTCGTCCGGCCCGGGACCGCCTCCACGTGACGAGCAGCTCGTCAGCGTTGATCGTGGTCGAGCGCGCCCCGCAGGCAGGTCAGCCCGGCGTCGAGGCAGGGGGTGCGAGGAGACCGTCGGGGGCGAGCGGACCGATCCCCGCGGGGCGCAGCGTCCCACCGCTCATCCCCTGCATGACCGCGAACCCGATCGCGGCAGCGACTGCGCCGGCGAGGATCAGCCCCCGGATGACCGGCCCTACCCGGGTCGCCCCGCTCGCCGGGATCCTCAGGTCCGGCTGCTCGGCCGCGTCCGACGCGGGCGTGACGGTCCTGGCGGCCCTGGTGTCGTCGCCGCCGAACCCGGTCGGGCCGGGGACGTCCGTCTCCACCGGGAATCCCGCTGCGGTGAGGACCACCACCTGCCTGCCCTTGGTCGCCGGCTGGCCGGGGGTCGGCGCGTCGCTATCGACGACGCTCATGGCGTTCTCGCCTCCCAGCTGGCGGCGCAGCTCCTCGGTCCTGCGCAGCAGCTCCTCGGTCCTGCGCAGCAGCTCCTCCTCTGCCGGCGGCGCAGGCGGGGCGGGACTGGCCACCTGCGATCCGAGCTCGGAGAGTGTCCTGCTGGCGCGGTCCAGGGACCGCCGCGCCGAGTCGGCCCAACGGTCGCGCGCGGGACCAGGTTCCGCGGCCGCCCCCTGCCGCATGGCGCCCTCGGCGTCATCGAGGTTCCACGCGGCCCAGTTGATGCGGGTCGGCTCCTCGGCGGCGCGACGCTCGCTCCGCAGCCGTTCCTCGGCGATCAGCGCCCTCTGCAGCAGCAGCAAGTGGTCGAACGGCACCTCGTCCAGCGCGGCGTCCGAACCGCCCCGCATGAGCTCGCCGACGACCTGCCGAACGAGCTCCTCCTGGCTCGCCAGCTCGGCGGTGGTGCGGATGCGGGATCTGCCCTGCAGCAGCCCGGCCTCCACGTCCCGCATGATGCGCGCGATGTCCGCCAAGGTGAGCTCGGGTCGCTGCGCCGGCTCCGGCTCCGGCTGCTGAGGGGGATCCTGCGGTGGCTGCTCGGGGGCCGGCCGCTGCGCGGGTCCTCGTCCCAGTCCGGCTGCCTGCAGGAGGCGGGCGACGAAGCGGCTCACGGGGTCGTCCGCCGCCGCGGCGGTCGGGCCTGCCGGGGTCGGGGGCTCGTTCGAGCAGCCGCCGCCCGCGCACCCGCCGGCGCCTGCGGCCGGCTCGTCCTGGTCCGTCCGGTCAGGCGCCTGCCGACTCGCGGCGGTCTGTCCACCCGCCGGCTCCGGCCGGGCCTCGGCGACGACGCTGGGCAGCTGCGGGAGCGCCTCGCCGCCTTGGTCCGGCGCCGGGAGGATGCCGACCGTGACCACATGAGCGTCGCCGTCGCCGGCGACGGCTGCCGGCTGCTGCGCCGCGGTCTCCTGCGCGGGGATCGCGAGGTCCGGTTCGGGCTTCGCGGCCGCGGGCTGGTGGGCGATCGGTCGATCCCCGTCCCGGGCGGTCGGTGCCGACGGGGGGATGGTGAGCTCCGGATCGGCATCGACGGGTGAGGCCGCACCGGGGGCCACCAGCTCGCCCTGGATCGTCGGTTGCCCGGGCGTCGGCGGCGGCCCGAGCTCGACGCTGCGCATGAGGTCCTGCTCACCGGGCGAGCCCTCGCCCCCTCCGCCGGGGTCCTGCGTCTGCGGGACACCGGCGGTCCCGGGGCCGTCGACGGGGTCGGCGGCGGCCACGTCGGTCGGTGTCTGGTCGGGCGCCTGCGCGGGGGGCGGCTGGCCCTGATCCGACGCCTGGAAGGAGGTCGTCGTGTCGCCTTCGTCCGCCACCGCCCGTGGCGCCAAGGCGGCAACCAGCACCAGGGTCACGCCTGCGGCCAGCGGCCGGTTCCAGCATCGTCGGCGTCGCCGGGTTGATGTCATCAGCTCACCTGGGCGAGGGATCGACGGGCGAGGATCGATCAGCAGGAGGATGACGAATCGAAGCAAGCCAACCAGCTTGCCCGGCCCTTTGCAAGCCACACGCCCCGCCGTGCCCGGTGCCCCGGCGTCGCCGGGCGGTGATGTGCTCACCCTGCTGCCCGCCGGCATCACCTGAGAGGGGCCGGTCGGGTCCGCGGTCAGCGGGCGAGCTGCGGGCTGGCGGCGGCGTGCAGGTCCAGATGCCGCCTGAGCCAGTGGCCGGTCGTGCTGCGCGGATCGTCGGCGACGCTGCCGGGAGGGCCCTGGGCGACGATCCTGCCGCCTTCGGGCCCGCCGCCCGGGCCCATGTCGATCACGTGATCCGCGTTGGCGATCAGGTCGAGGTCGTGGTCGATCACCACGATCGTGGCGTCGGCGTCGAGCAGGCGGTCGAGCACCTGCAGGAGCGTGCGGACGTCCAGCGGGTGCAGCCCGACGGAGGGCTCGTCGAACACGTAGAGCGTGCCGCGCTGGCCGGGGCGCAGCCCACCGGCCAGTCGCAGCCGCTGGGCCTCGCCACCGGACAGGTCGGGGGTCGGCTCGCCGAGGCACAGGTAGCCCAGGCCGACGTCCTGCAGCGCCCGCAGCGGCGCGGCGATCCTGCGCTGGTCGGCGAAGTGCTCGGCGGCGTCCGCGACCGTCATGGCCAGGGCCTGCGCGATGGACAGGCCGTCCACCGTCACCTCGAGGGTCGCGGGGTTGTAGCGCGCGCCGTCGCAGTCGGGGCAGCGCACGGCCAGGTCGGGCAGGTACTGGACGTCGAGCGACAGCTCGCCGAGCCCCTCGCAGGTGGGGCACTGGCCGGCCCGGACGTTGTAGGAGAAGTGGCCGCTGGTCCAGCCGCGGCGCCTGGCCTCGGGGGAGGCGGCGAAGTGCTGGCGGATGCCGTCGAAGGCCCCCGAGTAGGTGGCGGGGGTGGAACGGGAGTTCCTGCCGACGGGGGTGGCGTCCACCTCCACCAGGCGCCGCAGCGTGCCGGTCCGCAGGCTGCGCACGTGCGGCGGCGGCGGCTCGCCGGCCAGGGTGCGGGTGAGGGCGGGGACCAGGCTGTCGAGGACGAGCGCCGTCTTGCCCGATCCTGACATGCCGGTGACGAGGGTGAGGCGGTTGGTGGGGATCCGCGCGGTCACGTCGTGCAGGTTGTAGAGGTCGTCGACCGTGATCTCGATGTGCTCGCCGGAGGGGTCCGCGGGTCGCCGTGGCCGGACCAGCAGTCGGGCCCTGCCGGACAGGAAGGGGCCGGTGACGGAGGCGGGGCTGTCCTGCAGCTCCTCCACGGTGCCCTGCACGACGACGCTGCCGCCGTGGCGCCCGGCGCCGGGCCCGAGCTCGAGCAGGTGGTCGGCCGAGCGCAGCAGGTCCATGTCGTGGTCGACGACCACGACGGAGTTGCCGTTGTCCGCCAGGCCGCGGATCACCGAGCGGAGCCCGTCGACGTTGGCCGGATGGAGCCCCACGGACGGCTCGTCCAGCACGTACAGCACGCCGGTGCTGCGCAGCTGCAGGGTCGAGGTCAGCTCGATGCGCTGGCGTTCCCCGGTGGACAGCGTGCCGCCCGCGCGGTCGAGCGTCAGGTAGTCCAGACCCAGCCGGCGCAGTGGCCGCAGGCCGTCGGACAGCTCGCCGGTCAGCCGGTCCGACAGCGGGCGCATCTCGTCCGGCAGCGTGCCGGTCACGGTCGCCGCGAAGTCCGCCAGCTCCCGGAGCGTGAGCGCGCTGACCTGCGCGATGTTCCGGTCGGCCAGCAGCGTGCGCAGCGCCTCGGGTCGCAGGCGGGTGCCGTGGCACACCGGGCACGTCCGGGTGCTGAAGTACCGGCGCAGCCGGTCCCGGGTGGTCTCGCTCTGGGCGTTCCGGGCGGCGTTCTCCACGCTGCGGCGCGCGCTCTCGTAGCGCATGGTCAGCTCGAACGCGCGGCCGGCCCGGCTGGTGAGGGTGACGGTCCGCTGGTCGTCGGGCCCGTCCAGGACGATGCCCTGCTCCGCGGGCGTGAGCTGCTCGAAGGGGACGTCGGTCCGGACGCCCAGCTCCGCCGCGACCCTGGGCATGTAGCTGCGGCCGGCCAGGTTCCACGGGGCCACGGCGCCCTGGTCGATCGACTTGCGGACGTCCGGGACGAGCGCGTCGACGGCGATCTCGTCCCGGATGCCCAGGCCGTCGCAGCCGGGGCAGGCGCCGACGGTGTTGAAGGCGAAGGACTCCGCGCCCGGATGTGCGAAGTGCACGCCGCAGACGGGGCAGTCGATCCATTCGACCGAGCTTCTGGCCAGGTTGGGTGTCAAGCGGTGGCCGTTGGGGCAGATATGCCAGCCCAGCCGCGAGAACATCAGCCGCAGGACGTTCAGCACCTCGGTCATCGTGCCCACGGTGCTGCGCCGCCCCGGCACCGGTGGGATCTGCTTGAGGGCCAGCGCCGGCGGCAGGAACTCGACGCGATCGACGTCGGGCCGTGCGGCCTGCGTGATCCGCCGCCTGGTGTAGGCGCTGAGCCCGTCGAGGAACCGGCGCGACCCCTCCCCGTAGAGCACGCCCATCGCCAGCGAGGACTTGCCGGATCCGGACAGTCCCGTGAGCACGACCACCGACCAGAGCGGAACTTCGACGTCGACCGACTTGAGATTGTTGTTGCGTGCACCGACCACCTTGATCGCTCGTGGCAACTGGTGCATCCGGGTCATGCGTGGCCTCCACGGTTGCGGCGATCCTGCCGGCCTCGAGCCCCCACGCCGGACACATCCCGTTGCCTGCCGACGGGAGACGCAGGCGGCCGTCGGCGTGCCGGCCGGTCACGGAGGGTCGGCGACGCCGAGGCGCTCGGCGGGGGTCTGGCGGCGGGCGGCCTGGCGGTAGCGGCCGGGGCTGCGGCCTCGCGTCCTGGTGAACGCACGGTTGAAGGCGTACTCGGACCGGTAGCCGACGTCGGCGGCGATGCGGCCGACCGGCAGGTCGGTGTCCTGCAGCAGGCGGGCGGCGGTGTCGATCCGCCAGCGGGTGAGGTAGGCGCCGGGTGGCTCGCCGGTCAGCTCGCGGAATCTGCGCTTCAGGGCGGAGGGGGAGACCCCGACCTCCGCGGCGAGGGTGCTGAGCGTCCAGGGGCGGCCGACGTCGCCGTGGATCAGCGAGAGCGCGGACGCGACGGTGGGGTCCCGCAGCGCGCGGAGCCATCCGGCGGTCCGCTGGGCTGCCGGCCGCTGGTCGATCCATTGCCGCAGGACGTGGACGAGCAGCACGTCGGCGAGGCGGCCGATGACCCGGGTGGATCCCGGCTGCCGGGTGGCGATCTCGCGGCGCAGCAGGTCCACGGTCGCGCGGACCTCGACGGAGGCGGTGTCGCCGGCGAGGTGCACGACCGCGGGGAGCTGGCCGAGGAGCGGGTGGGGGCCGTCATGGTGGAAGACGTAGCCGCCGCACAGCAGGGTGGTCGACGGGCCGTCGCCGCCGGCGGCGACGTCGCCCACCTCCCCGGCGGGGATCCGGGCGAGCAGGTCGGCCAGTGCCATGGCCGGCGCCCCGGGATCGTCGTAGAGGGTGTGGCCGTCGCCGTGGGGGAGCAGCGCGACGTCGCCGGTGCCGAGCATGAGCGGGTCGGGGCCGTGGTCGAACCGGATGGTGCACGAGCCGCGGGCCACGATGTGGAACGCGGCCAGCCTGACGGGGTCGCAGCGCAGCCCCCACGGGCCACCCATCGTGGCCCGGGCGAACACGGTGCCGCCGGTGCGGGTCGCCTCCAGCACGTCGGCGAGGACGTCGGTCATCGGCGGAGTCTACATCGGTCCGGCCGCGTCAGCCGTCGATGGTGTCCGATCGGACAAAAGCGAGCCCCGGTCGGCCATTGTCCGGCCATCAACCCGGCCCTAAGCTGCCCGGACTGTGAAACCGACCGGACAGTGAGGAGAACCGCGATGGCGTCGGACCAGGAGCGGAACAAGGAAACCGTGCTGCGGCTGTACCAGGAGGTGTTCGAGCGTGGCGACATCGACGCGGCCGACAAGCTGATCACCGAGGACCGCCCCGACCACGACCCGAACCTGCCACCGGAGATGACGGTGGGACGCCAGGGGTTCAAGCGGTTCGCGGCCGCCTTCCGCGCGGGCTTCCCCGACGTCAGGTTCGTCAGCGAGTTGCTGGTGGCCGAGGGGGACATGGTGGTCTCGTACAACGCCATCTCGGGCACCCACAACGGGGAGTTCATGGGGATGCCGGCCACCGGCAGGCGGATCGAGATCACCAACGCCGATCTGTGCCGGTTCTCCGCCGACGGCCTGATCGCCGAGCACTGGGGGGTGTTGGATATGATCGGGCTGCTGCGCCAGCTGGGCGTGGTGCCGCCCGCGCCGTGGCAGCGGTGACCGGCGGCGCCCTGAGCACCCCGCAGGAGGTCCCGTGTCCGGCGCACCCTCATCGGAGCCGACCACCGCGCGCCTGGAGGCGTTCAGCGACGGCGTGCTCGCGATCGCGATCACGCTCCTGATCCTCGAGGTGCGCCCGCCGACCGTCGAGGAGGGACTGGCGCGCGCCCTGCTGGACCAGTGGCCGAGGTACGTGAGCTACGTGGTCAGCTTCCTGACCGTCGGCATCGTGTGGGTCAACCACCACGCGCTGTTCGCCCGCATCAACCGGGTCACCCGTCCGCTGCTCTTCCTCAACCTGCTGCTGCTCATGGCGGTCAGCTTCCTGCCGTTCCCGACCGCCCTGCTCGGCGAGTACCTGGCCGCCGGCCACGAGCAGGGCACCGCGGCCGCGGTCTACAGCCTCAACCTGGGCGCCATCAACCTCGCGTTCGCGGTGATGTGGGTCTACCTGATCCGGCGGCCCGACCTGGTGGAAGCCGCGTGGCGCGCGCACCTGAACCGGTCCCTCGCCCGGTCCGCGGTGGGCCTGGCCGGCTACGGCGCCGCGGCCGGCCTCGCGCTGCTGGGCCATGCCGCGCTGGCGGTGGCCGTCTGCGCGCTCGTGGCCGGCTACTTCGTGTTCCCGGCGCGCGCAGCGGCCCCGGCGGTGCAGATGCCCGATCGGCATCAGCGGTCCGGTGTCGCCGGGTCCTGATCGGCTCCCGTCGACGGCAGGCCGGGCGCTCCTCCGAGGAGCGCCCGGCCGCCTCCTGGGTGCCTCATGGCGCGGACGCCCGCCGGGCTCCCGTCGGCCGTGCCGTGCCAGCCGCGGTCCGCGGCCGTGCCGCTCCGGGCCGCGTGGCCGTCAGCCGAGCGCCTGGAGGCCGCGCAGGATGCGTTCGAGGAGCACCTGATCGGTGGCGGGCGGCGCGATCCCGGACCGGATGATCCGCACCAGCCCGTCGTCGGCCATCTCCTCGACGAGGATGCGGGTCACGTTGACGGGCAGGTTCAGGCGCGCCGAGATCTCGGCGACCGACTGGTGGTGGCGGCACAGCTGCCCGATCGACCGCCGTTCGAGGGTGAGCCTGGACATCGACCAGTCGCCGAGGGCGGTGGTGACGATCAGCGTCTCCAGCTCGATCTCCTCGTGGGTGGGCTGGGTCCGCCCGTCGGTCATGGTGTAGGGGCGGATGCGCCGGACGGGGTCCTCCGGGTCGCTGTGGCCCGCTACCCCGGCGCGGTGACGCTCGTCACGGGCCATCTTCCTGCTCTCTGGGGATGGCAGGCATGGTGGAGTTCCCCGTCGCGGTCGGGTCGTGACGCTGGCCGGGCGCGTCGAACCGCGCCGCCTGGACGGCGACGGGACCGATCCGCGTGGGCTGCCAGGCGGCGGGCATGGCGGCGACGGAGAGATGCTGGCGCAACGGCAGGTACGTCGGCTCGCCGTCGCTGTGGCCGGGCCCCTCCGGCGGGCCCGGCTCCGGTGCCCGCGGCGGCGGCCGGCGCGGGTCCGGGCCGGTCGGCCCCGGGCCGACGGTCGCCCGGCCGTCGGTGTCCTCCCCGGCCGCGGCCCCGGGTCCGGCGAGGAGCCGGGCGGGCAGCAGCACCAGCGCGGTGATCCCCCCGTACCAGGAGTGGCGCAGCTGCACCCGGACGCCGTGGCGGGCCGCGAGGCGGCCGACCACGTGCAGCCCCAGCATCCGCGCCACGAGGTCGTCCATGGCCGGCGGCCGCTCCAGGCGCTGGTTGGCCTCGGCGAGCTGGTCGTCGGGCATGCCGACACCGAGGTCCTCGATCTCGATGACGTGGCCGGCGGCGATCGACTGGCTGGCGACCATCACCTTGGTCTGGGGCGGCGAGAACGTGGTCGCGTTCTCGATCAGCTCCGCGAGCAGGTGGATGAGGTCCACGGCGGCGGGCCCGGCGACCATGACGTCCTCGACCGGCAGCAGCTCGACCCGCTGGTAGGCCTCGACCTCCGCGATGGCCGAGCGCAGCAGCACGGTCAGCTGGACCGGCTGCCGCCACGGGTGGGGCAGCTCGGCGCCGGCCAGGACCACCAGGTTCTCGGCGTTGCGGCGCAGCCGGGTGACCAGGTGGTCGAGCTGGAAGAGCTTGTGCAGCACGGCCGGGTCGGTCTCGTCCTGCTCCAGGTCGTCGATCAGCTCCAGCGCCCGGCTGACCAGGCGCTGCGAGCGGCGTGCCAGGTTGGTGAAGAGGTCGGCGATGGACCGGCGCAGGCCGGCCTGCTCGGCGGCCAGGCGGATCGCGACCTGGTGCACCGTGCCGAACGCCTGGGCCACCTGGCCGATCTCGTCCAGCGCGGTGCGGCGCAGCGCCGGCGCGAGGTCGGTGGGCGGCGGGGCGGGCGGGACGGGCTGCTGGAGGCGCTCGACGGCCTCGGGGAGCTGGCGGCGGGCCATGTCGACCGCGGCCGCCTGGAGGTCGCGCAGGGGGACGGTCATGGAGCGCGCGATCAGCGTCGACAGCGCGAGCGTGACGGCGAGCAGCCCGAGCAGGGTCGAGACGTACAGCACGATGCGGCGGTTGGCGGCGTCCTCGGCGGCCCGGCTGGTCGCGATCAGGCCCGCGGCCAGCTGCCGCTCGACGCTGCGCAGCTGGTTGACGTGCCGCGTCATGGCGGCGAACCACACCCGGTCCAGCCGGTCGGGTGGCGCGACGGCCGTCAGGTCGCCGCCGCCGCGCAGCGCGGCCTGCTCGGCGCGGGCCGCGAGCGCGACGTCAGGCCCGCCCACGTCGCGGTCGTACAGCGCCCGCTGCTCGGGCGTGACCTCGTTGCGGAAGCCGGCCTGCCAGGTCTCCCGCCGGGTGACGAACGCGATGAACCGCTTGTACCGCTGCTGCGCGGTCGCCTGGTCGCCCGTGCGCAGCGTCGAGATGCGGAAGCTGCGCTCGAGGTCGGCGGCGTCCTTGAGGCGGGAGAGCGCGACGAACGCGGTCACCGCGCGGATCACGGGCTCGTCGTCGCTTCCGACGGCGATCTCCGCGTTGACGTCCAGGAGGGAGGAGATGATCTCGCTGTAGCGGTCCTGGGTCGCGTCGGCGGTGGTCCGCGCCGGCGTGGCGTCGACCAGGGCGCGCGCCCGCGCGAGGCTGTTCAGCGCCGTGAGCGCGCGCCCGACCGTCGCGTGCAGCTGCGGCCGGTCGCCGGGCACGTCGAGCTGGTCGAGGAAGCTGCGCAGCCTCTCCCCGGCCTGGTCGACGACGAACCGCTGGGCGATCATGCCGTCCCGCGACACGCGCGGGTCGCCGGCCACGGCGCTGCTGAGGGTGCGCTCGGCCTGCAGCTCGTGCACCAGCGCGGTCATCCGCACCGCGAGCCAGGCGAGATCGTTGACGCTGCCGGCCTGGCGCCCCTGGGCGAGCGCTCCGCCGACGCCGATCCCGGCCAGGGCGACCAGGCCCACCAGCGGCGCCACCAGGACGCCGATGACCTTGACGCGGATGGGCGCGTCCCGCAGCGTGACGCGGCGCCGCCGCCGCGGCCGGGCCGCGTGCCGACCCGTGCCCGGCCGCGGCGTCCGCTCGTCGCCGGCCACCGGGATGCCGTCGGTCATCGGGATGCCGTCGGTCATCGCGCCTCCTGGTAGTAGCGCTGGGCGCCTGGTTGCAGCTCGAGCGGGGCGACCTCCTGCGCGTGGGCGACGTCGAGGTTGCGGCCCTCCGGGTGCACCCGGACCAGCTCGTCCTTGTGCGCGAACAGCAGCCCCGTCAGCCGCTCGGCCAGCTCAGGCGCCATGGACCGGTTGACGACCAGGAAGTTCTCGACCGAGATCGTGGGGACGTCCTGCTCCACGCCCGGGTAGGTGCCGGCCCGGATGGTGGAGACCGAGTAGACCTGCCCGTAGCGCTGCTGCAGCGGCTGCACGTATTCGTCGGTCGGCAGCAGGACCAGCCTGCGGCTGGCGGCGAGCTTGCTGACCGCGCTGGTCGGCAGCCCGCCGGACCAGAAGAAGGCGTCCAGCGCGCCGTCCTTCAGCGCCTTGGCCGACTCGGCGATCCCGAGCCGCTCCCGGCGGATGTCCTTGTCCGGGTCCAGGCCGGCCGCCTGCAGGATCCGCAGCGCGATCACCTCGGTGCCCGAGTTGGCGGCGCCGAGCGAGACCCGCTTGCCCTTGAGGTCGGGGACGGTCCGCACGCCCGCGCCCGCGTCCACCACGACCTGGGTGTAGTTGGCGTACAGGCGCGCCAGGGCCTGGACGGGCAGCGGCCGTTCGAACGAGCCCGTCCCGCGCACCGCGTCGCTGGCCGCGTCCGCGAGCGCCAGCGTCAGGTCGCTGTGGCCCGAGGCCACCCGGTTGAGGTTCTCCAGCGAGCCCGTGCTGACCTCGGTCGCCGCCTCGTAGCCCTTCAGGTGCTCGTCGATCAGCGTGGCCAGCCCGCCGCCGTAGACGAAGTAGACACCGCCCTCCGCGCCCGTCGAGATCGACAGGCGCCGCGACCCGCCGCCGCGGGCCTGGTCGCACCCGGCCAGCAGCAGCACCGCCGCCAGGGCGAACGCGATCCTCGGGGCCCATCGCCGCATACCCGCCTCCTCACGCCCGGTCGAGGGCGGCGGAAGACCTTCCACAACAGCGCACGAGCGAACCTCGTCCGGCAGAGCCGGCTGTCAGGCGGGAGTTTGGACCGGGCAGAGAGAGCTGATGGGACCGGAGGTTGTTCGGAACCGGATCACACGATGGCCATGTGGTCACCATGCGGGTGATATTGCGCCGGTTCGGTCGCGTATCGTAGCTCGTTCGCCGCGTGAAGCAAAGCACTCCGGAAGTGGTCGCGGAATTGGCGCGCGGCGACGCCGATCCTCTTTGCCCGATTGGGGTTGGAACGCACGCTTGCTCCCGGTTCTGCTGTTCTGACCGATCCGGGCGCGATCCGGTCCCGCCCGGTCCCGCGGCGCGCTGGCGCCGAGGTCACCAGTCGGCTCCCTGCCGCCACGCGCAGCTGATCGGGGCCGTGAGGTCGAGCTGCGGCGAGGACGGCGTGGGCAGGACCATGACGAAGCCGTCCTCGCCGGGGGTGCGCCGCGTGCCGGAGCCGGTCCGCACGGACGTCGGGCCCCGCCACGTCACCCAGCCGAGCCGCTCGTAGAAACCGTGGCGGCCGGTGCCGAGGGCACCAAGCTCGAACCGCTCCCGGATATACGACGTGGCGTCGCGCATGACCCGGCTGCCGAGCCCGATGCCCTGCCGGTCCGGGTCGGTCGCGACCGCCTCGACGTAGCCCGTGCGCAGCGGCCGCCCGCCCACGTGCAGCTCGCGCTCGACCACCGACGCGTGCGCCAGGACCGCGCCGTCGAGATCGAGCACGAAATGCACGCCGCCGGTCGCGTGCTCCCAGTCCTCGTCGGTGAACGCGTCGTCGCCGGGCGGGAAGGCCGCCTGCAGCAGCGCGCGGATCGCACCGATCTCCGGCGCCGTGAGCCGGTCGGTCGCGACGCGCCGCAGCCTGGCGCGAGCGGCCGCGGCGTCCGGGGTGCCCATGCGGGGAGTCTACGCACCCGGGTCGGGGCCGCGGCCCGCCGATCACCGCGGGTCGACAGCCGGCCTCGTGGAGTGCGAACATCCGTTCGATGAGCACCGCGACGATCCTGCATGCCGACCTCGACGCGTTCTACGCCTCGGTCGAGCAGCGGGACGACCCGTCGCTGCGCGGTCGCCCCGTGATCGTCGGGGCCGGGGTGGTGCTCGCCGCCAGCTACGAGGCCAAGGCCCGCGGCGTCCGCACGGCGATGGCCGGGGCCCAGGCCCGCCGGCTGTGCCCCGAGGCGGTCGTGGTCCCGCCCCGGATGGGGGTGTACGCCGCCGCGAGCAAGGCGGTGTTCGAGGTGTTCCGGCACACGACGCCGCTGGTGGAGGGGCTGTCGATCGACGAGGCGTTCCTCGACGTCGGCGGGCTGCGGCGGATCTCGGGGACGCCGGTGGCGATCGCCGCCAGGTTGCGGACCGAGGTCCGCGAGCGGGTGGGGCTGGCGATCACCGTCGGGGTCGCCAGGACCAAGTTCCTCGCCAAGGTCGCCAGCGGCGTGGCCAAGCCCGACGGCCTGCTCGTGGTGCCGCCCGACGGGGAGCTGGCGTTCCTGCACCCGCTGCCCGTCGAGCGTCTCTGGGGGGTCGGCCCGGTCACCGCCGCCAGGCTGCGCGACCAGGGGATCACGACCGTGGGCGAGGTCGCCGGCCTCACGGAGGCGGCGCTGGTCGCGATGGTCGGCCAGGCGGCGGGCCGGCACCTGCACGCCCTCGCCCACAACCGCGATCCCCGCCCGGTGGACGTGGGTCGCCGGCGACGCTCGATCGGGGCCCAGCGCGCGCTCGGCCGCTCCCCGAGGTCACCCGAGGACCTCGACGCCGTGCTGATCGGCCTGGTCGAGCGCGTCACCGGGCGGATGCGGGCGGCCGGCCGGACCGGCCGGACGGTGGAGCTGCGCCTGCGGTTCGGCGACTTCTCGCGGGTGAGCCGCTCGCACACGCTGCCGCGGTCGACCGCGCACAGCCAGACGGTCCTGGCCACGGCGCGCGCGCTGCTGGCCACGGCCGCGCCGATGATCGAGCGCCAGGGCATCACGCTCGTGGGCGTGGCGGTCGCCAACCTCGACGACAGCGGCGCCGTCCAGCTCACCCTGCCGCTGGAGCGCCACAGCGGCGCCCTCGACGCCGCCCTGGACGGCGTCCGCGACCGGTTCGGGTCGGACGCGGTCACCCGCGCCGTGCTCCTCGGCCGCGACCCGGGCCTGTCGGTGCCGATCCTTCCCGACTGACCGATCCTTCCCGACTGACCGATCCTTCCCGACTGAGGGGTGTCCGCGAGCCTCCCGGCCACTCGCCGGGACTGCGTGGCGACCCCGTGACTTCTGCTGAGTTTGCGCCGTGGTTCCGGAGATGCGATGTTCCCCACCGCAGCGGCAGCAGCAGGTCAGGCAGCGGCTCCCAAGGCGGTCCTCGAGGGAGGGTGCCATGAGCGTGTTCCAACCGGACACCGAGTCCGGGAAACGCACCACGACGAATGACGTTCCGACCTTCCAGGTGGTGCGGAAGGGCTACGACCGCGAGCAGGTCGACGCCTACGTGCCCAAGCTCCTCGCGCGTCTGGAACGGGCCGAGCAGGCACGGGCGGACCTCCAGCGCGAGGTCGTGAGCCTTCAGGAGAAGGTGCCCCCGACGTTCGAGGAGCTCGGCGACGACGCCGCGACGGTGCTGGCAGAGGCGGGTCGCTCCGCCGAGCTGCTGGTCGAGAAGGCCAAGCGCCGGGCCGAGTCGATCGTCGAGAAGGCCCAGCAGGAGGCCGAGCAGATCCAGGCCGAGGTCACCAGCAAGGCGCAGGTGTCGATGGCGGACGCCCGCGAGGCCGCCGAGCAGATCCGGCAGGAGGCCCAGCAGGAGCGGGACGCGCTGGGCGGTGAGGCCGAGCAGGTCCGCGAGTTCCGCGACGGGATGCTGCACGACCTCGGTCGGGTCCACGGCGACATCGGCGCCCTGCTGGGGCGGATCCAGCCGCACCACGACCCGCAGCCCCTGATGGCCCTGCCCGGGAACGAGGCCGCTCCGCCGCCGGAGCCGGTCGAAGACCGACCCTAGCCGGCCCGGGCGGAACCTCCCGGCCCGCCGGCTCCGCCGACCGTGCGTCAGCGAGGCGGCGGGCCCGAGCGGAGGCCGATCGTGGTCTCGGTGTCGGCTGCGCCCAGCTCGCCTCGCCCGCCAGGGACGCCCGGGATGCCCGGCCCGCTCCAACGCGGCGATCCGCCCGCCGATAGCACGCGCGCGGCGCTGACGGAGGGAGCTGCTGGTGGGGAGCTGGGACGTGGGGGCGTGGCTGCGGCGTCGCGGCTGGCAGCGGACGCTGGTCGTGGTGGGCCTGGTGGCGCTGCTCGCAGGAGCCGGCATGGTGACCGCAACGGTCGCCGCGGCCAGCTCGACCGACCGGGTGCTCGCCGGGGTGCGGGTCGGCGGGGTGGACGTCGGCGGGCTGACGCGGCGCCAGGCCGCCGCGGCGGTCGGCGAGGCGGCCCGGCGCTCGTTGGAGCGCGTGGTCGTGGTGCAGGCGGCGGGGCGGAGCTGGAGGGTGACGCCCGCCTCCCTGGGACGGCAGGCCGCGGTCGACCAGGCGGTCGGCGAGGCGCTGGCCGGGCCGCGGCTGTCGTGGTGGGCGGGCGTCTGGCACCGGGTCACCGACCGTCCGGTGCGGCACTCGGTGGACCTGGCCTACCGCGGCGGCGAGCGCGGGGTGGCGGCGCTGGTGCGCACGGCCGCCCGGGCGGTGAACGCCAGGCCGCGTGACGCCTCGATCACGCTGGTCGGCGGCCGGGTCGAGCGCCGGCACGCGCGCACCGGCCGGTCCCTGGACACGCGCGGGGCCGCCCGCGCGCTCACCGCCGCGGTCGGGGGCGGCGCCGTGAGCGTGCGGCTGCCGGTGCGGACGCTGGCGCCCAGGGTGCGCGACCACGAGCTGGGCAAGACGATCGCCGTCGACGTCGGCCGCAACCGGTTGACCCTGTACCGCGGCCTGACGGTCGAGCGGCGCTACCCGGTCGCGACCGCGATGCCCGGCTTCTACACCCCGCGGGGGACCTGGAAGGTGCTCTACAAGGAGGTCGACCCGACCTGGCACAACCCTGCCCCGGACGGCTGGGGCAAGGGCGAGCCGCTGGTGATCCCGCCCGGGCCCGACAACCCGCTGGGGACGCGGGCGCTGGCGCTGAGCGCGCCGGGCATCCTCATCCACGGGTCACCCGCGGCCTGGTCGATCGGCGGCTACCACTCCCACGGCTGCATCCGCATGCTCATCCGCGACGCCGAGAACCTGTTCCCGCGGGTGCCGGCCGGCACCACGGTGCTGATCCACGGCGGCGGGCCGGCGTCGGCGCGCAGCTCGCAGGCGGCCGGGGCGTAGGCGCCCGGCGGCGCCGTCACCCGCCGCGGGTCGGGCCGGCCCTGTCGATCGTGATCCGCACGAGCACCCGCCGCTGGTCCCGCATGGCCTGCCGATACTCGTCCCAGTCCGGGTGCTCCCCGGCGACGCGCCGGTAGTAGTCGACCAGCGGCTCCATCGCCTCCGGCAGGGCCAGGACCTCCGCGGTGCCGTCGATCCGCAGCCAGCGGCCGAGGAACGTCTCGGTGATGACGCACAGCACCGCCGACGGGTCCCGGCGCAGGTTGCGGGTCTTGTAGGCGGTCTCCCTGGTGCTGATGACCAGCTTCCCGTCGCCGTCGACCCCGGCGAAGACCGGCGACGCCTGGATGCCGCCGGCGGACCCGCGGGTGATCAGCACCGCCCGGTGGTTGCTCGCCACGAACTCGCGCGCCTCGTCGGCTGTGACCACGCGCTCCTCCTTCGACCGTCGCCGCGCCGGCGTCCCGTCCGGCCGGGGGTCGGCCTCGGCGTCCCGGATCGCCGCCGCGACGGTACCGCAGCCGCCGTCCGATGGCGCGCAGGGCGGATGCGCGGGAAGCTGCGTGATGATCCGTGCGATACGGGGTCGTCGGACGATCGGGAACGGGGAGACGAGACGCGTGACGCTGATGCTGCTCGACGCCGCCAGCCTCTACTTCCGTGCCTTCTACGGGGTCAAGAGCCCGATGCCGGCGTCTGACGGCACGCCGACCAACGCGGTCCGCGGGTTCCTGGACATGACGTCCACCCTGGTCAGGAGGTTCCACCCGGCCGACCTGGTGGCCTGCGTCGACCAGGACTGGCGCCCCGTCTGGCGCGTGGCCCTGCTCCCCTCCTACAAGACCCACCGGCTCAGCGGGCCCGGCCCGGTGCAGGTGGCCGGGGCGCCGCCGGGTGAGGCCGAGCCGCCCGGGCTCGCCGAGCAGGTCCCGATCATCTTCGACGCGCTCGGCGCGCTGGGCGTCGCCGCGGTCGGTGCGGCCGAGCACGAGGCCGACGACGTGATCGCCACCCTCGCCGCGCGCGCCGCGGGGCCGGTCGACGTCGTGAGCGGCGACCGCGACCTGTTCCAGGTCGTCGACGACGCCCGCGGCGTCCGCGTGCTCTACACCGCCCGCGGCGTGACCAGGCTGGAGATCATGGACGGCGCGGCGGTCACGGCCCGCTTCGGCATCGCCCCGGCGCAGTACGCCGACTTCGCCACCCTCCGGGGCGACGCCAGCGACGGCCTGCCCGGGGTGCCCGGCATCGGCGCCAAGACCGCCGCCAGCCTGCTGCGGACGTTCGGCACGCTGGACGCCCTGACCGAGGCGGCGGCCGGCGGCGATCCCCGCGCGGCCGCCGTCGCGGCCAGGCTGGAGGCGTCCCGGGACTACCTCTCGCGGGCCCCCGCGGTGGTCCGCGCCGTGCAGACCCTCGCCCTGCCCGCCGTGGACACCACGCTGCCGCAGCACCCGCCGGACGACCGGCGGCTCGCCGACCTGGCGGTCAGGTGGGGGATCGGCGAGGCGCTCGCCCGCGCGGTCACCGCCCTGCACGGGCGCCCGGGCGCTTAGGGACGCGCCCGGTGGCGCGCGCGTACGACACGATCGTGCTCGGCCTCGGCGCCATGGGCAGCGCCGCGCTGCAGCACCTCACCGACCGGGGGCAGCGGGCGCTCGGCGTGGAGGCGTTCGGGCCCGGGCACGCCAACGGCTCGACCCACGGGCGGACCCGCATGATCCGCCAGGCGTACTCGGAGGGAGCCGACTACATCCCGCTCGTGCGCCGCGCCTACCAGCTCTGGCGGGAGCTGGAGGCGCGCTGCGGCCGGGACCTGCTGACCGTCACCGGCGGCGTGCTCGCGGGCCGGCCGGGGAGCTGGGTCGTGGAGGGCGCGGCGGCCAGCGCCGAGCGCCACGGGCTGCCCTTCGAGCGCCTGGATGCGGCCGAGGTCAACGCCCGCTGGCCCGCGTTCGCGCTGACCGGCGACCTGGCGGCCGGGTTCGAGCCGCGCGCGGGCTTCCTGGACCCCGAGGCCTGCGTGGCGGCCGGCGTCGCGCTCGCCGTCGCGGGCGGGGCCGAGGTCCGCTGGCACGAGCGGGTCCGCGCGTGGCGTGCCGACGGCGCCGGCGTGCGGGTCGAGACCGACCACGGCGTGCACGCGGCCGGGTCCCTCGTGGTCACGGCCGGGGCGTGGTCGGGCCGGCTGCTGGCGGGGCTCGGCCTGCCCCTGGTCGTGTGGCGGGTCTACAACGTGTTCCTGCAGCCGGACGTCGAGGACCTGGCCGTGCCGCAGCGCCTGCCGGTCTTCCTCATGGACCTGCCCGAGGGCGAGTTCTACGGGGTCCCGGCCCTGACGGGGGAGGGGGCCAAGATCGGCCGCCACGACGCCGGCGTCCCGACCGACCCCGACGCCGTCGACCGGGACGTGACCGCGGCCGAGGTCGAGGCGGTGCGCCGGCCGGTGACCGGGCGCGTGCCGGGCGTGGCCGGCCGGGTCCTGCGGGCCACGACGTGCCTGTACACCCTGACCCCGGACCGCCACTTCATCGTCGACCGGCACCCCGGACACGCGCAGGTCGTGTACGCGTGCGGGTTCTCCGGGCACGGCTTCAAGTTCGCCGCCGCCATCGGCGAGGCGCTCGCCGAGCTGGTGGTCGACGGCCGCGCCTCGCTTCCGGTCGGGTTCCTGTCCGCCGGGCGCTTCCGCCGGCCGCCCGGCGACCTCAGCCGGTGATGCCCAGGTGCTGCTTGATGGCCTCGAGGTCGGACCGGATCCGCTCGACCGCCGTGGCGGTGGCGCGCAGCTGCTTCCAGATGGAGTCGAGGTTCTGCGGGTGCGTCTCGCCGGTCGCCGGCTCGGGGTTGTCGCCGAGCCGCAGCAGCTCCAGGCGGCCGAGCAGCTGGTCGTGCATGCTGTCGATCTTGCGCTGCGTGCCCTCGATCGAGGAGAAGTCGTGGGTGTCCCAGTCGCCGCCCTGCCGGTCGCCCACCCGGAGCAGGCGGAACTGGTCGTCCAGGTAGTCCTTGGTCGCGTCGTCCATGACGGTCAGGTCCTCCTCCTGCTTGCTGGCGGTGCCGCCGTAGAACGCGGCCACGGCGCGCACCATGACGTCCGCGACCCGCCCGACGTTCCCGGTCAGCCAGCTGTTGTCGGCGCGGTTGGTGAGGAAGCCCAGCTCGACCACGATCGCCCGGTCCGCGCCGGCCGCGGTGGCGTGCCGCAGCGCGTAGTAGCCGGCGAGGTCGGCGGTGTAGTTGGTGGCCCGGTTGCCGCCCGGATAGCCGGCGGCGTTGTGCTCCGCGCGCCACCGGTCGCCCAGCGCCCTGCTCGCGGCGGCGTTGCCGAGCGCCGGGTTGTAGCCGAACGAGCAGCCCCGCGCCGAGGGGTCCACGGAGCCGTCGCAGTGCAGCGCGACGAACACGTCGCAGGGCGGGTACGCGGGCGGGTCGGCCAGCACCCGGATCGGGACGTGGCCGGCCGACCGGAGCTTGGGCTCGAGCGCCTGCCACAGGCGGGTGACGTACTGCTGCTCGGTCTCCCCGCAGCACCCGGACGTCCCGGTCGCGCCCGTGGTGCGGTAGCAGTGCCCGAGCTGGATCTCAACCCTGGCCACGGCCGCCCTCGACCGCGCGCCGGAGGAGCAGGTCGTCGCCGGGCGCCGCGTCGGGGTGCCTGGTGAGGAACTCCCCGTACGGCGTGGCCTGGATGTCGGCCGCGTGGGGCAGCTCGTCCAGCGGCTCGATCCCTTGCCGTGCCTCGTGCGTCATGACCCGCCTCCAGATCACGCCGGGCAGTCCGGAGTCCCGCCCGAGGACTTGCGGTTTTCCGAGTGTGCTGGGGTGAAAGGGCACTATGAAGCGAATGACCCGTATGACTATTCTGCCCGGCCGGGAGCGCCGATGCGAGCGCGCGCCGTGGCGCCGGGCACGTGGCCCGGGTGGCCAACGGGACCGGGATCGGGCAACCTCACTACGACCGCCGTGAGCGTGCGTGACGCGGCGCCGGCTCCCGGTGGGCGCACCGGCCCGGCGCGGCCGTGGGCAATCCTCTGAGGAGGCCTGGACCGGATGGACGACGAGAAGGTCATCGAGCGGATCAACGAGCTGGCCGGGGAGGAGCACGCGCTCTACCAGCGCGCGGCGCACGAGCCGCTCAGCAAGGAGGAGCACGAGCGGCTGAAGGCGCTCGAGGTCAGGCTCGACCAGGCCTGGGACCTGCTGCACCAGCGCCGTGCCCGCCGGAACGCCGGCCTCAACCCCGAGCAGGCGATGGTCCGCGACCCCGACACCGTCGAGGGCTACCTGAGCTGAGTCAGGCCCGGACGACCGCGGCCCTCCGAGCCCCCGCCGGCCCGTGACCTGGCCCGTCGGGGATGGTACGTTGACGCCGCCGCTCGTCCCTGTCCGCAAGGCTCGAGCTCCCCCGGTTCATCGGCCGCTGGCCTGGCGCCCGCCCGGCGCGGGCCCGTGCATGCTCCGCCGAAGGAGCGACCGTGCCGGTTGCGCGTGTCGGTCCCCGTCGCAGGGTCGCCGCCCGGACCCTGCGGGTCGTGCTCGCCCGCGCGCTGCGCCCGCTGTCCGCCCTGCTGCTGCTCGGGACCGTGCTCCTGCTGCTCGCGGGCACCGGCCGCGCGATCGCGGGGACGGCACAGCCGTCCGGGGCGCCCGCGGGGCGGCAACCGCGGGCGGCGGACCTGGCGGACCTCGAGCCGGCGGACGTCGGCCTGGCGGACCTTGACCTGGCGGACCTGGGGGACCTCGCGGCGGCGGGCCTCGACCCGGCGGTCGTCGCGGCGGCGGGCCTCGCCGCGGCGGAGGGGACCGGGTCCCTGACGGGCGCGTCGCGCTCGGCGGCCGTGGCCCCGGACGCGGCCCCGCCTCCCGGCCGCCGCGGGGCGGGCACCTCCGAGCTGCCGGTCCCGGCGCTGCCGCTGTGGCGCCCGGACGGCGCCCAGCTCGTGGCCCTGCGGCGGCCCGCCCGCCCGGACGGCGGCGACGACGAGGACGGCGCCTCCCGGCAGCGGGGGCTGCTCCCGCCGTGGATGCAGCCGTGGCTCTACGGGGCGCTCAACCGTGGGGCCGGGTCCATCATCGGCCTGGCCTTCCCCGCCGAGATCCCGGGCCTGGTGCTCAGCGACGCGCTCACCCAGGCGCTGATCGACCAGTCCACGCTCGACGACCCGCTGGCCGACGCCGCGCTGCACGCGCTGGCCGCCGCCGGGCTGGTCTACGGGATGGACCGGGCCAACCGGGGGCTCAACCAGCTCATGGTCGGCCACCTCGGCGTGTGGCGGTTCGGGTTCCAGCTCGTGCCCCGCAATCCGGGGATGCTGGCGGCCACCAGCTTCGTGCAGCTGCTGCTGGAGGGCCCGTTCAAGGCGGGCCTGCGGAGCGCCGGGGTCCTGCCCCTCGCCGAGCGGACCGCCGACGGGCGGCAGGTGTGGGCGTCGGCCGGCGACTACTGGCTGAACCTCGGCTTCGACGTGGCCATGCACGCCGCGGCGGCCGGGCTGGTCACGGTCCTGGGAACGCGCGAGCCGGAGCTGGAGCGGCTGGCGGGGGCGATGCTGCGCGGCGACCCGGTCGCGATCCAGACCTTCGGGACGTCGTTCTGGGGCGTGTCCCGCTGGCGGCTCGCCCTGGCGGCCGGCGCGTTCGCCGGGTTCGCCCGGGCGGCGTCGACCCTGGCCACCGACCCGCCGCCGCCAGGCCCCGTGGGCGACACCCTGCTGGGCGCGGCCCGGCTGTACCAGGAGGTCGCCCGCGTGCGGCGCGCGCCCTCCCCGGACCGGTTCGGCGAGCTGCTGTGGAGCAGGGTGCTCAACGACCTGGAGACCGTCGGCACGGTGGGCTGGGGGCTGGTCACCCGCAACACCGATCCCGTGCTGCTCCTGCGGCGGCTGTGGCTGACCAGGAAGGCCGAGCGCGCGTCCCAGGCCGGCGACGAGCAGCAGGCGCGGCGGCTGCGCGCCGACCCCGCGTTCGCCCTGCTCGACCCGGAGACGGTGGCGGCGGTCGTGGCGGCGCGCTCGCGCAGCGGTCGTGCCCTGGCCATGGCCGCGGCGCACCCGGACCCGCAGGGGCCGGTCGAGCGGGCGGCGCACCTGTGGGTCAACGTGGCGGATCTCGCGGGCAACCTCACGTCGGCCGCGGTCGCGCGCTGGTGGCCCGGCTCGGAGTCCGACGCCGCGGCCCGCGACCGCCAGGTCGCCGAGGCCATGGACCATGCCAGGCAGAACCTCGCCCGCATCGACCAGGACGCCGCCGCCGTGGGCGCGGGGCTCCGCGATGCCCTCGCCGGCGTGGCCGCGTCCACGTCGGCCGCCGCCCCCGTGCCGCCCGGTCCCGCCGGCCCGCCCGGTCCCGCCGTCGAGGGGACCGCGGCCGACCGGCCTGCGCTCCCTCCGGGCGGGCTCACCCTCGCGACCGACCTGCTCGAGGTCCGCCCGGACAGGACCGCCCGGACCCTCCAGGACGCCGTCGTCGAGGGCGTGTTCGTGCCGGCAGGCACCCTCGTCGACGGGTCGGGCCGGGTGCCGAGTCCCGACGGTGGCCAGGTCGGCCGCCTCGCGCAGGCGCCGGAGCAGGCACCGCCAGGGGCGCCGGAGCAGGCGCCGGAGCGCGCCGCCGGCGGCGACGGCGGGCGCGAGGGCGCGGCTGCGCGGGCGGGCGGCGCCAGGGACGGAGGCCCCACGGACCGGGGCGACCCCGGCGAGCTGCAGGAGCTGCAGGAGCTGGCGGACGACCTCGCCGTGGAGCCGCCCGGGGACCCCTGAGGCGGGCCGTGCCGGCGGGCCGGCGGTCCTCCAGCTGCCTGGACCCCGACCCGCCGGTTCGCCGCCGCCGGAACGCCCGGGTGCGTTCCCGCCCGGCCCGCGAGGTCGCCGGGTGTCAGCCGGCGTCGACCTCGATGGTGACCGGCACCCGGTTGGTGAGGACGTCGTAGACCGCCGAGCGGCGCCGCGACTGCTCCACGATCTCGCGCAGCTTGTCGGCCGGGGCGTCGCCCTTGACCGTGAAGCGCACGGTGATCCGCTCGTAGCCGTTGCGCACATCGGGGTCCAGCCCGAGCAGGCCGTTGAGGTCGATGTCGCCCGTGACCGTCGAGCGGACCTCGGTGAGCCGCACCCGCCGGGCGGCGGCGATGTTGGCCAGTCCGGCGGTGAGGCAGGCGGCCAGCGCGTGCAGCACGAACTCCACGGGGGTCGGTCCCTTCGGTGCTGGTCATTCTGCTCCGCTCCTTGGGACGCGGGTGACTGGAGCTGGCGGTGCCGCGGGTGGTCGGTTGCCGGGACGCGGTGGCCTCCTCGGGTCGACGGGGTTCGGTCAGGCGGTCGCGAGCAGGCGCTGGCCTGGGATCGGCCGGGCGGCCCCCGACCAGCGTCCAGCCCGGACCGAACGCCCGGCGCACCTGTTGGGCATGCGCAGCATGCCCCGCATCGGCGAGGTCCGGCGCGCGCGGCGCAGCCGCTCGGCCAGCTGCGGGGCCGAACGCTCCAGCAGCCGGTCGAACGCCTCCACCCGTGACCGGGCCCGGCGGCGGCCGCCGTGGCGTCGGCGGAGGGGGTGCAGACCCAGACGCACGCCTGTGCGTCGTGCGTGGGGAACACCCCGGCGAGCGACCGCTCGGCGACGAACAGCTCGATGCCCGGCCAGGGGAGGCCGTCGTGGTACGCGTACTGGGTCGCGCCGCCCGCCGGGCGGACCTGGTCGATCGGGGCGTCGACCGAACGGGCGACCCGCGAGCCCAGACCGTCGGCGCCGATCACCCAGCGGGCGGCGATCTCGACCCGGGCGCCGGCACGATCGTGGGGGGCGAGATCCGACGGCGATTCGGTCGGTCGACCGAACTAGGCGATTGTTGCCCTGTGATAGAGTCCTGTCAAGACCGATCGAGCGACCGAACGAGTCAGGGCGAGCTTGAGGAAGAGCCCGGAGTCAGGAAGAGCCCGGAGTCAGGAGAGGAGGGGGCGACCGTGGCGGATGCTGCCGCTCCTGCCGTCGACACCCGCACGCTGATCCTGGAGGCGGTCCGCAGCCGGCTGCTCGCCGGCGGCTACGCCGGCCTGTCGACCCGCAAGGTCGCCGAGGAGGCGGGGGTGCCGCTCAGCCAGCTCCACTACCACTTCGGCTCCAAGCAGGGCCTCATCCTGGCCCTGTTCGCCGGGGAGAACGCCCGGCGCCTGGACCGCCAGCGCCGGATGTACGCCCAGGACCTGCCGTTGTGGCAGCGCTACGAGCGGGCCTGCGACTTCCTGGAGGACGACCTCGACTCCGGCTACGTCCGGGTCCTGCAGGAGATGGTCGCCGCCGGCTGGTCCAACGACGAGATCCGAGCGGCCGTCCGCGAGCTGCTGGGCGGCTGGTTCGACCTGCTGACCGAGGTCGCCCGCGAGGCCGAGCGCCGCCACGGACCGCTCGGCCCGTTCACCGCCGAGGAGGTGGCCGCCCTGGTCGGCAACGCGTTCATCGGCTCCGAGGCGCTGCTGCTGCTCGGCTTCGACCGCCAGGTCCTGCCGATCCGGTCGGCGCTGCGGCGGGTCGCGCTGGCCATCCGGCAGCTCGAGGAACGGCAACCGCCACCGGGGAGGGTGGACGATGCGAGCGAGTCAGCCGCGCGCTGACGGCTACGTCGAGCGGGACGGCGTCAAGGTCTTCTACGAGGTGTTCGGCGACGGCGAGCCGACGGTCCTGCTGCTGCCGACCTGGTCGATCGTCCACTCGCGGCACTGGAAGATGCAGGTCCCCTACCTCGCGCGGCACTGCCGCGTGCTCACCTTCGACGGGCGCGGCAACGGCCGCTCCGACCGTCCGACGGAGCCCGGGGCGTACGCCGAGCACGAGTTCGCCGCCGACGCGCTGGCGGTGATGGACGCGACGCGGACCCCGCGCGCGATCGTCGTCGGCTTCTCGATGGGCGCGCAGCGGGGCCTGCTGCTGGCCGCAGACCATCCCGAGCGGGTCGAGGCGGCCGTCTTCATCGGCCCGAGCTACCCGGGCGGCGGAGCGCCGCTGCCCGAGCGGACGGTGCACTCCTTCGAGGACGAGCTCGCCACCGACGAGGGCTGGGCGAGCTACAACCGGCACTCCTGGCTCCGCGACTACCGGGGGTTCCTCGACTTCTTCATGTCGAGGATGTTCACCGAGCCGCACTCCACCAAGCCGATCGAGGACACCGTCGGCTGGGGCCTGGACACCACGGGCGAGACGCTCGTCCTCACCAACCTGGCGCCGGAGCTGGAACCCGACGAGGCACGCGGGCTCGCGCGGCGCGTCCGCTGCCCGGTGCTGGTCATCCATGGCGACCAGGACGCGATCGTCTCGGCGACCCGCGGGACCGCGCTCGCCGAGGACACGGGCGGCCGGCTGGTGCTGCTCGAGGGCTCCGGCCACGCCCCGCACGTCCGCGATCCGGTGAAGGTGAACCTGCTGCTGCGCGACGTCGTCAAGCCGGCGCCGCCCGCGCGGCGCTGGGTACGGGGGAGGTCCCGCCGCAGGCGCGCGCTGTACATCTCCTCGCCGATCGGGCTCGGGCACGCCCAGCGGGACGTCGCGATCGCCGACGAGCTGCGCAAGCTGCATCCCGACCTGGAGATCGACTGGCTCGCCCAGCATCCGGTGACCAGGGTGCTGCAGGCCCGCGGTGAGCGGATCCACCCGGCGAGCGCGCTGCTGGCCAACGAGTCGGCCCATATCGAGAGCGAGTCGGCCGAGCACGACCTGCACTGCTTCCAGGCGATCCGCCGCATGGACGAGATCCTGCTGGCCAACTTCATGGTCTTCCACGACCTGGTGCGCGACGAGCCCTACGACCTCTGGATCGGCGACGAGGCCTGGGAGCTCGACTACTACCTGCACGAGAACCCCGAGCAGAAGCAGGCGGCCTACGTCTGGCTGACCGACTTCGTGGGCTGGCTGCCGATGCCCGACGGCGGCGAGCGCGAGGCGCTGCTGACCGCCGACTACAACGCCGAGATGATCGAGCACATCGCGCGCTTCCCGCGCGTGCGCGACCGCGCGATCTTCGTCGGCAACCCCGACGACGTCGTCCCCGACGCGTTCGGGCCCGGGCTGCCGCTGATCGGCGACTGGACGCGAGAGCACTACGCCTTCGCGGGCTACGCGACCGGCTTCGATCCGTCCGGCCTCGCCGACCGCCGGGCGCTGCGCCAGGAGCTGGGCTACCGGGACGACGAGCAGGTCTGCATCGTCACCGTCGGCGGCTCCGGCGTCGGCGGGCACCTGCTGCGGCGGGTGATCCAGGCGTTCCCGCAGGCGAAGCGGCGAGTTCCGGGGCTGCGGATGGTGGTCGTCACCGGCCCGCGGATCGATCCGGGCACGCTCCCGCGGCACGAGGGCCTGGAGCTGCGCGCCTACGTCCACCAGCTGTACCGGCACCTGGCCGCCTGCGACCTGGCGGTGGTGCAGGGGGGGCTGACCACCTGCATGGAGCTGACGGCGAACCGGCGGCCGTTCCTGTACTTCCCCCTGCGCCACCACTTCGAGCAGAACGTTCACGTCGCCCACCGCCTGGACCGCTACCGCGCCGGGCGTCGCATGGACTACGCCGGCAGCGACCCCGACGCCATCGCCGACGCCATCGCCGCCGAGATCGGCCGCGCGGTCGACTACCGGCCGGTGGAGACCGACGGCGCCGCCCGGGCCGCCGGCCGCATCGCGGAGCTCGTGTGAGGGCCGCTCCCGGTGGGTGAAGCCGGTCAGCGGCGTCCGAGCAGCGGGGCGGCGGCGGCGCGCAGCCGGCCGGCCGTGGCGACCACGGTGCCGCCGGAGCCGCGCAGCGCGGGCGGCTGCGCCGGGCTCCAGCGGGCGCCGGCGTCCAGCAGCAGCCAGTAGTCGTAGTCGAGGCCGCGGACGTCGGGGGACAGCCGCTCGACGAGCTGCCGGCCGATCGTGTTGGTGCGGTCCCAGTAGTGGACCACGCGCGGGTCCAGCAGCCCTGCGCCGTCGACCTGGTCGCGGGTGTCGGTCGCCCAGCGGCGGACCCAGACGACGTGGACCCGCAGCCGCGCGTCCCCGTACTCGCGGAGGATCTCCTGGTGCACCAACCTGGCGCCCGCGCGGCACGTGCTTCAGGTGGGGGCCAGGACCAGGACCAGCCGCGGCACGCCGGCGTCCGCGTCGAGGCGGGCGCGCAGCTCGTCGATCCCGCCGAGGTCGGTGACGGCGAGGCTGGCGGGGGTGGCGCCGCCGCTCGCCCGGGCCTGGCCCGCGGGGTGCCCGACCCCGGCCGTCCCGGCGTCCTGGCCGCCGCGCCCGGCATCCGGTGGGGCGCCGGGGCCGGTCAGCCACACGGCCGAGAGCGCGAACGCCAGCACGCAGGCGGCGAGGAAGCCGAGCCGGGCGCGGCGGCTCACCGGACCCGCCCCCCGGGGGCGTGGCCCCCCGGCGTGGCCGGCCGCCGCGGGCGCGCGCCGTCCGGACGCTCGGGCATCGCCGGCAGCGCGCCTCCTTCCCGACCGGGGAGCGTGACGCCCGCCATCATCCTCGCCTCGCTGCGGGTGGGCCAGCCGGGTCCGGCGCCGCCGTCAACGCTCGGTCGCACGGGACATCCACAGGCGCACGGTGCCGGCGTCGCCGCCCGTGGCCAGCAGCACGCGGCCGCCGGGGACGCGGGCGAGCGCGGCGGCGTTGATCGCGCCGGCGTGGGCGAGGGTGTGCAGGTGCTGGCCGGTCCTGGCGTTCCACATCCGGACGGTGGCGTCCTCGCTCCCCGTGGCCAGCAGCACGCCGCCGTCGTCGGTCGTCTCGAGCGCGACGGTCCACACCGGGCCGCCGTGCCCGGTGAGGGTGTGCAGGAGCCGCCCGCTGGCGGCGTCCCACAGCCGGGCGGTCGCGTCGGTGCCGCCGGTGGCCAGCAGCGCCCGCCCGTCGGGGAGGGTGGTGAGGGCCACCGACTCGACGCTGCCGTTGTGGCCGCCGAGGGTGTACAGGTCGTGGCCGCTGGCGGCGTCCCACAGCCGGGCGGTCGCGTCGGTGCCGCCGGTGGCCAGCAGCGCCCGCCCGTCGGGGAGGGTGGTGAGGGCCACCGAGCGCAGGCCGGTGGCGTGGCTGGTGAGGGTGCGCAGGTGGGTGCCGGCGAGCGCGTCCCACACCAGCGCGTTGCCGTCGTGGCCGCCGGTGACCAGCAGGACCCGCCCGTCCGGCAGGGTGGCGAACGCCAGTGACCAGACGATCCCGGCGTAGCCGCCCAGCGCCTGCAGGTGCCGGCCGCTGACGGGGTCCCACAGCCGGGCCGTGTGGCCGGCGCTGCCGGTGGCCAGCAGCGCCCGCCCGTCGGGGAGGGTGGTGAGGGCCACCGAGCGCAGGCCGGTGGCGTGGCCGGTGAGGGTGCGCAGGTGCCGGCCGGTCCGCGCGTCCCACACGCGGGCGCTGCCGTCGTGCGTGCCGCTGGCGAGCAGGACCCGCCCGCCGGGGGTCGTGAGCAGCGCCAGCGACCAGACCGTGCTCGCGCCGTCGCCGCCGAGCACCGCGGACTGGCCCGGCGCCGGGGTGACGGCGGGCCGTCCCGCGGCGGCGGCCACGGCGTGCGGCCCCGGCGCGGCGGGGGAGGCGCCCGCTGCAGGGAAGGCGGCGGCGGGCACCGGCGGGTCCGCGACGGGAGGGCCGTAGCTCAGGCGCCACAGCAGCGCGGAGGCGTCGTCGCTGCCGGTGGCCAGCAGGATCCGGCCGTCGGGGAGACGGGCGAGGTCGGCCGTGTTGACCGCGTCCGGGTGGTCGAGGGTCCGCAGGTGCTGGCCGGTCCGCGCGTCCCACAGGCGCGCGGTGCTGTCCCGGCCGCCGGTGGCCAGCAGGAGCCGCCCGCCCGGTGAGGTGGCCAGCGCGACGGTCCACACGGTGTTGGTGTGCCCGGTGAGGGTGTGCAGGTGCTGGCCGGTCCGCGCGTCCCAGACGCGCGCGCTGTCGTCCTCGCTGCCGGTCGCGAGCAGGAGCTGCCCGTCAGGGGCGGCGGCGAACGCCACCGCCCAGACGGTGCCCGTGTGGCCGTCGGCGCTGTGCAGGTGCCTGCCGGCCAGCGCGTCCCACACCTGCGCGCTGCCGTCGTCGGAGCCGGTGGCCAGCAGCACCTGCCCGTCGGGCGGGGCGGCCAGCGCCACCGCCTCGGTGTTGCGGCCGGCCGCGCCGAGCGTGCGCAGGTGCCGGCCGCTCACCGGATCCCAGACGCGCGCGCTGTGGTCGGTGCTGCCGGTCGCCAGGAGCAGGCCGCGGCCGCCGACGGTGGCGAGCGCCACGGAGCGGAGGCTGCCGGTGTGCCCGGTCAGGGTGTGCAGGCGCTCGGCCGCGAGCGGGTCCCAGACCCGGGCGGTGCCGTCGTCGCTGCCGGTCACGAGCAGGACCCGCCCCTGCGGCGTGGTGCCGAACGCCACCGCCCAGACGATGCCGGTGTGGCCGGTGAGGGTGCGCAGGTACCTGCCGGTGAGGGCGTCCCACAGGCGGACCGTGCCGTCGTAGCCGCCGGTGGCGAGCATGACGCGCCCGCCGGGCAGGGACGTGAGCGCCACCGCGCCGATGCTGGTGTGGCAGGTCAGGCGCAGGCTGCCCGCCACGGCGAGCGCCTGGCGCGGGGGGGCGGTCCGCGTGCCCGCGCCGGGTTCGCCGTCCGGCGGCACGGCCGGCAGCACGCGCCGTCACCCGCGCGCCCCCGTCCGGACACCGGCGGGGCCGCGTGCTCGGCGGGGGGCGCGTTGGGGAGGGCTGGCGCGGCGCGGCCAGCTCGGACGGCTGCTGCTCAAGTGGTCGTCCACATGGTCGGCGCGGGATCGCTGACGGCGGCCCCCGGGGGATGAGGCCCGCCACGGCGGATTGTCGCACTTCCTGGCGCGTCGGGCGCGGCCGCGCCCTGCCGGCCGCTCCGAGCCCGCGGCTCGGGGGCCGCGGCCGGCGCCGGCCGGCCTCGGCCGGTCCTCATCCTGCTCTCATCTGCCGCTGCCAGGATCCGGCGGATGAGCCCCGCCGCCCGCATCCTGGTGGTCGAGGACGACGCCCGCATCGCCGCCTCGGTGCGGCGGTCGCTGGCCTACGACGGCCACCGGGTCCAGGTGGTCGGCGACGGGTCCGCGGCGCTCGCCTCGGTGCTGGCGTCCCCGCCCGACCTGGTGGTGCTGGACGTCATGCTGCCGGGCGTCGACGGCCTGGAGGTCTGCCGCAGGTTGCGGGCGGCCGGCGACGACGTCGGCGTCCTGGTGCTGACCGCGCGCGACGCCGTCGCCGACCGGGTGTCGGGGCTGGACGCGGGCGCGGACGACTACCTGGTCAAGCCGTTCGCCCACGAGGAGCTGCTGGCGCGCGTGCGCAGCCTGCTGCGCCGCGCCCGGCCGGCGCGGGCCGACGTGCTGCGCTGCGGCCCGCTGGTCATGGACGTCGGCGCGATGCAGGCGCGCCGCGGCGAGCGGGCGCTGCACCTCACCGCGCTGCAGTTCCGGCTCCTGGAGTACCTCCTGCGCAACCAGCGGCTGGTGCGCACCCGCGCGCAGATCCTCGAGGCCGTGTGGGGTCTGGACGTCGACACCGCCAGCAACGTCGTCGACGTGTACGTCCGCTACCTGCGGCTGCAGCTGGAGGAGGGGGGCGAGCCCCGCCTGCTGCACACGGTCCGGGGTGTCGGCTACGTGCTGCGGGAGGGGTGAGATGCCCATCAGGCTCCGGCTCGCGCTGCTCGGGATGGCCGTCGCCGCCATGGCGATGCTCGTGTTCGGCTGGCTGCTGGACGCGCTCGCCGGCGGTGCCGGTCCCGGCGACCAGGACCGGGCGCTGGCGGCGCTGGCGGAGCAGGCGGCCGAGGCGGTCCGGGCCGCCCCGCCGGCCTGGTTCGACGGCGGCGCGTCGCCGCTGGTGACGGTCGACGCGCGCGCCGACACCGAGCCGTTCGTGGTGGTGCGCGCCGCCGACGGCAGGATCCTGTTCGCCGGCGGCCGGATCGACGGCCGGGCGCCCGCGGTGCCGGCCGCGCTCGTGCGCGCGGCCCTGCGCGACGGCACCGCCAGGGGGACGGTCGAGCCCGCCGCCGGCGCGGAGCTGCGCGTCCGGCTGCGCTCGTGGGCCCGGCCCGACCTGCGCCTCACGGGGGTCGCCGTGGCCGGGCAGGCCACCCGCTACCTCGACGACCAGCGCCGCGGGATGCGCATCTTCCTGCTGGTCGCCGGCGGGGTGGCGCTGCTGCCCGCGGCCGCGGCGATCTGGCTGGTCACCGGGCGCGCGCTGCGGCCGCTGCGGGCGCTGGCCGCGGCGGTGGGCGAGATCGGCAGGACCGGCGACCTGTCCCGGCGCCTCCCACCCGCCCGGACGCGGGACGAGGTGGGCGCGCTCAGTGCCAACTTCAACCACATGCTGCAACGCCTCGCCGACGCGCAGGCGCGCCTCAGCGGCGCGCTGGAGGCGCAGCGGCGGTTCGTCGCGGACGCCTCCCACGAGCTGCGCAGCCCGCTGACCACCATCCGCGGCAACGCCGGGTTCCTCCTGGAGCGGGCGCAGGTGGCGCCCGCGGACCGCGACGAGGCGCTCGCCGACATCGCCGGGGAGTCCGAGCGGATGGCGCGGCTGGTGGACGGGCTGCTGGTCCTGGCCAGGGCCGACGCCGGGCAGCACGGCGCGCGGGCGCCGGTGGAGCTGGCCGGCGTGGTCGACCAGGCCGTCCGCAGGGCGCGCCCGCGCGACCGCGGCGGCGACGTGCGGCTGGAGCTTGAGCGGCCCGTGACGGTGACCGGCGACGCGGACGCGCTGGCCAGGCTGGTGCTGATCCTGGTCGACAACGCCAGGCGGCACGGCGGCGGCCGGATCACGGTGCGGCTGGCCACCGCCGCCGGCAGCGCGGTCCTCAGTGTCAGCGACCGGGGGCCGGGGTTCCCCGACGGCGCGGGGGAGCGCGTGTTCGAGCGCTTCTACCGTGCCGCACCCGACCGCGCCGCCGACGGCAGCGGCCTGGGGCTGGCCATCGCCCGGTCCATCGCCGGCGGCCACGGCGGCGTGATCGCCGCGGCCAACCGCCCCGAGGGCGGCGCGGTGGTCACGGTCACGCTGCCGCGCGGGTAGCCGGCGCCGCCGGCCGGCTGCGGGACGGCCGCGATCCTCATCCGCGGCTCATGCCGGCGTCATCGCCGGCTCACCGGCGGCCGCCACGATCGGGCGCATGGACCCGAACCCGCAGCCACCCGCCCTCGACGGCCGTCCGGAGGCGGCGCGCGCCCTGCTGGTCGTCCAGGCGGCGGTCGCCGCGCTGAACACCGCCGAGGTCGCGGTCCTCGCGCTGCTCGGCAGCCCGGCGCCGGCGGCCGGGACGCTGCCGCTCAGCGCCGCGACGGCGCTGGCGCTGCTCGCCCTCGCCCGCGGGGTCGCGCGCGGCGCGCGCGGGGCCCGCCGGGCCGCGCTGGTGGTCGAGTCGCTCCTGCTGCTCCTGGCCGCCGCGGACGAGCTGGTCGCGGTCGCCGTGCACCGGCCCGCGCCGCTGCTGGTCCCCGTGCTGGTCCGGGTGGTCCTGCCGCTGGCGGTGATCGCGCTGCTGCGCCGGCCCGCGCCGGGAGCCGGGCGGCCGGCGCCGCCGCGGCGGGCGGGGGCCCGGTGACGGCGCTGGCGCACGGCGGAGCCGGGACCGGCGCGGACGGGTACGCGGGCAGCCCGCTCTACGCGGTGCTCGCCGACCACCGCGCCGGCCTGCTGGCGGTGGTGGTCGCCGGTGCCGCGTGGTGGCTGGCGAGCCGGGCCGCGCCGTCCCGCGTCCCCCTGCCGGCGGCGCTGCGCGAGGGGTACCGGCGCCTGCCCGCCCAGCACCGGCTGCTGGCCTGGCTGCTCGGCACCTCGGCAGCGGCCCACCTCGGGCTCGCCGCGAGCCACGGCGCCGGCTGGCGGCTCGCCGCCTTCCCGGTGGCCGCGGCGGCGGCGCTCGAGGCCGCCCGCCGCCTGCTGGCCGGGCGGCCGTGGCGGCGGCTGGCCGCCGCCGTGCTGCTGGCGCAGCTGCTCGGCTACGCCGCGGTCCTGCTCCGGGGCGAGCCGCCCGACCAGGCCGGCCTGGCCGTCAAGCTGGCCGAGCTGGCGGCGCTGGCGATCGTCCTCACCCCCGCCGGCGGCCCGTCCGGCCACAGGCTGCGGCGCGCGGCGGGGACGGCCACGACGGTCGCGGTCACGGTGCTGGTCGGCCTGGCCGCGTGGGCGGGGGCGTTCACGGCCGCGGCGGGCCCGGGCGGCCACCACGGCGCGCCGCCGGCGCCCGGGGTCCTGCTGCGCGCGGCCGCCGACCGCCCCGCGACCCCGGGCGAGCGGGCCGCGGCCGACGCCCTGTACGCCGAGGTCGCCGCCACCGCCGCCCGCTACCGCGACCCGGCCGCCGCGGCGGCCGACGGCTACCGGGTCGGCGTGATCCGCGGCGACGACCACCACGCCGTCAACCACGCCTACGAGCACGACGGCCGCGTGCTCGACCCGGCCCGGCCCGAGAACCTCGTCTACGCCGCGACCGCCGCGGGGCCGGTCCTGCTGGGCGTGATGTTCGAGCTGCCCGCGGTCGGCGCCCGCGGCCCGGCCCCGGGCGGGCCCCTGACCGTCTGGCACGCGCACGAGCGGGTGTGCGTGTCGCTGCTCCCGCCGGCGCTGGGCGGCCTGGTGTCGCCGTTCGGGACCTGCCCGGTCGGCGCGGTCACGGTCCCGGTGACCGCGGAGATGCTCCACGTGTGGACCGCGCCGGGCGCGCCGCAGCGCTTCGGGGACCTCGACCCGGGCTGGCTGCGCTCCTACCTGGCCGCCGTGGGGCGGGCGTGACAGCCGGCGCGGCGGGGGTCAAGCTTCTCCCCCGGGGGGGCTCGGCGCGCGCGGCGGCGCTCCGGGCGGCAGGCGGCGCGCGCAGGCGGGAGGGATCCCAGATGGCTGCCAGCGACGACCTCCCGGGCGTGGAGGCGCCCGAGGCTGGGGCGGAGCGCGCCGGAGATCCCGGTTTCGTCGCCTACGCGCTCGCCCAGCAGCGGCGGATCGACCTGCTGCTCGCTGGCGGCGCGGCCCGGCGGTCCAGGCTGCGGTCCGCCGGCCGGCGCGCGTCCGGCCGCGGGAGCGAGGCGTCGCGCACGCCCGAGGCCCGGGATCCCGAGTTCCGCAAGAACCTGGGGATCTTCCGCCGCCTGATCTCCGGCGCGATCGACCTGCACCTGCGGGCCGCGGACGCGCAGCCGGCCCGCGCGCCGGACGGGGTCCGCGCGGGCGCGCACGACCGCCGCGGCCAGGTGCTCGCCGGCGGGCCCGGCGGCGAGCTGCGGGCGCGCATCACGCTGCCCGCGGACGTGCCCCTGGTGCTGAAGGTGCTGCTCGCCCACCGCTTCGCGCTGGAGCAGCTCCTGATCGAGCTGGCGGACCGGGAGTACCTGGCCGCCCGGCTCGCGGAGGTCTACGACGAGCGGCGGGGGACGCACAGCACCTGGCGGACCCTGTACTCCGACCACCGCCCGGCGCTGCTGCCGGGACCGGTCGCCGCGGGCGGGCGCGCGGGCGACGAAGGGTCCCCGGCGGGCGCGGCCGGCGGCGACGACGAGGAGGAGCCGACCCGCCGGCGGCTCGCCCGGCTCATGCGGGTCAAGGAGGCCGAGGACGAGGTCCACCGGGCCCGCTGGGAGCTGAAGCGCCGCGTCGCGCTGCGCGCGACATGGGTCCTGGCGGCCGTCGGCGGCGCCTTCGCCGCGGCGGTGTCGGTCATGGTCGCGCAGGACGTCCAGCTGTGGTCGGCGGTCGCGGCGGGCGCCGCGGGCGCGGCCCTCGGCGGGCTCGTCCACCTGCGCGACGAGATCACGCTGGGTGCGCAGGTCCGCCAGTTCCTGCCGTTCTTCGTCGGCGAGGTGATCGTCGGGGCGATCGCCGGCGTGGTCGTGTTCCTCGTCGCCGACGCGGAGGTCGTCAAGGGCGTCGGGCCGGGGACCGGCGCGGTCGTGCTGGCGTTCGCGATCGGGTTCTCGGAGGCGGCGTTCCTCGGCCTGCTGGCCAGGATCGCCGCGACCGTGGGCGGGGGCGGCGCCTGACCGGGGAGGACCTGCGCGCGGCGGTGGTGGCGGAGGGGGCGAGCGGCACCCGGCACCGCGGAGCCGTCCGACGCCTTTCTCGGGGCGTCCACCTGCGGTCGGAAGGCGCCGCGGGTACCTTCGGCCGGCAGCCGTGTTTACCGGAGGCGATCTCCGGCCAAGCCGATGCCAGAGCCCTCCACCGGGCCGGGGATCCGGCCTGGCCCGCGGAGCCTCACCGGTCGCCGCTCCTGCCTCGCCGCATCGTGCGTGCCGTGACCCCGAGGAGACCGGATGCCGCCTTCGACGCTGCTCGACGCCGAGCGACTGACCGGACGCCGCATCGTCGACCGTCTGGGCGTGGCCGTGGGCCGCGTGGACGACCTCGAGCTGCTGCTGCGCCCGGCCGGGACCGAGCCGGTCGTCACCGCCGTGCTGTCCTGGCCGACGGGAACCCCGGGCTGGTCGCGCAAGCGCCTGCGCGACCTCGGGATCCGGCGCGCGGCGGAGCTGGCCACGGCGTGCTGCCCGATCCGGATCGCCGTGCCCCTCCTGGACGACCTCGGCGAGGAGATCCGGCTGAGCGCGCCCGCGGCGGAGCTGGGCGCGATGGACCTGCGCGACGTCCTTCGCGACTGGCTCATCCCGGACACCATCCTGCTGAGCGAGCTGCTGGGCGCCGACGTCGTCGACGACAGCGGCCGGCGGGCCGGCCGGGTCGTCGACCTGCGGCTGTCCTGCCGCCGGAGCAGCCGCGGCGGCACGTCGCTGCTGGCCGTCGGCCTGCTCACCGAGCCGCCGGCGCGTGTCCCCGGCCGCCCGCCGCACGAGATCCCCTGGACCGAGGTCGAGCGGGTCGGGGCCGACGGGACCGTCCACGCGCACTCCGCCGACGAGCCCTCGTGATCCCGCGCCCGCGCAGCGGCGGCTCGCCGGCCGGCGCGGCGGCGTGACCGGCCTGCCGGTGCCGTTGGAGCCGGGCGCCCCACCAGCGGCCGGGTGTCGGGCGCGTGGACGGGGGTCAGCCCAGCGCGGCGGCCACGACCTGCCGCGCCTCCTCGAGGATCCGCTCCAGGTGGCGCTCGCCGAGGAAGCTCTCCGCGTAGATCTTGCAGACGTCCTCGGTGCCCGACGGCCGGGCGGCGAACCAGCCGTTGGCGGTGACCACCTTCACCCCGCCGATCGGGGCGCCGTTGCCCGGCGCCCGGGTGAGCACCGCCAGGATCTCCTCCCCGGCCAGCTCGCGGGCGTGCACCTGGTCGGGCGAGAGCTTCCCGAGCACCTGCTTCTGCTCGGGCGTGGCGGGCGCGTCCACGCGCCGGTAGGCGGGGTCGCCGAGCCGCCCGGCGAGGTCGCGGTAGAGCGCGCCCGGGTCGCGCCCGCGGCGGGCGGTCAGCTCGGCGGCGAGCAGGCAGCACACGATCCCGTCCTTGTCGGTGGTCCAGACGCCGCCGTCGCGGCGCAGGAACGACGCGCCCGCGCTCTCCTCGCCGCCGAAGCCCAGCGAGCCGTCGAGCAGCCCCTGCACGAACCACTTGAACCCGACCGGCACCTCCACCAGGCGGCGGCCGAGGTCGGCGGCCACCCGGTCGATCATCCCCGAGGACACCAGCGTCTTGCCGACGCCGGTGCGCCCGTCCCAGCCGCGCCCGGCGTCGCGGCCGAACAGGTGCCAGATCATCGCGGTCAGGTAGTGGTTGGGGTCCAGCAGGCCCGCCGAGCGCGTGACGATCCCGTGCCGGTCGGCGTCGGCGTCGTTGGCGAACGCGACGTCGAAGCGGTCGCGCAGCCCGATCAGGCCGGCCATCGCGCTGCGGGAGGAGGGGTCCATGCGGATCCGGCCGTCCCAGTCCACGGTCATGAACCCGAACGCCGGGTCCACCCGCCGGTTGGTGACCTCCAGGTCGAGGCCGTGGCGCTCGCCGATCGCGGCCCAGTAGGCGACGCTGGCGCCGCCGAGCGGGTCCACGCCCAGGCGCAGCCCGGCCGAGCGGATCGCGCCCAGGTCCACCACCGAGGCGAGGTCGCCGACGTAGCTGCCCAGGTAGTCGTGGCGGTGCAGGGTCCGGGCGGCCCGCTCGTAGGGCACCCGCCGGATCGCGTCGACGCCCTTGGCCAGCAGCGCGTTCGCCTCGTCCTGGATCCAGCCGGTCACGTCGGCGTCGGCCGGACCCCCGTGGGGCGGGTTGTACTTGAAGCCGCCGTCCTCGGGCGGGTTGTGCGAGGGCGTGACGACGATGCCGTCGGCGCGGTGGCCGCCCCGGGCCCGGTTCCAGCGCAGGATCGCGTGGGAGATCGTCGGCGTCGGGGTGAACCCGCCCGCGCCGTCGACCATCACGTCGACGGCGCGGGCGGCGAGCACCTCCACGGCGCTGCGGAACGCCGGCTCGCTCAGCGCGTGCGTGTCGCGGCCCAGGTACAGCGGCCCGTCGATGCCTTGCGCGGCCCGGTGGCGGCAGATCGCCTCGGTGGTCGCGAGGATGTGCGCCTCGTTGAAGGAGCCCTTGAACGCCGAGCCGCGGTGGCCGGAGGTGCCGAACGCGACCCGCTGCGCGGGGTCCTGCGGGTCGGGCCGGACGTCGAAGTAGGCGCGCACGAGCGCGTCGGGGTCGACGAGCATCCACGGCTGCGCCGGCTTCCCGGCGTACTCGCTCACGGTCATTCGCGGTGCGCTCCTGTGCGGTCGGCATGCGGCACCGCGCCGGTCCGGCTGGCGGGCCGGGCGGCGCACCACGGGATGTTGCCCCGGCTCCGGCGCTGGTACGCCGGAGCCGGGCGTGAGCGCCGGCCGGTTACGTCTTGAGCACCGAGTTCCAGCTGCCGTAGCCGTTGGGCTCGGCGCCGTCGGCGGTCTCCTAGTCGTACCAGGCGCCGTCGGCGGCGAGGTAGCGGAAGACGTAGCGGCGGCCGGACTCGAGCAGCACGGTGGTGCTGCGGGTGCCGTTGGTGCGGCGCCGCAGCTTGTGCGACCGGGGGTTCCAGTCGTTGAACTCACCGACCACCGAGACCTCGCCCGACAGCCGCTCCTCGGGAAGGACGAACTGGACCCGCACACCGTCGCCGCCGTTCACGGGTGTCCGTTTGATCATGCGCGCGCCTCCCTGCCGGTCCGACCGGCCTCTCCTGGATGATGCTGAATGATGCGAACATGTGTTCGATCAGAACATCTTCGGGCACCCTCGCGGCGGCGTCAACCCGTTGCGTCCCGCCGACGGCAGGGGCCTCGGCGAGGTCGGCGGGACCCCGCTGCTCGGGCTCATCGCCGCTGTGGCGTTCGCCACCATCCTCCGCCGTGGTCGCCGGGCTGGCGCCGGCCCGCCGACCGTGGTCAGGACGGCCCTTCTCCTTGCGCCGCGCTTGCGGCACCATCCATGACACCGTCGTCAGCCTTCCCGGTCCTCGCCGTGTCGGCGGCGGCGCGCAAGCCCTGCCGTCCGCGCGCGAGGAGCCGACGTGGAGCCGACCACCCTCGACCTGCTGCTGTGGGCCCGCCTGCACGCCGCCGGCCTGCCGGTCCCCGCCGACCGGTCCTGGCTGTGGCGCGAGCTGGAGCTGCACCTGACGCGGCAGCGGCTGCTGCGGGCGGCGACCGCCGACCTGGAGCCCGGCGACCCGCCCTCCTCGCCCCACGGGGTCCGCCGGCCGCACGGGGTCGGGCTGCGCTGATGGAGGTCCAGGCGGCTCCGGGCGGCATGGCCGCGGCGGCCCGCGCGATCGCCGACGGCGAGATCACCAGCGCCGACCTGACCGAGCGGTCGATCGCGGCGATCACCGAGCACGACCGGCGCATCGGCGCGTTCGTCGTGGTGCTGGAGTCCGCGCTGGCCGAGGCCCGGGAGCGCGACGCCGAGCGCGCCCGGGGCGTGCTGCGCGGGCCGCTGCACGGCGTGCCGGTGGCGGTCAAGGACCTGATCGACGTGGCCGGCGCGGTCACCACCGCCGGCTCGCCGAAGCTCGCCACCAACCTCGCCCGCTCGGACGCGACGGTGGTGGCGCGGCTGCGGGCCGCGGGCGCGGTGATCCTCGGCAAGACGCGCACGCACGAGTTCGCCTACGGGGTGCTCACGCCGGGCACCTCCAACCCCTGGGACGAGCGCCGGATCGCCGGCGGCTCCAGCGGCGGCTCGGCGGCCGCCGTCGCCGCCGGGTTCGTCCCGGCGGCGCTCGGGACCGACACCGCGGGATCGGTCCGGATCCCGGCCGCGTGCTGCGGCGTGGTCGGGTTCAAGCCGACGCTCGGGCGCGTCCCGACGACCGGGGTGTGGCCGCTGTCGTGGTCGTGCGACACCGTCGGCGTGCTGGTCCGCGGCGCCGACGACGCGGCGCTGGCGTTCGCGGGCATGACCGGCCGGCCGGTGCGGGCGGTCGCGCGGACCGGCACGCCGCGGCTCGGCTGGCTGGTGGGGGAGGAGGTCGAGCAGGTCGCGCCCGGGGTGGCGGCCGCGCTGGCCGCCCTGCGCGCCCGCCTGGACGGTGCGGGCGTGCGCGTCGACGACGTCGAGCTGCCCCTGGCGGCCGCCCGCGCCGCGGTGTCGGCGATGGTGCTGCCGGAGGTCGCCGCGGCCCACGAGCGGCTGCTCGCCGAGACCGGCGAGCGCGGCTACTCGCCGGCGATGCTGGCGGCGCTGCGCATCGGCCAGAGCGCGCTGGCGGTCGAGTACCTTCGTGGCCTGCGCTACCGCGGCCGCTTCGCGGCACTGGTCGACGGCGCGCTCGCCGGCCGCGACGCCCTGGTCCTGCCGACCGTCCCGGTGCCCGCGCCCGAGCAGGGGCGGTCGGTCCTGCGCCTGGGCGACCGGGAGCTGGGGGTCCAGGAGGCGCTGACCGCGCTGCCGGGCGCGTTCAACTGCTCGGGCTCGCCGGTGGTGTCGCTGCCGGTCGGCCTGTCGGACGGGCTCCCGGTGGCGGCCTCCCTGGTGGGCCGGGCGGGGGAGGACGCGGAGCTGCTGGAGCTGGCCATGGCGGTCGAGTCGGTCGCGCCGCGGATCGGCCGCCCGCCGGCCGGCACCCCGGCCGGTTTCTGATTGAATGAGGCTGTCCGCGATGCCGCCTTCGGGGGCGTCCAGCTGGTGTCAGGATGGCTTCGGGGACAGCTTCGATGCGGTGACGACAGGGCAGCCTCCCGATCTCCGAGTTCCAGGCGGCGTCCGCGCGGGGACGCGCTCCGGTGGGTGGCGTGCACGGGGAGGCGACGGTGGGCGAGCAACCGGAGGGCACGGCGGCGCACGCCGCGCACGGTGGCGACCAGCCGCCGTCCGCGGCCGCGGACGGCCGTGACCACGCCGAGGCGCCCGCGCCGGTGCGTGGCCTGGCCCGTGAGGCCCACGGGCCCGCGCGCGAGCGCCTGCACGCCGCGGGGGAGCGCGCGCGCGACCGGGCCCGCGAGGCCGCCGACAGCGCCCGCGAGGCCGCCGGCGCCGCCAGGCACCGGCTGGAGGCGGAGCGGCAGCGGCGCGGCCGGCACGGCGACGTCGCCTGGGCGCGGTCGCTGCCGGTGCGGCTGGTGCGCTCGGCGGTCCAGCGCGGCCTGCTGATCCCGACGCTGTCGTTCATCTCGCCGGTGAACGTGGTCGGCCGCCGCAACCTGCGGCTGATCACCGGCCCGGCCGTGTTCGTCGCCAACCACCAGAGCCACTTGGACGCGCCGGTGTGCCTGCGCGCCGTCGGCAGCCGCATCCGCAGGCGCATGGTCATCGCCGCCGCCGCGGACTACTTCTACCGCTGGGTCGTCACCGGCGCCGCCGCGTCGATCGCGCTCGGCACGGTCCCCTTCCACCGCAGCGGCGGGCAGAGCCGGGCCTCGCTGGAGCTGCTCAAGGACCTCGTGGGCCAGGGCTGGCACGTGCTCATCTTCCCCTCGGGCACGCGCGGCGCCTCGTCGGTGAGCGGGTTCAAGAAGGGCTTCGCCTACATCGCGATCGACTGCCAGGTGCCGGTGGTCCCGCTGTACCTGCACGGTCTGGAGCACGTCATGCCCAAGGGCGCGCGGATCCCGCTGCCCGGCGGGGTGGCGGTGGGCGTCGGGAGCCCGATCCCGCCCGGCGACGACTACGACGACCTGGTGCGCCGCGCCGAGCTGGCGATGCAGGAGCTGCAGGCCGTGGTGAAGCGGTGGGAGGCGGCCTGAGCAGGTGCCACACAACCCCTTCGCTGCGCCGCTGTGGTGGCCGGTCACGCTGCGCATCCTGCTGCTGCTGGCGCTCGGGCTCGCCGCCGTGCTGCTCGCCGAGCGCAAGCCGCTGCGGGTCCTGCGCCGCTCCACCCTGTTCCTGCGGCTGCGGACCTGGCTGTGGGTCACGCCGCTGTTCCTGCTGACGCTGTACATCGGCGGGGTGGTGCTGTTCGTCCTGGCGGTGTTCGTGACCGTCCAGGCGGCCAGCGAGTACGTGCGGCTGGTGGGCATCTCGCGCCGCTACGCCCTGCTGCTGATGCTGTGGTCGGTGGTCGGGCTGCTGGTGGGGTCGCTCGCGCGGGAGTTCTTCCTGTTCCTGCCGTTCGGGTTCTTCGTGATCCTGACGCTGGTGCCGATCGTGTCCGGCCAGGTCGAGGGCGCGGCCCGGCAGGTCGCGGGGACCCTGTTCGGGTACGTCTACATCGGCCTGCCCATGGGCTTCCTCGCGCTGGTCAGGACCGGGGAGCCGTGGGGGCTGGAGTTCCTGCTGATCGTGGCGGCGGCGGTCGCCGTGTCGGACGTGGCCGCGTTCGCGGTCGGCTCGGCGGTCCGCGGGCCGCGGCTGGCCGGCCAGGCCGGCGGCGGCAAGACCTGGAGCGCGACACTCGGGAATCTGGCCGGCGCGGTGGCGGCGGTGGCGCTGCTGTCGGTGGCGATCCCGCCGCAGTGGAGCGCCGCCGGGGTGGTCCTGCTGGCGCTCGCGATCGGGCTCGGCAGCGTGTGGGGCGATCTGACCTGCGGGTTCCTGCGGCGCGATTTCGCGGTCAAGGACACCGGGTCGCTGTTCTTCGGGTTCGGCGGGCTGCTCGAGCGGGTCGACTCGCTGCTGTTCGCGGCGCCGCTGGGCTTCTACGCGCTCCTCCTCGCCGAGCGCCTGGCCGGCTGAGGGCCGTCGCCCGGGGCCGGCGGCTCGGGGTGCGGCCGGCGCCCCCCGCCGGAGCGGTGCACCACCGACATGGCGACACGGGCCGGACGGTCGCCGCGGTTGCGGTAGGCGTGCGGCTGGTCGCCGGGGAAGGTGACGGCGTCGCCTGCGCCGACGGTGAAGCCGCGGTCGCCGACCTCGAGCGTCAGCTCGCCCTCGACCACCAGGAGCAGCTCGCGCGTGCCGGCCGCGTGGGCCTCGGTGACGTGCGCGTCGCCGGGCTCCAGCCGCGCATCCCACAGCTCCACCTGGTCCGGGGGCGCGGTGCCGACCATGAGGGTGCCGCGGCCGCCGTGCCTGCCGCGCCACAGCACGACCCCCTCGTCGGCGCGCACGACCCGGGTCGCGGGCGCCTCGACCGCCTCGACCAGCTCGGCGACCGAGGTGCCGAGTGCGGTGGCCAGCCGGCACAGGGTCGCGACGCTGGGGTTGGTCCGGGCCTGCTCGACCTGGATGAGCATGCCCTTGCTGACCCCGGAGCGCCCGGCCAGCTCCTCCAGCGTCCAGCCGAGGCGGCCGCGCTGGCCGCGGACGTTGCGGCCGACCGCCGCGGTGACGACATCGGGATCGGGCATCGGCGTGCTCCCTCGCTCGCATGACGCGGTGCTGCTTGGGTCAACAAACTGCTCGACGGGTACAACCGAGTGTATTACACTGCAATGGAACAGAGGTTCAGTGCACTATACCGGTCCTGCTGCGGGTCCCGCGACCGCCGGTGTCCATGGGACCGGGTGAGGAGGGGACAGTCATGGAACTGCTCGTGCTGGTCGCCGCACTGATCGTCCTCGACGTCCTGGCCGTGCGCTACGGCGCGGACTCCCGGCCGGGCCTGACCACGGGCGACAGGTGGCGCAGCCGCACCGACTGATGACCAGCGAGTCCCTGTGGTGGCGCTGCCAGCGGCCCTGATCGCCGACGCGGCCGTGCTGCCGCGCGGCGCCGAGGTCGTGCACTCGGGCACGACGGCCGCCTGCCCGCCATGATCCGACCCCGGGGGTGCGGGTCGACGGCGGGCGGCTCGTCTACGATCTCGGCGCGACCGCTCCGCTACCCGAGGATCACTGATGCGAGCTGCAGATCTGGTGATCGGCGTCGACATCGGCACGTCCGGGGTCAGGGCCGTCGCGCTCGACGCCGCCGCCGTCAGCCACGGCGCGGCCGAGCGCGAGTACCCGACACGGTCCCCCGCGCCGGGCCGCGCGGAGCAGGACCCGGACGAGGTCGCCACGGCCACCGCCGCGGTGGTGGCGGAGATCGCCGCCCGGGTCGGCGCGACCGGCCGGCCGGTCGCGGGGGTCACCCTCTCCTCGGCGATGCACGGGCTGATGGCCCTGGACTCCCGGGGGCGCCCGCTGACGCCGCTGCTGACCTGGGCGGACGGCCGTGCCGCCGCCCAGGCCGAGCGGCTGCGCGCCAGCGGCGACCAGCTCGCGCTGCACCGGCGCACCGGCATGCCCGTCCACCCGTCGTCGCCGCTGGTCAAGCTGCTGTGGTTCCGGGAGGAGCAGCCGGGGACGTGGCGGCGCGCGGCCCACTGGATCGGGATCAAGGAGTACGTGCTCGGCCGGCTGACCGGCCGGCTCGTGGTCGACGAGTCCGTCGCCTCGGCCACCGGGCTCTACGGCCTGGCCGCGCGCGACTGGGACGAGGGGGCGCTGGCCCTGACCGGGCTGCGCCGCGAGCAGCTCGCGAGCCTGTGCGAGACCACCACCGTCGCCGCCCGCCTCGCCGCCGACAGCCCGGCGTGGGGACTGCCCGCCGGCACGCCGGTGGTCGCGGGCGCGAGCGACGGACCCCTGGCCAACCTCGGCGTCGGCGCGGTCGCCCACGGCGTGGCCGCCTGCTCGATCGGGACCAGCGGCGCCATCCGCGGCGTCGTCCACGAGCCGGGCGTGGACGACCGGGGCAGGGTGTTCTGCTACGTCCTGGTCGCCGGCCGCTGGGTCGTGGGCGGGGCGGTCAACAACGGCGGCAACGTGCTCCGCTGGCTCGGGCGGGTGGCCGGCGGCGACCTGGCCGACCCCGACCGGGACCTGACCGGGCTGGCCGAGACCGTCCCGCCGGGCGCCGGCGGCCTGCTCATGCTCCCGTACCTGTCGGGGGAGCGCGCGCCGCGGTGGGCCGGGTCGCCCCGCGGCGCGCTGCTGGGGCTGACCCAGCGGCACACCCGCGCGCACCTCGCCCGCGCCGCGCTGGAGGGCGTGTGCCTGCAGCTCGCCCTGGTGATGGAAGCGATCCGCGCAGCCGGGCTGGAGCCCGCCGAGCTGCGCGCCACCGGGGGGTTCGCGCGCAGCCGGTTCTGGCGGCAGCTGCTGGCCGACGTGCTCGGCACGGCCATCGGGTTCCCGTCCGTCGCGCAGGGCTCGGCGGTGGGCGCCGCGCTGCTCGGCCACGTCGCGCTGGGACGGCTGGACTCGGTGGACCAGGCCGCCGCGCTCGTGCGCGTCACCGAGGTCGTCGAGCCCGACCGCGACCGCGCCGCCTTCTACCGCGAGCTGCTGCCGTCGTTCGCCGCGGCGGGCGAGGCGGTGGAGCGGATCTGCACGGGGCCGCCGGCAGGCGCGCCCGACGGCGCGGCGCCGGGCGGCACGGCCTCCGCCGAGGCGGTCAGCGGGTCGGGCGGGCCCTCCGCGGCGGGACCCTGACGGCGCCGGGCCCCCGTAGGATGGCCCACGCGAAGCCATCGAGGTCCAGGCGGGAGTCGGGGGACGCGCGACGGCCTCGCGCACGTCTGGGTCCCGCATGCGACCGCTGGGTTATGTGTCCTGGAGGTCGGCGCGGGGAGCGAGGAGGACCTCGAGCAACTGTTGGACCAGCTGTTGCCCAAGGACGACCGCTACGTCCACCGGCACGGCAGCCCTGGGCACGGCGGCGACCACCTGCTGCCGCTGCTCGCCGGGCCGTCGCTGACAGTGCCGGTGCTGGGCGGCCGCATGGCGCTGGGCACCTGGCAGTCGATCTGCCTGGTCGACCGCAACGCCGACAACCCGCGGCGGCAGGTGCGGCTGTCACTGCTGGAGGCGTAGGTCCAGGCGCCGGGAGATGGGACGGCCGCCCCGGGTGATGTGGACCGGGCGGCCGGCGGCTGCAGGTCAGGCGGGTGCCGCCTCGATGGCGACACGACGCAGCTGGTTGATGGACCAGAGCCATTCGAAGATCGCGCGGCGCGCATCGTTCCTGTGGCCGGGCTCGCCTGACCGGTGCCGCACGAGCTTCGCCAGCTCGCGACCGTCGCCCAGGGTCAGCTCGTGACCAGCGACGATCCTTTCGCAGGCGGCGAGCGCGACCCCCGGCGTATCCGACGCCAGCCGGGTCAGGTCCTCGAGCGCCGCCAGCGGCGATCCTCCCGGCCGCAACAGCGCCCAGGCCGCGTCGCGCCGCACCTTGGGCTCGGGGTCGGTGAGCAGCGCGCGCACCGCCGCGTGGGTGTCGGGATCGCTGAGCGCCCCCGCCATCTGGAGCGCCTGGACCGCGTCGCGCCGCACGTCCGGCTCGGGGTCGCTGAGCAGGCCGCGAACCGCCGCGAGCGCGTCGGGGTCGCCGACCAGGGCGCGCACCGCCGCGAGCGTATCGGGGTCGCGGAGCACGCTCGTCTTCTGGGTCGCCTGGACCGCGTCGTGCCGCCAGGCGGGCTCGGGGTCGGTGACCAGGGCACGCCGCACGTCGGGCTCGGGGTCGGTGAGCAGTGCAGCCACCGCCGGGAGGGTGTCAGGGTCGCTGAACCTCCCCGCCTTGGCCAGAGCTTGGACGGCGTCGCGCCGCACGAACGGCTCGGGATCGGTGAGCAGCGCGCGCACGGCCGTGAGGGTGCCGGGGTCGCGGAGCGCTCCCGCCTCGGCCAGCGCCCAGGCCACCCTCCTCCGCACGAGCGGCTCGGGGTCGGTGAGCAGCGCGCGCACCGCCGTGAGGGTGCCGGGGTCGCTGAGGACTCCCGCCATCTGCAGCGCCCGTGCCACCATCTCCCTGACGCAGTGGTCGGGGTCGGTGAGCAGTGCGCGCACCGCCGTGAGGGTGCCGGGGTCGCGGAGCGCTCCCGCCTCGGCCAGCTCCCAGGCCACCCAGCTCCGAACGTCGGAGTCAGGGTCGGTGAGCAGTGCGCGCACTGCCGTGAGGGTGCCGGGGTCGGTCAGCTTCCCCGCCTTTGCCAGCGCTTGGACCGCCTCGCGCCGCACGAACGGCTCGGGGTCGGTGAGCAGCGCGCGCACCGCCGTGAGGGTGCCGGGGTCGCTGAGCAGCTCCGGACCAGCCAGCACCTCGGCCAGGCCGCTCCGCACGTTGGGCTCGGGGTCGCTGAGCAGCGCGCGCACGGCCGCGTGCGTGTCGGGGTCGCTGAGCAGCCCCGGACCAGCCAGCACCCGGACCGCGCTCTCCCGCACGTCGGGGTGGGGGTCGGTGAGCAGCGCGCGCACCGCCGTGTGGGTGTCAGGGTCGCGGAGCAGCCCCGCGAACTGGAGGGACCAGACCGCCTTGTACCGCACGAACGGCCTGGGATCGGTGAGCAGGGCGCGCACGGCCGCGTGCGTGTCGGGGTCACGGAGCGTCTCGGCGATCCGGAGCGCTCGGGCCAGT
>DATFRI010000026.1:0-16088 GCA_035263405.1 Actinomycetes bacterium | reverse complement strand
ACTCCCGCCGGCGCGCTCGCCCGCGGCGAGGTGCGCTCGGTCGCCCGGTGCGCCGGCCTGCCCCCGTCGGCGACCGGTGAGGTGGGGCTGCTGGCGGCGCTCGCGGTCGCGGTCGGGCTGCTGCGGGTGCGGGGGTCGCGGCTGGAGGTCACCCGGCTGCCGGCCCTGTGGTCGGCGCTGGCCGAGCAGCCACGCGCGGGCCTGGTGTACGCCGCCTGGTGCCACCGCCTCCCGTGGCGGCACCTCCTCGGCGCGGGACCCGGGGTCCGGCGGCTGCGGTCGGACCGGATGCGGACGCTGCGGCTGCTGTACGGCCTGCCCGCCGGGGGGGACGTCGACGTTCCCGCCCTCGTCGAGGCGGTCGGGGAGCGGATCGGGCTCAGGGGCGAGCTGGCGATCCGGCTGGTCGCCGCCGCGTTCCTGGATCCGCTGGTCGCGCTGGGCGTCGCCGCGCTCGACCCCGCGCCGCCGGCGGTGCCCCGCCGGCTGCGGCTGGGCGCGCACGCGGCCACGGTCGTCGGCTCGGCGCTGCTCGCCGGCGGCGACGAGCTGCCCCTGCTGGAGGCCGGAGGTGACTGAGGTCGTGCGGCTGCGGCGGGCGCGGCGCACGCGCCGGGAGGTCGCGGCGCCCGACGGCCGGCTCAGGGGATGCGAGCCCGACCACCGGCGAGCCACCGGTTCCCACCCTGCCGGTGACGGTGCGGTCGCCCGGGCTCGTCGGGTCGCGCGCCCAGGGCGTCGTCTCGTCACGAGCGCGTGACGATCCGTGCACAAAGCTCCCCGTGCATCCCGCGTGGGGTGGTTCGTTGCGTAAGCTACGGTGATGATCGTCCGCCTTGATCCGGTCGCGCCCCGTACCAGGCCAGCTCGAGGTGACCGCATGACGGGGCCACACCTGACCAGCAGCGCCCGCAGGGCGGCGCGCGCGACGGATCCCCGCGGGCAGCAGCGCCCGTGCCGGTGGTGGGGCGGGCGGCTGGGTGCGGGCCTGACCCTGGTGCTGGCCGCCGCGCTGCTGGTGCCGCGGGCGCTGGCGGACGCCGATGCCGGCGGCACGTCCGAGCCGGTGTTCGAGGCCCCCGCCGAGTTCGACGGCACGCCGGACGAGATGCCGGCGGTCCCCGGCGTGGCGGGCGGCGTCGAGGACCTGGGGCCGTATCCGGATGTGGCCGCGTGGGCGCAGAGCCAGGGGCCGGCGCAGGGTGAGGGCGGCGCCGGCGGCCCGAGGGACGGCCCCGGTGTCCCCGGTGTCGCCGGTGTCGCTACCGCAGCCGGCGAGGATGCCTCGTGGCCGGACCGGACGCCGGTCGCCGCCGCCTGGAACCCGCCGGAGGGCCAGCAGCCGCGCGACGCGGCGGACCGCGGTGCCGCGGTCGCCGACGACCCGGGCACCGGGGCGCCGGGGCAGCCTGAGCGGGCGGAGCAGGACGAGCGGCGCGTCGACGTCCCCGGCTGCGCGGGCGACGGCTGCCCGAAGGCGCCCCCGATGCCGGGGAGCCGCCCCGGCATGGCGGCCATCAGCGGAGGCGGCGGGGCGGGCGGCGGCTCGTCGGGCGACTCGGAGGGGCCGCGATCGCTGAACGACCGGATCTGGGACTTGTTCGTTCAGATCGCCGACCTCCGCGGGCAGGTGAGGGAGGTGCGCAGGAGCTGGAGCGACGCCCAGCGGGCCGAATACGACAGGAACCAGCAGGCCGCGCTCGAGGGGAGGCTGGCGGAGGAGGGCCTTCCGCCGACACGGGAGGCGATCGTCGCCGAGCTGCGGCGTATCGCAGAGCAGTTCCAGCGGCTGGAAGCTCAAGTGGTCGGGGAGGGGACCCCCCAGGACCGTCAGAGCCTGGAGGCGGTCCGAGACTACGTGCGGCTGGTGCTGGACGAATGGCAGGGGCGTGCCATGAGCATCGTCGAGCTGGCCCCGCCGGGGACGCCCGGGCAGCCGACCGGCGGGAGCGGGCGGGTGGTCTCCGGCATCCCTTCGCTGGGCACCGGGTCCACACCGGACCTGCGCGTGCCGCCACGGCTGACGACCGAGGGCGGGCTGGTGCGCCTCACCCCCGCCCCGGCCGGGTCGGGCGGGTCCGCGCCCCGCACCGGCATCCCGCCGTCACGGACGGCGGCCGATGTGGGGCCGGTCGTGAAGGTGCTGGTGATGACCGGCGTCGCCAGCGCCGCCGTGGCGTACGCGTTCGTGAAGGGGATGTCCTGCCTGGCGGCGTGCCTCGCCACGTCCGTTCACGTCCCCAGGGGCCTCCTCCCACTCTCCGGCGCGACGCCGGGTTGACCAGCCCGGTCACCCGGCCGAGGCGCGGGCGGTCGAGGAGAGGATTGGACGTGACCTGCGCGCACGGCATCGGGCCGGCGGACCTGAGCGGCAGCCTACAGCTGTGGCGGCTGGTGCCCGGGTCCTTCGCGGCGCGCGCCGACGCCGCGGGGCGGGCGACGGCCAGGCTGGAGCTGGAGGTCGAGGCCGAGCTGCTGGGGCGTCGGCGCGGGATCGGAGCCGCTGTCGCCGATCCGCCTCCCGTCCGGCGCCCGGGAGCCGCCGGCCTCCTCGGGTGCCAGGCGGCCACGGGCGCGGGGACCGGGCCGGCCGGCGGCCGCGCGGGCCTGGCGGGCGATCCGCTCGCGGACGGCCGGCGGCGCGTTGGAACTGCGGTACAGCCGCCGGTAGCGGCCGACCAGCCCGGGATGCTCCCGCTCCAGCCAGGGCATGAACTCCTCTCTGACCCCGGGCCGCAGGTGCAGGGTGATCGGCGTGATCGAGGTCGCGCCGGCTTCGGCGACCGCCTCGACCACGGCCTTCAGCTGGTCGGGGTGATCGGAGATGCCGGGCAGCACCGGGGCGACCAGGACCCCGCACGGGATCCCGGCGGCGCGCAGCTCGCGGACGGCGGCGACGCGGGCGCGCGGGTGCGGGGTGCCGGGCTCGCTGCGCCGCCAGACGTCCTCGTCCAGCGTCCCGATGGACAGGTTCGCGCTGAACCCGGCGGTCCGGTCCAGCTCGACCATGAGATCGAGGTCGCGCAGGAGCAGCGGCGACTTGGTCAGCACCGAGCAGGGGTTGCGGAAGTCCCTGAACGCCTCCAGGACCGCCCGGGTGAGCCGGTAGCGGCCCTCGCACCGCTGGTAGGGGTCGGTGTTGGTGCCCATCGCCACGTGCTCGCCCCGCCAGGACGGGCGCTTCAGCTCGTGCCGCAGGATCTCGGGCGCGTTCACCTTCACGACGATCCGCGTCTCGAAGTCCCGCCCGGCGTCGAACCCGAGCCAGGTGTGGGAGGGGCGAGCAAAGCAGTTATGTGAGACCACGCCGTCGGCGATGAAGTCGCTGGTCCCCGTCGTGATGTCGAACATGAGGACCTCGATCCCAAGCGGTTCCACTGCCACCACCCGCAACGGCGCGTCGTGCTTGATCGCCCGCCCCGCGATCCTCCGCTTGCGCGTGATCGCCGGGTCCACCGTGTGGAAGAAGCGCAGGTGCTCGCGGAAGCCGCCGAGCAGCCGGACGTAGGTGACCGGCTTGGCGCTGGATCGCCTGCGTTCCTCGATCACGAAGGAGAAGCCGAACCGCCGCAGGCATGACGTGATCCGGTCGACGATGGCCTGATCCGTGTTGCAGATGCGCAAGGCACCGTTGTCGTCGTAGCTGCCCTCGGCGTCGAAGATCCCCGCCAGGAACCCCTTGCACCAGTCGGCCGACGGCTCGGTGGGCCAGGCGACCAGCTCCATGATCGCGCTCAGGCCGGCGCGCGATCCGCTGCTAATGGCGTCGAGCTGCTTCCTCGTGGCGGTGGCCACCTGGAAGACGCGCTCGGTGGTGGGGATGCCGAGGTCCGTCAGGTAGCCGCGGGTTCGCTGGAGCGCCTCAGCGTCGACCAGCGCAAAGCGGAACGTGTGGAAGGTCGCCTGGGTGCCATTTGGTCGCCGGTACGTCCTGGAGCCGAGATGGGCGTCGCCCCGGATCATCCCGCAGAGGTAGCCGCGCCGGTACTCCGGCCCATCCTTCGGGGGTGCCGCGAATTGCCCGGTGCCCAGCAGCTTGTCGCTCGGCGTCAGGTGCGGCCGCCGGTCGCGACCCTGCTCGCTGCCGGTCACGTGCCTCCACCCGCGAGTGGCCGTCAGGAAGCGGTGGTCGCCGCTGGCGACGAGCGTGGTCCCGTCCTCCAGCGTGACCCGGTAGGCCCGCTTGACCGTCGACCAGTGGGCGAGCACCTGGGTGATCGTGTAGCGGCGGTACTTGCCGTCGAACAGGGTCCCGAAGACGGCGTCCCCGACGCGCACCTCAGCCAGCGGTCTGGTGCGCCCGTCGGCCATGAGGATCGGGGTGTCACCCGACTGGCAGTAGCGGCAGGCATGACCGCATCCCCGGTAGACGTTCACGGTCCAGCGGAACGGGAACCGCTCGCCGGCGGGCACGCGGTTGAGCAGCGACTTGGCCTCGACCTCGTAGAAGGTGACGCCGTTGAACTCCGGCGTGTCGAAGGTGCGCACCACCGGGGGCACGTCGAACAGCGTCGGGGTCAGGTCGGGCCGCTCCTGCCCGCGCAGCCCGCTGAAGGTCACCATGACCGTCACCATAGAACACACGTTCGACCACGGCAACGCGCCGTCCACGCCGGGCGGCCTGTTGACGGCGCCCGGCGCGGTCGGAGCGCTGTGGCAGACTCGGGGGCCATGCACCCGCGATTCCTCCTCCACGACCTGAACGAGTCGCAGCGCGAGGCGGTCGTGGCCACCAGCGGGCCGGTCTGCATCCTCGCGGGCGCCGGCACCGGCAAGACCCGCGTTATCACGCGGCGGGTGGCCTACGCGATCGCCACCGGCGTGGTCCACCCGGGCCAGGCGCTGGTGGTGACGTTCACCGACAAGGCCGCCGGCGAGATGCGCGGCCGCCTGGCGGAGCTCGGGTTCCCAGGGGTGCGGGCGGCGACCTTCCACGCGGCCGCCCGCCGCCAGCTCATGTACTTCTGGCCGCGGCTGTCGGACTCGCGGCCCCCCGAGGTCCTGGAGTCCAAGGCGCCGATCCTGTCGGGGCTGCAGCGCTCGCTGCCCGGCGGCTACCGGTTCACCGCGATCAAGGACCTCGCCGACGAGCTGGAGTGGGCCAAGGCACGCCGGCTGGACCCGGGCACGTACCTGGAGGGCGTGACCGCGCTGGACCGCACCCCGCCGATCCCGCCCGACCTGATGGCCGGGCTGTTCCGCCGCTACGAGCAGGCCAAGGCGCGCGCCGGGCGGATCGACTTCGAGGACATGCTCGCGCTGACCCTGGACGCGCTGGCGACCCGCGCCGACGTGGCCGACGAGGTCCGCGGCCGCTACCGCTGGTTCTCGGTCGACGAGTACCAGGACACCAACCCGCTGCAGCAGGCGCTGCTGGAGGCGTGGCTCGGCGACCGCGACGACCTGGCGGTGGTGGGGGACGAGGACCAGACGATCTACACGTTCACCGGCGCGTCCAGCGAGTACCTCACCGGCTTCGTCCGCCGCCACCCGGCGGCGAGGATCGTGCGCCTGGAGCACAACTACCGCTCCAGTCCGCAGGTGCTCGCGCTGGCCAACCGGCTGCTGCGCCACGGCGGCGGCGCGCCGCGCAAGCGGCTGACCGCCACGGTCGGCGACGGGCCCGAGCCGGCGATCGTCGCCCACACCAGCGCCGAGGCCGAGGCGGGCGCGCTGGTCGACCAGGTGCGGCGGCTGCTGGCCGAGGGGGTCGCGGCCGACCAGATCGCCGTCCTGGTCCGGACCAACGCGCAGATCCCCCCGCTGGAGGAGGCGCTCGCCGGGGCCAAGATCCCCTACCAGGTCCGCGGCGAGCTGTTCTTCCGCCGCGGCGAGGTGCGCCGCGCGCTCGCGCTGCTGCGCAACCGCGCGTCCAGGGCGACCGCCGGCGGCCTGGTCGACGCGCTCGAGAGCGTGTGGTTCGAGCGGCTCGGCTTCCGCCGTGACGACGAGCCCGCCGGCGAGGAGGCGCGCCAGCGGCACGCGGCGCTGGTCACCCTGCTCGGCGTCGCCGAGCGCATGCAGGCCGCCGACGACCAGGCCGGGCTGCCCGAGTTCCTCGCCGAGATCGCGCGCCGTGCCAGGGACGAGGAGGACGGCGCCGGCGGCGGGGTCAACCTGCTCACCTATCACCGGGCGAAGGGGCTGGAGTTCGACGCGGTCCTGCTGCCGGCGCTGGAGGAAGGCCTGCTGCCGATCCGCCAGGCGGGCACGCCCGAGGCGGTCGCCGAGGAGCGGCGGCTGCTGTACGTCGGCATCACCCGCGCCAGGACCCACCTGTGGCTGTCGTACGCGGCGCGCCGCACCGGGCCCACCGGCCGGGAGGGGCCGCGGCGGCCCTCCCGGTTCCTGGACGACCTGGCGCCGCCGGGGGCGGCACGGGTCCGCCCCCGGTCGGCCGCGGCCGGGGGCGTCCGGTCGGCCGCGGCCGCCCCCGGGGACGCCCGCCTGGCCGACCGGCTGCGCGCGTGGCGGCGGGAGCGCGCCAAGGCCGACGAGGTCCCGCCCTACGTGGTGTTCAACGACCGCACCCTGGCGGCGCTCGCGACCCAGCGCCCGCGCAGCCGCGGCGAGCTGCTCACGATCGACGGCATCGGCCCGACCAAGCTCGAGCGCTACGGCGACGACCTGCTCGGCCTGCTCGGCTCGGAGGGGTAGGCGCCGCGGCGCCCGGCGGCGCTCACCCGCCGGGCGCGGGCTCCCCGAGGAAGCGCAGCAGCCGCGCGGCCACCTCCTCGGGCCGCTCCTCGGGCAGGAAGTGGCCGCACTCCTGGATCGCCCCGCCGTCGACGTCGGTGGCGTACTCCCGCCAGATCTCCAGCACGGGCAGCTGGCCGGTGAGCCCGGTCGCGCCCCACAGGGCCAGGACGGGCATGGTCAGCCGCTGCCCGGCCGCGGCGCTCGCCTCGTCGGCGTCCAGGTCGTCGGGGAAGGTGGCGCGGTAGTCGTCGAAGCCGGCCCGCAGCGCGCCGGGCGCCGAGAAGGCGCGCACGTACTCCTCGACCGCCTCCTCGACCGGCGGGCGGTTGTGCGCCCAGCGCTCGAAGAACCAGCGCAGGTACCGGCCCACGTCGGCCCCGGCCAGCAACTCGGGCAGGTCGGGCTGGAGGTGGAACAGCCAGTGCCAGAAGCCTCGGGCGATGCGCACGTCCAGGCGCTGGAACATGGCGCGCGTGGGGATGACGTCCAGCACGGCAACGCGCTCGATCTCGTCGGGGTGGTCCAGTGCCCAGCGGTGCGCGACCCGGGCGCCCCGGTCGTGGCCCACCAGCGCCGGTCGCTCGAGACCCAGACCGCGCACGAGCGCGCGGACGTCGGCCGCCATGGTGCGCTTGTCGTAGCCGCCGGGCGGCTTGTCGCTCAGACCGTAGCCGCGCAGGTCCGGGGCGATCACCGTGCGGCGCCCGGCGAGCAGGGGGACGAGCCTGCGCCAGCAGTACCAGGTCTGTGGCCAGCCGTGCAGGAGCACCACCGGCGGCCCGTCGCCGTCGCGCACGTAGTGCACGCGGATCCCGTTGGCCGTGGCCATGCCGTGCTCCGCCGCCATGCTCCCGCCTCGCCGCTCGTGCCGCGCCCGTCGCCGGGAGCCTAGTCCCCGCAGGGCGCGCGCTGAAGGCCCCGTCCGCCGGGGCCCTACACCCCGGTGCGGCCGGGCTCGACGTCCTGGCCGGCGGCGGCGGCCGGCTCGGCGTAGGTGACGTCCACCGCGCCGTCGCCGTCGAAGGTAAGGGTGGTCACGCTCGCCAGGGCGCAGCGGCGGCGGCGCGGCAGGTGGCCGAGCGGGCGGCGCTCGTACGCGAGCCGGGCGACCCAGATCGGGGCCTGGTGGGAGACGAGCACGGTCGCGCGGCCGGGCTGCTCCCGCCGGGCGGCGTCGACCGCCTGGTGCATCCGCTCGACGACGTCGATGTGGCGCTCCCCCCAGGAGGGACGCCGCAGGTCACGCAGGGCCCACAGCATCCGGGGGTGCCGCAGGAGGTACCAGGGCAGGCTGCCGGCGACGCCCTCGAACACGTTGCTGGCCTCGATCAGCCGCTCGTCGGTGCGGACCGGCAGCCCGTGCGCCGCGGCGATCGCCTCGGCGGTCTGGCGCGCGCGCTCCATCGGGCTGGCGACCACCGCGGCCAGCGGCTGCTCGGCGAACCAAAGCCGCAGCAGCTCCGCCTGCCGCCGCCCGAGCGGCGACAGCACGAACCCGGGCAGCCGCCCGTACAGGACGCGCCCGGGGTTCTCGACGTGCCCGTGGCGCACCAGGTGGATGACGGTCGTCAACGCGCAGGCCTCTGGTCGATGGCGGGAGCGGGCGCGGCCGGCAGGGGTGCCTCGTGGCGCAGAGGATGGCAGGTTCCCGCGCCCGGCGTCGAACGCCCGCACCGGCCGGTGCCCCCGCGCACCGGCCCGGGGCTGGGGACGCCCGGCGGCCGGTGTGCGGCGGCCTGCGGCAGGCTGCGGCCGCACGCCCGCACGCCCGGGAGGCACGACCGAGGAGGCATGACCATGGTCCGTTGCACGCTGCACCTGTACCTGCCGGCCGGCTGGGAGCTCGGCGAGGGCAGCCAGATCGACCCGGCCGCGCTGCGCCGCCTCGGGGACGGCCTGCGGGAGCGCTGCGCCGCCGCGGCGGACGCGCTCGCGGCGCTCACCGCCCGCGGCTGGCGCTGCCGCGTGCGCCGCCACGACGTGACCGCGGAGAAGGACTGCGACCGGGCGGCGGCGATGCTCGACTTCCTGCGCGCGGACCTGGACCCCGTGGCGCTCGGCCTGCAGGAGCTGGGCGCCGCCGCCGGCACGGGCGGCTGACCGCCGCGGCCCCGGCGCGCCCGTCGGCGCGGACGGCGAAGGGCCCGGCAGTCCGGGTCCTTCGCGTGGTGAGCGTGGTCAGGTGGTGAGCAAGGAGCCTGCCGCCGGCTGTCGGCGGCGCGGGGCGGTCAGTTCTTGAAGGCGTCAGGCGAGTAGTGCCATGGCTGGCCGCGGCTGATCTGGAACCGCCGGCCGACCTCGGGGTCACGATCGATGCCCACGACCTGGTGGCACTTGGGGCACTCCCAGCGCTCGAAGCCGTAGGCCGAACCTTTCAAGGCCATCCGGGTGCCGCACTTGTCGCAGACCTCGCGCTGGAGGGTCGAGGTCGCAGACGGCGGATGGCTGGGGGGGTCGTAAGCGCCCATGTCATCTCCTTGCTCACCTTGACCGTGCACGGCTCCCGCCTAGCATCACGCAACTTCCCCGATTCTGCACCTGTCCGAGGACACAATCCGCATGCTGATCTTTCGTCGAGTCCGGCGTCAGCACAAGGGTACGTAGAAGATACGATGCGGCACTGTCGGTCGATTGGTCTCCTCGGAAGCGGTCTCCCAACCATACCGAGGTGTGACAAGTTGGCCGAAAGCGAGCACCACGGTCCGCCCGCGAGCCGGCCGCCGTCGGGTGGCGGGAGCGGGTCGCCGGGGCTCGCCGAGGCCGTGCCGAACGTGTCCGAGGGGCGCCGGCCCGAGGTCGTCGACGAGATCGTCGCCGCGTTCCGCGGCGCCGACCCGCGCGTCCTGCTGCTGGACCGGTCCTCGGATCCCGACCACAACCGCTCGGTGCTGACGTTCGCCGGACCGCCGCAGGCGCTGCTGGCGGCGGTGGTCGCCGGGGCGCATGCCTGTGTCCGGCTGATCGACCTGCGCCGCCACGACGGCGCGCACCCCCGCATGGGCGCGCTGGACGTGCTGCCGTTCGTCCCGCTCGCCGGCCTCGGGATGCCGGCGTGCGTCGCGCTGGCCCGCGCCGCCGCGCGCCGGCTCGCCGCCGAGGCCGGCATCCCGGCGTACCTGTACGGGGCGGCGGCGCGCAGCCCGGAGCGGCGGGCGCTCGCGGCCGTGCGGAGCGGGGGGTTCGAGGAGCTGCTGCGCAGCGCCGCGGCCGACCCGGACCGGGCACCGGACGTCGGCGGCCCCGCGCCGCACCCGAGCGCGGGGGCCACGGCGGTCGGGGCGCGGCCGTTCCTGGTCGCCTACAACGTCGACCTGGCCAGCGACGACCTGGCGCTGGCACGGCGGATCGCCCGGTTGGTGCGCGAGCGCGACGGCGGGCTGCCGGCGGTGCGCGCGCTCGGGCTCGCGCTGCCGCGCCGCGGGCGCGTGCAGGTCTCGATGAACCTGCTCGACTTCCGCGTGACCCCGCCGGCGGCCGCGTACGACGCCGTCGCGCGCGCGGCGCGGGAGGCCGGGGTCGGGGTCGCGGCCAGCGAGGTCGTCGGGCTGGTGCCCGAGGCGGCGCTGCCCGGGCTGGATCCGGCGGCCCGGGCGGGCGTGCTCGCCGCCGGGCGGGTGGTCGAGGCGCGGCTGCGAGCCGCCGCCTCCTGACGGCCGGAACGACCGGAGGGCTGGCACCGTCCGACTTGCCCGGAGCACCGTCCTTCAGGCTTGATTGAGCCTGCGCGCGGGGCGTGACTCGCGCGGGGCGTGACTGGGGAGGGACGGGTGAGCTCGAAGCCTACGGGGAACGGACGGCCGGCGCTGGACCTGCCGGCGCTGGACCTGCCGGCGCTGGACGTGACCGGCCCGCCGGGTCCGGACACGGCCGAGTCGGCTCCGCCCGGGGCCCGGCCGGCCGCCCCGACCGCAGCCCCGCCCCCGGCCGGGGCGAGGGATCCGGTCGCGCGGCCGCGGCGGCCGCTCTGGCCGGGACTGGTCCCGCTGGCGGCAGGCCTGGCGATCGTCCTGGTCGTGCTCGGGCTGCTGGTCACGTCCGTGGCGCAGACGGTCGCGCTGGCGGTCCCGGTCGCCCTCGTCGGCGCCGGGCTCGGCTGGATCGGCCGCAGCCTCCACGCGCCGGCCCTCCGCGGCATCGGGATCGCGACGATCGCGGTGGCGCTCGCGGGACCGGTGCTGATGGCCGCCTCCCCGCCGAATCCGCTGACGCGGATCACGGTCCGGGCCGCGGTCCCTCCGGGCGCGGCCGAGGGGACCCTGCGTGCCACGCTGGGCAACGGGCAGCTGCGGGTCGGGTCCGGCGGTCCCGGGCTGTTCGAGGCCGAGCTGCTGTCGTCCGGGCGGCCGCAGAGCGGGGTGACCACCAACGGGTCCTCGGCGGTCGTGGATCTGCGCGCCCCCGCGCAGCGCGGCCTCCTGGCGCGCAACCGTGGCAGCGACTGGAACGTGGCGCTGTCGACCGCGCTGCCCTGGCGGCTGGAGCTCGACGCCGACTCGATCACCGGCGACCTGGACCTGCAGCGGCTGAACCTGCACGGCGCCAGGGTCGACGCCGGCCTGGCACGCCTGGCGCTGCGCCTGGGCGCGCCGGCGGCCCGGACCCGCGTGGACGTCCGCCTCACCGGCGGCCTGGTCGACATCTACCTGCCCCGCAACGCCGGGATCGAGCTGCGGCTGCACGGGCCGGTCAGCGCGGATCTCGGCGGTCGTGACCTGCGGCGGGCCGGCGGCGTGTGGCGCAGCGGCGGGGACCCGGCCCGGACCTACGCGATCCTGGTGGACTCCGGTCCCGGCAGGGTCCGCCTGCACTGGAGCTGACCGGACGGATCCTCCGTCGTTGACCGTGATCGACCGCCGTTGTCCGGTGGATGTGGCACGGCAGTGGTGACGGCTGGCTGGTCGCCTGGGGCTACCGGTGGGGCGCAGCTTCGCGCTCGCCCGTTGCATCTGCCCCGCGGCCAATCCGAATGGCGGTGCTCGGCCGAATAGCTGTCGGGTAGACGTGCTTCGAAGGAGGGCGGGCATGACTCGAGCCAGGGCCGCGATCGCCGCCGTGGTGGTTGCCGCCGCAATGGCACTGGCGGGTGCGGGGATCCCCTACACCGGACACACCAAGGCCACCCACCCGACCGTCTCCGACCGCTCGGAGGTGGCCATCGTGTGTTGCGAAGAGCGTTCCCGCGGCAGCATCGGTCTCCAAGCGGCCACGCGGGCAAGCAGCCCGGTGGCCATGGCAGATCGCATTCGCGGGACGGACCAGGAGCAGGCGGGCAACGAGATGAGTTCGTTCTTCGTCTACAGGCCTGTCGGCGACGGGTGAACGCTGGTTCTGGATCTGGCCCACATTTCCGTCAACGGCGCTCGAAAACCGACCCCTTGGCGAGACGCGTGGGTTCTGGCGCTTGTCGCAACGCTCCTGCTCCACGGAGGGTGTGCGGATGGGCGGACGAGGACCAAGCGGCAGCTGGACGTGGAGACCGGGTACTGGCAGCTGCTCAAGGCCGGGGTGGGCGCGCTCGCGATGGTTGAGCGGGTTGCCTGACGGGACCGGGACGGGACAGTATCCGCCTGACCTTCCCTGGACCGCCCCGCCGGAGGAGCGTCTTTCCTGGTAGATGCGAACGGGACCCCCGTTTCCGGTCGTGCCCGCGCTCTGCCTTCCCCTTACAGAGCGAGGGCCGGTGCCTTGTCGGTGGTCCCGTCGCGCAGGCAGCGTCGCACGGGCGCTCGGCGGTCGTCAAAGCGCCGGCCGGCCCGTCTGTGGACAGGACTGGGGACAACTCCGTCAACGCTGGGGATGATCCCTGCCAAGCCTGTGGACAAGCCGGCTGCCGCTGGGGACATCGGTGGGGACGACGCGCCATGGGCTATTGATGACCTGCTCGATCGGAACGAACTGGCTGTGGAACCAAAAAACTTTGCCGCCGGATGCGGCGGGGATCCAGAACGGACCGGACGAGTCCTACCGACCCGGGCAGGCTGCGCAGGTCACGGTGGTGATGGCTGGATCGTGCGGGCGCTCGCGCCTGCCTTGCTAGGGCGTCCGGCCGGCGGGTCCGTCGTCCCGCGTGGGATCGTCCCCCTCCGGCGCACCGGCGTCGCCGCCCGACTCGAGCAGCTCGCGCAGTCCTGCGTCGAGGTCCACCGGCTCGCCGCCGACCAGGCCCATCCGCTCGAGCCAGTTCCCCGGGAGGTCCAGCTCCTGCGGCGTCGGGAGGAAGTTGGGGTGCGCCCACACCCGGTCCAGCCGCGTGACGTCGGTGGCGGCCAGCACCGCTGAGCAGAACGACGCGCCGCGGGTGCCCGCCGCCTGCTTGGGATCGGCGTGCAGCAGGGTCGCGAACAGCGCGGCCGGCCCGTCGGGCGCCTGGTTGCGGCGGCGCAGCGCCGCCTGGAGCGCCGCAAGGGCCGGCAGACGGCCGCCGAGCGCCCGGGCGCTGACGACGTCGGCGTACCCCTCGGCCAGCGCCAGCAGCACCTCGAGGCGACCGAGCGCCGCCTGCAGCGCCGGCGAGCCCGCGCGGCCGAGCAGGTCGCCCTCCAGCAGCTCCTGGAGTTCCTCGGGCCTGGAGATGTCCAGCGAGCCGAACCGGTCGGCGAGCCCCGAGGCGTCCGGCTCCACCGCCGCGGCGACCTCCTCCAGCAGCCGGGCGAGGTGCTCGCGGAACCACCCGACGCCCTGGATCACCCGCCAGCGCACCAGCTGATGGGTCGCGAGGAAGAGGCGGAGCTGGTCGCCGGGCAGGCCCGTCGAGCGCTCCAGCGCGGCGACGTTCTCAGGGATGACCACCAGGCTGGCGCGCTCGCGCATCGGCAGCGTCAGCTCGTAGTGGACGGCGACCGTCCGGGCGAGCTGCCCGACCGCCATCCCGACCTGGATGCCGAACAGCAGGCCGCCGATGCGCTCGACCATGGCGTCCAGCTCGCCGCCACCGAGGTCGGTGTGCGCGCCGAGCGCGCCGCCCATGCGCCGTGCCACCGGCTCCACCAGCGGCGGCATGCCGCCCAGCGCCCACTCGGCCCAGTCCGACCGGCCCCGGGGACGCGCCGAGACGGCGACGTCGCCCGGCAGGGTGGTGCAGGGCTCCAGCCACAGCTCCGCCAGTCGCAGGTGCTCGTCCCAGCGGCCGCGCTCGGCGGCGTCCGGGCGCGACACCGACGGGTCGGGCAGGGCCGCGACCTGCCCGAGGATCTCGGCCCCCGCCGCGGTGGCGACGGCGACCTGGCGTGCGAGCTCCCAGTTGACCGGCCCGCTGGCGCCGGCGAGGAGGCGGGCGAACTCCCGGAACAGCGGGATGCGCCCGAACAGGTCACCACCGCCGGCGGGTGGGGTGTCACTCATGCCCGCCATCGTAGTCCCGCGCGCGGGCCGTGTGCGCGGCCTGGTTGCGGGTAGCCTGTGCTCCTGCCGCCGCCGTCGACCCGCCGGAAGGAGAGGCCGTGGATCGCACCGTCGCCCTGGTCGGGGCGTCGCACCCGGCTGCCCGTGCCCTGGCGCTGGCCCTGGAGGCCGAGCCGGACGTGACGCGGGTGCTCGGGCTTGCGTCGAGCGCCCCGCCCCTGCTCGGCCCGAAGTTCGAGTACGCGCGGCTGACCGGGCGCGACCGGCTGGCGGCCCAGGTCGAGGGTGCCCAGGTGGTGGTCGTCTTCCCGTGGCTGGACGTCGGTGCCCGCGACCAGGAGGCGCACGGCGCCGCGATGCTCGCCGACCTCGACCGGCTGCTGGAGGGCGTCCAGGCTGCGGGCAGGACGGAGCGGCTGGTCCTGTGGTCCAGCGGCGTGGTGTACGGCGCCCACGCCGACAACCCCGTCCCGCTGCGCGAGCAGGACCCCCTGCGGCCGACCGCGGACTTCCCGGCCGCCGGGCGGCTCGCGGAGCTCGAAGGGCGCGTGCTGCGGCTGCGCGGCCCGGCGACGGTCGTGCTGCGCCCGGCCGCGGTGTGGGCGCCGGAGTGGGGGACGTTCCTGGCCAGGGGGCTGCAGGCGCCGGCGCTGCTGGGGGTGCGCGGGACCGACCCGCCCGTCCAGGCCCTGCACCCGGCCGACGCGACCAGCGCCCTGCTGCTGGCCGTCCGCGGAACCTCGAGCGGGGTGTACAACGTCGCCCCTGCCGACCACGTGGCGGCCAGCGAGGCCGCCCGGCTCGCCGGCCGGCGGCGCGTCGTCGTGCCCGAGCAGCTCGCCCGCGCGGGCGCGGAGCGCCTGTGGGAGCTGGGGGTCGCCGCCGCGCCACCCGGCCAGCTGCGCTACCTCGCGCATCCCTGGGTGCTGGACGCCGGCCGGCTGGCCGCCGAGGGCTGGGCGCCGTCCGTGTCCACCGCCGCGGCGCTCGGCGAGGCCGGGCGCCGCAGGCGCGACGCGCTCGTGCTCGGTCGCCTGACGGTCCGCAGGGCGGACGTCTACCGGGGCGTCGCCGCCGGCGTGGCGACCGCGGCGATGATGGCGGCCGCCCGGCGCCGGGTCCGGCGGCGGTGACGCGGGTGCCCGCATCATCCGACGTGGCGGCTCGGACCCCTGGTTGGCGCATCCCTGTGGCATCCCGCATACTCCAGGCGTCGCGAAGCACGCACTCGTACCGCAACCGTCCTGACGCATCCTGCCGTTGCGGCGCGAGCGGCAGCCGCGCTCCGTCCCGGTCGAGGCGAGGGGATCGGCGATGACCCGCAGCCTGGCGATCGACCTCGGCACCGCCAACACGCTGGTGTACGTGCGCGGCAAGGGCATCCAGCTCAACCAGCCGACCGTGATCGCCATCAACCAGAAGACCGGCGACATCCTCGCGATGGGCGACGACGCGCACGCCATGATCGGGCGCACGCCCGCGCACATCATCGCCGTCCACCCGCTGCGCGGCGGGGCGATCTCCGACTTCGACACCACGGCGCGACTGTTCAAGCTGCTGCTGCAGCAGGTCGGCGCCGTGCGGTTCGCCAGCCGTCCCAGGGCGGTCATCTGCGTCCCCTCGGCGATCACCGAGGTCGAGCGCCGGGCGGTCCAGGAGGCCGCGGCCCAGGCCGGCGCGAAGGCGACCTACCTGATCGAGGAGCCGATGGCGGCGGCGATCGGCGCCGGGCTGCCGGTCCACGAGCCGTCGGGCAACCTCGTGGTGGACGTCGGCGGCGGGACCACCGAGGTGGCCTGCATCTCGATGGGTGGGATCGTGGTCTGCAAGGCGATCCGGGTCGGCGGCTTCGACCAGGACGCGGCCATCCAGCAGTATGTGCGCCGCGAGTACGCGCTGGTGATCGGGGAGCGCACCGCCGAGCAGGTCAAGATCTCGATCGGGAGCGCGTGCCCGCCGCCCTCCGGCGAGGAGCCCAAGACCGAGATCCGCGGGCGGGAGCTGGCCAGCGGGCTGCCCAAGACGGTGATGGTCACCGCCCAGGAGAT
>DATFRI010000025.1:0-4166 GCA_035263405.1 Actinomycetes bacterium | reverse complement strand
TGTGCTCGGCGCTGCCGCTGGTCGCCCTGGCGCCGGACCTGCCGGGGCTGGCGCTCGCCATGATCGCGCTCGGCGCTGCCGCCGGGGTGCTGGACGCCGCCATGAACGCCCACGGCGTCGTCGTCGAGCGGCGCTACGGGCGGCCGATCATGTCCGGCTTCCACGGACTGTGGAGCGTCGCCGGGGTCGCGGGGGCGGTCGCCGGGGGGCTCGCCGCGCGCGCGGCCCTGGACGTCCGGGCGCACTTGCTGCTGACGGCGCTCGTCACCGCCGGGATCGCGGTCCCGGCCACGCGCCGGCTGCTGCCTGGTGCGGTGGACGCGTCGCCCGCGCGCCCGGAACCCCGGGCGCGCCACGGCGGCGGTGCCGGGTGGTCGCGGCCGGTGCTGGCGCTGAGCCTGATCGCGTTCTGCTCGTTCTGCGCCGAGGGCACCGCCGCGGACTGGAGCGCGGTCTACCTGCGCGACCAGCTGGGCACCGGCGCCGGGTCCGCCGCCGCGGGGTTCGCCGCGTTCTCGCTGGCCATGGCGGCCGGCCGCCTGGTCGGCGACCGGCTGACCGCCCGGCTCGGGCCGGTCCGGCTGGTGCGGGCGGGCAGCCTGGTCGCCGCGTTCGGGTTCGGCCTCGGCCTGCTCGCCGACCGGCCGGTCGGCGGCGTGCTGGGCTTCGGCCTGCTCGGCGCGGGCCTCGCGTGCGTCGTCCCGGTCGCGTTCAGCGCCGCGGGCAACCTCGACGCGAGCAGGGGCGGCGTGGTGATCGCGCGGGTGGTGAGCCTCGGCTACGCCGGTGCCCTGGTGGGCCCGCCGGTGATCGGCTTCGCCGCCGAGCTCGCCGGCCTCCCGGCCGCCCTCGGCCTGGCGGTGCTGCTGGCCGCCCTGATCGCCGCGTGCGCCGGTGCGGTCGCGCCGGCCGCCGCGCCCGACCCTGAGTGAAGGTGTCCGCGACGCCCTTCTTCGGGGGCGTCCACCTGTGGTCAGAAGGCATCGCGGACACCTTCAGCGGCCCGACAGGCGGCCGGCCGGGCCGGGCCGTCAGAAGTCCCCGCCGCCGAAGTCCCCGCCGCCCCCGAAGTCGCCGCCGGCACCGGCGCCGTACCCGCCCCAGCCGCCGCCCCAGCCGAAGCCGCCGCCGAGCGCGGTCCCGAGCAGCAGCCCCGTGAGCAGCCCGCCGCCCGCGCCGCCGAAGTAGCCGCCGGCCCAGGGCCCGAACGCGCCAGGGGCGTTCCAGTACGGCATGGGCGTGTTGTTCACCATCACCTGCCGCGCCGCCGGCTCCAGGCCCTCGCGGACCCGCTGCGCGTCGGCGGCGCACGCCGGCACCGGGCGCGGCGGGCCGCCGGGCGGCGCCCACTCCACGTCGGTCACCGACGGGCCGTGGCGCGGGTCGAAGAAGCACGGCGGCCGGCGCTCCGGCGGCGGCTCGCCCGCGAGCCGCGCCTTGGCCGACGCCATCCGGAAGCGGCCCTCCTCCAGCGCGGCGGTGACCGGCGCGAGGTCCTCCGGACGCCGCGCCCGGTCGAACGCGCTCGAGGCGCCCTGGTAGCTGTCGAGCGCGGCCCGGTAGTCCTCGACCGCCTTCGGGTCCGCGTTCGGCATCGCCACGTCGATGTCCAGCGCGCGGATGTCGTCACCGAGCGCGACCAGGTCCTCCTCGGCCGCCGCGCGCACGTCGGCGAACTCCCGGCGGCGCCGCTCCTCGCGCCTGCGGCGGCTGCGCAGGAACACCAACCCGAGCGCGCCGCCGCCGATCACCAGCAGGATCAGCGGCAGCCGCGCGCCCAACCCGCCGCCCGAGCCCGACGACTCCGAGGATCCCGAGCCGCCCGCGGCCTCCTGGCCCACCCGGTCGACGAAATCGGTCAGCAGCGCCTCCGCCGGCTTGCCCTGGTTGTCCCGCTGCACCTCCTGCGCGATCTCGCGCGCGCTGAACTTGCTGAAGTTCCCGCCGCCCGCGAACGAGTCCCCGGCCACGACCGCGAGCGCGCCGTTGCGCCGCAGGGTCCCGAAGATCTGGCGCGCCAGCTCCGTCGTGGAGCCGCCGGCCTGGTCGCGCGCCTGGTCGGGCAGGACCGCGACGTAGATCGGCTCGCCGCTGTCGCGGATGTGCTGGCGCACGCGGTCCGCGGCCGCCTGGTCGAGCTGGCCGGTCGCGGCCGGGTCGACGTACACCGGGTCGCCGGCCAGCGCCTGGGCCGCCCGGTCGACGTAGGACTGCGCGCCCGCCGCCGGGACGAGCGCCAATAGGGCAAGGAGGGCGAGCAGGCAGGCGAGCACGGCCCGTCGGGCCCAGGCCCGCGCCGTGGTCGGTCGCATCACGATCGGCTCCATCAGCATCAGGAGGAGGCATCCGCCTCGGTTCGTACCAAGGTCCATCGTGACAGACCCGCGGCGCCTGGGTGGCCTGGCGGGCTGACGCCGCTGGTTGCGCCGCATGCGCGCCCCCCGGTACCCTTCATGGGAAATATTGATGTTTCCTTAATTCGTCCGAACCGGTCAGGGCACGACGACAGGGTTCGCCGTGCGGCGTGCAGGAGGGTCTCGATGACCGCGCAGACCACCGGTCAGGGCCGTGGGGGCACCAGGGAGCGGATCCTGCTGCTGCTGCGGCGGCACGGACGCCGCTCGGCGCCGCAGCTCGCCAAGCAGCTCGACCTGAGCGTCGTCGGCATCCGCCGGCACCTCGTCGCCCTGGAGCGCGACGGCCTGGTCGAGGCCTCCGTGGAGAAGCCCGCCCGCGGCCGCCCGGCCGCGCTGTACCGGCTCACCGACGCCGGCCTGGAGACCTTCCCGCGCCACTACGACGAGCTCGCCGCCGAGGCGCTGAGCTTCCTCGGAGCTGCCGACGGGCGTGCCCTGCACGCGTTCCTGGCCTGGCGCAACGAGCAGCTCGCGGCCCGCTACTCCCCGCGCGTCAGCGGGGCGGACGTGGCCGAGCGCGCCCGCCACCTCGCCGACGCCCTCAGCGAGCAGGGGTTCATGGCCGAGGTCGAGCAGACCCCAGACGGGTTGCGCCTCTGCCAGCACAACTGCACCGTGGAGCACATCGCCGCCGCGCACCCCGACGTCTGCACCTCGGAGGCCGCGCTGTTCGAGCGCCTGCTCGGCACCAGCGTGGTCCGCGAGGCCACGATCGTCGGCGGCGCGGTCCGCTGCGTCACCTCGGTGGCCCCGGCGGCATCCCCGAGGCGACCCGGCCCGCGGCTCGCCCGACCCGGCACCGACCCGGCACGACCGGCCGGATCACCGACCAACCCGGCAGCAAGGAGCACCGCCTGATGGCGACTGACGCTCGAGACCTGAGCACCGCCGGCTCGCCGAACGAGCCCGAGCGCATCAACGTGCGCCCCGAGAACGTCGAGCTCGGCTCGTACAAGTTCGGCTGGCACGACCCCGTGCGGTCGGTCTTCACCCCCAGGAAGGGGCTCTCCCACGACGTCGTCGAGGAGATCTCCCAGATGAAGGGCGAGCCGGAGTGGATGCGCGCGTTCCGCCACAAGGCGCTCGACTACTTCTACCGCCGCCCGATGCCGAGCTGGGGCGCCGACCTGTCGACCATCGACTTCGACGACATCTACTACTTCCTGCGCGCCACCGAGAAGCAGGCGGCCAGCTGGGACGACCTCCCCGAGGACATCAAGACCACCTACGACCGCCTCGGTATCCCGGAGGCGGAGAAGCAGCGCCTCATCGCGGGCGTGGCCGCGCAGTATGAATGCCTTGTGGGCGGGACGCGCGTCTGGACCGCCAACCGCGGCCTGGTCCCGATCAAGGACGTCGCGTCCGGCGACCGCGTGTTTTCACTCGACGAGGACACCGGCCGGTTCGTCCTGGCGGCGGTGCGGGCGGGCGGCCAGACCGACGTCCGCCAGACCTACGAGGTCAAAGTGGGCGGGCGCACGATCCGAGCGACCGACAACCACCCCGTGCTGGTGCTCGAGGACGGCCGCAAGCCCGGCCGGGTGCGCAGCCGCTACCGCCGCGCCTGGAAGACCGTCGGCGAGCTGCGCGTCGGCGACCTGGTCGCGGTGCCGCGCACGCTGCCTGACTTCGGCACCACGCTGCGCCTGCCGCAGCTGGTCGACCGTAGCGGACGCACCCGCGCACCTACCGAGACCTCGGTGGACCTGCTGTGGTTGCTCGGCTACTTCCTCGGTGACGGCAGCCTGC
>DATFRI010000024.1:0-9096 GCA_035263405.1 Actinomycetes bacterium | reverse complement strand
GCGGCAGGCAAGATGGGTCTGCTGTGGAGCGTCAAGGGGCGGGTCGAGCAGCTCGGCGGGAGCATGCGGGTGGACAGCGCCCCCGGTCGCGGGACCGAGGTCGAGCTGCGGGTGCCGGTGCCCGGGGAGGTGGCGGACCGTGGCTGAGGCGGGCGGCGTCCGGGTCATGATCGTCGACGACCATCCGGTCTGGCGCGACGGCGTGCGCGCGGACCTCCAGGCGGCCGGCGGCGTGACGGTGGTCGCCGAGGCGGCCGACGGCGGCGACGCGATCCAGCGGGCACGCGAGACCATGCCGGACCTGATCCTCATGGACCTCAACCTGCCGACGGTGAGCGGCACCGAGGCGATCCGGCGCATCGTCGAGGAGTCCCCGCACGTCAAGGTGCTGGTCCTGTCCGCGTCGGCGGCCGAGGCCGACGTGCTGGAGGCGATCAAGGTCGGCGCCAGCGGCTACCTGCTCAAGAACTCCACCGCCGAGGAGCTGGCCGCGGCCGTGCGGCGCGTGCACGGCGGCGAGCCGGTGTTCTCGTCCTCGCTCGCCGCGCTCGTCCTCGGCGAGTTCCGCCGGATGAGCCGCGCCGGCCCGAGCAACGAGCCCGGCCTGACGGCACGCGAGACCGAGGTGCTGCGCCTGGTCGCCAAGGGCTACACCTACCGCGAGATCGCCGAGCGCCTGGTCATCAGCGTCAAGACGGTCCAGAACCACGTCCAGAACATCCTCACCAAGCTCCAGCTGCACAAGCGCTACGAGCTGATGCGCTACGCCATCCAGCGCGGCCTGGACCGCGCCCCCGAGTGACCACGTCCGGGCGTCGGGCTCCGGGCTGACCCTGCCGCCGGCCCGGCCGCGGCGCGGGCGTGGTCCGGCACGCCGGACGTGCCGGACGTCCCTACCCGAAGTACCCAGGCACGGATGAGGTGGTCCGCCGCCCGATTCGAGGCTGATCGCGGGTGCCGCCGGCCGCGCGCGCGGCCCATCCTTGGGAGCGGGGAATTCCAACGTCGGGAGCAGGTCTGGAGCCGGCGGGGGCGACGGGAGTGGGCCCCGCCGCCCCCCGCCCCCCGTGGCGGTGGGCCACGGACGCCCGGTCGCGCGCCTCGCGCACGCCCTTCGTCCGCCGGCCGCGCGCTCGTGCCGCCGGGTGCGCGGCCGGCGGCGGCGCGAGGCGCGCGCCGGGCGGGGGTCGCGTTGGCGCTGCCGATCGAGGGCGGGGAAACTACGCCACGAACAGGAATGCGAGCGATCGTGCTCCCGGCGGGCCCGGTCCCGCCGCCCACACCCGATCGGAGATGGACGAACGATGAAGCGCATCGGTGTCCTGACCGGAGGCGGCGACGTCCCCGGTCTCAACCCGTGCATCAAGAGCCTCGTGTACGGGGCGACCGCGCGCGGCTACGAGGTCGTCGGCATCAAGCGCGGCTGGGCCGGCCTGCTGGACTTCGACCTCGACGCGGACGTGTCCCAGGACGCCTGCGCCGCGCCGCTGATCAAGAACGACGTGCGCACGATCGACCGCACCGGCGGCACGTTCCTGCACACCAGCCGGACCAACCCGGGCAAGGTCAGGCCCAAGGACGTCCCCGCCTTCCTCGCCGGGCAGGGGCAGGGCGAGTCCGAGGGCCCGTTCGACTTCACCCCGCACGTCCTGGCGGTGATCGAGCGGCTCGGCCTGGACTGGCTGGTCGCGATCGGCGGCGACGACACGCTGTCCTACGCCGAGCGGCTCACCCGCGAGGGCGTGCACGTGGTCGCCGTGCCCAAGACGATGGACAACGACGTGTACGGCACCGACTACTGCATCGGCTTCTCGACCGCGGTCACCCGCAGCGTGAGCTTCATCCACCAGCTGCGCACCTCGACCGGCTCGCACGAGCGCATCGCGGTCGTCGAGCTGTTCGGGCGCAACTGCGGGGAGACCTCGCTGCTGTCGGCCTACCTCTCGGGGGTGGACCGGGCGATCATCTCCGAGGTCCCGTACGACCCGCAGCTGCTCGCCGACTACCTCATGGAGGACAAGGCCCACAACCCCTCGAACTACGCGATGGTGACCATCTCCGAGGGTGCCACCATGCTCGACGGCCAGATCCACGAGTGGGGGGACGCCGACGCGTACGGGCACCGCAAGCTCGGCGGGATCGGCCTGGCGACCGGCGACGTCCTCAAGCAGCTCACCGGCCAGGACATCGTCTACCAGCAGGTCGGCTACCTGATGCGCTCGGGCGCGCCGGACGCGCTGGACCTGATGGTGGCGGTGAACTACGCGAACATGGCCATGGACCTGATCGACCGCGAGTCCAGCAACCAGATGGTCGCGCTGCGCAGCGGCACCTACACCACCGTCCCGGTCGAGACGATCATGCAGGGCGTCAAGCGCGTGGACGTCGACGCGCTCTACGACGAGAAGCGCTACCGCCCGCTGGTCCGCCAGGTCACCGGCAAGCCGATGTTCCTGTACTGAGCGGCCGCCCGACCGCGGCCGGTACCGTACGCTGCGGCCGTCGCACACCCTCACGCGGGAGGAACGCTGCCGTGGCGGTCTGGCTGGACGACCCGGCGCGGGCCGCGGTCGCGCACGCGGTGGCCGCGCGGGTCGGGCCGGGGATGACGATCGGGCTCGGCTCCGGCCGGGCGGTCTTCTCGGTGATCGAGCTGCTCGGCCGCCGGCCGCTGGCGCCGCCGGTCCGCGCCGCGACCGGCTCGGCGCAGACCGCCGCGCTCGCCGTCGCCGCCGGGATCCAGCTCGTCGAGCTGGACGGTACGCTCACCCCCGAGCTGGCCATCGACGGCGCCGACGAGGTGGACCACGAGCTGAACCTGCTCAAGGGCGGCGGTGGCGCGCTGCTGCGCGAGAAGCTCATCGCGACCGCGGCGGCGCGCGTGGTGATCGCGGCGGAGGACCACAAGCTCGTCGGCAGGCTCGGCACCGCGTTCCCGCTGCCGGTCGAGGTCGTCCGCTACGCCTGGCAGGACACCCGCCGCCGCCTGCTCGCCCTGGTCCCGGCCGCGGTCCCGCGCGGGGACCCCGCGGGACGCCCGGTCGTCACCGAGGAGGGCCACCTGCTGCTCGACTGCGCGGTCCCCCCCGGCGACCTCGGCGGCCTGGGCGCCGCGCTCAAGGCCACCGTCGGCGTGGTCGAGCACGGCCTGTTCCTCGGCATGGCCCACGAGGTCCTGCTCGGCGCCCCGGACGGCCATGTGCGCACTCTCACCCGGCAGCCGCCCCCGCCCGGACCGGGCTGATCCCGCCCGCTACCGGCCGACCGCGTAGCCCTGCCGCCCGCGCGGGTTGGCGGCGGCCTTGAGCAGGCGGCTGGAGGGGTCCCGGCCCGCGGCGCTGATGCGTCCGAGCGACCAGGGGCCGCTCACGGTCAGCCGGTGCCCGCGCCGGGCCAGCTCCCGCAGCGTCGCCGGCCCCAGGCGGTCCTCGACGACCAGCTCGCCCGGGGAGGTCGCGCGCGGGAAGAAGCTGGAGGGGAACGAGCGCGTGTGGAACGCGGGCGCGTCGATCGCCGCCTGCAGGTCCATGCCGTGGTGGACGTGCCGCAGCCAGAACGGCACGGTCCACTGGTCCTGCTGGTCGCCGCCGGGGGTGCCGAACGCCAGGCAGGGCTCGCCGTCGAACAGCGCCAGCGACGGGCTGAGCGTGGTGCGTGGCCGCCTGCCCGGCGCGAGCGTGCTCGGCAGCCCCTCCTCCAGCCAGAACATCTGCCCGCGGGTGCCGAGGCAGAAGCCGAGGTCGGGGATGGCCGGGGAGCCCTGCAGCCAGCCGCCGCTCGGCGTCGCGGCGACGATGTTCCCCTCCTGGTCGATCACGTCCAGGTGGCAGGTGTCTCCCGGGCCGAGCGCCGGCTCGCCGCCGCCGCCGCCCGCGAGCGGCCCCACCGCGACGGACGCGGGCAGCCGCGGCGCGCGCCCGTCGGGGCTGCCGGGACGCAGCCGGAGCGAGGCGTCGGGTCCCACCAGCGCCCTGCGCGCGGCCGCGTACCCGGCGTCGAGCAGGCCGGCCAGGGGCACGTCCACGGCGGCCGGGTCGCCGTACCAGGCCTCCCGGTCGGCGAACGCGAGCTTGGCGCACTCGGCGACCGTGTGGACGAACTCGGGGCCGAGCGGGTCCATGGCGGCCACGTCGAAGCCCTCCAGCAGCGCGAGCTGCTGCAGGAACACCGGGCCCTGCCCCCACGGCCCGGTCTTGCACACCGTCCAGCGGCCGTACCCGAGCGTCGCCGGGTCCTCGACCGGCGCCCGCCAACCCGCCAGGTCGTCGTAGGCGAGCAGCCCGCGGTGCCGGCGGCCGGTGACGTCCAGCGCCGGCGTGCGCTCCAGCCAGCGGGCGATCGCCTCGGCGACGAAGCCCTCGTAGAAGGCGGCGCAGGCGGCCTCGACCTGGCCGTCGCGGTCGCCGGTGGCCGCCTCGGCCTGGTCCACGACACGCCGCCAGGTCGCGGCCAGCGCGGGGTTGCGGACCAGCTCGCCGGCGGCCGGCTCCCTGCCTCCCGGCAGCCACAGCGCGGCCGAGCCGGCCCAGTCGGCGCGGAACAGGTCGGCGGCGCCGGCGATCGCCTGGCTCGCGCCCGCCAGCAGGGGCTGGCCGTGCTCGGCGTAGCCGATCGCGTACCCGAGCAGCTCGCGCAGGCGCAGCCGGCCGTGCCCGGCGAGTCGCATCCACGCGCCGAACGCCCCGGGGACGCAGGCGGGCAGCAGCCCGTTGCCGGGGACGGCCTCCAGACCGAGGTCGCGGAAGTGGCCGACGCTGGCGGACCGGGGCGCCGCTCCCTGCCCGGCGATCACCCGGACCGCGCCGCCCGCCGGTGCGAACAGGATCGGCGCCTCCCCGCCGGGGCCGTTGAGGTGCGGCTCGACCACCTGCAGCACGAAGCCGGCGGCGACCGCCGCGTCGAACGCGTTGCCGCCCCGCTCGAGCACCGCCATGCCCGAGGCCGACGCCAGCCAGTGGGTGGAGGCGACCATGCCGAAGGTGCCCAGAAGCTCAGGCCGGGTCGGCTGCGTGCCCGTCGGGTCCATTCATGGAGGCTACCGCCGGGGGCGCGGTGCCAAGCGTGCGAGCGCCGGCGGACGCCGGTCGGCGCCGGCCTGCGCCTGCGAGGAGGGGGTGCCCGCGATGCCCGGCTGGGGGGGCGCACCGGTGGTCGTGCGGCATCGCGGACACCGTCACTCGAAGGTGATCTCCTGGCCTTCGTCGAAGGACATCACGGACAGGTCCGGGTCGAGCCCGAGGTCGATGCCGTCCTCGGCGACCAGGTCGTCCTCCAGAGGCTCGGTCATCTCGGCCGGGTCCACGTCCTCGGGGAACTCCAGCTCGTCCGGGTCCTGCATCGCGTCGTACGGATCCTGCATCAGGGACGCCACTCCTTGGGAGGAGAAGAGAATCAGGACGGGAAGCCATTGTTGGCGCTGCTCGGCGATCTGCCAAATCCGCCGGGATCGCGCGCGTGGTGCTGGGCCGATCCGGCCGGCGCGAGGAGTGACGGGATGCGGGTGCTGGTCCTCTGGGACGTGGACGGGACGCTGGTGGACGTGGGCGGCGTGGGCGCGGAGGCGTTCGACGCGGCGTTCGAGGCGGTGCTCGGCCGCGTCCCGGACGCGCCACTGGCCGGGATGGTGTCGATGGCGGGCCGCACCGACCACGAGATCACCCTCGAGGTCCTCGCCCTGCACGGGGTGGCCGACGGCGAGCGGCACCTGCCGGCGTTCGCGACCGCGCTGGTACGCGCGCTCGCCGACCGGATCGACCAGGTCCGGGCGAACGGCCGCGCGCTGCCCGGCGCCGCCAGGGCGCTCGCCGCCCTGCACCGGCGCCCGGAGGTCCTCCAGTCCCTGCTGACCGGGAACGTCGAGGCCAACGCGCTGGCGAAGCTGGCCGCGTTCGGGCTGGAGCGGTACCTCGACCTGGAGGTGGGCGGCTACGGATCGGACCACCGGCGGCGACCCGAGCTGGTGGCGGTCGCCCGCCGCAGGGCCGAGGCCAAGCACGGCGTCGCCTTCGGCCCCGACCAGACCGTGCTGATCGGCGACACGCCGCTGGACGTCGCCGCGGGCGTCCAGGGCGGCGCGCGGGTGGTGGCGGTGGCGACCGGCCGGTTCGGCGCCGGCGAGCTGGCCGCGGCCGGCGCCGACGCCGTCCTGGAGGACCTGTGCGACACCGCGGGGGTGCTCGCCGCCGTGCTCGGCGGCTGACCGAATCGGGACCTGGCGTTCCCGAGAGCCGGTGACGCACGTCCGCGGGCTCCTGTCGCCCAGGTGACAGCCGGGGGGTCGGCTACTCGACGATGTGCGTGTCGCCGCCGCGACTGCCGCCGGGGGCGCCCGGGCCGATCATGCTCCTGGCACGACGAACCATACGGCCAGCGAGCAAGGAGGAGCCCATGCGCGCTGCCCGGACCACCACGACCTCGCAGAGACGACTTCGGCGCTGGCTGCTCGCCGCGGCGATCGCCGCGGCGCTGCTGATCCTCGTCCCGGCGGGTGCGTTCGCCGGCACCCGGTCGTCGCAGGCGGCCGGCAAGCCCGCCAGGGCCGAGGCCGACATCCAGAGCACCTCGGCTCCCGACGCCGACGATCGCGGTAGCAGCGTGCTGATCTGGGTGGTGGCCGGGATCGCGGTGCTGGCCATCATGACGCCTTCGGGCGGCCACTATCACTACCGTGACCCCTACCACGAGCACTGGCACTAGCAGACCACGAGAACCCCTGGGGCGAGGGGCGACCGAAGCGGCCGGTGACGCACGTCGCCGGCCGCTGTCGTCCACGGCGGGCGGTGCCGCCGGCCCGCGCGGCCGGCGGCACCGCGCCACGCCCGGCGATGCCGCGGCAGGTCAGGTGTCCTGCCACCCGGCCCGGCGGGCCTCCGGAGGGCTCGCCCAGGAAGGCAACGACAGACCGCCATCCAGCCGGATGGTCTCACCCGTGAGGTAGCCGCTGTGGCTGTCGCTCAAGAGGATCACCGCGAGCCGGGCGACGTCCTCCGGGCTGCCGGCACGCCGCAGCGGGATCCTCGGGATGAGGCGTTGGTACTTGGCGACCTGCTCCGGCGTGTCCGGTTCGGGGTGGGTACGGATCGCGCCCGGGGAGATCACGTTGACCCTGATCCCGAACGGACCCAGCTCCTCGGCCAGCTCGCTCGCGAGCATCGTCAGCGCCGCCTTGCTGGTGCTGTACTGCGGCCGGCCGGAGTTGTGCGAGTCGTGCAGCGAGGAGATGAGCACGACCGAGCCGGTCCGTGGCACCGCGTGGCGGGTGGTGCTGGCGCCTTCCAGCAGCGGCCGGAGGAGGTACTTGGTCAGGAACAGCGGCGTCCGCAGGTTGGTGCGGTGGACGGCGTCGAAGCTGCGTTCGTCCAGCTCGGAGAAGCCGTGGCGGGTGGTCATCCCCGCGTTGTGCACGATCAGCTGCACGTCGGGGTCCTGGTGGAGGATGTCCTTGGCGAGCTGGGCGAGGTCGCACTCGGCGAGATCCTCGACGATGCACCGGCAGGAGCGGTCGCCGCCGAGCATGGTGTGCAGCGCGTCCCCGTCCTTGTCGATGGCGATCACGCGTGAGCGGCACCGCAGCAGGCGTTGCGTGATGGTCAGGCCGATGCCGCGGGCCGCGCCCGTCACGACCACGGTTCGTTGGGCCAGATCGACCGGGAGGGGGCCCGGGTCAGGGGCCATGTGGCGTCCTCCTCGTCGGAAAGGTCCCCTGCGGGGGGTGAGGGTGCAACCCCTGATCGTAGCGGGTGTATCGCACCGTTCGTCCTGTATGCCTCGTCCTAACAGGGTGGACGTGACCGGCGCACCGGGTTGCCGACCGGGGGGTCGTCCATTGGACGCGGGCGCGGTTGTCTGCGAAGCTTCGCCCTCCGGTGGCGTCAGCTCCTGCAGCTCTGTGAGGTTCTGCGACGCTCGGAGGTGACTGCTGATTGGATTCCGTGCCGCACGTTCCAGGTGGTCGGACGACCACGCTGCGACCGCTGCTCACGCACCGGGGGTCGCGGGCATCTGATTCCCGCCGCAGGGTAACGGGTAATGGCATGGGGACGCCGGTCGAGTCCGGAGTCCTCGCCGCCCCATAGGTTCGCAGAGCGTTGCGGCCGTCGCTCTTCCTGCTGGGAGCACCGATTGACCTTGTTGGACGACCTCCTCACCAAGCCGTCGGCACTGGCCGCTTTCCATTCGGCCTGGGCGCTCGCGTACTTCCACCTCCAAGCCCGCTACGCCGCCCGGTCCAGGTCCGTGCTCCGGTCGGCGCCGCATGCGGGAATCTATCGCCCCTCCGTCGACGTCGTGGTCGCCTCCTACAACGAGACCCCGGAGACGCTCGGGGCCTGCTGCGACGCGCTGGTGCAGGCCGGGAGCCTGTACGGCGGCGAGTGGAACGTGTGGCTGGTCGACGACGGATCGGCGAACCTCGAGGAGCTCGAGCCGGTCTACGGGCGCTTCCGGGCCCGGCCCGGCTGGACGGTCCTGACCGGCCGCCCGCACCAGGGCAAGCGCAAGGCGCAGGACGCCGCCGTCCGTGAGGGCAGCGGTGAGCTGGTGCTGATGATCGATTCGGACACCCGGATCGACCCCTCCACCCTCCAGGCGCTCGTCGACCAGTTCCGCGACGGGACGGTGGGCGCCGCGACCGGGAGCATCCGGGTCCACAACGCCGCCGACAACTGGCTGACCCAGCTCATCGACGAGCGGTACCGGATACGGTTCGAGCAGGAACGGGCCGCGCAGGGATTCTTCGGGGCGGTGCTGTGCTGCGCGGGTCCGTTCTCCGCCTACCGGCGGTCGGCGCTCGAACCGCACTGGGCCCGCTATCTCAGTCAAGAATTCCTCGGCCGCCAGTGCACCTCGGGCGACGACATCCACGCGACCATCCTCGTGCTCACCGGCGACGGCCGGCGCGAACATCGCTCGGTCTACGCGCCCGACGCGACGGCCCGGACCACCGTCCCCTCGTCGCTCTCGGCCTATTTCCGCCAGCAGGTGCGCTGGAACCGGAGCTGGTTCCGCGAGCTGAGCTGGATGCTGCGCGCACGCCGTGTCGTCCGCAGCCCCTACGTGCTGTTCGACCTGCTGACCCAGACGCTGCTGCCGCTGGGA
>DATFRI010000023.1:0-97154 GCA_035263405.1 Actinomycetes bacterium | reverse complement strand
TCGCCGACAAGCTCACGGAGGAGATCACCTCGGGCCTCGCCGGCGCGGATGACACGGACTTGGTTCATCACCAAGACCGCCGTCCGGGACGCTGGTCACCGAGGGCCTGGAGGGTTTTCCTTCAGGCAAGGGCGATCAGCTCAGGCGGGCCTCGTCGAGCTGCACGGCCAGGCGGCGCTGCTCGGCTGCGCGGCGAGCGTGACTTGGCGGCAGCTTCTCGGAGGCGACGATCCCGCGGGTCTGGCCGCAGGTTGAGCAGTGCGTGGTCAACCCGGACCAGTACGTGTTGGACGAATGCTGGGTCTTGTCGATGACATGATCGCAGGTCAATGTGAGCCGCCAAGTGTCCAGCTCCGCGGGATCCGGCCGGCCCACGCCGACGAGGAGCTTCGCGATGGCTTCAAGTTGCTGCTCACTGAGCGGCGGTGGCGAACAGCAGAATCCGCAATGAGCCGTCCGGGAACCCGACACCGACCAGCGGATAGCGTGACAGTCAGCGTGACGGCGCCTGAATTCCGCCTCAGCGGCCTCATAGGCTTCGCGTTCCGGAGCGGCCAAGGCCGCCTTGCGACGCCGGTTGGCCGCGCGTCGTGCCTTCTCCTCCGACAGCTTCGCCATCCGACGCCTCGATCAACTCGGCACACTCGATAACAACTTCCTTGCCCTGAGCGGACACAACGCCACAGCGAGACGGGCCGCTGGTCCACACGAACGTCTGCGCCACCCGCGCACGCGCGCCGACATGGCCGAGGTCCGCAGCCACGCGTCCAGGTCCGGCTCGCCGCAGTCGAAGCGCTCGACATCGTGGCGTGCGGGATCGAACCGTTCCGAGATGAACCGCGGGCGGTCGCTCACCGGCGCGTGAACGGCCGGGAACCGCGCCCCAGCTCGACCAGGGCCTCGTTCGGCACGGCGGCAACCGCGTCGAAGAACTCGTCGAAGAACGCCGCCGGCAGCACGGTGACCTGATGCTCGGCCAGCACCCGCGCGGCCCGCTCGTCAGCCGCTGACAGCACGAACGCTGTCAGACTCTCGTGCAGCAGGTCCGCCGCGAGCTGGAAGCGCCGCTTGCGCTCCGGAGATGTTTCACTTGACGAGATTCGAACTGGCGTTCGAGACTGTGCGCCAGCAGCCACCCACAGGAGGCGCTGATGGAGAACGTCGGCGCGGCGGCCTATAGGGTGTACGAAACGCTATGCCGCCTGATCGCGACCGGGCAACACCCCTCTGAACGAGAGTTGGCAAGAGCGGCACGTCTCGCCGTCTCCACCGTGAACTCCCACCTGACCGCCTTGCGGGAAGCTGGCTGGGTCCACCGGAGCGAAGGCAAGGCCCGCTCGTTCAAGATCATCGGGGGACCACTCCAGGGCGCCGGGCACGATGGGAACCTCGCCGAGTTCGCGGTCGCCGCCGGTCCCCCAACCACGACATCGCAGATCGACGACGCGCTGTATGCGTCCGGCCACGGGCTCACAGAAGGCCAAGTCTTCCGGATCCGCGCGGACGGTAACTCCATGATCGACGCCGCCATCCTCAACGGTGACGCCGTTACCGTGCGCGCCCAACCCCACGCCAACCACGGCGACACGGTCCTCGCCTCCGTGCCGGACGAGACCGGGCTCGGTCGCCGCGCCACGGTCAAGCGGCTCGACCTCAGCCAAGGACGCCCGCGACTCCTCCCGGCGAACCCCGCCTACGCACCGATCGAGTCAGACGACATCGCCATCGTTGGCAAGGTCATGCGCGTGGAGCGCCACCTGTCGGCCCGCTGACCACCAAGCTGTCGACACGACAGGAGGGAGTGGATCGGCCAACAAGGATGACGCCCTCTGCGGCGAGGTCGGCTTCAACCTCCGCTCGAAGTCGCTCCCGGCCTGGCCGACGCGCAGCGGACGCTCGCCAGCAGCGGCTTCGGCATCAACCTCTGGACCTGAGCGCCGCGGCGGCCGCGGCTCACCCGCCGGGGGGGACGCTCGACCCGGTCGAGGCGCTGGTAGAAGGCGCTGATGGCGTAACCTGCCCGGCGCGCCTGCTCCAGTCCACGGGGCGACAGCGGCACGGCGTGGTCGGGCGTGTGCCGGTAGGTGCCGATGTCGGCGTTGCCCATCGACTGGCCGTGCCGCACAAGCAGGACGCGAAGGTCGCTTCCCATCGGCTCGCTGGGGTCGTGGCAGGTCACGCCATTACCGCACGCGCCCTGACCGCCCGCAAGCCGACCAGGTCAGGAACCGGCGGCCAGGCGGCGTCCCTGCTCGCGTGGACCGTCGAGCGTGGCGATGCGGCAGCCTGCCGCCGACCATTCCCACGAGCGCGCTCGTGCCCGACACCAGGACCATCAAGCCCCCAGACCCAGACCGTTCACCGCCGAGGACGACGCGGTCGCCACTGCCGCGAGGCAGATGACGAGTCGGCGTTCACTGCTGGTGGAGCGGTACGGCGGGAGTTGCACACCTCGATCCTGCTCGCTGCACTCGACACGCAGTTCATCGCTCCGATTGTCTGTTTCGGGGTACACAGGATTCACGAAAGGTCTCTGGCACCCCTCCACCTCGGGCAGGAGCCTTCGATCTCCCTGGTCAAGGCCGCATTTCCCGGCGCCGCCGTGCCCGTCCCGCAACCCGGACGTGACCGTCTCGATCCCTCCCGGGGCTACGCTGTGTGCAGCCCTTGGCGTCACCGGTCCTCGGTGCAGCCCACGATCGCCCTTGTCCCGATCCACGCCAGCCGTCCGCCGGATGCCCGCCACCCGGCCAGCCGGGACCACGCGGGCGGTCGGCGTCGCGCTCCGGGTACTGACCGCAGCCCTGCTGCTCGGCGCGCTCACGCTACTGGCCGGCGTCGCCGGTCAGGGCGTCGTGGCCGCCCGCGGGCTCGCCGCACCCGCACCCGTGCGTGCCGCCGCGGACCTGACCGGACCTGGGACGGCCACCCCGACGGCCGGCGACGCGCACGCCGAGTGGCGCAGCGGCGCGCCGCTGCGCCAGGCGGCAGCCGTGCTCGACCAGGTCGCGACCGAGCCGGGCCCGGCGCCCGGACAGTCCGGACCCGGCGGCATCCCCCCCGGCGACGCCACGATGCCCCGGCTGGCACAGGCGCTGCTCCCCGAGCAGCGCGACCCCCGGCAGCGGACCCAGACGCCGGCCGGGCCCGGCGCGGCCGCTCCCGCGGCCAGGCGACCGAGCCTGCACGAGCTCACGATGCGGCGAGGCCACTTGGCGTACAAGATCGAGAGCCTCGCGCTCCTGCCCGGGACCCGAACCGCCGAGCAGGAGGCGTTCCTCGATGAGCTCCATCGGCAGTACGACACCGTGCACGACCAGATCACCGCGCGCGAGCGGGAGTCCGAGACCTCCCCGATCCGCTGGCTGCTCTCGGTCTTGGAGTCGTTGCTGTCCTCGGGCAGGACGGCAGTCCCGGAGCCGCCGCGGCTGGGCCCGTCCGAGCCGGTGGACCTGCGGACCGCGGTCGGCGACGCGCGGGCCGTGTTCGTGGGCGACGACCACTTCTCCACGCAGGACAAGGCGGCGTTCAAGTCCACGCTGCAAGCGCTGGAGGACCTTGGCTTCAGGGCCTTGGGGATGGAGATGCTGCCGCGCGGCTTCGACACCGACGACGCCGCCGCGGTGCGGAAGTTCCTCGAGACCTACTGGAACCGCAACCAGAATATGGCCGCGGAGTACTTCGACATCTACTCCCAGGTGAAGTCGCGAGGGTGGTCGGTGCTGGGACTGGACACACCTGTCGCCGAGCAGATCGAGGCGGAACGGGCGCAGATCCCCGATCACTACGCACGCAACCGGTACTGGGCCGACGAGGTCGTCGACCGGCTGGACGCCGACAAGACCCTGCGGATGGTCATCCTGGACGGCGAGGCGCACAACGGCTACGCGCCCGGGGACGACACCGTCAACAAGGAAGTGGCGGCGCGCGGCATCGACACGAGGGTCCTGCACTTCTACGGAGAGGACCGGGTTGACGTGAGCTTCGAGCAGGACGAGCTGCGCGAGCGTGTCGCGACCAGCCCGCAGGACTCGTTCATGGCCACGGTCACGCACCCGTTCCGGATCGCCGACTCCATGATCTACCTCGCCCCCAATACGCAGCCGGCCGCACCGGCACAGGAGCGCGAGCACGCACCCGATCGCGCGCCGCAGCCGCTCCACGAAGACCCCGGGACCCAGGAGCGGACACCGCTCGACGCGACGGTGGGCGCGCCCGCCGAGCCGCCGCCGGCCACCACCCCGCTCGCGCCCCTGGCTCCACCCGAGGATCAGGTGTCGTCCAAACCAGAGACCGCCGCGAACCCGAGCGATCCCGGCGGCCTGGACGAGTTGGGCGGCTTCGACGAGTTCGGCGCCGTCATCGGCGGCACCTGAGCAGACGCCGACCTCGGCCCGATCCGCGGCCGCTCAGGGAACCGCTGGAGACGCCGCGAGTCCTGGGCCCTGCCCCACGATTCGTACCTGCGCACTCCCGGCATCAGGGCACCGGGATCCGGCGGTAGCCGTCGCGCCGAACCTTCGTGTGGCGCCCTGCCAGTCGGATCGCCGGCACTGATCGCAGCTCATGTGCCGATGGCGATTGCCGGCCTCATCGACACCAGAGACGTGAACCAACGAATTCCGGAAATGGCTACTATTCGCCATGTCTGAACGACCATCACTGTCGGGTCAGGAGCTTCTGGCGTTCTCCGCCTCATTTTCCTGGAAGAGCCGGTTCCGCGCGTCAGCAGATCGACCGCGCAATTCCAGGTCACCTCCTGCGGCCGGCTGGGAAGCACCGTCGCACGTTGATCGCTTTCCGCAGATTCGGCCTGCCGGCGAAGGAATGGCCGAGTCGGCTGAGTGTCCTGTGGACAGGGGCTCCAGAAGGTGCTGTGATTCGAGGTCCCGACTGTCCGGGGACGTTCGCGGTCCGCCAGCGCGAGGGACCGGCGCCAGCGGAGAGGAGTCTCCGTCATGCCTGACGACCGGTTACTGGCAGTGAAAAATCGTGCTGCCGCGCAGTTCCTGTCAATTCCCGGCGTCACCGCGGTCGGCCTCGGCGGCCGGGAGCGCGGCGGCCGGCCCACCGGTGAGCTGGTGCTCAAGGTCTTCGTCGCGCGCAAGCGGCCGGCCGCGGAGCTGACGCCGGGCGAGACGCTCCCGCCGCAGTTCGAGGGCGTTGGCGTGGACGTGTGCGAGCTGCCCGAGGCGATCGAGCAGACCACGGCGGGCCCAGCGGTCGCGCCGCCGCCGCAGGCGCCGCCGCCGCCGCCCGGCTCGCCCCTGGTCGCCGACAACGACACCGACGACACGAAGTTCCGGCCGCTGACCGGCGGGGCCCGCGTCGAGGTCGCCCTGAGCGGCTCGGGGATGGGCACGCTCGGCTGTTTCCTGAAGAACACCGCCGACGCCAACAAGATCTACGCGCTGACCAACTTCCACGTCGTGGTCGCCGCGACCGGCGGGGCCACACCGGTGGCGAACACCACCAAGCTCGGCCAGCCCACCAACGCCGACGGGCCCACCAAGTGCTGCTCGCACATCATCGGCACGTTCGTCGCGGGCGGGAAGGACACGATCCGCGACGCCGCGCTGATCCAGCTCAAGCCGGGCAGCGAGTGGCTGGCGGAGATCACCGAGATCGGCGTGGTGACCGGGCCGCACACGGTGACGCCGGCCGAGGCGGCGCCGCTCACCTACCAGGTGCGCAAGCGCGGCGCGCGGACCCGGCTGACCGGCGGCATCGTGGAGGCCGTCAACACGACCCAGACCACGGCCGGGATCACCCGGCACAACGTGATGGTCGTCAAGCCCAACCCGAACGCGGGCGTCCCGGCCAACAAGCCCCTGTACTTCTCCGACCACGGCGACTCCGGGTCCGCGGTGGTCAACACCGCCAACGAGGTCGTCGCGCTGCATTTCGCGGGCAGCGTGGCCGGGCAGCTCAACAAGGGCCTCGAGCTGCCGATCGCGGACATCATCGCCCAGTTCCAGGCGGTCGACCACCTGCCGGTCGCGCTGGCGACCGCGACCCAGAACGGCGTGGTCAACAAGGTGCCGGGCGCCCCGGCTGTGGCCGCGCCGACCGCGCTCGCGCCGGCGCTGGCGGGCGCACCGGGGCCGGCGACGCCGGCGCTGGACCGCGTGGGCGCCGACCTGGCCGCCTCCGCAGCCGGACGCGACCTGCGTGCGCTCTGGGTCGACCACCACCAGGAGCTGCTCGAGCTGGTCAACCACCGCCGCCGGGTGACCGTCGCGTGGCACCGCGGCGGCGGGCCGGCCCTGCTGCAGACGCTGGTCCGCATGGCCGCCGACCCGGCGCTGGCGATGCCCGCCACGGTCGCCGGCGAGCCGCCGCTGCGGCGCGTCGAGCGCATCCACGCGGTCCTCCACGCCAACGCCTCACCGGCGCTGCGCCGCGCGCTGGACCGGGCGCTCGCCGCGCTGCCCGACCCCGCCGCCCTCACCTACGACCAGGTCCTGGCCGCGCTCGCCGCGCGCTGAGGAGGCGTCATGCCCGAGACTCCGCACGATCCGGAGCTGGTCGCCCGCGTCAAGCGGGACGCGACCGAGCGCCTGCTGGCGATCCCGAACGTGGTCGCGGTCGCCGTCGGCCCGAAGCTGGTCGGAGGCCGGCCGACCGGCGAGCCCGCCATCAGGGTGTTCGTCCGACGCAAGCTCCCGGCCGAGCAGGTGCCGCCCGACGAGCTGATCCCGCCGGACATCGACGGGGTGACCACCGACGTGGCCGTCGGGGGCGACCCGGTCCCGCTGGCCGACCCGCCGCCGGTGGACCGGACCGGCGTGATCCACCCGCTGACGGTCGGCCGGGACGGGACCACCTACCGCCCGGTGGTCGGCGGCGGGCAGCTCACCACCGTGGGCAGCAACGGCCACGGCACGCTCGGCTGCCTGCTGTGGGAGCCGGGCAACCACGAGGTCGGCTACGCCCTGACGAACATGCACGTCGTCCACGCGCCGGACATCACCTCGGTGACCAAGAACGTGACCAAGGTCGGCCAGCCTGACGGCAACGACTCCAGCAGCAAGTGCTGCAACGACGTCATCGGCGTGTTCGCCGGCGGCGGCAAGAGCGACGACCGCGACGAGGCGCTGGTCAGGCTGTCGCCCGGCATGAAGTGGAAGGCGGAGATCGTCGAGCTGGGCCTGGTCGCCGGCCCGCACACCCTCGAGCAGGCCGAGGTCACCGGCCCCAACCCGTACAAGGTGACCAAGCGCGGCCAGCGCTCCGGGGTGACCGGCGGCACGGTCATCGGGCTGGACGCCACCACCCACGAGAACGACAACCTGATCATCGTCAGCCCCAACCCGAACCCTGACGCGGGCACGTTCGACGTCACCTTCTTCGCGATCGAAGGCGACTCCGGGTCCGCGCTGGTGAACGGCGCCAACGAGGTCGTCGGGCTGATCTTTCAGCGCGACGACGAGGGCAACGCCTTCGCCTACCACATCGACCACGTGCTGAAGCGGCTGCACGACGCCGACGGGCTGACCGTCGCGGTCGCGGTCGCCACCGGTCCCAACCAGGTCCACACGGTCCCCGGCGCGACGTTCGTCGCGGTGCCGCAGGAGGTGGCCGAGCTGGTCGGCGCCGATCCCGCGGAACGGTCGGCCTTCAACGGCGCGGACGGGCGCGTCCCGCTGGGGCAGCCGTGGTTCTCCGACGTGCCGCCGGCGCCGGCGACCGTCAGCCGCGTACTCGGCGACCTCGCCGCCGGCGACACCGGCCGGCTGCTGCTGGACGCCTGGCAGGCCCATCGCGAGGAGGTGATCCGGCTGATCGACCGCGACCGGCGCGTCACCATCGCCTGGCACCGCGGCGGCGGGGCCGCCCTCATGCAGCTGCTGCTGCGCCTGCCCGCCGACCCGGGCCGCACGCTGCCCGCGACGCTCGACGGCGAGCCGCTGATGCGGGCGGTGGACCGGGTGCGCGCCGCGCTCGCGCGCAGCGGCTCGGCGGCGCTGCGCACCGACCTGGAGCGCGTGCGGGCCGTCCTGCCCGACCTCGGCGGGCGCAGCTACGCGCAGATCGTCGCCGCCCTCGGGACGCGGGAGCTGGTCGATGGCTGACCAGGCGGGCAGCCTCGAGCATCTGGCGATCGAGCTGGCCGGGGTCCTCGGCAGGGCCACCAACCGGTTCGGCGACGACGGCGCGCTGGACACCTTCGACCTGCTCGGCGTGCACTTCCCCGACCAGTTCCTCACCCAGCCGCAGATCACCGCCGCCAGGCAGACGATCTTCACCGTCGGCAACCAGCTGCAGAGCCTGACCGCGAACCTGGTGACCGCGATCGAGGGCGGCGACGACACCGCGATCGTCGCCGCCTCGCTGGCCCTGCTGACCCAGTGCGGGCGGGTCACCGCCGCGTTCCCCGAGCTGGCCGGCGCCATCCAGACGGCCGGGCCGACGCTGCCCGGCATCACCCAGGCGCAGGTCGACGAGCTGGTGAGCAACCTGCCGGGCAAGCTCACCGACCTGCTGCTCGCCGACCTGCTGGAGCTGTCCAAGCCGGTGGCCGCCGTGCTGGAGGTCTTCGGCGTGCTGGAGCGCACCTTCCATCCGGGCGACCCGGACGACCTCACGCGCCCGCCGTTCGAGTCGATCGGCGTGCACCTGGACCGGGTGGTGCCCGCGGTCACCAACCCGGTCGCGCACCTGCAGACCCTCTACGGGTGGGGCACGCCGGCCTTCGACGCGGCGCGGCTGCTGACCGTGCTCGAGTCGGCGATGGGCGCGGTCGGGCTGCCGGTGATGCTCACGCCCGCGACCGCGACCACCCCGCCGTCGCTGCAGTTCTTCGCGTTCGACTTGGAGCCCACCGCCGACGGCCAGGGCCTCAAGCTCGGCGTGGTCCTGCCCGGCCAGGGCACCGGCGACTTCGACTTCCCGCTGTCGCCGCCCACCTGGTCGCTGCACGGGACGCTGAGCGGCACGCTGCCCGCCGAGACCGGCGGGGAGATCCGCCCGCCGTTCGACGTCACCCTGCAGCCGCCGTCGGGCACCCTCAGCGCCGCGGCCACCGTCGGCGTGAAGGCCCAGCCGCCCGCGCCGTTCCTGCTGCTCGGCACGGCCGGCGGCAGCCGTCTGGAGTTCGCCTCGGCGCAGCTCGACGCGGGCGTCACGGCGACCGTGGACACCGCCGGCGGCAGCGCCACCGCCGCGCCCACCGCGGACGGCGAGATCACCGGCGGGAAGCTGGTCATCGACTCCTCCGGCGGCGACGGCTTCATCGCCACGCTGCTCAGCGGCATCCACCTGGAGACCGAGTTCGGCGTCGGGTTCACGTTCACGCCCGACGGCGGGCTGCGCTTCCACGGCTCCGGCGGCCTGCAGATCCAGATTCCCGTGCACGTCGACATCGGCCCGGTCGAGCTGCAGGCGATCTACCTGCGCGCCTCGATCAGCGACGGCACCGTGCCGGTCGAGCTGTCGGCGGGGTTCGCCGCCAACCTCGGGCCGATCAGGGCCAGTGTGGACCGCCTCGGCCTGCTCGCCACGCTGTCGTTCCCCGCCGGCGGGGGGAACCTCGGCCCGGCGGACCTCGTCTTCGGGTTCAGGCCGCCCACCGGGGTCGGGCTCGCCGTGGACGCCGGGGTGGTCACCGGCGGCGGCTTCTTGAGCTTCGACCCCGACGCCGGCGAGTACGCCGGCGCGCTGGAGCTGGAGTTCGCCGACTTCCTGGGGCTCAAGGCGATCGGCCTGATCACCACGCGGATGCCCGACGGCTCCACCGGCTTCTCGCTGCTGCTGGTCATCACCGCCGAGTTCCCCGGCGGGCTGCAGCTCGGCTACGGGTTCACGCTGCTGGCCGTCGGCGGGATCATCGGACTCAACCGCGGCATGCGGCTGGACGCGATCGTGGAGGGCGTGCGCACCGGCGCGATCGAGTCGGTGATGTTCCCCCGCGACGTCATCGCCAACGCGCCGCGCATCCTGTCCGACCTCAAGGCGTTCTTCCCGCCGCAGGACGGCATCTTCCTGATCGGCCCGATGGCCAAGCTCGGCTGGGGCACGCCCACGCTGGTCAGCGTCTCGCTCGGGCTGATCATCGAGATCCCCGGCAACATCGCGATCCTCGGCGTGCTCAAGGTCGCGCTGCCCACCGAGGACGAGGCGATCCTGCTGCTGCAGGTCAACTTCGCGGGCGCGATCGAGTTCGACAAGCAGCGGCTGTGGTTCTTCGCGGCGCTGTACCACTCGCGCGTCCTGACGATCACCATCGAGGGCGAGCTGGGCCTGCTGTTCGCCTACGGCGAGCAGCCGGACTTCGTCCTGAGCGTCGGCGGCTTCCACCCGGCGTTCAAGGCGCCGCCACTGCCGTTCCCCGCACCCCGGCGCATCTCGATCAACCTGCTGAACACCGACGTCGCGCACATCGGCGTGGACGGCTACTTCGCCGTGACCAGCAACACCGTCCAGTTCGGCGCGCACGCGGAGCTGTTCTTCGGGTTCAGCGCGATCAGCGTCGAGGGCCACATCGGCTTCGACGCGCTGTTCCAGTTCTCCCCGTTCAAGTTCGTCGTCGGCATCTCCGCGGGCGTGTCGGTCAAGGTGTTCGGCATCGGCCTGTTCAGCGTCTCGCTCGACCTCACGCTGTCGGGGCCGACGCCGTGGGAGGCCAAGGGCACCGCGTCGATCTCGCTGCTGTTCTTCTCCATCGGCGTGGACTTCGACGTCGTCTGGGGCGAGGAGCGCGACACCACGCTGCCGCCGGTGGACGTGCTGCCGCTGCTGGCCGCCGAGCTCTCGAAGCCGGAGAGCTGGCGGACGCGCAACCCGGCCGGCGGCGCGCCCCTGGTCAACCTGCGCGCGCTCGCCGAGGGCGAGGCGGACGTCGTGCTGCACCCGCTGGGCACGCTGTTCGTGCAGCAGCGGGTCGTGCCGCTGGACATCCGGGTGGACAAGGTGGGCAGCGAGCGTGCCGCCGACGTGTCCCGCTGCCAGGTCGAGGTGGACGGCGGCGGGCTGGTGAAGGTGTCCGACGCGGTCGACATGTTCGCGCTGGCGCAGTTCCAGAACCTCAGCGACGCGCAGAAGCTGTCGCTGCCCGCCTTCGAGCGCGAGCACGCGGGCGTGGAGCTGTCGCCCTACGGCGCGGCAATGGCCTCGTTCCGCGCGGTGCGCCGCAGCGCCCGCTACGAGGAGATCGTCATCGACAACGTCGGCCGCCAGGCCAGCAGCCTGGTGACCTACAACGCGACCCTGTTCGACCACTTCCTGGGCGGCGCGAGCGTCACCCGGTCGCCGCTGGCGCAGGCCGAGCGCGTCCTGCGCCAGCCGTTCAGCGACCGCATCACGGTGCCCGGCGACGCCTACGTGGTCGCGTCGACCAGGGACAACACCGCCGACGGGCCGGTGTTCGGCAGCCAGGCGCAGGCCCGCGCCCACCTGGACACCCTGCTCGCCGCCGACCCCAACCGGGTCGAGGAGCTGCACGTCATCCCCGCCGTGGAGGTGGCACCGTGACCGCCAGCGCGTACTCGTTCCTGTCCTGGCTGCGGCGCGGCATCGCCAGCCGGATCACGCAGCCGCCGGGGGCGGCGGCGCGGGCGAGCGTCACGGTGTCGCTGCGAGCGGAGGGCACGGCGGTCGCCGGTGGTGGCACGCTGACCCAGCCCATCCAGCACGACGTGGCGCTGTACGGGCCGGGCGACGTCGTCGGGGTCGACCCGCGCGCGATCGTGCGCACCGACCCGCGCGACCAGATCACCAACTTCGACCCGAACTTCCTGCCGTTCATCGAGTTCTACGAGGAGGACTTCCCCTGGCGCTACAGCCCGGACGTCGTCGACCCGGCGACCGGGCGGCTGCGGCCCTGGCTGGCGCTGGTCGTGCTCACCGACGACGAGTTCACCGACAAGGGCACGCTGCCCGGCCGGCCGCTGCCGTTCGTCGAGGTCGGCAACCTCGCCACGCTGCCGCCCCCGGACCAGACCGGCGCCTGGGCGCACGTGCACGCCAACCGCACGGTGACCGCGTCGGCCACCGAGACGGTGTCCAACGACATGGCGGCGGTGCTGCCGCGGCTGGCCGCGGTGCTCGCCGAGAACCCGGACCTGGCCTGCTCCCGGGTCATGTGCCCGCGGCGGCTGGACCCGGAGTCCGGCTACCACGCGTTCCTGGTGCCTGCGTTCGAGACCGGGCGGCTGGCCGGACTCGGCCTGGACCCGGCGGGCTCGCCCGGGGCGCTGCAGTCGAGCTGGGTCGACTACCCGGACCGGCCGGAGTCGGCCAGCCTGTGCTACTACCGCCGCTGGCAGTTCCGCACCGCGCCGGTCGGCGACTTCGAGTACCTGGTGCGGCTGCTGAAGCCGCGCACGGTGGACGCGCGCGTGGGCAACCGCGACATGGACGTGCGCCAGCCCGGCGCGGGGCTGCCGGGCATCACCACCGACCCGCAGCTCGGCGGCGTGCTGCGGCTGGGCGGCGCGCTCAAGGTGCCGGACACGGCCCTGGACCCGGACGAGCTGGCCGAGCGGCAGCGCTTCGAGAACTGGGACCAGCCCTACCCGCACCCGTTCCAGCAGGCGCTCGCCGCGCTCGTCGACCTCGGCGACGACTACATGGGCCAGACGGCGCAGGCGGCCCACCAGCGGCTGGCGGCCGTGGCCGCGAGCTTCGCCGCGTCGCAGGCGGTCACGCCGGCCGACCCGGACCCGCTGGTCACGCCGCCGCTGTACGGGCGCTGGCACGCGCTGACCTCCCGGCTGCTGACCGAGCGTGACGGCACGCCGGTGACGCCGAACGACAACTGGGTGCATGAGCTGAACCTCGACCCGCGCTTCCGGGTGCCGGCCGGGACCGGCGGGCGGGTCGTGCGCGGGCACGAAGAGGAGTTCATGCAGGCCGCCTGGGACCAGCTCGGCGACGTGCTGGAGGCGAACAAGCGCATCCGGGCCGCCCAGTTCGCCCGCGAGGTCGCGTTCGTGCACCACGCCAACCACCTGGAGCCGCTGCGCGTGGCCGCGTCCGGGCTGATGCTGGCGGTGAGCGCGCCGCTGCAGGCGCGGGTCGTGCCCGCGCAGGCGGGCCTCGCCGCCGCCGCCGCGGCGCCGGCCACGCTCGCCGCCAGCTTCGCCGACAGCGTCGTGGCCGCGACCCCGCTGTCGCCGGTGATGCGGCGCGTCACCCGGCCGGGCTCCAAGCTGATGCGCAACCTGCCGTTCGGCCCCGGCCCCGGCAGCGACCTCACCGCGGGCGCGGCCGGCGCCGCGGACGCGGCGGGCGGCGGGCCGCCGCCCGGGCGGCAGGAGCTGCTGGAGCGGATGAACGCCGGGGAGGTCACCGCCGCGCCGCCGAAGGTGGCGCCGCCCGCCGTGGTCACCGTGGACGCGCTGGAGCAGGTGCTGGCCGGCCCGATCATCGAGATCCCCAAGGTGACCGGCGGCGAGCGGCTGCTGCTCCCCGACCCGGTGCCCAACCCCGTCCCCGACCTGCCGACCAGCTCGGACTTCGTCGTCTCCCTGCCCGGTGACGGCGTGCACCCGCACGGCGGCGGCGCCGACAGCGCCGAGGCCGTCAAGTTCAAGCAGGCCCTGAACGAGGCGTACGGCGCGTTCAACTCGGCGTTCCACGCGGGCGAGGTCCCGCCGCGCACGAGCGTCGACCTGCCCGCGGCCGCCGACGCCACCCTTGAGGGCCTGCATCCCGACCTGACGGTGCCACGCCGTGCGCTCGGCGGCATCGCGCTGCCCGAGCGGTTGCTGCCCGCCGACGGTGACGGCGGCGGCGACGGGCCGATCGAGCCGCCGCACGTCGGGCTGCGCGCCCTCGCCCTGCAGCAGCCGGACACGCTCGGCGAGGTCATGGCCTACCCGGTGATCGACCTGCCGACGTTCCGCCCGCTGGTCGACCTGTCGCCGGAGCTGTTCTGCCCCAACGTCAACCTGGTCCCGCCCAACAGCATCACGCTGCTGGAGACCAACCCGCGCTTCATCGAGTCCTACCTGGTCGGGCTGAACCACGAGATGGCCCGCGAGCTGCTGTGGCGGGAGTACCCGACCGACCAGCGCGGCAGCGTGTTCCGGCAGTTCTGGGACGTGCGCTCGGTGCTGCCGCTGCCGGGCGAGACCGCGCAGGCGCGCAGCGAGCGCCTGCGCGACATCCCGCCGATCCACACCTGGGACAAGGCCTCCAAGCTCGGGCAGCACAACAACCGCGGCCCGTCGGTGGAGGACCTTGTCCTGGTGATCCGCGGCGAGCTGCTGAAGAAGTACCCGACCGCGGTGATCTACGCGCACCGCGCCGACTGGCGCCGGCATCCCGACGGCAGCATCGACCCGACCCAGGAGCGCAGGCTGGTCGCGCTCACCCCGGCCGAGGAGGCCGACCCGCCGCACGCCAAGGTGCGGATGCCGCTGTTCGACGCGAAGGTCGAGCCCGACATCTACTTCTTCGGCTTCGACCTCACCGAGGAGCAGGCGCGCGGCGGCACCGGTGCCAACCCGAACGACGACCCGGGCTGGTTCTTCGTCATCAAGGAGCGCCCCGGCGACCCCCGGTTCGGCCTGGACATCGAGCGCGACGGGCTGCTCGAGGTGTGGAACGACCTCGCCTGGCCGGACGTGCTGCCCGCAACCAACGGCGCGCAGCCGGGCTACATCCGCTTCGACGCCAACACGCCGACGCTGGTGCTCACCCCGCCCACCGACCCGGCGGACGTGGAGAAGGCCGACCAGTACGCCGAGGACAAGGCGCTGACCTGGAACGCCCAGCTCAACGCCGCCGACGTCGCCTACATCCTCTACCAGGCGCCCGTGCTGGTCGCCGTGCACGCGAGGGAGATGCTCGGGGATGGCTGACACCACGACCGGGGCGGCCGGGGCGGCGACCGGCCCGCCCCCGCCCGCCGCTCCCCCGCTCAGCGACGCGTTCCCCGTGCTGCTCGGGCCGGTGCGCGTGGAGTACCGGTTCACCCGCACCGAGCTGCTGGTGCGCGTGTTCCCCGACGACTGGGCGGTGGACTCCTTCGAGGCCAGGCAGACCGCCCGCGAGCAGGACCTCGCCCTGCGCTACTGGCGGCGCTACTGGCAGGCCGGCGGCGAGCACGCCGGCCGGCTCGACGCCTGGCGCGACCTGGCCTCGCACGTCGGCAACGGCCGCGCCGCGCACGTCGCCGACGCCCGCCGCCCGCGCAACCCCGGCGACGAGCCGCGGCGCACCGGCCCCCGCCAGGTCATCCTCGTGGTGGCCGGCGACGACCCGCTGCCCGCGGCGGACCGGGCCCCGGCGGCGACCTACTGGCGGGCGGTCTACCGGGCCGGCCGGTCCGCGGACGCGCTGCGGGCCGCGGACCGGTCGCTGGAGAGCGCGGTCGGCGCCAGCCGCGCCGCGCGCATCCGCGCGCAGCGGCCCGCCGGCCTGGAGCGCGACCCGCGCGGCGGCGGCCGCCCCGGCGCCGACGTCACGGTCGCCTTCCTCGACCTGCCCAAGCCGGCGCCGGCCGACACCAAGGCGTCCACGTGGACGCAGCCCTCGCGGGCCCGGCTGCTGCCCGACCGGTTCACCCTGCTCGGGTTCGTCCGCGGGCAGAAGGTCCTGGACGTGACCGGCAGCGCCGTCCCCACCGACCTGCCCGTCGGCCCGGACCCGACCACGCCGGACGCCGACCAGTTCAAGTCCGGCAACGGCGGGCTGCACGTGCCGGGACCGCTGCAGTGGCTGGTCGACTTCCCGACCGCGGTGTCGGTCGGCATGGGGTTCCGGGTGCCGCTCACCGACGCCCTGCGCGGCGGGCTGGACCGCCTGATCGTGCTCGGCCTGCGGGCACGCGACCCGGCGACCTCCAAGGCCGACCTGCAGACGCTCATCACCCACCAGGCCAACAGCCGCGCCGGGTTCCGGCTGCTGCCGCAGGGCACGGCCACCAACAACACCGGCAAGGCGCCGTCGGCGTTCGGGACCGCCGACGAGGAGGCGGAGCGACTGGCCCTGCTGACCGCCCCGAAGGCCGCGGCCGCCCCGGGTGCGTGGAACGGCAAGTCCGACGGCCAGTGGCTCGCGGAGCTGCTGGGCGTCGACCCGGCGGTGCTGGCGTCGGTGCCCGGCGCCGACGGCACCGACCAGCGCGAGGCGCGCGCGCTGAACGCCGCGCTGTGGCCGGCGACGTGGGGCTATCACCTGGGCACGATGCTCAACCCGATCTTCGGCACCGCCGCCCTGGACGCCACCCGCGGGTTCTTCACCCGCTACGTCAGCGGGCGCGGGCCGGTCCCGGCGGTGCGCGTCGGGCGCCAGCCGTACGGCGTGCTGGTGACCACCGCGTTCTCCCGGATGGCGTGGGCGGACGCCGACCCCGGCGCCGCCCACCGGCGCAGGCTGCACGCGCTGCTGACGGTCGCCGCGCAGGACTGGGCGGGGCTGGCCGCCAGCGTGCCGTTCCTCGGCGCCAGCGGCGACCCGCACGCGCTGCTGCTGGGCATCCTCGGCCTGCACGCGACCTCCGCGGAGTTCCACCAGCGCTACGCGCAGAGCATGGAGGACTACTTCAACCGGCTGAACCTGACCGGCAACGGCCAGTCGGTGCTGGACGCGCTGGTCCAGCTCGGCATCCGGCAGCAGGTCCGCGAGCTGCTCACCCGGCTCGGGTACCCGGCGTCCGCGCCCGAGCCGGACGCCTCGACCCGGCTGTTCGTCGGGCGGCAGCACCCCCTGCGCGGGCCGCTGGTCGACGACCGGCCGCTGTCGGAGACCGACCCGGTGCGCGTGTGGACCAGCGACGGGCGCAACTACCTGGACTGGCTGGCGTTCAACGCGAAGAGCGCGTTCGACGTGGTGCGGGTGGAGAGCGGCTTCACCGGCGACCAGCCGCCCGGCGCGATCCTGTACCTGCTGGCGCGCCACGCGCTGCTGAACGCCTACGCCGAGGCCGCGCTGCGCCTGGCCGCCGCCGCGCACGCCATGCCCGAGGCCGACGTGGTGCGGGCGCGCCGCGAGGCGCCGTTCGTCCACATCAGCCAGCGCACGCAGGTCACCGAGAGCCGCTACGGCCGGCTGTACGCGCCCGACCAGGCGGTGACCGGCGATCCGCAGAAGCTCGTGGCCGACTACATCACGCAGGTCATCGGGCAGAGCCCGGCGACGCAGGACCTGGCCGAGCAGGTGGACGCGCTCGCCACGCTGGCGACCGTGCCGACCGCCCGGCTGGAGCGCGCCCTGGTCGAGCACCTGGACTGCTGCGCCTACCGGCTGGACGCGTGGCGGCTGGGCCTGGCCAACGAGAAGCTGTTCGCGCTGCGCTACCCGCCCGGTGCCCCGCCAGGGTCGCCGGCCGTGACCGGGCTGCACATCGGCGCCTTCGGCTGGCTGGAGGAGGTCCGCCCGCGCGCCACCCAGCCGACGCCGGTGACGCTGACCGGCGAGCTGGCGCAGGTGTTCACGCCGCCGGGCGCGCCGCCGCTGGTGCACGACCCCGCCAACCAGGGGTACGTGCACGCGCCGTCGCTCACCCAGGCGACCACCGCCGCGCTGCTGCGCGTGGGGTACCTGGCCGACGCGTCGCCGGGCAACCCGGGGACGCTGGCGGTCAACCTCAGCTCCGAGCGGGTGCGCATCGCGCTCACCTTCCTGGACGGCATCCGCGCCGGGCAGTCGCTGGGTGCGCTGCTCGGCTACCGGTTCGAGCGCGGTCTGCACGACCGCCACGCGGTCGCCGAGACCGACTCGTTCATCAGCGCGCTGCGCCAGGCGTTCCCGCTGGTCGCCGAGAAGCTCCCGGAGACCGCGCCGCCGGCGGGCACGGCCATCGAGTCGCTGGAGGCGCGCAACGTCGTCGACGGGCTGGCGCTGGTGCGCCACGTGACCCGCACCGGGCCCGCCACCTACCCCTTCGGCCTGTCCGGGCTGCCGACCGCGACCGCCGCCCAGGCCGGCGCCATCGACACCGAGGTGCAGGCGCTGGTGGCGGTCCACGACGCGCTGGCCGACCTGGCCGTTGCCGAGGGGGTGCACCAGGCCGTGCTCGGCAACCCGGACCGGGCGGCCGCGAGCATGGACGCCTACACCAGGACCGGCTTCCCGCCCGACCCGGACGTGGTGCGCACGCCGCACATCGGGCAGCGGCTGACGCAGCGGGTCGGGCTGCAGCTGCGCGACGGCCTGTCGCCCACGCAGTCGCCGGTGGGCGGGCTGGGCATGACGCCGCGCGGCAGCGCCGACCCTTCGGTCGACCGCTGGCTCGCCGACCTGCTGCCCAAGCCCAAGGACGTCGCCTGCGAGGTGACCTGGACCGACCCGCTGACCGGTGCGGCGAAGAGCCGGGTGGTCAGCCAGGACGACGCCGGGCTGCAGCCGATCGACCTGCTGTGGGCGCTGCGCCCGACCGACCAGGCGGCCATGACCGACCTGGACGACCGCATCGTCGGCCGGGTGCAGCACGCCGAGAACCTGCGCGGCGACACCGAGCTGGTCATCCGCTACACCGACCAGGTCAGCGGCAAGATCACCTTCTTCGAGCTGTCGCCGCTGGTCGACGGCCTGCGGGCGCTGCTGCTGGCGGCCCGGCCGGCCAAGCCGAGCGACTTCACCGTCCCCGCCGGCGGCGCCGCCCTGGACCCGCACGCCGACGACGCCGTGGACCTGCCGCGCAACCGGCCGCAGGCGGTGCGCGACGCGCTCGACGACTTCGCAGGCGACCTCGGCTCGTTCGCCGGCGACCTGGGCGCGCCGCTGGCCGACCCGGTGGCGCACCGCACGCAGCTGCTCAACGGCGTGGACGGCTTCCTCACGAAGTACGCCGACCTGCTGGTCACCGCCAGCGGGCTGGGGCTGGTGCGCAGCGGCTGGGGCGAGCTGGTCATGTGGCGGCGCGGCCGCTTCGCCGAGGTGCTGGCCGCGGTGAAGGTCGCCGCCGACCGGATGGCCGCGTCGCTCGCGGCGGCCAACGCGCTGATCGCCCAGTACGACGCGCTGCCCAACAACGCCCCTGCCGAGCAGCGGTTCGCCCTGCTCCAGCAGGCCGAGCGGCTGCTGACCACCACGCCCACCAGCCCGCGGCCGAACACGCCGCAGCAGCTGCGCGGGACCGTCGGCAACCGGCGGACCGCGTTCACCAACCGGCTCAACGGGCTCACCGCGATCGCCAAGACCACCCGCGGCACGCTGAGCGGCCTGCTGTCGGACGTGTCCGCGCTGCTGCCGCTGACCCAGTTCGACGCGACCGGCCTGGACCTGACGCCGGTCGGCGACGCGGTGGTGGCGCTCCTGGCCGGCCTGCTGGCGCGCGCGCAGGACCTGCGGGCCGAGGTCACCCAGCGGCTCGCCGAGACCGACGCGGCCCTGGCCGACTACGACGCCGCCACCGGCGGCCCCGGCCGGGTCACCGCCGCGACCGCCGCCATCCGTGCCGCGCTCGGCCCCGACGCGCTGGCCACCAGCGAGTTCGCCATCTCCGACGACCTCGGCGACGCCTGGAAGAAGGTGCTGAAGGCCAGCCAGGACGGCAAGCTCACCCAGCACCTGGACCGGGACTTCCCGGTCGACGACTGGCTGCACGGCCTGGCCCGGGTGCGGCCCCGCATGGCCCTGTGGGAGCGGATCACGCTGCTGGCGACCGCGGTCGGGCAGGAGCAGCCGGACCTGGTGCCGATCCAGCTCCCGTTCGCCACCGGCGATCCCTGGCTGGGCCTGGAGATCCCGGCCTCGTTCGAGCAGGACGGCGACCGGCTGCTGTACAGCGCGCACTACGCGGCCTCGTTCGACCCCGGTGACGAGCAGTGCGCGCTGCTGCTGGACGAGTGGACCGAGACCGTCCCCGCGACCACGGCGACCACCGGCATCGCGGCCCATTACGACCGGCCGGGCTCGCAGCCGCCGCAGACCATGCTGCTGGTCGCGCCGCCCGCGCGCACCGGGACGTGGAAGTTCGACGACCTCGTGGCCGCGGTCGGCGAGACGCTGGACCTGGCCCGGACCCGCGCGGTCGAGCCCGGGCAGGTCGACGGCACCGGGTACGCGCAGCTGCTCCCAGCGACCGTGCTGTCGGCGGCGTCGCGGCCCATCACGGTCACCACCGACCTGTCGGTAAACAACGACACGCCGCTCGCCGGCGGCCCGCTGCGACCCGCGAGGGGCTGACCATGGCCAGACCACCCGTCATCACCGACATCCGTGCCGCGCTCGGCCAGCGCCTGTTCCCCACGGTCGCGCTGTGGAACCGGCTGGAGGGGCGCCCGCGCACCGTCGAGTTCGACCGCGCGCTCAAGGCCGAGGTCCGCGACGCGCTGTGGATGCTCGCCCGGCAGTGGCAGCTCGGCGAGTTCCGCGGCGAGGACGCCGGCTCCCCGGTCACCGCCACCTTCCACCTGCGGACCACCCGGCCCACCCGCTACCGGCCGCGCGAGAGCCCGCCGCGCGACCTGCCCGACCGCCCGCTGGAGGCGGTCGTCGAGGGCCGGGCCGTCCCGTTCAGGATCGGCCCGGACCTGGTGAGCCTGGACCTGCGGCTGGCGATGGGCCGCCGCTGGATGAAGCTGATGTCCCCGCACCCGCCGCCGCTGCGCGACAAGATCATGGCCCGCTGGGCGATCACGGTGCCGGACCCCGCCGCCGACGCCGACGTGCCGCTGGTGGCGCACCCGGACGTGTGGGCGACCCTGCAGGCCGTGGCCGGCCGGGTCATGGACGGCTACGAGCTGTACGCGCACCTGAAGGCCGGCGGGCACCCCTACGACGGCGTCAGCGGTGTGAACCAGCATTTCAAGGACCTGCTGGACGCGCTCGTGCCACGGTTCGTCGGCTGGTTCGACGACCTCATCGCCCAGCCGTCCGGGCCGGAGGCGTTCGACCCGGCGCGGCTGGAGCACCGCTTCGCGCTGGCCGCGCCGGAGCCCACCGGCACCGCCGGCAGCGGCGAGACCGTGCTGGCCGCCGCGGAGTACCCGGGCGGCACGCTCGACTGGCACGCCTTCTCCTACGACACCTCCGGGACGTCGCTCGGCACCGCCGGCGGTCCGGCCACCGCGGCGACCGTGACGCGGACGGTGGTCCCCGGGGAGGTCCGCTTCTCCGGCATGCCCCACCCGCGCTGGTGGTCCTTCGAGGACGGCCGCACCGACTTCGGCGCGATCAGCGCCGACACCACCGACCTGGTCAAGCTGCTGTTCCTGGAGTTCGCCCTGGTCTTCAGCGACGACTGGTTCCTGCTGCCGTGCGACCTGGACGAGGGCACGCTCGCGCGCGTGGACGGCGTCATGTTCACCGACGTCTTCGGCCAGCGGCAGTGGATCGAGCCGGCCGGCAGCGGCCCCGACGACGACTGGCAGCGCTGGTCGATGTTCAACCTCGACGTCGCCGGCACCGCGTCGGTCGCCGCGCAGCTCGGCCTGTTCCTGCCGCCGGGCGCGCCCGGCACCGTCGAGGGGCCGCCGGTGGAGGACGTGCTGCTGGTCCGCGACGAGGCGGCCAACATGGTGTGGGGCATCGAGCGCACGATCTGGCTGGCCAGCGGCGCGACGCTGCCCGGCGAGGAGGCCGCTCGCGAGACGGTCGCGTACCGACGGCGGCTGCACCCGCCGCCCGCCCCGCTGGCGCCGGTCGCCGCGATCGCCTACCAGGCGATGAACACCGTGCCGGAGAACTGGATCCCGTTCATCCCGGTGCACGTGCCCGGCGACAACCGGGAGATCCAGCTCCAGCGCGGCGCGCTGCCGCGGGTGCTGGACGGCCAGGCGACCCCGACGGTGAAGGTCCGCCCGCGCACCACGCTGCTGCGCCCGGGGCTGGACGCCGCGCCGCCGCAGCCGTACTTCGTGCACGAGGAGGAGGTGCCGCGGGTCGGGACCCGGCTGAGCGTGGCGTTCAACCGCGCGCGCCGGCACGACGGCCGCGTCGTCGTGTGGCTGGCCGCCCGCCGCGCGACCGGCCGCGGTGAGGCCAGCAGCGGCCTGGACTGGGACCGGATCGTCACCACCCCGTAGCACCGCCGTCCGGACGGCCGATCCGGGGCCGGCAGCGCCGCGCGGCCGCGTCCAGGGTCTCCAGCACCGCGGCATGCTCAGGCGCACGGGCCACGACGGCCGCGACCCGCTGGGTGTCGTAGTCCTCGGGGGGCAGGCGCAGCGTGGCGCCGACCGTCACCTCCATGAAGACGTGTTCGACCGCGCCCATCCGCACCACCTCGGCCAGCCCGTCCAGGCCCAGGAACCGGCCCTCCCGGTCGGCGAGGAGGAAGCGCACCCCCGCGTACAGGGAGTTCGCGGTCGCCACGCGGGGCGGCAGGCCGCACGCGGCCCGGACGCAGGTGGCGTGGAAGTCGATCGCGGTCGCCAGCGGCCTCGGCCTGGGCGCGGTCGCGGACCCCGGGATGCCCATGCTGCCGGCGGCAGCGGCCGGCCAGGGTCTCTGACCAGCAGAGGTGTAAGAAAGTCAGACGAACGAGACGTGGTGGGTTCTATCCTCTGGAACTCTTTACCAACCCGCTCGGACGGCCTCTCGCGGCGGATGACCCGGCTGTCCAGCCAGGATGTTGGCGTTCATGCAGAAGAAGTTCGTGGGATCGTATTTGGCCTTGAGGGCGGTCAGCCGGGTCCATTGGGCTTCGGTGTACGCCTGCCGGACGCGCTCGGCGGCGTCGTCGCTGGTGAAGTTCACGTAGACGCCACGGCTGTAGGGCTCCAGCGCAGTGAAGAGTCCGCGCACCCAGCCGATGTGGCGGTCGGCGTCGCCGGCCTCCTCGGGGAGCCACGACGCCACGATGTTGAGGTCGTGGGAGGCGTCACGATAGGGGAAGGCCGTCGACTCCTCGGGGACCCTCGCCACGGCGCCTCCGAGGCAGAAGACCGGGATGGCCGAGAGTCGCGAGGTCACCTGCCCGGCGTGCTCGACGACCACGTCGATGATCTCGTCGGTGAGCGGGCCGAGCTTGTGGGCCTTCCAGTAGTAGTGCCGGCCGTGGGGGTACGCAGCGTCGAACAGCTTCTGATGGGCGACGTACGGCCTCGGCATCACGGCGTCGAACGCCGGTGTGGGGAGCTGCCGCAGCGTCGCCAGCACGTCGCGCCCCTGGTCGACTGGTCCGGCGTAGGTGGCGATGAGCGCCACGATCGGCTTGCCGCGCAGCTCTTCGGGCACGATCGGTAGCGACGGGGCCAACCGCAGGTTGGCCATCATGCCGAGCTCGTCGGGCGCGTCCGCCATGAGCTCCCGGAGAAACCGCAGGACCTCCGGGGCGTGGTCCATGTTCCAGGCCACCATGCCGGCCAGCACGGTCGGGCCCAGGGGCTGGAGTTCGAAGGTGAAGCTGGTGACGATGCCGAAGTTGCCTCCCCCACCCCGCAACGCCCAGAACAGATCGGGGTGCTCCTGTTCGCTGGCCACGACGAAGTCGCCTTCGGCGGTGACGACATCACAGGAACGAAGCCCGTCGATGGCGAGACCGAACTTGCGCATCAGATGACCGAGACCTCCGCCCAGGGTCAGACCGCCGATCCCGGTGTGACTGACGATGCCGCCGGTGGCGGCCAGCCCGAACGCCTGGCTCTCCCGATCAAGATGGGCGTTGAGACAGCCGCCTTGCAGCTGGACGGTCCGAGCCGACCGATCGACCCGCGATCCGGTCATCGCGGACAGGTCGATGACGACCCCGCCGGCACGGATCGCATGGCCGGCCACAGCGTGGCCGCCACCGCGCACCGACGTCGGCAGGCCATGCTCCCGGCAGAAGCGCACGGCAGCCATGACATCGGCGGCACCTCGGCACCGGGCGATCAATGCCGGCCGCCGTTGCACGTGTCCGTTCCAGATCTGCCGGGCGGTGTCGTAGCCCGGCTCCTGCGGCTGGATCAGCTCGCCGCCGAAGTTCGCGGCCAGCGTCTCGATGATCGCACTGTCGCGCGCCACCATTTGGTACCCCCTCGTGTCCCGGTATGGATCGTGAGACGAGCGGAGAGCGCGGAGGAGTGCAACGTCTGAACCTGGCCGCGCATGGCGGCGTTCCGCCGGGACGTGGCTCAGGTCGCGGCGGCGAGCGTCGGGGCGGGCTGGTCCCGGGTCGATCCGTCGTAGCCGGCGCGCGCGTCGTCGGCCGCCCAGCCGTGCCGGTTCCAGGTCGGAAGCGCCCGGGCCAGCGCCGGGGACCCTTGCACCTCGATGGCCCCGGAGCGCAGGGCGTCACGCCACTGGATCTGTCCCATGTGCCAGCGGGCGAACGCCAGCGGATCGTTGACCACGACGATGAGCGCCTCTTCGCCGCCCGGGTGCTTCAGGCAGTACTCGGCGTCACCCTGCTGGATCAGCAGCCAACTCCGGCGAGCGGACCCCGGCAGCGTGGGGTACTCGAAGCGGACCACGACCCGGCGCGCAGGGAGGCGGTCGCGGTCGAGGAAGAAGTTCGCCCACACCCACAGCACGACGCCTGGATGGGCGTGTTCGGGCTTCAGCTCCGCCCACCTCCGACCCCAGCGCTCGAGGACCAGCATGAGCTCTGACAGCTCCCGGCCGGCCTGGGTGGGTTCGTAGGTCGAGCCGGGGCCATCGGGCTTGGGGCGGATCTCGATGATCCCAGCACCCTGGAGCTCCCGCAGCCGCTTGGAGAGCAGCCCGCGAGACAGGCCGGGGGCACCGTCGGCGATCTCGTTGAAGGTCTGACAACCGACGAGGACGTTGCGGAGGATGATGAGCGTCCAGCGTTCAGCCAGGAGCTCCGACGCCCGCGCGATGGGGCAATACTGCCCGTAGGTCCTCATGCCGGCAGCTTGCCACCGAGATACCACCAGGGCCAGTTCATCCTCTGAACCCGCACAGCCGCGGCCACGGCCTGGGCACGCGGGAGGCGAATACGCTGAGAACCCGGTACTGCCGGAAGCCCGTACGGTGGCGCAACGGCTTGACGGCGTTAGTACGACCGCCGTAGTTCGTGAGCTTCGGGCCTGGCGGTCCGGGTGTGGCGCCGAGCCTCGTGCCCGCATGGTCGGCAACGCCGTGTGGCGGGGACGGACCTGCGGCCACCAGCATCGCACCGTGGGTCGGTGTGCGGCGCTGGGAGCCGGGCCGATCGGCTCGCGCCACAGGACCCGTCCCACAAGGCCGGAGCCATCCCCCAGAGGACTCCGACCATCCTTGGAAAGAGCGCTCCCCGCCTGCGATGCGTTGCTCCACGAGTCGCCGGACCGCGGCCCACCACCCCCTTCGAACATGCGTTCGGGAATGAACGGGTGTCTGGGACTTCCTGGCGCGCGAGAGAGGCGTTCCTCGCAGCGCTCCACCCCGGCTTGGCGCTCGGCCTGCCGGGAGGGTGGCGGTGCGCCGGGAGCGCGTTCGTCCGCGGACGCTTGGCCGCTGCGGGCTTCTGGCTGAGCGGCCTTCCAGCAGTTCTGTCCGTAACTGTGGCGCGGTCAAGCCTTGCCGGCGGGGCGTAGGTCGCAAGGATCGCGCCTGTGGTCGTCACCTGGCTGTCGAGAAGCCGCAGCGGCCTGCTCAAAGCAACCCAGGGAGGAATGTGCACCAGTTGCAGAGGTCGCTCCGCGAGCGTCCCGCGTGCAAGCCCTAATGGAGATGGCGCCGCTGGCGTTCGGACGGGATCCACGAGCGGGAATCGGAGCACCCTCAGACGTACCAGCGGTAGACCTGGCCGTCGCGCAACTCGACGGACGCCGGGGGCCCGGATACGCCAATCGCTTGCAGCATGCCGATGACCTTGGTCCGCCCTCGCACAACCTGACCGTCCGCTTGCACCCAGTGCAGGTACGGATGCAGCAGCGGCTGGAGCGCGCCCCAATCACGCTTGACGATCGCGGCATGCGCGACTGATGCGACGTCCTCCATCTTGGCATTGTGTCGCACACCGATCGCTAGCCGGGCGTCCCGTCGCGCTCGCTTCTTCGGGCGAGACGCTGGAGTTGCCGTGCGTGCACGCCGGCCACCCAGTCCCAGCCATCCCTGGCCGATGGGCCGACCCGAGGGTCGCTGGGAACATGGGCGTCACGCAAGGCGTGCACGTACGCGCGATCCTGGTCGATCCGTGCGTGGACCTGATCAGCTCCGCCGATGGACCCGTGGCCGGGGACGAAGACGTCGACGTCGCCCGCCACGCCCTCGAGCAGCCGCAGCGCGGCGAGGTAGTCCTCGATCGGGTCAGCGGTGTCGTTCAAGTCGAGCATCGGAATCAAGACATCAGAAAGCATGTCGCCGGCGACGAGAACGCCGCGTTCCTCGATCAACAGCGCCGCATGGCCCGGGGCATGCGCTTGATGCTCGACGATCCGGACTTGAGGGCCATCCCAAGGAATCTGCGCCATCTCGGCGGGCAGGCCGGTAATGAGGCCGAGCAGGTCCAGCGGTACCTGCTCGGCGATGTCCGGAGGTATCAGCTCGGCGATGCGGGCCTTCGCACGCGCGTCCGACAGCCGATCTCGGACAGTGGCCGCGCAGCGGGCCGTGCCGTAACGGGGCGCCGCGCCGAGCCAAGCGTGCCAGAGCAGGTGATCCCAGTGCGGATGCGTAGAAAACCCTGCCACAACGGGCTGGCCCAACTCGCGAAGGTCGTCCGCGAGGGCGGCCATTTCGTAGCCGAGGATCCCGGGGTCGATGAGCAACACGCCAGCCCGGCCGTGCACGACAACGGCGTTGCTCTGGAGGAACTCGCTCTCGTGGGTCAGCACACCCTCCGCGACCTGCCTCAGCACGGGTGCAACATCCTCTCGCGGTCGAGGGCCTGGAACACCTGAAGGCAGGTCTCGATCGTCTGCTTGTTGAGTGACAAAGCAGGCTCCTTCCGCTTGTGGTTTGCAACCGCTTGTCGAGACGGTAGTACCTGGCGGTGGTAGATTGCAAGCAGTATGGGCGAAGCGTATGAGCCGCGGTCGGGGTGCCCGATCAACGCCACCGTCGAGGTGTTCGGCGATCGCTGGAGCCTGCTCGTCCTCCGCGACATCGTCTTCGGAGACCGCCGCTATTTCCGAGAGCTGCAGGCCGGCTCGGAAGAGGGGATCGCCTCAAATATTCTCGCCGACCGCCTCAAGCGACTCGTCGAGTTGGGATTGCTCACCCGTGAGGACACGCGAGCCGGCCAGCGGGCGCGCTACAGCCTGACCGAACCCGCGATCCAACTCGTACCCGTGTTCGCGCAGCTCGGCAGCTGGGGACTTCGCCACCGGCCCACGAGCCGCACGCTGCGCGTTCGCGCCGAGCTGCTCGAACAAGGCGGCCCCGCGCTCTGGCAAGAGTTCATGGACGAGCTTCGCCGCTCGCACCTTGGCTCCGAATCCCCAGCGCGATCACCGAGCGTTCGCGAGCGCCTGAACGCGGCCTACCTCGCTGCTGTCAACTCCTCGTAGCTGCCAGGCAGTCGACCGTGTCCAAGGGCGCCGACGGGCGCCGCCCGAGCTGTCTCACATGTGAACCCCCACCGGCACAGGAGCGGCGCTGAGAGCCGTCGCCGGCCAGCTCGATGACGGGATGTCTCGGAACACCCGCCCGGTGCCGCGTCGCGGTGACCGGGCCTTCAGCGGGACGCTGCGTCACGTGTCGAGGGAGGCCTGGCGCGGTGTTCGATCGTCGAGAGCTTGGTGTGGCCGGATGCGGTTGTAGATGTCGCGGAAGCGGGCGGTCTCGCGATCAGCCCGAAGCCCCCGCGGCAGCAGCCCACGGCGGCGCAGGGCCCGCTCGACCGTCGAGGTGGACGCCTGATGGCCGTCGGCGCGCATCATCGCGGCGATCTTGCGGCGGCCCCACGCAGGCCAGTCGGCCGCGTACTTCGCCGCCAGGGCCTCGGCCGCATCAACGGCCGCCCGGGCCGGCGCCGCAGCAGGCGCCCGAGCACGCCGCGTGGCGGGTCAGCCGCGGTCGAGGGCGAAGCGCAGGTAGCGGTCGGCCGAACGGCGCAGCGCCGCGGCGCCGCCGCCGGGGACGGTCCGGCCCCACCAGGCGCCGTAGACGCGCTCGAACGCGAACGGCCGCAGCAGCTCCACGGCACGCCCGACCACGCTCGGCCGCTCCGGGATCAGGTTGGGATAGCTGTACATGAAGCTGACCCAGCGGCGGTCCATCACCACCTGGAAGATGTCGCCGCTGAACAGCGCGCCGCGGCCTTCGTCGGCGTCGCGCCAGTGCAGCACGGTGCCGCCGCTGAAGTGCACGCCCGCGTTGAGCAGGGTCAGGCCGGGGCCGAGCTGATGGCTGTCGCCCTCCCACAGCCTGATCGCGGGGTCGGGACGGGCGATCCAGCCGCGGTCGGCGGCGTGGACGTACACCGGCGCGTCGAACGCGCGGCTCCACTCGATCATCGCGCCGTAGTAGTGCGGGTGACTGATCGCGATCGCCGTGACCCCGCCGAGCGCCCGCAGCCGCGCGATCAGGTCGGCGTCGAGGTAGGTGACGCAGTCCCAGAGCACGTTGCCGGAGGGCGCCTGGACCAGCAACGCGCGCTGGCCGATCGCGAACGGCGGCTCGGTGCCGACGCCGGTGACACCGGGGCCCTCCTCCTCGACGCGGCCCCGGTGACCCGCGGCACGCAGCGCCGTCAGCGTGGTCCAGCGCTGCCCACCCCAGCCCACGTACTGGCGCTCGTCCAGGCACACCGGGCAGCCGTCGCGCGGCGCCCCGTACTGCACGCCGCACGTGCGGCAGATCGGGTACCCGTCGGCGGCCGAGCCGGTGGCGCTGGCGGTGTCGGACGGCTGCGTCACGTGTCCTCCCTCCCTCGTCAGCCGTTCATTGTCGCGCCACCACCGAACAGCTCGGCGTGGTCGCGACCAGCCCGAGCAGGCCGAACCCGCCGGTGGCCAGGACCAGTGCCGCGCCGCAGGCCGCCCGCACGGGTGCTTGCCCCGCTATGGTGTTAGCGTTTCGAACCGTGAGAACCCGGGCACGGCGGACCGTCGACGGCATCCTGCTCCTTGCGGGCGGACTGCTCCTCGCCGGCGCGGCGGCGAGCGGCGCGGCAGTGGCCGACCGCGAGCGGGTCAGGTCGATATGGGCCGGTGCGCAGGTGGACGGTGCCGGCAACGCGCGCGTCGTCGAGGCGATCGACTACGACTTCGGCACGCGGCGCCGCCACGGCATCGTCCGCGACGTCCCCGGGCTGTCGCCCACCGCCAAGGTGAGCGTCTCGTCCGCGACCGCGCCGGCCGACGTCCAGCTGCAGGGCATGGGCACCATCACCCGCATCCAGGTCGGCGACCCGGACCGCACGATCACCGGGCGCCACCGCTACCGGATCGCCTACCCGCTCCGCCGCGTCGCGCCCGGCCGGCGGCTGGCGTGGAACCCCGTCGGCACCGACACGGCGGTGCCCACCGGCAAGGTCGAGGTGCACACCGTGGCGCCGTTCGCGTTCACCGGCGCCCGCTGCGTGCAGGGCAAGGCCGGCGCCACCCGACCGTGCAGCGCGACCCAGCCCGAGCCCGGCCACCTGGTCGTCACGGTCGACAGCCTGGCCGCGCACGAGGGCGTCACCCTGTACGCGACCGCCGGGCGCGCCCTCGGGGACACGCCGGCGCTGCCCGCCCCGCCTGCCGGCACCCCCGCCGACGCCGGCAGCGGCCTGCTGCTCCCCGCGCTGCTCGCCGGCGCGGCCGCGCTGGTCGCGGCGGTTCTCACGGCAGCCCTGATCCGCCGCGCCGGGCGGGAGAGCGTCGCGCCCGGCGACACCGGCGCCGCGCCGTGGGGCGATCCCGGCTCCGGCGCGGCGCGCGTCGACGCCGCCGAGCTGGCGTCCCTGGCCGCTCCGGTCCCGGCCCCCCCGAGCGAGCTGACCCCGGCGCAGGGCGGCGTCGTGCTCACCGAGCAGGTCCGCAAGGAGCACAAGGTGGCGTGGCTGCTCACCGCCGCCGCCCACGGCGACGTGGACGTCCAGGAGAACGCCTGGGGCGTCGTGCTCGCCCGCCGGGGACCTGGCGACGCGGCGTCCACCGCGCTGCTCGACCTGGCCTTCAACGACCGCCGGTCGATCACGCTCGGGACCTACGATCAGCAGTTCGCCGCCCTGTGGTCGGCGCTCGGCGACGAGCTGGCGGCGTGGCAGCAGGCGAGCGGGCTGTGGGACCCGGCCGGCCGGCGGCGGCAGCTGCTCGCCTTCTGGCTCGGCGTGCTCGGGGTGCTGCTCGGCCTCGCCGCCGCCGTGCTGGGCGGCGTGCTCGCCAGCGGCGGGAGCCCGCGCTGGCAGGTGCTCGCCGTGGCCGGCGGGCTGCTCGGCGGCGCCGGCGTCGCCGCGCTGGTACGCGGCTGGGAGCTGCGCGTCCGTACGCCGGCCGGCACCCGGCTGTGGCTGCAGGTGGAGGGGTTCCGGCGGTTCCTGGCCGGGGCGCAGGCCAGCTCGGTCGGCCAGGCCGCCCATCAGGGGCCGCTCGGCCTGTACGCCGCGTGGGCCGTGGCGCTCGGCGAGATGGACTCCTGGTCCAAGGCGCTCGCCACGTCCAGGACGCGGGTCGATCCCGGGATCTACTACTACTCGAGGGTGTCGCCGCTGCTGCTGACCTCGGCGCTGGCGGCCAGCAGGGAGCCCTCGTCCAGCGGCAGCGGCAGCGGCGGCGGCTTCGGTGGGGGCGTCGGCGGCGGAGCCGGCGGCGGCGGCGTCGGGTCATGGTGAGCGGGGCGCCGTGTCCGTCCCCGATACGTCCCCAAGTTTCGGCCGCTCGACGAGCGGCGGCCGGGTCGGTGGCTCAGGGGGTCGTGGCGGCGGTCAGCAGGGGGCTCAAGGCGTGGCTGAGCGGGTCGATCTGCTCAGCGACCGGGCTGCCCGAGCTGCGCAGCGCCGTGGGTTGGCTGGTCCAGGTCGCCTCAGGGCCGAACAGCAGGTAGGTGTCCCAGTCGCTGCCCTGGTAGCCGGGAACGTGGTCGACCAGCCAGTCGCCCGACACGTCCTTGCCGTCCCACAGGTGCACCACCCGCTGGTCGGTCAGCCCGGCGGCGTCCCAGCGGCGGCGGGCGTCGCCGAACAGCTTGTTGGTCCAGATCGCGTAGACCCGCAGGCGGGCCTGGGGATGCGGCGCCGTCGGTGCGGATCGCTGCGGCGAAACCACAAGCCGGCCGCCAGGTCGGCCACTCATGAGCCGACGCCGTGGCCGAGGCCATCCCAAGGTCCCTGCCGCAAACGTGTGACGGCTGGGGCGGAGGCTATGAGCCTCGAGGCCTGCGCGTCGTCGGCCACGACGACGAACCGACTCGTCCCTTGTGGACGAATCATCAGGCGGAGATCCCGATTTCCACCATGGTGGGTCGGGAAAGGTTCGTCAGGAATCGGCGAGCAGGAGCAAGCGACTGCCGCTGCTGCGCTGCTGCGACCCAGACGCCGCGTGAGGCAGATCGCGATGACCGAAACTGTGGATCAGCGACGATGTCCGCATGGCCACGAAGCACGGGAGTTCGAATGCAAAGCGGCCTGGGTGACAGACCTCGGAAGCCCCAGCGGCGGCGCATGCGGGGTGACGCCGTGCCTGAGGGGGGGCCGCAGGCGACGAGCCGGGCGCTTGCGCGGGCGGAGGGCGCGCGTGCGATCGTGCTCGTCGAAGGACTCAGCGACCAGATCGCGCTCGAGACGTTGGCCACGCGCCGCGGTCGCAATCTCGACCGTGAGGGCGTCCTGGTCGTGCCAATCGGAGGCGCGCAAGCGATCGGGCAGTTCCTCGCTCGCTTCGGCCCCCGAGGTTCAGACACGAGGCTGGCCGGTCTCTGTGACGTGGGCGAGGAGGCAGTGTTCAAGCGCAACCTCGAACGCGCTGGCTTCGGCACCCGTCTCACTCGCACGGATATGGAGCGGCTAGGTTTCCACGTTTGCGTCGTGGACCTCGAGGACGAGCTGATCCGCGCGCTGGAGCCCGTCTCGGTTGAAGCCGTCCTCGACGCCCACGGCGACCTTGGCGCCTTCCGCACCTTCCAGATGCAGCCTGCATGGCGCGGCCAGAGCATCGAACGGCAGCTGCGGCGCTTCTTGGGCAGCGCCGACCGTCGGAAGCTCCGCTACGCGCGGTTCCTTGTCGAAGCGCTCGACCCTGCCCAGGTACCGCGGCCGCTCGACGCCGTACTCGCGCACATCTGATACGTCACAGACCGTGTAGACCTCGTTGTCGCGGGGGACGATCTTCGACGTCTCGGTGGTCTACTGATGCCATGACCAGCGAGACCCGCGGCCGCTTCAGGCGGTGGTTCTGGCGGCCGCCACGAGCCCACGGCGAGACCGTCGCCGACCGGCAGGTCAGCGTCCTCGAGCTGTTCTACGACCTGGTGTATGTGGCCGTCATCGGCCAGGCGGCCCACCACCTGGCCGGGCACGTATCGGTCCCCGGGCTGGCCGAGTTCGCCGCCGTCTTCGCCCTGATCCAGTACTCTCAGCCATCGGCGCAAACGGATGGTCCGGCCAGGCCGAGCGCCTGGTCGGCAGCAGCGGCGAATCGCTGGCCGGCGTCGGCCAGGAACGTCCTGGCCGGCACGCCCAGGCCGCGCAGGGCGCCACCGTGATCCACGGCGACGACCAAGCAGACCACCCCGAACGCCAGCCGCCAGGCACCTGCGAGCGCGACCCGGACCCCGACCGGCAGCCCCGCCACGTCGCGGCGCAGCCGGTCGCAGTGGAACGGCACGTGCGCCTGCTCGTCGTGCAGAATCTGCCGGCCCACTGCGCGCACCACCGGATCCTCGGTACCCTCGTGGAGCGCCTGGTAGTAGCGCAACGCGACCACCTCGGCCATCAGCAGCACGCCGAGCTCCAGCCGCAGGCCGAGCATGCGCCGCAGCGCCACGAAGGCCGCGTCGGTCACGTGCCAGCGCAGCGGCTCGACACCCAACGCAGCCAGCAGCCCCGCCAGCAGACGGCTGTGCTCCCGCTCCTCGGCGACGAACAGACGCAGGGCCGCAAGGTACTCTGGGTCGCCGATCCGGCCAGCCTTGCGCAGCAGGTGCGCACCGTCACCGGACTCCCCCACCTGGAACCGCTGGATCGAGCGGGCCAGCGACCGCCGCAGCGCCGACGGAAGCTGCACGCCGCGTTCCCAGGGGATCGCCATACGGTCGGCAGCGTTGCGCTCGTAATAGCCCACCCACTCGCCTGCCTCCCGGGACGGCGCGGCCACGGACCAGGAAGCTGACTTCATCTTGGAGTCCCTCCATGCCAGTGCTCTGGGTTGAGGCTCGCCTGCACGCGCCTCCGTCGCCGATGCGACGCCGTGAACCTACCGGCCCGATGCCAAACCCAAGTCGCGATCTCATGGAGATCCTGCGGCCACAGCTGAGGGGTGGCCCACGCGGCCCCTCCACACCTGGCTCAGGCGTGCGGGCCGACCCTCACGCTGCCCACCGTCAGGGTCGGCGTGGCCTGCATGACCGCGCCCACCAGGTCGACCTCGTCGTCGAGCTGCCGGCGCTGCGCCGCGGTCAGCTCGCGCAGCGGTTCGACGGTGACGGCCAGCTGCTGGACCTCGCCGTACCGCGCCGCCAGCCGCGCGTTCTCGTTCTGGATCTCCTGGAACGGTGCGTTCTGGTGGCGGGGCAGTCCCGGGACTTCGTTGCGGATCGTCTCGTATGCCCGCTGGAGCCTGTTCTCCTCGGCATCGACCCTGGCCAGGAGCTGCTGATCCACAGCCCCAGCGGGCCGCGAGGCGAGCTGGTCGCGGTAGGACCTGTACTCCTCCAGCCTCGGCCAGATGACCTCGCCGAGGCCCCGCCATCCGGCCACCGCCCGGACGGAGTGGCCCGCCGGCCAGTCGACAGCCCGGTCGGCCAGGCCGCGACTGGCCACTCGGACTGTCTACGGGCGGATGCGAGCGCGGCCTGGCGCGCACGACACTTGGCGGGCCGCCTGGCCCGTGTCGACACAGCGAAGCGCGACCCGAGTTCCGGACACGCAGCGGGCTGTCGTCGGCTTGTCCCTGCACCGATGAGAGGAGATCCGGGCGGCGTTCAGGTCGCTGCAGTGACCGGACAGCCGGGAGACGGAGGGCACGATGTCCGAGTTCGGCGCACTGAGGCGGGTCGATGCCGGCCTGCTGAACGTCGGCTACGCCGACATCGGCCCGGCCGACGGTCGTGCGGCCGTTCTTCTGCACGGCTGGCCGTACGACATCCACAGCTATGTCGACGTCGTCCCCCTGTTGGCATCGGCCGGCTACAGGGTGGTCGTCCCGTACCTGCGCGGCTTCGGGACGACGCGCTTCCTGTCGGATGCGACGTTCCGCAACGGCGAGCAGGCCGCGCTCGCGCTTGACGTCATCGCGTTGCTGGACGCCCTCGAGATCCAGAGCGCGATCCTTGCCGGCTTCGATTGGGGAGCGCGGACGGCCGACATCGTCGCGGCGCTCTGGCCGGAACGCTGCAGGGCGCTGGTCTCGGTGAGCGGGTACCTGATCGGGAGCCAGGCGGCCGGCAAGCTGCCGTTGCCGCCGGAGGCTGAGCTCCAATGGTGGTACCAGTACTACTTCGCAACTGAACGCGGCCGGGCCGGTTACGACCGCCACCGGCGCGACTTCGCGAAGCTCATTTGGCGGACCGCCTCGCCGAGATGGAACTTCGACGACGCCACCTTCGACCGCAGCGCGGCGTCGTTCGACAACCCGGATCACGTCGAGATCGTGATCCACAACTACCGCTGGCGGCTGGGACTGGCCGACGGCGAGGCGGACTCCGACGATCTGGAGGAGCGGCTCGCCGAAGGGCCGGTGATCGCCGTGCCGACCATCACCCTCGAAGGCGACGCCAACGGCGCCCCGCATCCGGACCCGGGCTCCTATGCCGGGAAATTCTCAGGCACCTATTCGCACCGGACCATCGAGGGCGGTGTCGGGCACAACCTTCCTCAGGAAGCTCCGGAAGCGTTCGCCAAAGCTGTCATCGAGGTCGACGCCCACTGACGACGTCTACCGAAGGAGGCTCTCATGCCAGAGCCAACCCCCGACACCGCCCCGCTCACCGTGGTCCTCGTCCACGGCGCCTTCGCCGACGCCTCCAGCTGGAACGGTGTGATCGAGCGGCTGCAGACCGCCGGGATGCAGGTGACGGCGCCCGCGAACCCGCTGCGCGGCATCGCTCATGACTCGGCCTACATCGCGGCCTTCCTCGAGCAGATTCCCGGGCCCGTCCTCGTGGTCGGCCACTCCTACGGAGGTGCGGTGATCTCGAACGCTGCGACCGATGCCTCGAACGTCGTCGGGCTCGTGTTCGTCGCCGCCTTCGCTCCGGAGGAAGGCGAGCGGCTGGGCGAGGTGGAGAGCGGCTCCAGGGACAGCGTCCTGATGAGCGCGCTGGTCCAGCTCCGGTATCCGATCGGAGACGGCACCGAGACCGCCGTCGAGTTCGCGATCGATCCCGCGAAGTTCCGGGAGGCGTTCGCCGCCGACCTGCCGCCCGAGCAGACCGCCGTGATGGCCGCGACCCAGCGCCCGGTCGCGGAGTCGGCGTTCTCGGAGCCGTCGGGCCGGCCCGCCTGGAAGTCCTCGCCGGCCTGGGCCGTGGTCGCGACCGGCGACAAGGCGGCCGGCGCCGACGTGATCCGCTCCATGGCCGAGCGCGCCGGAGCCACGATCACTGAGGCCGAGGGCTCGCACGTGGTCATGGTCTCCCAGCCCGGGGCTGTCGCCGACGTCATCATGACCGCAGCAGCCGCGGCTGACCGGCCGGCCGCCGCCGCAGGCGGCTAGCCATGGAATCGGCCCGACCCGTGGTCGACCTGCCCGTCGAGGGTCAACTGCCGTCGCTCTCCGGCGCCACCGGCTGGCTCAACTCCGAGCCGTTGACGGCGGCCGGGCTGGCAGGGAAGGTCGTCCTGGTCGACTTCTGGACCTACACCTGCATCAACTGGCTCCGCACCCTTCCCTACCTGCGCGCCTGGGCCGAGACCTACCAGGATCACGGACTGGTGATCCTCGGCGTCCACACCCCGGAGTTCGACTTCGAGCACGACCTCGACAACCTCCGCCGAGCCACCACGGCCCTGCGGGTCGACTACCCGATCGCGATCGACAACGACGACGCCGTCTGGGATGCCTTCAACAACCACTACTGGCCGGCCCTGTACGTCGCCGACGCCCAAGGACAGATCCGCCACCACCGCTTCGGCGAAGGCGACTACGAGCAATCGGAAGCGATCATTCAGCGGCTGCTGACCGCGGCCGGCACCGGCAGCACCGACCGACATCCGGTTCCGGTCGATGCCACCGGTGTCGAGACCGCCGCCGACTGGGACAGCCTGCGGTCACCGGAGAACTACCTCGGCTATGCCCGCAGCGAGAACTTCGCCTCGCCCAACGGGGCCGTCCTGGACACCCCGCACGGCTATGCCGCCCCGGCGCGGTTGCAACTCAACCAGTGGGCCCTTGCTGGCATCTGGACGGTGCGGCGACAGGCCACCGCGCTGCACCAGGCCCGGGGGCGGATCGCCTACCGCTTCCACGCCCGCGATCTCCACCTGGTCATGGGGCTGGCAGCACCGGGGACCGCCGTGCGGTTCCGTGTGCTGCTCGACGGGCAGCCGCCCGGAGCCGCCCACGGAACCGACGTCGACGACCAGGGCGACGGCACGGTCACCGAACCGCGGCTGTACCAGCTCATCCGCCAGCCCGGCCCCGTCACCGACCGCACCTTCGAGATCACCTTCCTGGACCCCGACGTCCAAGCCTACGCCTTCACCTTCGGCTGATCCACGACCTCACCAGGACCAAGGAGCAACGACGTCAGGCGCGTTCAAGTCCGAGCTGCAGGAGCCGGCGACGGCCGCGGACCTGAGCGATCCCGGCGGCCTCGACGAGCTGGGTGGCTTCGACGAGTTCGGCGTGGTGTAGGACGGACCTGCGGCCACCAGCGACGCGGGCCGGCCCACTGTGCGACGCTGGGAGCCGGGCCGATCGGCTCGCGCCGCAGGACCCGTCCCACAAGGCCAGAGCCACCACCCCCATGGGGCTCCGGCCCGTCCCTGGGAAGAGCGCTGCCCGCCTGCGATGCGTTGCGCGATGGGATCGTCGAGCCAGTGCACACCGCCGCCCGCCGACTGTCAGTCCTCCTGCTCCTCCAGCTGTGCCGCCAGTCGGTCGAGGAACTCGTCGGCCTCGGCCTGCGCCGCCACCCGGCTGCCGCCGCGGGGGCGGCGCCTGCCCGCGTCCGGCACCAGCAACACGGCGGCGGTGGCCACCATCAGCATCAGCGTCACGACCAGGGAGGGGCCCGGGTAGTTCAGGGCCGGCCGCCCGGCGAGCACGTCCAGCACCGGCACGGCCGCCTGCGCGGCGAGCAACGCCAGCAGCGGGCCGCGCCGGGCCGCACGCTCGAGCGTGACCGCCGCGGCCGGGATGACCACGCAGAACGCGTACAGCGCGAACCGCGACCAGTCGCCGCCGAGCAGGCACTGGCCGAACACCGCCACCAGCCACCAGCCCAGCGGCCGTACCCGCGGGTCCCGCCAGCTCGCCGCGGCCAGCACCCACCAGCACCCGAGCGACATCGCGAACGCGTTCGCCACCCAGCGCCAGCCGTCCGCGGCCACCCGCGTGCGCCACACCTCGGCGACCACCGGCGCAGACAGACGATCGAGCCCGGACAGCCCGGTGCTCGGCACGGTGGCGACGATCCACATCCAGACGAGGCAGCCCGGCAGCATCACCAGCGCGACCGCGCCGGCGGCGGTGAGGCCGCCCAGCCGCTGCCGCAGCCACGCCCAGACGGGCAGGGCGAGGCCGACGAAGATCTCGCGCGTGCCGGCCAGCGGCACCAGGATCGCCGCCAGCGCCCGCAGCCGCCCGGCGCCGAGCGCCACGAAGGCGGCCGCCACCAGCAGCAGCGCCGCCGGGTCGGACAGCCACGGGTCGGCGAGGTAGAAGGCCCAGCCGCGGCTGCACAGCAGGCCCGCGGTCGCGACCAGCGCGCTCGCCGGCGACGCGCCGAGCTGGCGCGCGAGCACGTGGACCAGCGGGCCGGTGGCGGCCAGGCACACCAGCGACAGGAGGTGGAAACGGGTGGCCGGGTCGCCGCCGAGGAGGTGGACGAGGCGGGGCGCCAGGACGCGGTGGCTGTACGGCGCCGGGACGGTCCGGGCCGGGTCCCCGGCCATCGCGAGGTACTGCAGGGCGTCACAGCAGGCGGTGCGGGCGAGCGGCACGATCAGCCGCCACAGCGCCACGAGACCGAGCGACAGCGCGGTGGCCAGGGCCAGCTCGTCCAAGCCGACAGCGCGCGGGCCCTCCGGCCGTGCGGGGACCGGTCGGCTGCGGCCGCGGGGACCCCTCTGGGGGATCGCCATACTGACCACACGCTCGAGCGGGCTGGAACGTTGCACCCCGTTCCGGGAGCGCCAAATCGGGCCAGCTGGGCGCGGCATTGTCTTCACGATGCCGGGATCACCGGTTGACCGACGTTGACGAGTTGCGCGCCGACGTCCAGGTCGACGTCGGGACCGGAGCCGACGCTGCGAAGCTCGAAACCAGCCTCGAACCCGCTCGTCGTTGGCTCGAGGCCGGACGGGCTGGTCGGCGCAGGCGATCCGCCGTGCGTCCCGGTGGGCTGGCCGGCCCTGGCGCCGCCTTCCAGGGTGGGTGCGGAGGACTCAGGGCTCTCGTCCGGCGGCTCGGCGGGCTCGCCGTTCAGGGGCGGCGCCGGGGCGAGGGGCACCGCAGGGGCAGGCGCGAGCGGTGGCTGGGGCGATTCGGGGAGCGTCACGTCCAGCGGTCCCCGCTGCTCCACCGGCACGTCCAGGTCGAGCCGGTCCGCAGGTGCCCTGGAGCCGCTCTGGTCGGGCTCGGGTGCAGGTCGGGATGAGGCGCGGCCGGGTGCCGCGGCAGGCTCGGCCGACGAGCCGGTGTCGCGGGCAGGTGGGGAGACGGACGGCTCCGGCGAGGCCTCGACGGGGGCGGGCGGCACGCGGGTGGCGCCGCCGACCTGCGGCCACGCGCCGCCGGCCAGCACCTGCCTGCCGCCGGCCAGGACCACCCTGCCGCCAGGATGCACCGTCGTCCCGTTGGCGAGGGCGCGCGGCGCATCGAGGAGCTCGACGGCGCCGTCCGGGGACTCGACCCAGCCGCCGGCATACACGCGGGTGAGGTCGGTCAGCACCACCGTGCCGTCGTCCAGCAGCCACGTGCCGCCCGCGAGCAGCCGCGCCCCGCCGGGCAGGTCACGACTCCCGTCCGGGTACGCGCGCTCGCCGCTGGGCAGCAGCATGCTGTCGTCGGCCAGCACCTGCGTCCCGTCCTGGAGCTCCTGCCTGCCGTCGGCGAGCACCCACAGGGCGCCGGGGAACCCGACCGTGCGGTCAGGCCAGCGGATCAGGCCGCCGGGAGACACGATGATGCCGTTGGCGAGCGTGCGCGTGCCGTCGGCTGCCTCGATCGTGCCGTTCGCGTACACCACGGTGCCGCCAGGGTCCACGAGCCGTCCCTCGGCGTCGAGCACCGGCGGGCCCTCGGCGGGATCACCGCTCGGTGCCGGCACGTGGAACGCCTCGGTCGGCGGCCCCGCCGGCAGGGTCTCCTTGGGGATCAGCCTGCCGCCGTCGACGAGGACGACGATCCCGTTGGGCCACACGACCCTGCCGTCCGGGACGACCTGCGTGCCGTCGGGGAGCATCACGAGGCCGTCGGTGTACAGCTTCGTACCGTCCACCAGCTCGCGGTAGAGGACCGACACGCGACTGCCGTCCTGCAGCACCGTCCTGCTGCGGTAGTCCAGGACCGTGCCGCCGGTGAAGGCCCCGCCTGCATCGTGGGGATAGGGGGACCTGATCGTCCCATGGAAGTCCTCGACCTTGCCGTTGCGGTATTCGATCCTCCCGTCGGGGTACCACCTGGTGCCGTCGTCGGCCAGGACCGGCGGACCCTGGAGGCCGTAGCGGCCGCGGGCCACGGGGATCGACACCGGCAGCAGCCTGCTGTCGAGGGTCAGGCGCGGGCCGAACCAGATCGGGTCCTCGGGGTACTCGAAGCGGATCCGCGTCCCGCCGGCGCGCACGCGGATGCCGTCCGGGCGGATCACGTCGCCGTTGGGCGCCACGACGTCGCGGTTGGGCAGCACGCGCACGTCGCCGGGAACCTCGATCGTGCCGTCGCGCCTGACCCGGATGCCGTCGGGGAGCACCACCGTGCCGTCCTCCGTCACCGTCGGGACCGGCTCGTCGCCAAGGTCGTAGACGAGGCCGCTGCGGCTGTCGAACACCATGCGACCGCCGGCCGGTGTCATCCTCACGCTCCGGGGCGCAGGCAGGCCGGCGAGCGAGACGAGCATCACCGGCTCGCCGGTCTGCGCCGGAACCGCCGCCTGGCCGGACTGCGCACCCGCCGGAGCTCCGGGCGCGGGGTCGTCAGGCCGGCCGCTCGCGTCCGCGACCCGAACGTGGTCCTCGCGCCGCGCCTGCCCCCACTTGGGAACGATGTCGCCCCTCCCGTGCTCGGGAGCGCCGGGCGCGGGCGCTCCGGGCGCGGCCACGTCCGGCACGCGCTCCCCCGCCGGGTCCGCGGGCAGTCGACCACCAGGCCACGAAAGCATGTCCAGCCGGGCGGTCGCGGCACCGCCACGGCGCTCGTCGAAGGTTGACCGGTCAGCGGCGGTTGACGGGCCGGCGGCACCGGGGCTCCTCGCTCCCGCCGCCATGGCGAGCGACGGGACCCGCTCGCGGGCGCGGGCGAGCCCGTGGTCCGCCAGCACCACGATCAGCGGCACGCTGCCCAACACCAGCACCGCGGCCAGCCGCCGGACCAGCCACCCCGACGCAGCCCCACCGTGGCGCACCATCGACCAGGCCTCGTGACCGGCGGTCGCATCAACCACCTGCACGGCCGCTCCAGACGCTGTAGCTCCCTCTGCGACCTGGACTCTCCGAGCGAGGGGACCACGGGCTCACCCGGCGGCCGGTGCCCTGAAGCCCCTCGACGAGGGCACCGGTCACCCGGATCGCACCCTGGGAGCTTCAGCGGCCGAGTCCTGTTTGCCTGATGCTAGATGATTCGTCCGGGATCTGTCGTCTCGAGAGGCGCTTGGCACCCAGCCGACCGCGGCGGGAGAAGGGCCGCGCCGCGTCCGCAGCCCCCGGTCCCACCCCTGCTGCGGGCTGACCGGGGCCTGCGAGGGGCGGTGCCTGTTTCGGCTCATCGGCGACCCTGGTCGCGGCTGCGTGGTCTGCACGGAGCAGCGCGACCATCCTCTTTGCGGGGATTCCAGGACAGGCTAGGGTTGTCATGTGCCCACGCCTCCCGGTCGGGGCAGGCACCGCCAGCGTCCGACCCGACCTCAGAGGTGTCCGATCGCCGCTGCAGCCCGTCCGCCCCGCTCCGGGACCCGCAGGTCGCAGCCCGCGCGGCAGGCGCACCCGTGGCCGCCCCGGCGCCTGCGGCGGTGGAGCCGGCTGCTGCTCGTGGGGATGACGCTCGCCCTGGTCGCCAGCCTCGGGACCCGCGCGCTCGCGGACACCGACGACGGCGCGCCGTTCCCCGGACCCTCGGGTGAGGACCCCGGGACCTGGACCGACGCCGACCAGGCCGATCCCGGGACACAGCAGGAGGCCGTAGCCGTCGACACCGCCGGCGGCGGCGACCAGGGTCTGGGCACGACCGGCACCCCGCAGGTGGTGCACCCCGGCGGCGAGGAACACCCGCAGGCGCCCGGGCTGGTCGCCGAGGCCCGCCCTGAGGACACGGATGCGCAGACGGCGCAGGCGCCGCGGACGGCGACGGCCGGGCAGCCTGAACCCTCGGACCAGGACGAGCAGCACGACGGCCCTGGCAGGTGCGCGAGCGGCGGCTGCTCCACGGAGCCCCCGGACCTCGGGCCTCCAACCGTCGCGGAGACGGGCGGAGGCCCGGGGCGCCGTGGCCTCATCCTCATCCGCCTCCTCCTGGAGGCGGTCGGGCTGCGCCGGCCGCCGCCCGCGCCGGCGGCGGCGGAGCCACCCCAGCCGCCACCGGAGCCGCCGCAAGCGTCCCCGCGGCCGGTGCGGCGCACAGAGATGGAGATCGCCCTGGACATCCGCGGCGTGGAGGAGGGGCTGCACGAGAGCGAGCGCCGCGTCCGCAGCCCGGACGAGATCGGCGATGCCCTCGACCGCAGCCGGCGGGCGATCGACGAGCTCCAGAACCAGCTGTTCAGGCCGGACAGGCGGATCCCGTTCGCCGATGTGATCGCGCTCCAGCAGCGGGCCGCCTCGGCGATAGATAAGCTGATGGAGGAGTACGCCGCCAACGAGAACCCCAGCATCGTGAACCTGGTCGCGTGGAACGTCCACGCCGCCGGGGAGTACCTGCGGCGGGCGGCGTCCGACGACGAGCGACCCGCACGCGAGCACTGGAACCGCCTGGCGCTGCTGCGCCTGGACGGGGCGGACAGGGCGATCAGGGAGCTTACGTTCCAGGTGACCGACACCGAGGACGCTGTGAAGCTGCTGGAGCTGGCGACCAGGGCCGCGGCGCTGCGGCGCACGATTTCCGGTCCCGGCGGGAGCGCCATGAGCACCGCCCGGCTCGACACGGGGATCCCGGGGCAACCGGCCGACACGGACAGGCGGGCGGTGCGCGCCACCCCGGGGTTCTCCACGGTGCTGAAGGTCTTCCTGCCGACCGGCTTCGCCGGGAACGACACGAGGGGTGCCGCGACCGTCACGCCCGGGTTCGACGTGACCGGGCGGCTGAACCTCGGGATCCCGCCGAGGGAGGCGACCGAGGCGGGGCCGGTCTGGCAGGGGTTGCTCCTCACCGGCGCAGTGGGTGCCGTGGTCGTGTACGCGGTCATGAGCGGGCTGTGCGGGACGATGTGCTTCACCACGACCGGTCCCGTCGCCCCCCGGGGGCTCCTGCCCCACCGTCCGACCTCGGGCTGACCGACCCCCGGGCTGACCGACCCCCGGAGCTGCTCCGGCCAACCCCGCACGTCACCGCCGACACCACCGACGAAGCGTCCGCGGCGGCCGCGACGACCTGGTGGGAGGAGCTCACCGCCACCGGCGGCGAGGGCATGGTCGCCAAGCCCGCGGACGGCGGCTCGTGCGCGGCCCGCGCGGCCTCGCCCAGCCGGGCGTGAAGTGCCGCGGCCGTGAGGACCTGCGCATCATCTACGGCCCCGGCTACACCGAGCCCGACCAGCTCGACCGGCTCAGGCAGCGCGGGCTCGGCCGCAGGCGCGGCCTGGCCCTGCGGGAGCACGCACCGGGTGTCGAGGCGCTCGACCGCCTCGCCCGCGGCGAGCCGCTCTGGCGCGTGCACGAGTGCGTCTTCGCCGTCCTCGCCCTGGAGAGCGAGCCGGTCGACCCGAGGCTGTGAGCCTCGATCACGGCTCCCGTCCCGGTGCCCCGCGCCGGCAGCCGTCTCGCCGCGCTTGACAGCGGCATTCATACAACCATAAGGTTGTATGAATGCAGACGACCCTCGACTTCGATCGCGTGTTCCGGGCGCTGGCCGATGCCACCCGGCGCGACGTCGTCCGTCGGGCCATCGCGGGTGAGGAGGGCGTCGCCGAACTGGCCGAGCACTACCCCATGAGCTTCGCGGCGGTGCAGAAGCACGTCGCGATCCTCGAACGGGCCGGCCTGGTCACCAAGGTGCGCACCGGGCGCCGCAAGGTCGTCCGCACCAACGTCGAGGGGCTCCGCCGCGCGCGACGCCTGCTCGACCGGTACGAGGAGCTGTGGCGCGGGCGGCTCGACCGGATGACCGCACTCGTCACCGACGCGAAGGAGACCGACTCGTGACCGTCACCGCCGTCCGCAAGGATCCCCGGGCGTTGACCATGACCATCGACGCCGAGTTCGACGCCTCGCCGGAGCGGGTGTGGCAGCTCTGGGCCGATCCGCGTCAGCTCGAGCGCTGGTGGGGCCCGCCGACCTACCCCGCCACCTTCACCAGGCACGACCTGGCGCCGGGCAGCCGCGTCGAGTACCACATGACCGGTCCCGAGGGCGACCAGCCGCACGGCTACTGGGACGTCGTCGAGGTCGACCCGCCGCGGTCGCTCGTGTTCCGGGACGGCTTCGCCGACGACGACGGCTCGCCCAACACCGATCTCCCGCGCACGACCGCCCGGGTCACGATCCAGGAGCTCGGCGGCGGACGGACGCGGATGTCGATCGAGAGCCGCTTCCCCAGCATCGAGGCGATGGAACAGATCCTCGCTCTGGGCGCCGAGGAGGGCCTGAAGCAGGCCGTCGGTCAGATCGACGCCATCCTGGCCGAGGGCGAGGTGTCGTCGACCACGCGCCGATGAGGTCGCCCGCCGGCAGCGGGCCGGACAACCAACCCGAGCGAGCGCGAGGAGCGCACCCCAGCCGGACGCCTTCGCGGCGAAGCTCCGCGAGGTCCTGGCCGCCAGGGGGTGAGGCGCGCCGGGACGACCCGTGCACCCCACCCTGGGGGCCCTGCCCGACGCGGGCCTCAGCGGGGAGGAGGACGGTCGGGCGAGGATCGGCGGACGAACTCGCGCACCTGGCGGTAGATCGGCTTGCGGAACGCGACGGCACCGCTGATCGCATCGTTCCAGTCCGCCCAGCGGGCCTGCGTGAACTCGCGTCCGGGCGTGACCGTCGCATCGGGGTGGGTCAGCCGGAAGACGTGCCACAGCTGCACCTGCCCCCGCCCGGTCTTCGCCGACCGCATCGGCTCGGGCAGCTCATAGCCCAGCCAGTACGGCATCGTGTCGCTCAAGCGCACGTCCGCGTCGCGCAGCCCGGTCTCCTCCAGCAGCTCGCGTCGCGCGGCCGCGGCCGGGGTCTCGCCCGGTTCCACACCACCCTGCGGCAGCTGCCAGGCGTCGGGATGGTCGGCCCGGCGCAGCAGCAGGACCCTCCCCAGCGGGTCGAGCACGACCAGGCCGACGTTGCCGCGGAACCGGTTGGACCTGGCGGGCTGCTCGGCGGCTGCCTCCCGCGATCCGCGTTCCGAGGCAGCGTCGTCGGGCTCCTCGAAGGCCTCCGCCGTGTCCGGGACGAAGCGCAGGATCACCCGCTCGCTGAACCCGGCCACGAAGGCGAGGCTGAACAACCCCAGGCTCTGGTCGCCGAGGACGCCCTCGGCGACCAGCGACCAGACCGCCAGTCCCGCCACCGCCCCGATCAGCGGCCGGGTCAGGCTCGCCCAGGTGGCGGCGCGCAGTCCCGGCACGCGCGGCCGCGGTCTGCGCGTCGCCCGCTGGAGCGTGGAGACGCAGGCGCCGGCCACGCCGAACAAGGCGGACAGCAACGCCAGCCGGCCGGTCGAGAGCCCCCGGAGGACGGCCGACGGCGTTGCAGCCGAGGGTCGGGACGCGGGTAGCCAGGCGAGCAGCAGCACCGCGAGGACCAGCGTCGTGGCCAGCAGGATGCCCGTGACGATCGCCAGCTCGCGGCGCAGGACCCGCTGACGCCGTGCCTGGCTGGACGCCGCGGCGTCGACGTGCTCCAACGCCTCGGCCAGCGCGGCGGCGCCGGGCACGCGCCCGTCCTCGGGCATCAGCCGCTCCACCGCCCGCCGCCGCCAGGCGGGAAGCTTCCCGGCCTGCTCGCGCACGGAGATCGCCGATGCCATGCGCTCTGGTTCGTCGAGCACCTGGACCAGCTCCCGATGCGCGGCCAGCGCCAGCGCCCAGGCCGCTTCACGGCGGCCCTGCTCGAGCTCGGCGGCCGCGATTCCCAGCAGCTCCAGCGCACGGGGACAGCGGGCGTGGCCGTCCTCGCCCGCCGCCGCCTGCTGCCAGGTCTCGGCCATCTGGGCCGTGAGGCGTTGGCTGCCTCTGCCCCGGCGCTCGCCGAGCAGCGACGCCAGCCGCCCAGGCTCCCTGAACGGCGGCCTGGGCTGGCCGACGGGCTCGTCCGAGAGGTACGTGGTGGTCACGGCGTCGTCGTCATCTGTCGTCGTCATCTGACGAAGTTCATCCTCGCGTCTCGACTGCGCTTGACGACCGGCGCGCGGGCACTCTCTGTGGCGTTGACTCTGCGTCGCACCCCGGCGGCTGTCAACGGGCAGGCAGCGCTCTCGAGGCCGCCGGAGCGCGGGACCCTCCCCTGGTCGGGAGGGCCCTCTGCTCGTAGGGTGCCTGGTGGAGCGGTCGAGACCGGCGCCGGCGCCGGGGAGTGCACGTCCGAGGAGGCGGAGCGCATACTCTTCGCCATGGCCGGGATCGTGGCCAGCTCCCGCTTCGTCGGCCGCACAGCTGAGCTGGGCCGTCTCGAGGCGGCGTTCGCGTATGCACGCGGCGGCGATCCGCTGACCCTGTGCGTCGGCGGCGAGGCCGGGGTCGGCAAGACCCGCCTGATCACCCGGTTCGCCGGCCAGGTCCGCGGCGGTGGCGGGCAGGTGCTGCTGGGCGGCTGCATCGAGCTCGGCGAGACGGCGCTGCCGTACGCGCCCGTGGTCGAGGCCCTCCGCGGTCTGGGCCGGGGACTGGAGCCCGCGGCGCTCGACGACCTGGTCGGGCCCGGAAGACCGCTGCTGGCGCGCCTGCTGCCCGAGCTCGGGCACGGCGAGGAACCGGCGCCGGCCGGCCTCGCCGTCGGCCCGTCCGGACAGGCCCGGCTGTTCGAGGCCTTCCTCGCCCTGCTGGAGCGCCTCGCCGACCGGTCCCCGACCGTGCTGGTGGTCGAGGATCTGCACTGGGCGGACCGCTCGACCCTGGACCTGCTCGCCTTCCTGGTCCGCAACCTGCGGTCAGGACTGCTCCTCGTGCTCACCTACCGCACCGACGAGCTGCACCGCGGCCATCCCCTCCGCCCGTTCCTGGCCGAGCTGGACCGCAGCGGACGGGCCGACCGGCTCGAAGTGGGCCGCTTCGACCGCGTCGGCGTCGCCGACCTGCTGGCCGGCATCCTCAAGGCCAGACCGGACGAGGACCTGGTCGAGCGGATCTACCGCCGCTCGGAGGGCAACGCGTTCTTCGCCGAGGAGCTGCTCGCCGCCTCCCAGGAGGGTGACGGCAACGGGCGCAGCCTGCCCCCGAGCCTCCAGAACGTCCTGCTGAGCCGCGTCCAGGTCCTTCCCGACCAGGCGCAGGCGACCCTGCGGATCGTGGCCGCGGCCAGCGGCCGGGTCGAGCACGAGCTGCTCGCCGCGGTGGGCGGGCTGCCCGAGGCGGACCTGCTGGCCGCGCTCCGGACGGCCGTCGCCCACCAGGTGCTGGTTCCCGACCCCGCCACCGAGACCTACGCCTTCCGCCACGCGCTCACCCAGGAGGCGCTGTACGCGGAGCTGCTGCCCGGCGAGCGCGCCCGGCTCCATGCCGCCTTCGCCCGCATCCTCACCGAGCGCCCCGACCTCGCCCGGCCCGACCGCGTCGCCGCCCCGGCTCGGCTCGCCTACCACTGGGTCAGGGCCCACGAGCCGGCTCAGGCGCTGCCCGCCGCGGTGGAGGCGGGATCGCTGTCCCAGGCGGCCTACGGGTTCGCCGACGCCCAGCGTCACTTCGAGACCGCGCTCGAGCTGTGGGACCAGGTCGCAGACGCCGACCAGCGGCTCGGCCTGGATCATGCCGCGGTGCTGCAGCACGCGGCCGAGTCGGCCTACCTGGCCGGCGACCCGAAGCGCGCCATCGGCCTGACCCGGGCGGCACTGGCCGAGGTGGACGCGGCCGGCGACCCGGTGCGGGCCGGGCTGCTGCACGGGCGGCTCGGCGGCTACCTGCGGGCGACCGGCGGCGAGGGAACGTTCGCGCAGTACCAGGCGGCCGTGCGCCTGGTCTCCGCCGACCCGCCGCTGGCCGAGCGGGCCCAGGTCCTGGCCGCGTACGGCGAGGCGCTGATCGACCAGGGCCGCTACCGCGAGTCGCGCGAGCTGTGCGAGGAGGCGATCGCGATCGCCGGCCGGATCGGCACCCTGGCCGAGGAGGGGGATGCCCGCCGGGCGCTGGGCGTGGACCTCGCCTTCCTCGGCGACCTGGAGGCGGGCGTCGAACAGCTCCGCGAGGCGCGCCGGATCGCCGAGACGGTCGGCAAGGTCGACGAGGTCGCCCGCGCCCTCGCCACCCTGTCGGGCCTGCTGGAGGCGTTCGGGAAGCTGGAGGCGGCGGCAGAGGTCGCCCTGGAAGGCGCCGGCCTGGCAGCCAGCCAGGGGCTCGGGCGCTGGCACAGCCCCTTCCTGACCGCGACCGCCGCCAGGGCGCTGTTCGCGCTCGGCCGCTGGGACGACGCCGGGAGGCTGCTGGACCGCGCCGCCGATCGCGTGGCGCCCGAACTCGCCGCCGCCCGGGTCTACATCCACACCGCACGCAGCCAGCTCGACCTGGCCCGGGGTCTCGCGGCCGCGGGCGCCGAGCACCTGGCGGTGGCCCGCGAGGCCTACGCGCAGACCGTCACCCAACCCTGGTTCGCCACGCCCCTGTTCACCGCGACGGCGGAGCTGGCCATGCTGGAGCGGCGCACGGGAGACGCCGACGCCGCCGTGGCCGAGGGGCTGCGGGCCGCCGGCGCGGACGTCAACTTCGCCGCTCCGCTGTACGCCCTGGGGTTGCGCGCGGCCGCCGATCGTGCCGAGCTGGCCCACGCCCGCCGCGACGACGAGGAGGTCCTCGAGGCCCGCCGGGTCGGGGAAGCCCTGGCCGGCGAGCTCCGAGCCCGGCTGTCGCCCCGGGGAGCCGACGGCGCGTCGCCCACGCCCCGCACCGAGGCGCGGGTGGTGCTCTGCGACGCCGAGTCCGCCCGCCTCGCCGGGCGCAGCGACCCCGAGCTGTGGGCGGCGTCCGCCAAGGCCTGGGAGCGCCTCGACGAGCCCTACCCGACCGCCTACGCCCGCTGGCGCCAGGGCGAGGCGCTGCTCCTCGGCGGGCTCCCCCGCGAGCAGGTCGAGCCGCTGCTGCGCGCCGCACACGCCACGGCGAGCCGGCTCGGCGCGGGCCCGTTGCGCGCCGAGCTGGAGGCCCTGGGCCGCCGCGGCCGCCTCGACCTCGGGACCTCTGCCGCGACCACGCCCGCGCCGAAGCCGCCGTCGCCGCTCGACCCGCTCGGCCTGACAGCCCGCGAGCAGGAGGTGCTGGCGCTGGTGGCGATCGGGCGGACCAACGCGCAGATCGCCGAGACGCTGTTCATCAGCCCCAAGACGGCCACGGTGCACGTCTCCAACATCCTCGGCAAGCTCGGCGTCCGCAACCGGGTCGAGGCGGCCACCATCGCCCACCGGCTCGGGATCGTGCAGCCGGAGCCCTGACCGCCGGCGCGCCCGCGACGCGGTCACGCCGGGCCGGCCCCGGGTCACGACCGCGACCTGACCGGCAGAGATAGGGTCCCCGGCGCCCGGAACGTAGGAGCATCGTCCGATGCCATGCCAGCGACCTGTCGCTATACCTGAAGCGGGTCCCCGAAGCGGGGTCCACGGGGTCCCGACCGGCTGGCTCGGCCATCCGTCCTGACACCGTCACCAGATCGTCCTGACACCGTCGCCAGACCAGGGAGCACCCATGACCGACTTCCCGCCCCTCACCCACGTCGCGCTCACCGTCCGCGATCTGTCCGTCAGCGTCCCCTGGTACGAGGCCCTCTTCGACGCCAAGCCGGTGCTGGACGAGGACACCGACCCCGACTTCCACCACACCGTGTACCTGCTCGGCAACGACACGCTGTTCGGCCTGCACCAGCACGCCACGCCCGCCCCCGAGGGGAACTTCAGCGAGTTCCGGGTCGGCCTCGACCACGTCGCCTTCGGCTGCGCCGACCGGGCGGAGCTCGAGAAGTGGGCACGCCGGCTGGACGAGCTGGGCGTCGCGCACGGCGAGATCAAGGACGCCGGCTACGGCTCGGGTCTGAGCTTCCGCGACCCGGACGGCATCGCCCTCGAGCTCTTCGCGCCGCCTGCCTGATCGGCCGGTTCGCTGCGCTGGTGGCGGTCAGCCTCCGCCACCCTGGCCGTCGGGCGCTGGCGCGGGCCGAGCCACCCGGACCGGCGGGATGGCATGCTGGCACCCATGGCCGGACGACGCCGAGAGCCCGGGAGAAGCGTATGGCGCCATCCTCGTCGCCGACGCGGTCGACCTCACGATCACGCTCCCGGTCGATGAACGACCGTCCGGTGTGCAGGAACCCGACGCAGCCGCTCCGCGGTGACGCCGGAGCCGCGGGCCGTGGCCCCGGGTGACCTCCCGGTGCCGGGCGTCACGGCCCTGACGGAGATCGGGCGTGGCGGCTTCGCCACCGTCTACCGCGGCTACCAGGCGCGCTTCGACCGCTGGGTGGCCGTGAAGATCCTCGACGTCGGGCGCCTGGACGGGGCGTCGCTGCGCCGGTTCGAGCGCGAGTGCGCGATCATGGGCCGGCTCTCCGGCCACCCCAACGTCGTCACCGTCTACGACTCGGGCGTCCTGGGCGACCAGCGGCCCTTCCTGCTGACCGAGTTCTGCGAGGGTGGCGCGCTGTCCGGGCTGCTGGCCCGCGCCGGGCCGCTGCCGGCCGGCCAGGTGGTCGCCGTCGGCGCCAGGCTCGCCTCGGCGCTGGCCGAGGCCCACGGGCACGGGATCGTCCACCGCGACGTCAAGCCCGGCAACGTCCTGCTGCGCGCGTCCGGGGAGCCGGCGCTCACCGACTTCGGCCTGTCGCTGTACCCCGACCGCGACCCCACCCGGGGGCTGGACGCCTTCAGCCTGGAGTACGCCGCGCCCGAGACGCTCGAGGACGGCGAGTCCACGCCCGCCGGCGACGTCTACTCCCTGGGCGCGACCCTGTACGCGATCGCCGCCGGCGGCCCGCCCCTGCCGCGCCAGCCGGGCGAGGCGCCGATCCCGTACGCGCGCAGGCTGGTCGCCGAGCCGGTCCCGCCGCTGCCGCGCACCGACCTCCCCGCCGGCTTCCACGAGCTGGTGCACCAGGCGATGGCCAAGCGCCCCGCGGACCGGCCGCCGGCCTCGGCCCTGGTCGAGCGGCTCGGCGCCGCCGAGCCCGGCACGGCGGCCGAGGCGCCGACCTCCCCGCGCCCGCCGGCCGCGCCGCCGGGCGACGTCGACCCGGGCGGCCTGCGCACCGGGACGGCGCCCCGCGAGGACGACGAGGCCACCACGCGGTTGCGGCAGGCCGTGGGGGTCCCCGCGCCGCGCTCGTCGCGGGCGCGGTGGTACCGGGCGCTGACGATCGCCGCGTTCGCGGGCGCCGTCGTCGCGGCGGTGGCCGTCGCCGCGGTCCTCCTGCGGCGCGAGGACCGGCCGCCACCCCCGGCGGCCGCACCGCCGGCGACGACCGTGGCGCCCGCCACCCAGCCGCCGACCAGCGCGCCCACGACCACCGCACCCGCGACGACCGCCCCGGGCGGCGGCGAGGCGCCCGCCGGCTTCCAGAGGGTCTCCGGGTCGGGCGGGCTGACCGTCGCGATCCCGGAGGGCTGGCGGGTGACGCCGGCCGCGAACCCGGCGATCGCGCAGGCCACCGACCCCGCGGACGAGGACCGCTTCGTCCGCTACGGCGGCGAGCCGCCGACCGGCGGGACCCTGCGGGACCAGGTGACCGAGTTCGAGCGGCAGCTCCAGGGCGTCGGCGGGATCAGCGGGTACGAGCAGCTGAAGCTGCGCCAGGTCGAGTACGGCGATGCGGACGAGGCGGTCGACTGGGAGTTCACGTTCACGCGCGGGGGCCGGCGGCGGCACGCCTCCGCGCGCTACTGGCGCATCGGCGGGACCGGGTACGTGGTGTATGCCGAGTCCACCGACGACGAGTTCAACCGGATGGTGCCGGTGCTCGGCGTCCTGGTCGAGACGGCCCGCCCGAAGTAGCCGTCCCGGTCCGTGCACCGCCCGCGCCCCGTACGTCCGCTTCGAGCCGGTAGGGTGGACGGATGATCCTGAGGCTCAGCGTGCACGACCCCGCAGCGCAGGCCATTCACGACATCGAGGTGACCGCGGAGCCCGACAGCAGCGTCGCCTCGCTGCTCGACGCCCTGCCCGTCCGGGTCGCCGGCCGGACCTGCTTCGTCGGCGCCGAGCCGCTCGATCCCGGCGCCACCCTGGCCACGAGCGCGCTGGTCCCCGGCGCGCTGGTCAGCGTCGGCGGCCCCGGCCCGGTGGCGCGGGAGCTGCCGGCCGGCGCCGCCGGGGCGCTGCGGGTCGTCTCCGGCCCCGACGCCGGCAGGGTCGCCTGGCTCGCGCCAGGCACCAGCCTCGTCGGCCGCTCGCAGCAGGCGGCTGTGCACCTGCGCGACCCGGAGGTCTCCCGGCGGCACGCCGAGCTGCACGTCGCCGAGGCTGGCGAGGTGACCGTCGCCGACGTCGGCTCCGCCAACGGCACGACCGTCGGCGGCGCCGACGCGCGCCGGCCGCTGCCGCTGCGGCCCGGGGACGCCCTCGAGGTCGGCGGGGACGTGCTGGAGTGGGTGCCACGGCCGCCGGCGGGGCTGCGGGCGACGCGCAGCCCGGACGGGCGCCTGGACTTCGACCGCGCGTTCGCGCCCGCCCCGGCGGTCACGCGCACCGAGGTCGCGCTGCCCACGGCCGAGACGCCGCAGCGCAACCTCGCCGCGCTGCTGCTGACCGCGCTGGCGCCGCTGGCGCTGGGCGGGGTGATGGCCCTGGTCCTGCGCCAACCCGCGATGCTGCTGTTCGCGCTGCTGGGGCCGGTCGGCGCGCTCGGGACGCAGCTCGCCGACCGCCGCCAGCGCCGCGCCCGGGAGCACGGGTACGCGCGGGGCAGGCAGGCCGCCGAGCGCCAGATCGCCGCGCACGTGGCCGCCGAGGAGCGGCTGCGCCGCCTGCTGGCCCCGGACGAGACCGACCTGACGCTCGCGGCCACCGGGGCCGGGCAGGGGCTGTGGCCGCGCAACGTGGACTCGCCCGACGGGCTGGTGCTGCGCGTGGGCACCGCCGACGAGCCGGCCTCGGTCGACCTGCGCGGCGAGCCGTGGCCGGGGTTCGACCAGCCGCTGCTGCGCAGCGTCCCGGTCACCGTCGACCTGCGCGCCACCGGCGTGCTGGGCGTGGCCGGCCCGGCCGAGCCGGTCGACGAGCTGGTGCGCTGGCTGCTGGTCCAGCTCGGCACGCTGCGCAGCCCCGACGACCTGCGGGTCGTGGTGATCACCTCGACCGACTCCGACGAGCTGGCGTGGGCGGCCTGGCTGCCGCACGTCGACGCGGGGGAGGGAGCGAGCGTCCCCTGCTGGATCGGCAACACCGACGCCACCAGGACCCAGCGCGTCGCCGAGCTGCGGGAGCTGGTCGCCGCCCGGACGGCCGAGCGGCACACCGCCGCACAGGTGCGCTTCGGCGAGGAGGTCGTCGCGGTGCTCGACGGCGCGCTCGCGCTGCGGCACCTGCCGGGGATGCGCGAGGTGCTGCGCGACGGGCCCTCGGTCGGGGTCTCCGTGCTCTGCGTCGACCGGCACGGCATGAACGAGTGCCGCGGGCTGTGCGAGCTGGACGGCAGCTCGCTGCGGCTGACCCGCAGCCGCGACGACCACGCCCGGGTCATCCGGCCGGAGGGCATCGCCCGCGCCACCGCTGAGCAGCTCGCCCGCGCGCTGGCGCCGCTGCGCGACCGGCTGACGCTCGCCGGCGCCGAGGCGGCCGTGCCCTACCCGGTGCGCTTCCTCGACCTCGTGGGGCTGGGCACGCCGACCGCCCGGGACGTGCTGGCGCTGTGGGCCGCGCAGCAGGGACCGACGACCGAGGTGCTGCTCGGCGCCGACGGGTCCGGGCCGGTCGGCGTCGACCTCGCCCGGCAGGGCCCCCACACGATGCTCGGCGGCGCGACCGGCGCCGGCAAGAGCATCCTGCTGCAGACCCTGGTCACCTCGCTGCTGCTGGCCAACCGCCCCGACGAGCTGGACCTCGTGCTGGTGGACTTCAAGGGCGGCAGCGCGTTCCTGCCGTTCGAGCGCTGCCCGCACGTCGTCGGGCTGATCCGCTCCACCGGCGAGACGCCCGCCGACGTGTTCGACGAGGCCGCCGCGGCCAGGGTGCTCGCCTCGGTGCGTTCCGAGGTGCGCCGACGCGAGTCGCTCCTGGCCCGCTACGGCGGCGAGATCGACGAGTACTGGCACGCCCGGCGCGGCACGCCCTCGCTGCCGGCCCTGCCGCGGCTGGTGATGATCTTCGACGAGTTCGCCCGGGTCCTGGAGGTCTCGCCGGACTTCCTGAAGGAGCTGGTCAACGTCGCCGCCAAGGGGCGCTCGCTCGGCATGCACCTGGTGCTGGCCACCCAGTCGCTGCAGGGCAAGCTGTCGGCGGAGCTGAAGAACAACATCGAGCTGCGGATCACGCTGCGCCAGAACGAGCCGGCCGACTCGGTCGAGGTGCTCGGCGTGCCCGACGCCGCGACCATCCCCGGCCGGCTGCGCGGGCGCGGCATGATCCTGTGCACCAAGGACGAGACCCGCACGCCGCGGCTGTTCCAGTCCGGCTGGCTCGGCGATCCGCCGCCGGCAGACGGCGCCGCGCCCGCGCGGGTGCGGATCGTGGCCTGGCCCGCCCTCGGCATGCCCCGACCCGAGGAGCGCGCCGTCCGCGGCGGCGCGGCCACCGACCAGCGCCTGGCGGTCGACGCGGTCGAGGCGGCGGCGGCCGGGCTCGGCCTGCCGCCGCCGTTCCCGCCGCTGCTGCCGCCGCTGCCCGCGGACCTGCCCCAGGACGAGCTGGAGCGGCGGGCGACCGCCGAGCCGGCCGCGACCCAGGTGCCCTTCGGCCTGGCCGACGACCCCGTCGCGCAGGCGCAGCCGGCCGCCGCGCTCGACCTGGCCGGCACCGACCGGCTGCTGATCGCGGGCGGGCCGCAGTCCGGACGCACCACCTTCGCCCGCGCGCTGATCACCGCGGTCGTCGCCAGGTTCCCCCCCGACCAGGCGCACCTGTACGTCGTCGAGCACCAGCCCGCCGGGCTCGCGGCCTACGAGGACCTGCCGCACTGCGGCGCGGTGCTCGGCCCCGCCGAGCCCGACCGGATCCGGCGCTTCGTCACCTGGCTGGACGGCGAGGTGCAGCGCCGCAAGGTCGCCCGCTTCGCCGCGACCAGCGAGCCCGCGCCGTGGATCGTGGTGGTCGTGGACGGCTGGGAGCAGTTCGAGAACCGCGGCGATCCCATGTTCGTCGAGACCTCCCTGCTGGCCAGGCTGCGCGAGGCGATCACCGCGGGCGCGCCGCTCGGCGTCCACGTCGTCGCGGTCGGCGGGCAGGACATGCTCGCGGGCAAGGTGCCCTCGCTGTACGCGCGGCGGCTGCTGCTGCCGTTCCCCAAGGAGGAGACCCGCCGGCAGCACCTGCCGTCCGGGGTGGTCGGCCCGCCGGTCCTGCCCGGCAGGGCGATCGACGCCGGCAGCGGCCAGCACGTCCAGGTGTGCCGGCCGGCGCTCACCGCCGAGCAGCTCGCCGCGCGGGTCGCCAAGGACGCCGAAGAGCTCGACCCCGCGCGGCTGCCGCGGCGGTTCACGTCGCTGCCGGTCCGGGTCGACGTCGACGAGCTGCGCCTGCCCGAGCCCGCGCCGTCGGCCACCTGGGTGCCGCTGGGCGTCGGCGGGCCGGACGTGACCGTCGTCGGCCTCGACCCGTTCGAGATCGGCCCGCACCTGGTCCTGGTGTCCGGCTCGCCCGGGTCGGGCCGCAGCACCGCCGCCGCCACCCTGGCGCAGGGGCTGCGCCGCGCGGGGATCGGCGTGCTGGCGGTCGCCACGCCGCGCTCACCGCTGCCCAGGCTGCTCGGCGACGACGCGGGCGTGCGCGTGCTCACCGGCACCACGCTCCAGGACGGCGAGCTGCGCGCCGCCGCCGCCGCGTTCGGCGATGACCGCTACGCCGTCGTCGTCGACGACTGCGAGCAGCTCGTGCTCACCCCGAGCCAGGACGGCTTCACCGACGCACCCACGCTGCTCCAGGAGATCGCCAGCCCCGGCGCGCTCGGCCGCCGGGCGCTGGTGCTCGCCGGGGACGCCACCCCGATCCTGGTCGGCCAGCGCCGCTCCCTCAAGCGCGTCGTCGACGAGGTGATGACCGCCGGCACCCGCGTCCTGCTCGCGCCCACCAGCCGCCCGGTCGCCCGCGAGCACGGCTTCGACCTGGAGCCCGACCAGTACTTCGCCGGCCCGCCGGGCCGCGGCTACCTGACCAGCGGGCGGGGGGCGGAGCTGGTGCACCTGGCGGTCGGCTGAGCACCTACTCGTGCCAGGCCAGCGTGCTCCAGCCTGCCCGCTCGACGTCGCCGTGCTCGGCCCACCTGGTCGTTCCCGGACGATCCTGACGCCGTACGCTGTCGACCAGTCCGGCGCCCAGGGTTCGGGGTGTGGCGAAGGTCGTGAAGCTCTTCAACCGGCCTCGAGCGCGGCGCCGCCTGCTCCTCCTGCTGCCGCTGAAGCCGCCTGCGAAGGTCAGCGCTCATCCAGGGCGCCCCTCAGCGTGGCGTGTAGTAGAAGTGATGCTTCGCACCCACCTGGACATAGCGCTTCCCCTGCATGTCGATGTGCTGGTCGGGATTACCCTTCGGCTGCCCGGCGTGGAAGTGCGGCTTGGATTTGGGATCGTGGGTGTGCTCCACCACCAGCCTGGTGCCATTGTCCGTCTCGTACTGGTAGTAGCGGCCGTGGGTTCCCTTGTCTTGGCTGACGATGTGGTCTGAGCGGAAGTGGCGGCCATGTGGGTCGTTTCGGATCCACACCCTTTCGTTCCCGCCGACTGTCCACGTCTTCGTCGGCCGCTGCTCTGCCGTGAGGCCGGCGCGAGCACGCGCTGCGGCGAGAGCGTCATTCCGGGTGGCAAACGTCTGGTTGCACGCCGTGAGCCCGAGCGGGTCGACCCAGCCCAGCGGGTTCGGGACGTACCGGTGGGGGTCGGGCCCGCCGTCCAGTCCCAGCGGGTCGGCGGAGCGGTATCTCGCGGTGTCGGGGTCGTAGTAGCGGAAGTGGTTGTAGTGCAGCCCGGTCTCGTCGTCGTGGTACTGGCCCGGGAAGCGCAGCGGGCAGGCGGTCTCGCCTCGCGGCGACGGTGTGGACGGCCTGCCCCACAGGGTCGTCGTGGCCCGCCAGACGACCCGCCCGGCCTGGTCGACCAGCTCCGTCGGCGTACCGACCTGGTCCGCGACGATCGCGTAGAACCGCTCGTCCACCTCGTCCGGCGGTGCGTCGCCGCTGACCGTCCGCTCGGTCTGGCTGACCGGTTCGAAGGTGCCCGGCTTCCAGTCCCAGACGATGGTGGGGCTGCCTGCCACGCCCGGACCGGCAGGCTCGTGGGTCTCCTCCGCGAGGGTGACGCCCTCCCAGGTGAACGTGGTGCGTTCGGCCACCGTTGCGCCGTCGGGGGCGAGCGCCTCCTTGGCGACCCGCCGGCCGAACCCGTCATAGCGGTAGCGCCAACGCCGGCCGTCGTCGGCGATGACGCAGGTGAGCCGGTCCTCTGCGTCCCACGTGTACCGCCAGCTCGCCCCACCCGCGCGCTGCCGCCGCTGCCGCACGACACGGCCTTGGTCGTCGTGCTCGTAGGTGATGCCGCCCGCCCGGCGGAGGAGCGTTCCAGAGTACTCGCGTCCACCCCGCGCATCGCCGTCCCCGGGCTCGGCGGCGGCGGGCCACGCACCGTCGACGACGTTGCCTGCCACGTCGTACGCGTACCGCTCGGTCCAGCCGTCGCCACGCACGCCGGTGACCTGCCCCACAGCGTCGAGCTCGAGTCGGCGACCGCCGGTGAGCTGGTCGTCGACGCTGGTGACGTACCCGTCCGCCCGGTGATCGTACGCGCGGCGACGGACCGATCCCGGACCGGGAGGGCCGGTGGCGAGGTCCTGCGACCGCATCCGGGAGTTGTCGTCCCAGGTCTGGGCGAGCACAGCGGCGCTGCCGAGTTGCCGCTCGGCCTCCCGGCCGGCTGGGTCGTAGCGGAACCGGACCGTGTGGCCGGCGGTGTGCAGGGCGACCGGCTGGCTTGCGGGGTCGTACTCCCAGGCGCTTTCGGCACCGGATGGTGTGCGGCGGCGGATACGCCGGCCGAGGAGGTCGTAGGCGAAGGTGGTGGTGCGGTGGTTGCAGGTTTCGGCGAGTACGCGGCCGAGCGGGTCGCGTTCGAAGGTCACGTCGGTGTCGGGATTGGTGGCGCGGACGACGCGGCCGGCGGGGTCGTGCTCGAACGTGGTGACCGTGTCGCCGGAGTGTTGTTCGACGAGGTTGCCGAGCGGGTCGTAGGTGTGGCGGGTGGTCTGGCCGGCGCCGTTGGTGCGCTGGACGAGCTGCCCGGCGGCGTCGTAGGTGTAGGTGAGTGCGCGGTGGTTGTAGTCGGTCTCGCGGACGAGGTTGCCGGCTGGGTCGTATTCGTAGCTCCATATGAGCCCGTTGGGGTTGGTGACGGCGACCAGTTGCAGTTCGGTGTCGTAGGCGAAGGCCAGTCGGGCGCCGTCGGGGCCGGTGCGGGCGGCGGGTAGGTCGAAGTGGGTGTTCTCGGTGCGGGTGACCTGTCCCATCGGGTCGGTGTGCTCGACGAGGTTGCCTTCGGCGTCGTAGGTCCACTGGTCGGTCGCGCCGTCGGGCAGGGTTCGCGAGGCGAGCTTGCCCTCGACGGTCCAGCCGTACCGGGTTGTCGCGCCCAGCGGGTCGGTGACGGTGGTCACGCGGCCGAATGGGTCGCGGCGGTAGCGGGTGGTGGCACCGAGTGGGTCGGTGAGGGCGATCGGGAGCCCGGCGGTGTCGGTGTGGATCTGGTGGGTGTTGCCGAGCGCGTCGGTGACCGCGCTGAGGTGGCCGCGTTCGTCGTAGGCGTACGTGGTGGTGGCGCCGGTCGGGTCGGTGACGGTGGTGGGGTTGCCGCGCTGGTCGTACGCGTGGCGCCAGACCGCGCCGTCGGGTCCGGTGGCGGTGAGGGGCTGGCGCAGTTCGTTGTAGGTGGTGGTCGCGCGGCTGCCGTCTGGGCGGGTGATCTGGGTGAGGTTGCCGTCCTGGTCGTGGGTGTAGCTGGTGGTGCGCCCGAGCGGGTCGGTGACGGCCAGCGGCCGGTCGTAGCGGTCCCACTCGGTGGTCGTGGTGTGGCCGAGGGGGTCGACCTCGCGCACGACCCGGAACCCCTCGTCGAGGTGGAACGTGGTCGCGTGGCCGAGGGAGTCGGTCGCGACCGTCACGCCGCCCTCGGGGTCGTAGGTGAAGTCGCCGTCGAGGCAGCCGTCGGACCCGGAGGTGTGCACGCAGCGGCCGTGCGGGTCGTAGGTGTAGCGGTACCAGGTGCCGTTACGGTCCTGCCAGCGGGTCATGCGTCCGTGGGGGTCGTAGGCGAACCGCAGGGGCTGGCCGGAGGAGTTGACGATCTCGGTGAGCCTGCCGGCGGTGTCGTACCCGTACCGGACCAGCTCCTGGTCGCCGCCGTGGGGGCCGGCGTGGTGCAGGCGCAGGGCGGTGATCAGGCCGCCGGTGGTTTCGACGGTGATGTGGGGCCCGCCACTGTGGCGCAGGCCGGTGATGGTGCCGTCGGGGTCGTAGTCGAGGTCGATGCGGGCGCCGGTGCGGTTGGTGACCGCTGCCAGTGGGAGGACTGTCCCGCTTTCCAGGCCGGTCGGGCGGAAGTGGAGCGTGTGGCCGGTGTCGGGGTCGTCGAGCCGGTAGCCGCCGTCCTCGGTGCGGGTCAGGGGCAGCTGGGGGCCTTCCTGGGGCAGCACGGGGGTGTCGACGGTCGGAGCTGGGTAGGCCAGGAGCATCCCGTCGGGGCTGGCGTAGAAGGCGCCGCCGCCGTCGACCTCCAGCCGCTGGTCGAGGGTTGACGTCCAGGACGGTCCGAACCAGCGGCCCACCCGGTAGGAGGAGACGTGTGTGCGGGCGAGGACCAGCGGCAGCACGCCCGGCAGCTCGGTGCCGAGCAGGTCCACGTCGAGCTGCTGGAGGACCATCTCGCCGGTCGCGACGTCGACCGGGTCGCTCCGGACCGTGCGCTTGCCCAGCGCGACGGCGCTTTGGCGCAGGTTGGTGATGCCGTTGCGGATCGATGGGATCGCGCCGCGCAGGTTGCGGAGCGCGGTGACCGCGTTGCGGCCGACGGACGGCAGGTTGCGGGCCATCGCGAGCAGCTTCGGCCCGAGCCGTTGCAACGCCCCGGCTGTGCCCGGGATCAGGCCCAGCGCGGCGAGCGCCACATCCTCGAAGCTTGCCTCGCCGTTGGCGAACTTGTACAGGCTGTCGGCGAACACCACGGCACCGGCGACGAGCGCCGCGGCCACGAGTGCCCAGCCGATCGGACCGGAGATGAACAGGGCGACGATCCCGGCGACCAGCGCCACGCCCTTGCAGAGCTCGACGAAGGCGTCCCAGGACCGGAACGGCGCGGAGATCGTGTCCCACAGCTTCTCGAAGAACGACTTGTCGCGGATCCCGTCCAGCGCGCGGTCGATCGCGCCCGCGGCGCGCTCCTCGGCGTCCCCGCGCAGGCGTGCCGCGTCGTCGGCCAGCCTGCGCGCCAGGTCGCGGTCCTGGTCGGCGGAGCGGGCACGGCGGGCGACGATCTCGACCTGCGCCTTCGTGCCCTCGTCCAGCCCGATCATGGCGGCCTGGAGGCCGATCCCCTCCAGCCCGAGACCCGACGAGGCGACTGCTTCGTGGCCGGCGGGCAGCAGCGCCCGCAGCTCGGTCAGCGCGCCCTGGTAGCGGTCGTAGGCGTCGCGGCCATCACGCAACGCCCGACCCGACCGGGTCTTGGCCTCCTCCAGGCTCCCCGCGAAGCCGTTGAGTGCATCGCCGACGCCGCGGTAGGCGCGGGCGAGCTTGGCGAGCTCACCAGGCAGCTCGCCAAGCTCCTCGCGGAACTTCGGCGCGTAGTCGCCCTCCATCCGCAGCGACCCGTCACCGGCGGCGATCGAGGCGAGCCGGTCGGTGTTGCGCTCGGCAAGCTGCGCCTGCGCGAGCACCCGCCCGGCCAGCTCCCGGGTCCCGCCCGGGTCACCGGGCGTGGGGTCGCCGTCCAGATCGATGACGTGCCACTCGCTCACCGGGATCGGCCTCCTCCAGGATGGCGCGGGGTTGACGGTCAGCCGCCGGTGGACTGGCTGAGCTGGGAGTCGAGCTGCTCGTGCTGCTGCACGGCCTGCTTCAGGAAGGTCGACATCCCCTCGAGCCCGGCCATGACGTTCCTGGCGCCGGTGTTCCACTGCTCGTAGGACTGCTGGAACCTGCCCGACGCCAGGTCGGTCACGAACCCGCTGGCCACCAGGTTGTCGATCATCGACTTCAGCCGGGTGAGCTGGCCTTCGACGTCCTGCTGGGCGCTCTGGAGCTGGGTCGCGCTGGTCTGGAGCTGCTGGTAATCGACGTGAACGTTGGCCATAACGGCAACTGCTCCTTCCGCTGTGTCGTGATTTCCGGTGAGTACGAATTCAGGTCGTGGGAGGGTTCAGCTCGGCTTGAAAATGTCCGGAAATTCCCGGGGATTACGGTCGGCGCGGCGACCAGGCGAGCGTCCCGCTGATCGCGTCGAACAGGTCCAGCATCGGCTCCGCGAGCTGCACCTGCGGGCTGGTGCACACGACGTTCAGCACACCCTTGCCGCCGGGCACCGGGAGCAGCGTCTGCATCACCGCACACGCCACCGGCTCCCGATCGCCGAGGCTGACCGTCTCGACCCCGCGGACCCGGACCGCCCGGCCCGCGGGCAGCTCGACCGGCTCCACGTTCCGCCAGACCGGCGAGCCGTCGGAGGGTGCGATCGCGCTCACCTGGCCCGCGATCACCTCGACCGTGTTCCCGGCCGGGTCGCTCGCGCCGGCGGTCCGCAAGACCATGAGCGACGCGACCAGCATGGCCGCGTCGTCCGCGGGCTCGAGCATGACCGCGCAGAACAGCGCGCCCTTGCGCTCGGCGTCGGCGGCCACCTCCCGCAGCAGCCGCAGGAGCACGCCCCGGTGCGGCGCCACCTCCGGCGTGCGGGCGATGTGCCCGTCGAGCACGCGCCCGAGATCGCCCGTCCGGGTCGCCCGCCACACGTCGAACTCGACCCACGACGGCGGCAGCCGCAGCGTGAACCCGTGCGGCAGCGCCGTCACAGCCCACCACCCCCCGCGACCGGCCGCGCCCGCATGGCCGCGGCCGGGCGCTGCCCCTCCTCGGGCTCCAGCGAGCCGGCAAGTCCCGTGTCGACCGCGATGGTGCCTTCGGCGAGGCCTTGCAGCAGACCCGACGCCCGCTCCAGCAGCCTGTCCATCTGCTCGCGGCTGTCCGAGGAGTCGGCGTGGAACGCGCCCAGTGCGGCTGCCACACGCCGCGACCCTGTCGTGCCGCGGTAGCCGTCGAGGAGCCCGCCGACCGCTCCCATGTCCGTGCGGATCCCGGCCAGCTCCCTCGACACCTCGACCGCGACCTGGGGATCGGCGCCGAACGCCCCTGCCATCGGTCCCTCCTTCCCGCATCGGTTCGTCGTTCGTGTCGTGAGCGGATACGGCTCCTCCAGCCGTCGAGGTTCACCACGATCGGCGCGAACGGACCCCGGAGACCGTCCCGCCGTCGAGGGCGCCACGCCGGGTGCGTCCAGCCGCCGCGCCATCCCGCATCGACCGCGGCCGCGATGCTCCGCGCCGCCGGACGCCCGACCGCCGTGCTGAACCACCACGGTGGCCCGGGCCGTATCCACCGGCAGCCGGTCAGCTGATCAGCCGAGCCGCCGACCGGTCGGCGGGCGGAGGTGGCAAGGAGCTGCCCGCCGCCCCGGCCGCCGAGCGGGTCCGCGGACCGGGCGGCGAGCTCGCGACGGCCGCGACCGCGGCCGGCGGTACGGCGCTGGTCGCCGCGCTGCTCGGGCTCGGGCTGTGGGCGCGCAGGCAGGCCCGGCGGGGGTAGGGCGGCCGGCGGCGGCACGGCCCCGCGGGACCGGCGAGCCGCGGACGGGCACCCGACCGCTTCCCGACAGCAGGGGCTGCCCCCGTCCGGCGGCGCTCGGTAGACTCCGCCCGGTCGGTTGCCGACGAATCGAACCTGCTTGGATGGCGTCCTGCGTAGGTAGATGGAGGAGAACAGCCGAGACGCGGTGCTCCTGGAGCAGGTGGCCGAGGGTGACCTCGGGCCGCCGCTCGAGGCGTTGTACGACCGCTTCGCGGGCCGCGTCTACGGTCTCGGCCTGCGGCTGCTGGGCGACGATGGACTGGCCCAGGAGCTGGTACAGGAGACGTTCATGCGGGTGTGGCGGTCGGTCGGGCGGTACGACCCGGACCGGGGCTCGGTGGCGACGTGGGTGTTCACGATCGCCCGCCGGATCGCGATCGACCTGTCGCGCCGCCCGTCCTCGCGGCCCTTCGCCGAGGAGCTCGGGCCGGAGACGGAGAAGCTCGCCGACCGGGCCACGGGCGAGATCGTCGACCGGCTGCTGATCGGACTCGACGTGCGCGACGCGCTCGACTCGCTCTCGCCCAGCCATCGCGAGGTCCTCGAGCTGCTGTACCTGCAGGACCTGACGCAGGCGGAGGCCGCCAGCCGGCTCGACGTCCCGCTCGGTACCGTGAAGACGCGCTCGTACCACGGGATCCGGGCGCTCAGACACGCCTTCGAGGAGCGTGGCGTGCATGCCTGACGACGCCCCGCACGTCGAGGTCGCCGGCTACGTGCTCGGCAAGCTCGCACCGGACGAGACCGTCGCGTTCGAGGCGCACCTGGCCGGGTGCACGGCGTGCCAGGGGGAGCTGGCCGACCTGGAGGCCGTGCCGGAGCTGCTCGACCGCGCCGTGCCCGCTGTGGCGCTGCCGGCGACCCTGCGCACCCGGACCTTGGCCGCCATCCGCGAAACCGCCGCGGCCGAGCAGGCCGCCTCCAAGGCCGAGCCGGCAGGGCTCGGTGTGGGCGCCCGGGAGCCCGGCGCGGCGGCGGGGGTGCCGAGCGCGGGCGGTGGGGCAGCCGCCGGCACGGACCACGGGGCCGTCGTCGCTCCGCGGCCGCGGGCGCGGCGGCGCTGGTGGGCCCTGGCGGCCGCCGCCGCGCTGGTGCTGGCGGTCGCCCTGCCGGCCGCGCTGCTCCTCCGGCCGCCGCGGCCGACGACGGTGGCGATGGTCGCGGCGCCGGGCGGGCAGGGCCACGGCGAGATCACCGTCACCCCGACCGACGGGGGCCGGCTGCTGGAGGTTGCCGTCGAGGGCCTGCCGGAGCCGCGCCCGGGGACGCTGTACTCGCTGTGGGCGATCGGCCCGTCCGACACCCCCCTGGACCCCGACCGGGTGCCGATCATCCAGTTCGCCACGGACGCGGACGGCAAGGTCCGCTTCCAGACGTTCACCTCGGTCCCCTCCGACCGGTTCAACCGGTTCGACGTGACGCTGGAGCCGATGGACAACGACCCGGCCCGGAACGGGCCGACCGTCCTCCTGAGCGACACCATCTGAGCCGGCCCGCTCGGGTTGGTGCAGGACCTGATCGAGGCCAACTACCGCGCGACCCGGGCCCGGCGCTCGGCGCGAGACCGGCGCCGCGGCTTCTGCCCCGTTTCGGTGGGAATCGTTACCCTAGACGTCTTCGCCCGGCTCGTTAAGTATGTAATGATTTCGCCTTGGGCCTTGCGGCATGCCATCCACCGGAAGAGGTTGCGCAGTGCCCAAGCGACGCTCCGCCAGCCTGCTCGCCGCCGCGGCCCTCGCCGCGGCCCTCGCCGTCGCCGCGCCTTCGGATGCTCGGCGCGTGGCGGTCTCGGCGGCGACGCCTCCCGACTTCGAGTGGCTCGCCCGTGGCACAGCGTCCGCCGGACCCGTCCAGCGCCGGCTCGACTACGGCAACCCCGGCGATCGGCCGGTCGTGGGCGACTGGAACGGCGACGGCCAGCAGACACCCGGCCTGCAGCGCGGCGGTACCTGGTTCCAGCGCGACAGCTTCGGCACCCGGCCGTCACGGACGTTCGCGTTCGGCCGGCCGGGCGACGTCCCGGTGGCCGGCGACTGGGACGGCGACGGCCACCAGACGCCAGGGGTCTACCGGGCCGGCACCTGGTACCTGCGCAACGCCAACTCGTCGGGGTCCTCGACCCGCGCCACCCTCGGGCGGCGGCCGGGCGACGTCCCGGTGGCCGGCGACTGGGACGGCGACGGCCGCGACACCGTCGGCCTGTACCGCAACGGCACCTGGTACCTGCGCGACACGCTCGGCAGCGGGCCGCTGACCAGCTTCCGTTTCGGCCGGCCGGGCGACGTCCCCGTGGTCGGCGACTGGGACGGCGACGGCCGCGACACCGTCGGCCTGTACCGCAACGGCAGGTGGCTCACCCGCAACGCCGACGTCGGCGGTCCCACCACCTCGTTCGCGTTCGGCGCCCCGGGCGATGCGCCGGTCGTCGGCGACTGGGACGGCGACGGGCACGACGGGATCGCGGTCGTCCGGGCCAGACCCGCCGGCGTGAGCTACCGCGTCATCACCACAGGCCCGCGACCTGCGGTTGCGCACATCGTGACCGTGCGACTGGCCGACGCCTCGACGGTGGACACCGCGCTGGCCGGAGACCGCCTCGGCGTGCTCGAGCCGACCTCGTCGATGGCGCGCCGCCACCAGGCCGTGGTCGCCGTGAACGCCGACTACGCGCTGCCGACCGGCCGACCGGTCCACACCTACGCCGAAGACGGTCGTCTCGTGCAGACGACCTCGACCCGAGGACCGAACCTCGCCACCTCGCGCGACGAATCCGTCGTCAACATCGGCTTCCCGACCGTCAGGGTCACCCTCGGGCAGGAGCCGGTCCAGCGGATGAACCAGGGGTCGCCACAAGCCGGAGAGCTGGCCGGGTTCACCGCCGCCGGCGCGTCGCTGCCGGGACCGGCGGCCGGCACGTGCACCGCGCGGATGGGCGAGGCCGCGCAGCCGGTCCTCGGCGACGACGGTCGGGCACGGACCCTGCAGCGCGTCAGCGCCGTGGCCTGCCCCGGCAGGTTCCGCCCCGCCGGGGGTCAGATGGTCGTCGCCGCGCGCAGCACCGACCCGCGTGCGGCTGCCGTCCGCGCGCTCGCACCCGGACGGCAGCTCGACCTCGCCTGGAGTCTCGGTTTCCCCAACGTGTTCGACGCCGTCGGCGGCAACCCAGTCCTCGTCCAGGACGGCCGCATCGTGCGCGGCAACGTCCAGGGGAGCGGGCCGTTCTTCGCGCCCAACCCGCGGACCGGGGTCGGTCGCACCTCCGACGGGCACCTGCTGCTGGTCGTCGTGGACGGCCGCCAGCCCGGTTACAGCGGCGGGATGACCCTGGCCGAATTCGCGCAGCTCTTCGTCGACCTGGGCGCGGACAGGGCGCTGAACCTCGACGGCGGCGGGTCCTCGACCGTCTGGGTCAACGGCTGGGTGCGCAACCGCCCGTCAGACGGTCACGAACGTCCGGTCGCCGATGCGCTGCTCGTCCTGCCCGGCGCCGATCCGGGCGAGCACGGCGTCCCGCGGCCGCCCACAGCGGCAGCCACCGTACGCTCGGCCGACGCCCTCCAGGCTGCGGGCAGGGATCCGGCATCCACCGGTGGCCTCGCCGACTGGTCCAGGCGCCGAGGCGGACGCTGAGGCCGGACGGCGGTCCGTGCCGCCGGTGCCCTGCCCGGATCAGACGACGTGCTCCTCCACATGGCATCGAAAGCCTCGTGGTGAGCGACCGATCCGCTCCGGGCGGCAGGCAGGTCAACCCGGCTTCGAAGCAGGCGTGAGCAGGCCGTTGGGAGGATCGGCCCGGACGTGGCCAGGCATGCCGCCCCACACAGGTACCTCATCACCAGGGTGGCTGCACCGAAACCCACGGCGCCGGTCCCGATCAGCAGCTGCCAACCCAACCCGATCCCGGTGGTCGCCACTCTTGGCGGGATGCGGGCGTCGTGCTCGGTCTCGTTCAGCCCGGGCGGGCCGGAGACCGTCGCCCCGTCTCCGGCGAACCCGGCTGGGTCGGCGGCCTGAGGGTCCGCATCCAGGGGAGCGCCGGGGAGCTTCGGTGGCTCGACCTCGGGCGGTGGCTGCTGCGGGGGCGTCAGTGGCGGGAGGATCGTGACGCTGCGCGCGTTCCCCGTCCCGGCCGGACCGCGCCCACGCGGCTTCGGCGGGACGGGTACTCCCAGGAGGCCGGATCCCTGAGCCGCCCCTGGGCCGTCTGCTTCAGCTCCGCCAGCTGCCGGTGCTCGAGAGATCCCCGCTCCACCTCAGGAGCCACCCCCTCGATCCTCCTGAGGACGTTTCGCAGCTCCGTTCCCCGTGTCGGGCTGCTGACCGACCTGCAGGTGGTCGCCCTCGACGACAACCGGCGTCCACGCCTGCTGCGAGGTGTTCCCGCCGCTGGCCGGTGCCTCGGGTGGCGACGGCGTACCGGAGGCTCCCCCGGCCTCGGCACCCGTTTCGACCTGGGCGGGCGTGTCCGGCGCCTGCGCCGACGCCAGGTCGCCTTCGGTGTCCGCCAGCGCGCCCGGCACCACGGCGGCGACCAGGACCAGGGTCATGCCCGCGACCAGCAGCCGGCCCGGCCGGGACGAAGGCCTGTGCCCCGGCGGGGATGCGACGTGAGCGTCGCCCGACTGTCGGCGTTGCCGGACGATCGTGGTGCTGGCACCTGGTCACCTCGAACTGGGGCGGACATGCGGGGAGACCGGCCGGCCGGACGCAAGCGAAGCCATCGATCCAAGCATCACCGTCAAACAGTACAGACGTGACTATGGGCAGCTCTGCACCGGTCGCCACGGACCCGGCGCGCGCAGCGGCAACGCCGCGCGGAGCGTGACACCGGCTGCGGCGGCCGGACCGCCCCCGGCGAAGGGCACGACCAGACCGCAACCGGTCGCGGATGGCGGTGGTTGCGGAGTCGGCGATCCTTGGCGCCATGGCGCGCATCCGATTCCTTGCGCACCCGCGACGCAGCGTGATCACTTCATCGCGCGGACGCCTTCACCCGGGCGGGTCGGCGGGGGCGTCCGAGCGCCAGGGGGCCCGCCACTCGGGAGCCTCCCAGCCGTCCATGACGTAGATCCGCTCGCGCGCCACCTTGTCGTCGCGGAACTCGAGCAGCTGCACCCCGAACCGCCAGGGACCGCCGTCGTAGCTGACCGACACCTCGGCGACGGCGAGGTCCTCGCGCGCGGTGATCCGCCGCACCCGGTAGCGCACCTCGGCGGGGTACCGGCGGCGCCACTCGGTGAAGGTGCCGACGCCTTCGAACCGCTCACCCGACTGCGGGAACTCCACCACCGCGTCGTCGTGGTAGATCTCGTGCGCACGGTCCACGTCCGCGCCCGGGTACTCCCAGTACCGCCGCACCTTCTCGAGCCGAACCGACTGATCGGGCATCGCACCTCCCGGTCTGTGCCGTCACCCTGTGCCCGGGGTTCCTCGGCCGCCCGCCACGTCGATGATCGGGCCGATCATCGACATCTCCGCATCCTCCCTGGGGATCGCGCGCGGCGGCCGTCCTCGGCAGGATGCCCACCCGCGCTTGCGCGGGGCGTGCGTGGCGCATGCGCGGTCGCTCCGGGTGCGGCGCGTCCGGCGCGCGGCTAGCATCCGGGGGTGACCGGGGTCCCCCTGCGCCGCAACCGCGACTTCCTGCTGCTCCAGGCCGGGCAGCTGCTCTCGGACGCCGGCACGCAGTCCACGTCGATCGCCTACCCGCTGCTGGTGCTCGCGCTCACGGGGTCGGCGGCGGACGCCGGCGTCGTCTCGTTCGCGCGTACCCTGCCCTGGGCGCTGCTGGCGCTGCCCGCCGGCATGGCGGCCGACCGCTTCGACCGCAAGCGCCTGATGATCGCGGCCAACGGCGTGCGCGTGGTCGCGATCGGCTGCCTGGCCGCGGCGATCCTGGCGCACCGGATCGCCTTCTGGGCGATCCCGCCGGTCGCCTTCGCCGAGGGCGGCGGCGCGGCGCTGTTCGCGGCCGCGCAGGCCGGCGCGCTGCGTGCCGCGGTGCCGGCGCGCCAGCTCCCGGCGGCCGCGGGCGCCCAGACAGGCCGGCAGGCGGCCGTGCGGCTGGCCGGCCCACCGCTCGGGGGCGCGCTGTTCGGGCTGGCCCGGGCGCTGCCGTTCCTGGTCGACGCGGTCTCCTATGCGTTCTCGAGCGTCTCGCTGCTGGCGATGCGGACACCCTTCCAGGAGGCAGGCGGCACCGGCCGCGGGTCGCTGCGCTCGCGCCTGGCCGAAGGCTTCCGTTTCCTCTGGAGCCACCGGTTCCTGCGCACCTGCGCGTTGCTGTTCGGGCTGGCCAACTGCCTCGGCCCCGGCATCCTGCTCGCGGTCGTGGTGACCGGCGAGCGGCAGGGGCTGTCGGGCGGCGCGATCGGCGCGCTCGCCGGGGCCTTCGGTGCCTGCCTGCTGCTCGGCTCGCTCCTGTCGCCCCTGGTCCGCCGACACCTGCCGGTCCGGGCCGTGCTGCTGCTCGAGCTGTGGACCTGGCCCGGCTGCGCCCTGTTCCTGATCTGGCCCGACGTCCGCGTCCTGGCGGCCGGCACGCTGCCCACGGCCCTGGCGATCCCCTCGACCGACTCCGTCGTGCACGGCTACCGGATCGCGCTGACGCCCGACCGGCTCCTCGGCCGCGCCGAGTCGGCGCGGAGCAGCGTCTCGCTGCTGCTCGCGCCGCTCGGAGCCCTCGCGGCCGGCGCGCTGCTGGACGCCACCTCGGCGCGCGCCACGATCGCCGTCTTCGCGGCGGCCGGTCTCGCGCTGGCCGTGTGGGGCACGCTGAGCCCGTCGATCCGCACGGCGCCGAGCCTCGACGAGCTGGCGCCGTAGGTCACGCCGTCGCGACCCGCGGGGTGCGAGCCGGCGGACACGGCACGCGCGTCGGGGCCGCTCGGAGCGGCCTCAGCCGCGTGGACGAGCCGACCGGAGAAGCTCCGGGGAGCCGTGGGACAGGGGCCGGCCGGCCGGCGCGGTCCCCGACGCGGCGGCCGGCCCGTCGTCGGCTTCCAGCAGCCGCACGGCGGCGAGCAGCTCGACCAGGTCCCCGAAGCGGCGCGGGTCGCGGCCGGTCGCCTCGGCGATCCGGCGCAGGCGGTAGTGCACGGTGTTCGGGTGGACCACGAGCCGCTCTGCGGCGCGGGCGATGCTCAGGTCGGCCTCCGCGTACACCAGGAGCGTGCCGAGGAGCACCCGCTGCTGCCGCGCGTCGCGTTCCACCAGTCGCCGGACGGCCTCGGGCACGAGCTGCCGCGTGACCTTGTCCGCGCCGCCCACGAGCGCGTCGAACAGCCCGACCTCGGCGAGCGCGATCACGGGCCGGCCGGCGCCCGCATGGCGGAGCGCCCGGTGCGCCTCGCGATAGCCGCGCGCCACCTCGACCAGGCCCTGGCAGGGCGTGCTCAGGCCCGCGTGCAGCGTCACGCCGTGGGCGCGTCCCACCTGCGCGCCCACGGCCTCCAGCTCGGCGCGCAGCTGCGCCGCACCACCGGGACCGGCGAGCGGCACGATCGCGACGAGCTCCTCGTGACGGGGGACCACGAAGGCACCGCCGCCGGCCACGTGGCAGGCCACCGCCTCGGCGGTGAAGCGCAGCGGCTCCGTGGCGCCGGCCGCCCGGCTGGAGCCCTGGACGACGGCGACCACCACGGCGTGCCGCAGGCCGGGTTCGAGGCCGAGGGTCTCCGCCTGCCGGGCGCGCTCGCGCGCGACGTCCTCGCGTCCGGACAGCAGCGCTTCGAGCAGGTCGCGGCGGACGCGGTCGGTCTCGGCCGTCTTGTGCTGACGGATGCGCAGGTAGGCCGCTGCCACGGCCAGGTTGATGGCGTGGGTGTAGCCGAACGTCGCGCCGGTGAGGACCTGGGCGGCGCGCATCCCCTCCGGGCTGGAGCCCGACGTCTCGACGATCGCCTCCCAGACCGTGCGCTGGCCGACCAGATAGCTGTGCAGCAGCGAGTCGAGCGGCAGCAGCTCGGCCGCCCGCCGCTCCCCGCGCTCGCGGACGAACTCCAGCTCGCTGCCGCGCGGCGGGTCACCCGAGCGGCACGCGCGGACGAACGCGTGGACGTGCTCCTCGGCATGCGCCAGCAGCTCGGCGGCGAAGGCCGGGTCGCGCACCGCGCCGTACTCGGGCACCTCGCGGCGGACGGCCTCGGCCATCCGGCGGGCGATGGCGGGTGCGTCCCGCTCGAGCCGGTCCAGGAGCGTCGTCAGCCGCTGGTTGTGGGGGGTGCTCAAAAGGGGAGGTGTCAATTTCGTGGAACGCTCCGTTGACCGGTCCACCGCTGGTATCTACCGTGTGAAGCCGCGTGGCGGAACATATACCAGACCCCCGACAGACGACGCGGCCCGGCTGCAAAGCCGGAGCTGGGTTCACTGCAACCGAAATCAGCGTCGATCCGACGCTGTTCGTGCTGATCGGGGGGCCACGAACGCCGTCGGGAGAGAAAGGAAACACGCAATGCGATTCATGCTATTGATTTACACCAACGAGGCCGACCGGCCGGCGTGGGGCACCCCCAAGGGTGACGCCGAGGCCAAGGCGTACGAGGAGCTGACCGGCGAGATGCGCCAGCACGGCCTGCAGAGCGGGGAGGCGCTGCAGCGCGTCGCCGAGGCCAAGAGCGTGCGCGTCCGGAGCGGCAGGGTGCAGGTCACCGACGGCCCGGCGGTCCAGACCCCCGAGCAGCTCGGCGGCTACTACCTGGTCGACGTGAAGGACCTCGACGAAGCGGTGCAGCTGGCCGCCAAGGTCCCCGGCGCCACCTACGGGGCGCTCGAGGTGCGCCCGGTCCTCGAGTTCAGCTAGCACGCCGGCGACCGGGTCGCCTCGACCGGCTGGTCCACAGGAAGCACGGGATCGGCGGGCGGCCCTCGGGGGTCGTGCGCGCATGGCGGCGGCCGGCCTGTCGGCCAGGGCCACCTGGGAGGGCGTCCAGCGCCTCGCGCTGGCGCTGCCGCAGACCGCCGGGCGGTCGCCGCGAGAGGCAACCTCGCGTGCACCACCCCCGCTTCGAGGGCTACCCCTGTGCAATTTCCGAGCCCATTGCCGATGGATCCGGTAAACGCTCCCCGTGTCGTCGTGTCACGGCAAGCGCAATTCGCTGGACCGCCAGGGGCGGCGACCTGACCGTCGCCGCCCCGCCGGGTGGCGCAGCCGTGCGGAATTCGCGAGGGTGTTCGGGGGGGTTTGACCGGCGTGCTCGTCGCGCTCGCCGCGGCGCCACGACGAAGCGGCGTCGACGTGGACCGACGCGGCGTCGCGTCGCGGTGGCGGCGACCCGGCCGGACTCCCGGCCGGGGAGGTCCGAGCGCCCGCCGGGCCGCGTCAGCGGGCCGGGAGCAGGGGGCTCGCGTGGCGCGGCTCGTACAGACCGAGCTGGGCGCCGCCCGGCAGCTCGATCCTGGTGAGCAGCCCCCAGCCCTGGTCGGTGACCTCGGCGGTGACCACCCCCCTGCGGTGCAGCTCGTCGACGGTCGCGTGGATGTCGTCGCACATGAGGTACAGCTCGTGCGCGCTGTCGCCGCGGGTCGGGTGCACGGCCAGCTCCGCAGGCGGCAGGGCGAAGACGGGCCAGCCGCCCCCGGCGTCGACCCAGCCGAGGCCGAGCACGTCGCGGACGAACTCGCGGACCGCGGCCGCGTCCCTGCTGTACACGATCGCGTGGATCCCGAAGATCATCGGCGCACCTCCGCACGCGTCCAGGACGTCTGCTCCTCGTGTGGATTGTGCGACGGTCCCGGGCTCCTCGTGCAGCCCTACCCGGACGTCCTGGCCCGAGGTACGCTGAGGTCCGTGGCAGCCCGGCCCCCCGGTCCGCCGGCGCCCCTCGCCGATCTCCCGTCCGTGAGGTGCCCGCATGCCTCCAGCGCGACCGTCCCGCGGCAGCGCCGGTCGGCCGAGGCCCACCGCCCGGCCGCGGCGCCCGCGCCCGCGGTGGTGGGGCCGGCTGCTGGTCGCCGGCCTGGTCCTGGTCACGGTCGCCGCCCCGGCGCCCCGGTCGTTCGCGGACGACGAGGACGGCGCCGCGGGCCTGCCGACGCCCGACGGGCGGGCGCCCGCCCCGGCGCACCCCGGCCCGGAGGTCGCGGCCGTCGACCTCGAGCTGGGCGACCTTGACAGCGGCGACCTCCACGGTGACGGCGACCTCCACGGTGGCGGCCCCCGGGGGCAGGACCGTGCCGGCGGAGATCAGGGAGACAGCGAGATCCTGCCGACCGGCGGGCTGCCGGGCGGCGGCGGGACCGTGCTCGCCGGCGAGGGGGCCGGCGCGACCCGGGCCGAGGAGCACGCCGCCGCACCGGCCGCACCGGCCGCCACCGCCCGCCGGGAGCCCGAGGACCCGCGCGGCCGGTCGGCGCGGGTGCCGCCGCCCGACGCGCCCGCCGGGTGCGCCGACGGCGGCTGCCAGGACGGGCCCGGGACCCCGACGCAGCTGGCCGCGGCGCCGCGCGGCGGCGGGCGCTGGGGCACCGACCAGCCGTTCGGCCGCGGGTGGCGACCCTGGGAGCCCGACTGGCCGGTGCGCGACAAGGTGGACCTGGTCGAGTTCTGGAGCCGGGGGGCGTGGAGCCGGCAGGAGCAGGAGGAGGTCCTCACCTGGCTCGACGAGGTGGAGCCCGAGGCGGACCCGGCCAGCGACCAGCCCGCGCGCCTGGCGCGCCTGCGAGCCTGGCTCCAGGAGAGCCTCCGCAGATGGGAGGCACGGGAGCGGCGGCGACCCGCCGGCGGCGAGGGCGAGGACACGACCGGCACGCCGGGCTCCGCCAGCAGCATGATCGAGCCCGGGACGGCGGCCGCTCCCCCGCCGCCGGGCGAGGCGGCCGCCGGGCTCCCGGCGGCGCTTCCCGGCATCCCCCTCGGCGCGGGGGACGAGCCGGCCGCCGGCGGGCCGGCGCCGGGCGAGGCGGCCGCGCAGGACCTCGCGGTGCCCCCGCAGGTGGCGACCACGGACCCCGGGCTCGTCCGGACCGCGCTGGCCGGGCTCGGGCTGGGCGGGGCGGGATTCCTCGGCTACCTCGCCTACCGGGCGGTCCGCGCGGTCCTCGCGGCGCCGTGCCTGGCCGGCTCGCCCGGCCTGTACGTCGCCTGCGCGTTCGCCGGCGGCTGAGCGCCGCCTCAGAGCGCGTCGGCGGCCGCCCGCTCGGCAGGGGTGAGCGGCGCCGGCCCGAGCCCCGCCACCCAGGCGGGCACGAGCAGCTTGAGGTAGTCCGGCGAGGGCCTGCCGAGGTCCAGGTCGACGGGGCGCAGCGCGCGGTCGCCGGAGGTCCCGGCCCAGCGGAGCGTGCCGTAGGGCAGGTCGCTGCGGGGCACCTGCCCGCGGCCGGGGCCGAGCCGGAAGGTCGGATCGGCCAGGTCCCTGGGGTAGCCGAGCGCCGCCAGCCGTTCGAGCGCGGCCTGCCAGGAGGCCGCCTGGCCGGACGCGCCCGCCCGCGCGAGCCCGATGACCTCCAGGCCGGCCGGCGCGACCTGCGGCGCGAGCCGCTGCGCGCCCGGCCCGAGCGCGAGCAGCGCGGCCACGTCCGGGTTCTGCGCCCGCACCCGCCGCAGCAGCTCGCGGTGGAACGCGCGCACCTGCGGCTGGTCGGCCAGGCCGGCACGCCGGGCCGGGCCGAGGTCGAGCGTGTCGACCGGCAGGGTGCGCACGATCAGGTAGCGGCGGGTGAGCCCGGCCGCGCGCAGGAAGCGCTCCAGGCGCTGGCCCGCGTCGCCCGACAGCGCGCGGCCGGTGAACAGGTCGTCCTGGGACGCCTGGTCGGCCAGGACGACCAGGCTGAGGTCGCGGAAGCGGCCGCGGTAGACCGGGCCGGCGCCGAAGGACGGGTCCGAGGTGACGCCGAGCGCGGCGAAGTCCGGCCAGCCGAGGCCCGGCTCCAGGCCGAGGAGCAGGCGCGCCAGGTCGCTCGGCGGCCCCGGGTCGAACGTGTCGGGCGCCGCCCGCGGCGGCTCGTAGGGCAGGTCGCCGGGGTCGCTCGCGTAGCCGGTGCGGCTGCCCGCCGCGGTGGCGGGATCCTGGAGCTGGGCGCCGGCGGCGTTGTAGTCGCCGTGGGCGGAGAACAGGCGGATGCCCCGCTGCGCGTCGGTGCGGTTGCTCGTGGTCGCGCCGTGGCCGAGCCGCGGGCAGGTGCCGAACGGCAGGTCGCGGTGCGGGATCGCGGCCGACCGGTACTGGTAGGCGGCGCCGAGGTCGCGCTCCACCCCCGGGTCCGCGGGCAGCCAGCCCGGGTCCGCGTCGAGCCAGCCCCGGACGAGGTCGCAGGCGCGCTGGAAGTCGGCCCGGATCGCGGCGGTGGAGCCGCCGGTCGCGGAGCCCGGGTGGAGGACGCCGAGCAGGCGCAGCCCGGCCGGCAGCGAGCCGGGCGTCGCGGTGTGCAGGTGGTCGGGGCTGGCACTGCCGCCGCGCGCCCCGACCCAGGTCGCGACCGACTCCTTGGCGGCCTGCCCGACGGCGATCACCAGCCGCACGTCGCCGCCGGCGACCGCCGCGTCGAGGACGCGGTTGCGGTGCGCGGCGATCGGCGAGCGCGGGTCCTGGGCGAGCGGGCGCAGCTCGTCGCTGTACTGGCCGAAGATCGGGTACACGAACGAGTTGAGGAACAGGTAGGAGCGGTCCAGGCCGAGGTGGCGCAGCAGGTGCTGCATGCGCGCCCCCGTGCCGCCGGTGAACGAGCGGTGCGACAGCGACTCGTCCTGGGCGCCCTCCTGGCCGACCACGAGGACCTTGGCGGAGCCGTCGAGGCGGCCGCGGTAGAACATCGGGCCGTGGTGCCAGCGGAACGCCTCGCGCCCCAGCACCGCCAGCCCGAGGCCGCGGTAGTTGGGCGTCTCGGCGAACAGCGCGGCCCAGCCGCTCGCCGCCGCCGGGCCCGGGTCGTGCTCCCAGGCGTCGCCGCGCTCGTCGACCATGCTGCAGCCTCCCCCGTGATGTCGGACCGGTGCCGGCGCGGGGGCGCGCCGGCTGACGAGCGGCGACTGTACCATTCGCCCATCTCGGCCACGCCGACCTGGAGGCCCGATGCTGGTGCTCGAGGGAGAGGTCGCCACCATGCGCGCGGCGGCGCCGGCGAGCGCTCCGGGGGCGGTGTACGTCGGCGACGACGGCCTGGTCGCGGCCGTGACGCCCCTGGACGGCGAGCCGGCGGGCTTCGCGGGCGCGCAGCGCGTCGCGACCGGCGGGGTCATCTACCCCGGGCTGATCGACCTGCACAACCACCTGCTCTACAACACGCTGCCGCTGTGGACCGAGCCGGGACGCGCGACGCCGTGGACCTCGCACACGCAGTGGCCGCGCACGGCGGCGACCTACCAGGCGCGGGTGAGCGACCCGGCGGAGCTGCTCGGCAAGGCGGCCGGGCGGGCGCTGCTGCGCTACGCCGAGACGCGCGCGATCGTCGGCGGCACGACCGCCGTGCAGGGCAACCCCAAGGGCGCCGTCCCGGCGGACGGGGAGCTGGTGCGCAACGTCGACTCGGAGCGGTTCGGCACCCACCAGGACTTCGTCCGCGTGCGCACGCTGGTCGCGAGCAGCGCCGACGACCTCGACCCGTACGTGACCGCGGTCGGCCAGGGGCGCGCGTTCGTCTACCACCTGTGCGAGGGCACCGACCCGGCGCTGCTGGGCGAGTACGCGCTCGTCGAGCAGGCCGGCCTGGTCCACCGGCTGCTGATCGCGATCCACGGCACCGCGCTCGGCCCCGCCCAGCTCCGCGCGCTCGGCGCGGCGGGCGCGACGCTGGTCTGGTCGCCGTTCTCCAACCTGTGGCTGTACGGCCGGACCGCCGAGATCGGCCAGGCCAAGGCCGCCGGCCTGCGCATCTGCCTCGGCTCGGACTGGGCGCCGTCGGGCACCAAGAACGTGCTCTGGGAGCTGAAGGTCGCCGACGCGTGGAACCGCGCCCAGCCGCAGCCGGTGTTCAGCGACGAGGAGCTGTGCCGGCTGGTCACCTCCAACCCCGGCGACGCCCTCGCCCAGGCGTGGCCCCACCCCCTCGGCCGGCTCGAGCCGGGCGCGGCCGCCGACCTGGCGGTGGTCGCCCGGCGCGCCGGCGGCGCCCACGCCGGCCTCGTCGGCGCGACCGAGCGCGACATCCGGCTGGTCCTGGTGGGCGGCGCCGCGCGCTACGGCACGCCGGCGCTGATGCGGCGCGCGGGCGCGGTCCAGGCGACGCCGATCCGCGTCGCCGGCCGCGACCGGCTGATCGACTACGGCGACCCGGCCGTCAGCTGGCGGTCGGTCAGGGACGCGCTCGAAGCGGTGCGCCGCGACCCGCAGGCCGCGGCCGACGCCGTCCGCGACGCGCTGGCCGTCTGGGGCGGGACCGACCTCAGCCTGCCGGACGCGCCGTTCATGCTCGCGCCGGACATGCCCCGCGGCGGCGGCGACCTGACCGCGGCCGGCCCGGCGGCGCCGCCCCACGCGGTCCCGGTGCCGCCGCTCCAGCCGCTCACGCCCACCGGCGCCTGGTTCGACGCCGTGGACGCCAACCCCTTCCACCAGGGGCTGCTGTCGACCCTGCGGCGCTTCGCGCCATGACGCCCGAGCCGGCCCGGCGGCCGCCCGGCGTCGCGCTCGACCGGTTCCTCGCGCGGCTGCCGGACACCCCGCCACCCGAGCGGGCGGCGCTGGTCGAGCTGGCGCAGGCGCTGCTCGGCGGCGTCTACGTCCATCTGCGCCAGAAGCGCGCCCGCTACGGCATCGACCCGGTGCAGCAGCTGCGCGTGCTGCGCCAGCGCCTCGGCGACCTGACCGGCCCGCAGTTCCACCACGAGCTGCACCGGGTCCTCGCCGCGCTCGGCGACCGCCACACCGGCTACCTGGCCGGCCCGCCGCTGGCCGGCAGGGCGGCGGTGCTGCCGTTCCTCGCCGAGCGCTGGACCGACCGCGGCGGCCGGCCCCGCTACCTGGTCTCGCGCGTCGCCGGCTGGTGCCCGCCGGACAGCGGCCTGGTCGCCGGCGCCGAGCTGACCCACTGGAACGGTGTCCCGATCCAGCGGGCCGTCGAGCACAACGCGGCCGGCCAGCGCGGCGCCCACGACGACGCCCGCCTGGCCCGCGGCGTCCTGACCCTCACCGCCCGCTCGCTCCAGTACGCCCCGCCGCCCGACGAGCACTGGGTCGCGGTCACCGTGCGGGCCGCGGGCCGCGGCGCGGTCGAGGCGCGCGTGCGCTGGCGCGTCATCGACAGCGGCGAGCCCGACGCGGGCGGCGGCCGAGGCCGGGACGAGGGATCCGGCGCCCGCCGCGGCGACGACCCCGCGGGCCAGGCGATCCAGGCCGCCCGGCGGCGGCTGTACGCGCCGCGGCGCGCCCGCGCCCCCTGGCTGGCGACCAGCCTGCCGGCGATCTTCGCCGCCAGGCCGCTGCGGCACCCTGTGGGCGCCCTGGGCTACCTGCGCATCTGGTCGTTCGCGCACGCCGACGGCGGCGCCGTCCGCGACGAGGCCCGCCGCCTGGTCGCGCAGCTGCCCGCCGGCGGCCTGGTCGTCGACGTCCGCGGGAACCCGGGCGGCAGCATCCCGGCGGCCGAGCGGCTGCTGCAGGTCCTCACGGCGCGGGCGGTCACGCCCGCGCCGTTCTCGCTGGCCAACACCGACCAGACGCTGGCGATGTGCCGCGAGGACCCCGACGAGCTGGGCCGCTGGGCCGCCTCGGTCCGCGAGGCCGTGGGCACCGGCGAGCCCTACACCCGGGGCTTCCCCCTGACCGACCCGGCGCTGGCCAACGACCTGCCCGCCGAGCAGCGCTACCCCGGGCCCGTGATGCTGATCGTGGACGCGCTCACCTACAGCGCGGCCGACGTCTTCGCCGCCGGCTTCCAGGACAACGGGCTCGGCCGGATCCTCGGCACCGACCGGGCGAGCGGCGCCGGCGGCGCCAACGTATGGACCGCCGACCAGGTCGGGCTGCGTCTGGGCGGCCTGCCGGAGTGGCCCGCCCCGCCGACCGGCGGCGCGTCGTTCACGGTCGCGCTGCGGCGCGCCACCCGCGTCGGCGACCGCCAGGGCGGCCCCCTCGAGGACATCGGCGTCACGCCCGACGCGGTCCACCGCCTGACGCGCGGCGACCTGCTCGGCGGCAACCGCGACCTGCTCGCGGCCGCGGCGGCGCTCCTGCGGACGCCCCCGCCCTGAGCGCCGCCGCGGCGGCGGACGGCCCCGCAGCCGCGGACCGCGGACTACCATGGAGCGCGACATGGCACGCACACGCTTTCCCGCCGACGCCGGGCTGTCGACCAGGATGCTGGCGACGCTGTTCCTGCTCGGGCTGCTGTACGTCGTGTTCGTCGCGGTGCTGATCGCGCTGCGGATCCCCACGATCCTGATCGTCCTGATCGCGGGCGGCTTCCTGCTGGTGCAGTACTTCTTCTCCGACCGGATCGCGCTCGCGGCGATGCGCGGCCGCGAGGTCACGCCGCAGCAGGCGCCGCAGCTGCACGCGATCGTCGACCGGCTGTGCGCGCTGGCCGACATGCCCAAGCCCCGCGTCGCCGTGGCCGAGTCCGACGTCCCCAACGCCTTCGCCACCGGCCGCAGCCCGCGCAGGGCGGTGGTCTGCGCCACCACCGGGATCCTGCGCCGCCTGGACGAGCCGGAGCTGGAGGCCGTGCTCGCCCACGAGCTGTCGCACGTCGCCCACCGCGACGTGGCGGTCATGACGATCGCGAGCTTCCTCGGCATCCTGGCCGGGTTCGTGGTCCGCGGCTCGCTGTACGCCGGCCTCGGCGGCGGCTACCGGCGCCGCTCGGACCAGGACAACACCGGCCAGGTCGTCCTGCTGGTCGTGCTCGCCTCGGCCGTGGTGTACGCGCTCAGCTTCCTGCTCACCCGGGCGCTGTCGCGCTACCGGGAGCTGGCGGCCGACCGCGCCGGCGCGGTCCTGACCGGCCGGCCCTCCACGCTGGCCGCCGCCCTGGTGAAGGTGTCGGGCGAGATGGGCCGCATCCCCACCCGGGACCTGCGCGCCGCCGAGCCGCTCAACGCGTTCTTCTTCGCCCCGGCCCTGGCCCGCGGGTTCAGCCTGTCGTCGCTGTTCTCCACCCATCCGGACCTGCAGCGCCGGCTGGACCAGCTCGCCCGCATCGAGGCGGAGATGGGACGGTCGGCGTGAGCTTCCTGGACGCCCTGCTGGGGCGCTCCAAGCCCAAGCCGGCCAGGCTGGACGCCCTGTTCGCCGTCAGCGGCGCGGGCATCGCCCTGGAGGCCGCCCTCGGCCTGCGCCCGGCCGGGCGGGCCGGCGTCTGCTTCAAGCCCGCCAGCGGGATGGGCTTCGAGGCCGCCAGCGACGAGCTGCGCGGGCTGCTGGACCTGGCCGTGCGCGAGGCGGGCAGCACGCTGGAGATCAGCCAGGACCGCTACGGCTACCGCTGGATCGTGCTCGGCGACGCGGACCTCGAGGACCTGGTGACCAGCGTCCACCTGGTCAACGCGACCCTGGAGGAGCAGGGCTTCGGGCCGCAGCTGCTGTGCTCGGTGTTCGCCTTCGGCTCGGGCGAGCAGGCCTGCCACCTCGTCTACCTCTACAAGCGCGGCACGTTCTACCCGTTCGCCCCCCGCCCCGGCGAGCGCCGCGACAACGAGCTGGAGCTGCGCGTGCGCGGCGCCCTGGCAGGGGACCTGCCGGTCGAGGCGGACCTGACCCGCTGGCTGGCGCTGTGGGGCCTGCCGCTGGCCTGAGCGGATCAGGGCAGGGTGAGGGCGCGCTTGCCCCGGGTGTGCCGGCCGGACAGGGCCTCGAGGGCCTCGCCCGCGTCGGCCAGCTCGTGCGTCGCCTGGATCGGGACGGTCAGGTCGCCGGCGTCCAGGAGCCCGGCGAGCCGCGCCATGCCGTCGGGGCCGGGGACGGCCCCGACGTTGCTGCGGCCAGGGCCCTCGCCGGCCGCGCCCACGGGGGACGCCACCCGGCCGCCGTCGCGGACCGCGCCCGCGTAGGCGTCCAGCGCCTCGGCCGACCGGGAGACCAGGTCCAGCAGCGCGTCGACGCCGTCCGGGAAGCGAGCGCGCGCGCTCGCGAGGAGGTCGCCGCCGCGGTCGAGGACCTCGGTGACCCCGAGGCCGCGCAGGTAGTCCTCGTCCTCGGGGAGTCCCGGGGCGATCACGACGGCGCCCGCGCGGGCGGCCAGCTGGACCGCGAAGCTGCCCACCCCGCCGGTCGCCCCGACCACCAGCAGGGTCGTGCCCTCGCGCACGCCGAGGGCGTCATGGGCGGCGACGGCGGTGAGGGCGGCAAGGGGGGCCGCCCCGGCCTGGCGGGTGCCGACGGCGGCCGGGCGGTGGGCCACCGACCCGTCGTGGGAGACGGCGATCAGCTCCGCCCAGGTACCCAGATGGACGGTGGGGCCGGCGTAGGGCACCCACCCGAACACCTCGTCGCCGGCGGCGTAGCCGGTGACCGCCGGGCCGGCCTGCTCGACGACGCCGGCGAAGTCGCGGCCCAGCACGACCGGGAACTCGTGCTCGACCATGCCCTCGAGGACGCCCGCCGCGATGAGGGTGTCGACCGGGTTGACCGAGGAGGCCCGCACGCGGATCAGCAGGTCGCCGTCGCCGACCGCAGGGGCGGCCAGGTCCTCGCGCAGCCCGGGCGCGGCGTCGAAGCTGTCCAGGGTGAAGGCACGCATCGGTGGGTCCTTTCGGCTCGGCGGCTTCGGCTCGGCCCGAACAGGGGGAGCCGTCCAGGCCGACACTCTAGAGGGTTCGGGCGCTCGGCCCCGACCGTGACGTCACCTGGCCGGCCGCCGGTGCCAGCGGGACGCCAGCGCGGTGCCAGCGCGCGGGCCGCGTGTCAGCCCGGCGTGACCGGCGGCTCAGCGGCGGCGGGCAGCATGCTCCCGGACGGCGACACCGACCAGGGGAGCTGACATGCGCCATGCGGTCCAGGCGGAAGGCCTGGTGAAGCGATTCGGGGGGACACCGGCGCTCGCAGGGGCCGACCTCGCGGCCCGCACCGGCACGGTGCTGGCCCTCCTCGGGCCCAACGGGGCGGGCAAGACGACCGCGGTGCGCATCCTCGCCACCCTCCTGCGGCCCGACGGGGGCCGCGCCACCGTCGGCGGCTACGACGTCGTCACCCAGGCCCATCAGGTCCGCCAGCTGATCGCCCTGACCGGCCAGTACGCGGCGGTGGACGAGAGCCTCACCGGGGTGGAGAACCTCGTGCTGATCGGCCGGCTCCTGGGGCTGTCGCGGCGGGCGTCCCACCAGCGGGCGGCGCGGCTGCTGGAGGAGTTCGCGCTCGCCGACGCCGGCGGCCGGGCCGCCCGGACCTACTCCGGCGGCATGCGGCGCCGGCTGGACCTGGCCGCGAGCCTGGTCGGCCGGCCGAGCGTGGTGTACCTCGACGAGCCGACCACGGGCCTGGACCCCCGCGGCCGCGGGGAGCTGTGGCAGGTCGTCCGCGGCCTGGTCGGCGACGGCGTCACGGTGCTGCTGACCACCCAGTACCTCGAGGAGGCCGACCAGCTCGCCGACGACGTGGTCGTGATCGACCGCGGGCGGGTCGCGGCCACCGGCACGCCGGACCAGCTCAAGGCGCAGGTCGGCGGGCAGGTCCTGCACGCCAGCCCGGTCCGCGAGGCGGACCTGCCCACGGTGGCCCGGGTGGTGACCGAGCTGTCCGGCGTCCCCGCGGCCACCGTCGACGGCGCGGTGGCCGCCCCGGTGGCCGACCCGGCGCTGCCGCCGGCGGTCCTGCAGCGGCTCGGCGACGCGGGCGTGGCGCTGGCCGAGCTGACGCTGCGCCGGCCGAGCCTGGACGAGGTCTTCCTCGCCCTCACCGGGCAGCGCGGCGCCGAGCCCGCGCCGCCCGCCGGCCCCGGCCGCGCGACCGCCACGGCCGGGGCCGGCGGAGGCCGCGACGACACCGGAAGGAGTGCCGCATGACCACCCTCGCCCACACCGGTGAGCCCGCCGCGCCCGCCCTGTCGCCGCGGGTCGGCCCGCTCGCCGCGGCGCGCCACGCGCTCACGCTCGCCTGGCGCAGCCTGGTCCAGATCCGGCACAGCCCGATGGAGCTGGGCGACCTGAGCCTGCAGCCGCTCATGTTCGTGCTGCTGTTCGCCTACGTGTTCGGCGGCGCGGTGGCCGGCTCGCCCAGGGCCTACCTGCAGTTCGGGCTCGCCGGGATCATCGCCCAGAACGCGCTGTTCCTGACCATGAACACGGCGGTCGCGCTCAACACCGACATCGGCAAGGGGGTGTTCGACCGTTTTCGCAGCCTGCCGATCGCCCGCTCGGCGCCGCTGGTCGGGCGCGTCGCGGCCGACGTGGTGCGCCAGGTCTGGTCGATGCTGATCCTGGTGTCGGTCGGCATGGCGCTCGGCTTCCGGACCGGGACCGGCCCGGTCGGCGCCCTCGGCGCGTTCGCCCTGCTGGTGGTGTTCACCCTCGCGTTCACCTGGCTGCCGACGCTGATCGGGATGCTGGTCGACGCGCCGGAGAAGGTGCAGGTCTTCGGCTTCGTGGCGATCTTCCCGCTGACGTTCGCCAGCAGCGCGTTCGTGCCCGCGTCGACCATGCCCGGGTGGCTGCAGGCATGGGTGAAGGTCAACCCGGTCACCCTGCTCACCGACGCGATGCGGGGGCTGCTGGTCGGCGGCGAGGTGGCCGGCCCGGCGCTCGGCGCGCTGGCGTGGGCCGGGGTCATCGCGGTGGTGTTCGCTCCGCTGGCGCTGCGGGCGTACCGGCGGCGGGCGTGAGCGGCGCGCCGGCGGCCAGCGAGGCGACCACCTCGTCGCGGGACCGCGCGGCGCCGCGCCGGTGGGCGGTGGCGTAGCCCTCGTCCCCGAGCGCGGCCCGCGCGCCCGCCCGGACCCGGCGCACGTCCGGGCTCGCCTCGTCGGGCATCCCGCGCAGCAGCTCGGCGGTGCCCAGCAGCACCGCGGCCCGCTCGGCGTCGCCGCCGGCCAGCTCCAGGGCCGCGAGCAGCTCGACCGCGCGCGCGACGACCGGGCGGTCCCGGGTCGCCAGCGCGACCTCGAGCGCGCGCCGGTACCACGCCCGCGCGCCCTCCGGGTCGCCCGCGGCGAGGTCCACCTGCCCGCGCGAGGTCAGCAGCAGCGAGAGCAGCTGGTCGACCGGGTGGCCGCTGCGCCGGAACTCGGCGACCGCCGTGTCCAGCAGCTCGCGCGCCTCGCCCAGCCGGCCCTGCCAGCGGGCGATCTCGCCCAGGGTCTGCCAGATCCACAGCCTGTGCTCCTCGGCGCCGACCTCGCGCGCGATGCGCTCGGCCACCTCCAGGTCCGCGCGCGCCCGGTCCAGCTCGCCGCCCCGGGCGTGCTGCTGCGCCAGGCGGATCATCAGCTGCCCGACGTCCTCGCGGTCGCCCAGCGCGACGAAGATCTCCCGCGCCTCGGCGAGGGTCGCAACGGCGGCGTCGTGCTCGCCGCGGGCGCCGCACAGCTCCGCGCGCGCCACCAGCAGCTGGCCGATGCCCCAGCGCTCGCCCAGCTCCCGGAAGCCCGCGAGCGCGAGGTCCAGCTCCTCCTCGACCGCGTCCGCCTCCCCCAGGTTGACCAGGAGCTGGCCGGTCATGAAGTGCGCGAACGCGCGCAGCCAGGGATCCTCGTGGGCGCCCAGCTCCCGCAGACCGGCGAGCGCTGCGGCGTCCTCGTTGCGGAACACCGCCCGCAGCACCGGCAGGAGCGCCAGCAGGGGGTGGGCCAGCCGGGCCTCGTCCCGCGGCAGCCGGCGCAGGATCCGCAGGACCTCGTCGATGTCCTGGAGCGAGCGGGTGAGGTCGGTGCCGGCGGTGATCACGGTGAGCGCCCGCACGGCGAGCGCCTGCGCGCGCGCCGTGGGCGGCGCCGCGCCGCGCAGGGCCAGGGCCTGCGTCGCCCACTCGGCGGCCTCGGACCGCAGGCTGCGCAGGAACCAGAACCAGCCGAGCGCGGCGACCAGGCGCAGCGCCGTGGCCGCGTGCTGGCTGTCGACGGCCCAGCGCAGCGACGCGAACAGGTTGTCCCGCTCGGCGGACAGGCGAGCCATCCAGGCGAGCTGGTCGGCGCGGCGCAGCTGCGGGTCGGCCCGCTCGGCCAGCTCCAGGAAGTAGCGGGCGTGGGCCCGCCGCAGCGCCTGGTCCTCGCCCGCCTCGCGGCGCCGCTGCTCGCCGTAGGCGCGGACGGTCTCCAGCAGCCCGTAGCGGGTCTCGCCGCCCGCAGCCGGCCCGGCGACCACCAGCGACTTGTCCACCAGCGCGGCCAGCAGGTAGAGCACCTCGTCGGCGGCCAGGCCGGCGAGCTGGGGGCCCGCGCACACCCGCTCGACCGCCCCCAGGGTGGCGCCCCCGGCGAAGACCGCCAGCCGGCGCAGCAGGACCCGCTCGGCGTCGCCGAGCAGCTCCCAGCTCCAGTCGATCGCGGCGCGCAGGGTCTGGTGCCGTGGCAGCGTCGCGCGGCTGCCCCCGCCGAGCAGCCGGAAGCGGTCGTCCAGCCGGGCGGCGACCTGCTCCGGGGTGAGGGCGCGCAGGCGCGCGGCGGCCAGCTCGATCGCCAGCGGGATGCCGTCCAGCGCCCGGCAGATGCGCACCACCGGGCCGACCGTGGCCTCCTCGACGGCGAAGCCGGGCCGCGCGGCGCCGCCGCGGTCGGCGAGCAGCTGGACCGCCGGGGAGCGCAGTGCCTCCTGCGGCGTCGCGCCCTCGCCCGGCAGCGGCAGCGGGCCGACGGGATGCAGCACCTCGCCGGCGATCCCCAGCGGCTCGCGGCTGGTGGCCAGCACCCGCAGCCCGGGGCAGTGCGCCAGCAGCCGGTCCACCAGCGCCGCGACGTGGGCGACGAGGTGCTCGCAGTTGTCCACCACCAGCAGCAGGCGCTTGTCGCCGACCGCCTCGACCAGCCGCTCGTCCGGCGGCACGGGGCTCGCGCCGCGCGGCGCGAGCAGCCCCAGCTCGCGCGCCCCGAACAGCGACAGGACCGCCTGCGGCAGGTCCACCGGGTCGACCACCGACCCCAGCTCCACCACCCAGACGCCGTCGGGGGTGCCGTCCAGCAGGCGCGCCGCCGCCTCGCTCGCCAGCCTGGTCTTGCCGGCGCCGCCGGGCCCGGTCAGCGTGACCAGGCGGGCCTCGCCGAGCACGCCGGTGATGCGGGCGATGTCCTCGCCGCGCCCGACGAAGCTGGTGATCTGCGCGCGCAGGTTGGTCCGCGGCGCCGCGGCGCGGCGGGTGGGCGGGCCGGCGGGCGCGGCGGTCCCGGCCGGCGGATCCGCGGCCGGCGCCGGCCGCGCGGGCGCCGGGCCGACGCCGTCGTTGCGCAGCACGCCGACGTGGACGGCCTGGAGCTGCGGCGACGGGTCGATGCCCAGCTCCTCGGCGAGCCGGGCGCGCAGCCGCTCGAACACCGCCAGCGCGTCCGCCTGGCGGCCCGCCCGTGCCAGCGCGCGCATGAGCAGGCCCGACAGCCGCTCCCGGAGGGGGTTGGCGGCGACCAGCTCGTCCAGCTCGGCGACGAGCGCGCCGTCCGCGCCGGTCGCCAGGTCCGCCTCGAGCCGGTCCTCGAGCGCGCCGAGCCGCAGCTCCTCCAGCCGCGCGGCCGCCCCGGCCGCGAAGCCGGCGTCGGCGGCGTCCGCCAGCGCCGGCCCGCGCCACAGCGCGAGCGCCTCGCGCAGCGTGGCCGCGGCCTGCGCGGGGTCGCGGGGCAGCTCGTGCCTGCCGGCCATCGCCAGGGCCTCGAAGCGCACCGCGTCGACCGCCTCGGGCTCGAGCGCCAGCCGGTAGCCGCCCGGGCGGGACTCGACCACGCCGGGCAGCAGACGGCGCAGGCGGGAGACGAGCGACTGCAGCGCGTTGGCGGCCTGCGCCGGCGGCCGCTCAGCCCAGACGGCGTCGGCGAGCTGACCGGCGAGCACCACCTGGTCGGGGTCGAGCGCAAGCCGGACGAGCAGCGCCCGCAGCCGCGTCCCGACCACCTCGACGGGTTCGCCGAAGCCCACCCGCACCTCGAGCGGGCCCAGGATGCCGATCCGCGCGACGCTGGCCATCACCGGTCATTCTGCCGCTCGCCCGGGGCGGCTGCCCGCGCGGCGCCGGGCGCCGCCGCGCGGCGCCGCCACGCAGCGCGAGATCCACCAAGCAAGGCATGTGTCCGCATGGTTGCGCATGGTATGGTTTCTAACCTCCGCGTTCGGCTCAAGTCCGTCACAAGTCGGTCAGGAGTGCGGGCGCGGAGTGCGCCCTCGACATCCAGCGGTCACGATGCGCGGCCGACGCCGGGTCCATGGCCGGACCATCCGCCTCGTGACACCGAGCCGGTCGATCGTTCCACGGCCGCCCGCCCCGCGGGCGGCGCAGCCTCGTCACGTGCGTGCGGGACGGCCATGCCCGCGCCCGCAGGCATGCCGGTTGCAAGCAGCTCCTCCGGGAGGACGACGTACTACCGCGACGATCCGTAGCTCCACGTAACAGACCGGTCCTGTACCACACGATCGAGGTGCCAGACCGAAGCTGCTGGTTCGGTCTGAGCGGTTGGTTCGCTTCGTGGAGGCGATGCCGTGGCTGGCTCCGCCAGTGACAGGTCGAACCCCGGTCCTGCCGTCCTCCCCGCCAAGGTGCGCATCCCGGCGGCGCAGTACCTGCGGCGGGCACGGCTGGACGCCGTGCTCGAACGCCTGAGCGGCCGCCGGCTGGCGCTGGTGGTCGCGCCGCCCGGCTCGGGCAAGACCACCCTGCTGGTGCAGCTGGCCGCCGCGGCCAGGGCGCCGGTCGCCTGGTACCGGGCGGAGGCGGCGGAGTCCGAGCCGGAGCCGTTCCTGCGCCATATCGGCGCCGCGCTGGACCGCGCGACCGGCGCCCCCCAGCCTCCCGCGCGCTCGCTCGAGGACGTCGTCAAGGCGATCGAGTCGTTCGCCGGGGACCGGCTGCTGCTGCTGCTCGACGACCTCCACGCCCTGCAGGGCACGCCCAGCGAGCGGGAGCTGGAGCGCCTGGTCGAGAACGCGCCGCCGTCGCTGACGATCATCGCCGCCGCGCGCGCGATCCCGCGCTTCAACCTGTCGCGGCTGCGCGTGTCCGACCTGGTGGTCGAGGTGGACGGCGACGACCTGCGCTTCCGGACCTGGGAGACCGAGCGGCTCTTCCACGACTTCTACCACGAGCCCCTGCCGCCGGAGGATCTCGCGGCGCTGACGCGCCGCACCGAGGGCTGGGCCGCCGGCCTGCAGCTGTTCCACCTGGCGACCAAGGGCAAGCCGCCGGACGCGCGGCGGCGCCTGATCGCCTCCCTGAGCAGCCGGTCCAAGCTGGTCCGCGACTACCTGACGCGCAACGTGCTCGCCGGCCTGTCGCCGCAGCTGCGCGAGTTCCTCGTCGACACCTGCGTGCTGGGGCGCGTGACCGGCGAGCTGTGCGACCGGCTGCTCGGCCGCGAGGGCAGCGCGGCGCTGCTGGAGCAGCTCGAGGCGCTCCAGATCTTCACCGTGCCCCTGGACGACGAGGGCGCCTACCGCTACCACGAGGTGCTCCGCTCGCACCTGATGATGGTCCTGGTCGAGCAGGTCGGCCAGGCGCAGGCGCAGGCCCGCTACCGGCGCGCGGCCGAGCTGCTCGAGCAGGCCGGCCACCTGCCCGAGGCGCTCGCGGCCTACTGCCGCGGGCAGGACCTCACGTCCGCGTCGCGGCTGCTCGGGCTGCGCGGCGAGCAGCTCGCCGGGCGCGCCGGGGAGTGGCTGGAGCTGCTGCCCGCGGCGCTGGTCCGCCACGACCCCTGGCTGCTGCTCGCCAGCTCCAGGCAGGACTTCGCCAGCGGGCGGCTCACCAGCGCGATCGCCGGGTACGGGCGGGCGATCGCGGTGTTCGGCGGCGGCCGGGGCGCCGACGCCGCGCGGCGGGAGCGGGCCGCGGCGCAGCTGTGGCTGGACCCGACCCCGATGCCCGGCCCCCGCGGCGACTGGGTCGACCTGCTGCGCGCCGCGGTGCGCCGGCAGCCCGCGATCGCGTCCAAGGCCGCCACCACCCTCACGGGTCCGGAGGGCCTGCTGGCCGCGGGCGTGGCCGCGCTGCTCGCCGGGTACCGGCGGCGGGCGACGAACCTGCTCGCCGGCGTGACCGCCGACACCGACGCCGGCAGCGAGCTGGTCCTCGGCGCCCGGCTGGCGTCGGCGTTCGCGGCGCTGTTCGCGGGCGAGCCGGACTCCGGGCGGGCGCAGGCCGAGACGGCCGCGGCCGACGCCGAGCACCTCGGGATGCGCTGGCTGGCCCGCATGGGCCGCGCCATGCTGGCGGTCACCGGCGACCTGCAGGAGCGCGCGGGCGCCTCCGAGATCCGCCGCCGCTGCTCGCAGGAAGGGGACGCCTGGGGCGCGGCCCTGGCCGCCTGGTTCGAGGCGCTGGGGGCGCTGTCCGCCGGCGAGCACCCGATCCGGCTGCTGGAGCGCACCACCGCCGAGCTGCGCCGGCTGGAGGCCGGCACCCTGGAGGCGTGGTCGCGCAGCATGCTCGCCCTGGCGCTGACCAGGGCGGGCGAGCCCGACGCCGGGGACACCGCCGCGCAGGCCGAGGCGTTCGCCCGCTCCGCCGGCGTCCACGGCGCGCGAGCGCTCGCGCTGCTCGTGCTCGCCGCCAACGCGCGCGGGCAGCGGCGCGCCGAGCTGGCCGCGGCCGGCCGGGCCATGATCGAGGCGGGCGGGTTCTCCTGGACCGACGTGGCCGGCCGCGTCCTGCGCGAGGCGTCGAGCGAGCGCGACGCGCCCCCGCGGGTCGTGATCCGCTGCTTCGGCGGGTTCGCCATGACCCTCGACGGCGTGCCGGTCGACCTCGCCGGCGTCAAGCCGCGCGCCCGCACCGCGCTGCGGCTGCTCGCGGTGCGCGCGGGCCGGCGGGTCCACCGCGAGCAGCTCGTCGACGCGCTGTGGCCGGGCGTGGACGCGCAGGCCGGGACGCGCAACCTCCAGGTCGCGCTGTCGGCCGTGCGGCGCCAGCTCGAGCCGAACCTGCCGCGGGGCGCCTCGTCCCTGCTGGTCCGGGAGGGCGACGCCTACCGGCTCAACCTGCCGGAGGGGGCGGAGGTCGACACGCTGGCGTTCGAGCAGGCCCTGGCGCGCGCCCGCAGCGCCCGGGACGCGCGCGTGGGTGACGCCGCCCGCGCCGCGCTCACCCGCGCCCTGGAGGTCTACCAGGGCGACCTGCTGCCCGAGGACGGGCCGGCCGAGTGGATCATCGAGCTGCGCGAGCAGTACCGCACCGAGGCGACCAACGCCGCGGTCGCCCTGGCCGAGCTGGAGCTGGACACCGGCGACCCGCGCGCGGCCGCCGCCGCCTGCGAGCGCGGGCTCGGCATCGACCACTACCGCGACGAGCTGTGGCGGCTGCTGCGCGAGGCGCACGAGCGCGCCGGGCACCACGCCGCCGCGGCGCGCGCCGCCCGCGCCTACGAGTCCGTCCTGCTCGAGCTGGGCCTGCCGGCCCCCGACACCGACGGCACCGGGCCGCACCCGACGCCGCGGCCGTTCGGGGAGACCGCTCAGGTGCGCAGGCGCCACAGCTCGATCTCGGCGATCGAGCACGAGCGCCCCGAGGGGGCCTGGTAGACCGAGGCGATCCGGACCTCGAGGGTCCGCACGCGGCGCAGCTTGACCGAGAACGTCTGCGGGTCGGGGCTGTCGCTCAGCTGGAGCGTGGCGCGCTGCCGGCCGGCGGCCAGCACCAGCCGGCGCGGGCGCGGCTGCTGCTTGAACTCCCCGGGCTTGCCGGACGCGCCGGAGCGGATGATCACCCGGGTCAGGTCGACCGGCTCGGAGAAGGTGAGCTGCAGCACCTGGCCGGCGCCGGTGCCGTCGGCGCCCTCGGCCCAGAACGTGTTCGACAGGCCGTCGCCCACCAGCTCCGGTCCGTGCCGGGGCAGCGACGAGCTGGCGGCGAACCCGACCGGGCTGACCGGGACCGGCTTGAGCACCGCCCGGCGGACCGCGGCGATGCCGGCGCTGACCGGCCGCACCACCGTTCCGCGCCACGGGCCGGCCAGGCCGACCGCGAGCGCCACCGCCAGCACCAGCGCCAGGGGGCGCAGCAGCCGGCCCGGCGCCCACCTGCGCGGGCGCGTCCCGGCCGGCCGCGGGCTGCCCTGCAGGCGGTGCAGGAGCCGGCGCCACCACGACGGCCGCGCGGCCGGCACCTGGTGCAGGTCGGCGCCGCAGCGCACGCAGAAGCGCCGCGTCGCCGGGTTCCCGGTCCCGCAGTTCCAGCAGCGCAGGGGCCCCTCCGGCACCGGCGGCGCGGCCACGGGGCCCCGCCGCACCCGCCGCCGCTGCGCCTGGCCGGGCTGCCGTGCCGCGGGCTGCTCCGCCTCGCCGGCGTCGGGTCCCGCCGCCGCCGTCCCGGCGGGGGCGGCCGCCTCCGGTCCGCCCGCCGGCGCCGCCGCGGCCGCCTGGCCACCCGGCGGCGCCGGGGAGCCCGGCGGCGCCGCGGCACCGGTCGCGGCCGCCGGCCCGCCGCCCGCCCCCGCGGCGCCGCCGGAGCCGGCCGGGGCCGGGGCGGACCCGCCGTCGGCCCCGGCCTCGGCCGCACCCTCGCGCTCGCCCGCGCCCGGGGGCGGCGCCGGGTCCGGCGGCCGCGGCGCGGCGGCGCCGCCCGGCTCGGGCGCCTGCGACCCGGGCGCCTGCGACCCGGGCGCCTTCTGCTCGGGCCGGGCGCCGGTCCAGGCGAGATAGGTCCCGCACGACGCGCAGAACGTCGCGGCATCCTCGTTGTGGTGACCGCAGTTGGTGCAGACGATCATGCTCGCACCTCGACCTCGAGCGGGACATGGGCGGGGCGGGCCGCGGCGACCAGCGAGCGGAGCCTGGCCTGCAGGCCGGGGTCCGCCCGGACCCGGACGACCAGGGACGGCCGGGCCTGGCCGGGTAGGGGCGCGCCCGGCGTGGCGGACCAGGCCACCCCGCCGCTCTCGCTGATCTCCGGGGGGTCGCCCGTGAACAGCTCGACCAGGAGCGCCAGCCCCCGCACCGTGCCGCGCCAGCGGTACAGCTCGACGGCCTCGGCCACCAGCGCCCGCCGGCGGGCGCGCGGCCAGCCGTCCTCGACCGCGAGGCCGAGCCAGCCGCCCAGCCAGGCGAGGAAGTCCTCGGGGGCCAGCGCCGGGTCGAGGTAGGCCTCCAGGTTGTCCAGGGTGGACAGCATCGGCGCGAGCGCGTCGTCGAAGGCGCTCAGGAACCGCCCGGTGAACGCGTCCTCCTGGTACAGGGCGGGCAGGACGTCCAGCAGCCGGTGGCGGGTGCCGAGCCCCGGCACGAGCCCTCGGCCGGCGGGCATCAGCCGGCCACCCGGACCTGGTGCTCGTAGGAGAAGGCCAGCGCGTGGGGCCCCAGCTCCAGCCGCTCCGCCGGCTCGCCGCGCGCCCCGGTGATCGGGTCGGCGGCGAACAGCCGGACCTCCTCCACCAGCTCCACGTCGCGCAGCCCCTGGAACACCGCGTACGCCTCGCCGACGTGGACCGGCCGCCCGAACGGCCAGCCGTCCCCGTCGGGCCCGCCGCTGACCGGGTGGAAGTACCGGTAGAGCGCGTCCAGCGCGGTGGTGCGCAGCGCCCTGCGGTCCGCGCGCGGGCGCGCCCGCAGGTCGGCGACGACCGTCACGCCCTGGTAGAACGGCGGCTCGACGACCACCCGGGCGCCGATCGTGCGGCGCTCGTCCAGGTGCCCGGCGATCCGCTCGAGCGTGCCCGCGTCGGGCTGGAGCTGCTCGAACGCCAGGCGGCCCGTCCCCGAGACCGCCGGGACGACCAGGACCCGCACGGCGCCGGCGTCGGCGCCCTCCCCCGCCGCGGCGCAGCGGACCCTGGCGACCTCGGGCGCGACCTGCGCGGCGAGGTGCTCGTAGTCCTCCGGGACGACCGCGCGGTCGCGGGTGCGCAGGACCAGCGGGCCGCGCAGCTTGGCGCTGTCGACGTCCTCGGCCTCCACCCCGCCCGCCGCAGGCCGCCGGTTGTCGACCCGGTTGACGTAGGGGATCGACGACTTCAGCACGCGGATCGCGTGGCGGGCGACGTTGCCGCGCTCGCCGCCGCCGGTGCGGTAGGCGGGCACGCGCAGCAGCGCGTCCTTGGGGGGGACCGCGCCGAACTGGCGCAGGCTCCCGTCCGGCTCGCGCACCGCCGGGCCGAGCACGACCTCCCCGGCCGCCTCGTCCAGGGTGAAGCAGGGGTCGCCGGGCCCGCGCTCGGCGAAGCTGTCCACCCTGGTCCACTCCTGGACGCCGTCCTCGGTGACGACCTCGAGCGTGACCGGGCGCTCGGCGGGCACGACCGGCCGGCGCCGCAGCACGAAGCGCTCGCCGGGGACGTGCTCGGAGGTGCCGAGCACCTCGTCGTGCACGATCTCGGCGTGGACCGCGGTGGCGGTGCCGCCGATCGTGTGCGCCTCCACCTTGACGATCCACGGCGGCGCGCTGTACGCGGGCTGGCCCGGCGCCGGCGGCACGGCGCGGCAGCGCAGCCAGCCCGCGCGCTGGCCGGCGACGACGCTGACGACGTGGCCGCGCGGGACGTGCAGGAGCACGTCGCCGGCACGGTTGAGGCCGCCGGTGGTGTCCTGGTCGACCTCGCACGCGGCCCAGCCGCCGCCGTCCCACGCCTCCCAGGCGATCGGCGGGTCGGTCGGGTCCACGCCCACGCCCTCCACCTCGCAGTCGAAGCGCAGCGCGACCACGCAGCCGGGCACCGGCTCCGACAGGCCGACCAGCAGGGCGTCGTCGGGCCTCGGCGGCCGGTCGAAGCAGTAGAAGCCCTCCTGGAGGGACTGCTCGCGCGCGGGCGCGCCGGCCGAGGACGTGGCCAGCCGCTGGACCGAGCACGGCACGATCGCCAGGTCCTCGACCACGCTGAAGCCGACCGCCTCCTCGCTCTCGGTCCGCACGGTCGCGACCTCGGTCCCCACCGGCACCCGCACCGGCTCGGGCTGCGGCGCCGACAGCCAGAAGGTCACGTCCGCGCGCGCCGCCGACGGCGGGAACAGACGCACCCCGAGCAGCTCCAGGAAGCGCACGTAGAGGCGGTCGGGGACCCGGTTCAGCCGGTAGAGGAGCTGGTCGACCATGGTCGCGAACGTCTCGATCAGGGTGACGCCGGGGTCGGAGACGTTGTGGTCGGTCCACTCCGGGCAGCGCCGCTGGACCAGGCGCTTGGCGTCGTCGACGAGGTCCTGGAAGCGCCGGTCGTCGAGGTTGGGCGCTGGCAGGCTCATGCGGCGCCTCCTTCCGGCGGCAGGACGTAGAACGGGAACACCAGGTTGCGCGGGTCGTTGCTGCCGCGGTGCTGGTAGCTGATGTCGATGTAGAGCGTCGCCCGGCCGTCGGGGTCGGGGGTGACCACCACGTCGAGCACGTCCACGCGCGGCTCCCAGCGGTCCAGGGCGCGGCGCACCTCCCAGGCGAGCTGGCCCGCGGTGGTGGCGTCGGCCGGCGCGAACACGTACTCGTGGATGCCGCAGCCGAACTCCGGCCGCATCGGCCGCTCCCCCGGCGCGGTCCCGAGGATCAGCCGGATGCTCTCGCTGACCTCGCGGTCCCGGTCGACCAGCGCGATGCTGCCCGTGGCGTCGGTGCGCAGCGGAAACGCCCACCCGGCCCCGATGAACTCCTCGGCCATCAACCCTCTCCCTCAGGTCGAACGTCTGCGTCTGCGCTAGGCGATGAGCACGGTCGTGGCCGAGCCGGCGAGCTGGCCGGGCGCGCCCGCGCACACGGTGCAGGCCGAGCCGGTGCGGGCCGCCGGCTTGCCCTCGAACAGCACGGTGGGCGAGCCGACGGCGACGGTCCCCCGCTGCTGTGCCGGCACCACGAACGGGTCGCTCAGGTGCAGCCCCAGGTGCGGGGGCAGGTTGAGGCCCGCCGAGCCCTGCACCGCGGCGGGCTTGCCGCCGATCAGCACCTTGGTCGCCAGGCTCTGCGTCAGCGGGGCGGAGAACGGCAGCGGTCCAGGGGTCGGCTGCGGCGCGCCGGTGGCCGGGTTGGGGATCTGGTGGATCGCGCAGCTCCCGCTGATCTTGTCCCCCAGCACCGCCGCCGGTGTGCCCATCCGTGACGCCTCCCGTCCCCTGTCGAGTCCTAGTTGAGCTTGATCGGCTTGCCGGAGACCTCGACCGCCCCGCTCGCCTCGAGCTTGACGCTGGCGCCCTTCAGCGTGAGCGAGCCGGTCGCCTCCACCGAGCAGCTGCCGCCGGCCTTGACCTTCACGTCCGTGCTCGCCTCGACCTCGACCTTGCCGCTGGAGACGATCCGGACCGTCTTCTTGGTCGTGTTGAGGGCGACGCGCATGCCCTTGTCGCCGGTGATGATCGCCACGCCCTGGTCGGCGTCGTCGTCGAAGAAGACCAGCAGGTGGCCCTTCTTGGAGACGAAGCCGCGGCGCCGGACGGCCCCGGTCGAGCCGTCGACCAGCTTGTCGCCGAGCAGGGCCTTGTCGACCCCGTTGTACAGCCCGCCCAGCACGTACGGCCGGCGCAGGTCGCCCTGCTCGAACGCGACCAGCACCTCGTCGTTGACCTCCGGCAGCACGACCGCGCCACGCTTGGACCCGGCGCCCGGCTGGACGGTGCGGGTCCAGTCGCTCACGTACTTGTCCGACAGCCACGGGAACTTGAGCTTCACCCGGCCCTCGGGGTCGCGCACGTCGGTGACCTGCGCGGGGAACACCCCGGGCAGGTGGCCCGAGCCGTTGGCGGCGCCGCGGGCCAGGCCGTGCAGCGAGCGCTCCTGGCGGCCGCTGACGGTGAAGTCGGTGGTGTAGCCGGCCTCGGGGTCGTACACGTGGCGGGTGGCCGAGAGGATGTACTTGCCGTCGAAGGGCTCGCCGACCAGCGACAGGCTGACCGCCGCGCCGGCCCGCAGCCTGGGGTTGCCTCGGGCGGCGCCGTCCAGCTCGGCGAACGCGCCGGCGATCTGGTCGGCGATCGACCTGGCGGCGGCGTCCACCTCCGGCTGGGTCCGGTAGGGGATGTCGGTGCCGGTGAACGTCGGCCCGCCGAAGGTCCCGGCCAGCCCGGCCGGCGTGACCGGCAGCTCGGCGCTGCGGGTGGCCGCCGGGGCGCTGCCGACCAGGGCGCGCTTGGCGGTCGGGTCCCAGCCGCGCACGTCGACCTGCTTGACCTGCTCGGCGGCGGTCACCGCGGCGCGCAGCCGCAGCAGGTTGGAGCCGAGCACGAGCTGCAGCGGGTCCTGGGTGTCCAGCGCGCCGTCGGCCGGTCCGGTGCCGGCCTCGACCGGGCGGCGGAAGTCGAGCTTGCCGTCGCGCACGGCCACCTCGAAGCCGACCTCCTCGGCCATGAGCTCCAGGAACCGCCAGTCGGTCAGGTTGCCCTGGGAGACGTGCGGCTGGACGGTCTGGGTCTGGTCGATCTGGCCTGCCTCCAGGCCGGCGCGCTGGGCGACGCGCCTGGCCACGTCGGCGTAGGTGACGTTGGTGTAGCTCTCGGTGATGCGCCCGCGGAAGAGCCGGTGGGACTTGTCGTAGCCGCGCACGGTCGTGCGGGTCCCGCCGGGGTCGACCTCGGCCTCCAGGGCCGTCACCTCGCCCTTGAGCAGCGGCTCGCCGCCCGGCGCCGCCTCGGAGATCATCACGATCTCCACGGCCGCGCCGATCTTGAACCCGGCCGCCGCGAGCACCGAGCGGCCGGGGTCGCGGAAGGTGAGGCGGAACAGGTCCGGCAGGCGCAGGCTGTCGTCCACCACCGCGGTGATCAGCGCCCTGGCCACCTCGTCGGGCAGGGGCCGGCCGTCGACGGTGATCCGCGGCTGGTTGGACGGTTGCTGCTGCTGCTCCGCCATGCTCGCTCCTCGTCGTCAGGGTCCTCAGCCGGTCCGGGCGGCGTCGTCCGCGGAGGGGACCAGCAGGCGCTCCCCCGGCCGCAGCCGCATCGGGTCGTCGACCCCGTTGGCCTCGGCGAGCGCCCGCCACAGCGTGGGCGTGCCGTACTCCTGCCAGGCGATGGACGCCAGGCTGTCGCCGTGGACGACCACGTGGGTGCGCGTGGGCGCGAGCGCGCCCGAGGTCGGGTTCTGCTTCCGCTGCTCGCTGGGCAGCTCCTCGAGGGAGACCGCGCAGGTCGCCCGGATCGGGGTGCCGTCCTCGCGGAACAGCGTGTACTTGGCGTTCACGGACTTGACGAACGCGGTGAACAGGACCTTGGTGCCCCACCCGAACTGGACGAACGGCGGCAGCGGCTTCTGCGCCGACAGCGTCTTGGGATCGGGCGCCAGACAGCTGAACAGGGTCTCGACGTCCTTGGAGACGTCGGCGCTGCTGTCGGTGTCGCCGCGCTCGTCGGAGCCGTCGAGGAACAGCTCCAGCGACAGCTGGCGCGGCCCGGAGCCGGTGAACTCCGGCATCGAGGTGGTCTTGGCGCCCTTGGTCGCGCTGCGCTTCCACTCGGCGCTCTTCTGGACCCCGTACTCCTTGGGGTTGAAGCGGAACGTCACCTGCTGCCCGGTCGGCCCCTTGGGCCCGGAGGCGGACGGCTCCAGCAGCTTGATGTAGGCCTTCTGCAAGCTCACCGGTACGCTCCTCTCACTCCGGTAGGAAGCCGTGGTGCGCCAGCTCGAGCGACTCGGTGGCGACCTTGGGCGAGTCCACGTTGAGGGCGGGACCCTGCCAGCGCACCGGGAACACCCC
>DATFRI010000022.1:0-18575 GCA_035263405.1 Actinomycetes bacterium | reverse complement strand
CGCGAGCGGCTGCGGCCCGCAGCCATCGGCCAGGATGGCCGCTGACCTGCGTGGACAGTGCGGTGGGCAGGGTCGCACGGTGGGAGTCTCTGACATCACTCGGGCCTCGGTCTGGGATGACTGGGGACTCCGACCTGGCGGTTCAGGCTGGCGATCCTGCCCAGCAACGCGACGCGATGCCATCAGTGAAACTCAGGAATCGAACTGCGGTAGATCGACAATCCGGAGAGGCCGGACGGGGGAGCCGGGGTCCGGACACACGGGTGGCGCCGGCCGACCGCGACCGGCGCCACCCTGCGCCATCAGTGCCGTGACGGCCGTGACCCCCAGAACCAGACCGCCGGGTGCATGGCACTGCCTGACGCGCCTGGAAGAGCGCTGCGGGCTTCGATTGCGTTACGGCCCCTACGGAACTTTCTGCACTCAATTCAGATTCGAGCCCGTGATCAGGGAGAGGAACAGGGCCCGGTCCACCTCGCGGCGGTGGATCAGCCCGAGCGACTCCAGGGCGACGCACTCGACGTGGGCCGGACTGGCCGGGGCGACCCGCGCGGACCGGCTGAACAGCGCGCCCTCGTCCCCCTCGAGCAGCACGCCGCACAGGTGGCAGATCATCGGAGGATCCTCCCGAAGAGCCGGCCGCCACCGGGCGGCCGGGTGGAACCGGCATCGGTCACGGCCGCCGGGAGCGCCCCGGCGGGGTGTCATCGCCGGACCTCGGCCCGGTGCCTGCTGTCCTCCTGCGCGTGGCGGGTCCCGCTAGGCCAGGGCAGGGGAACCCCGTGGCAGTACTCCACGATGGACTCACCGGCGCTGTTGGCCGCCTTCAGCAGGTTCCGGTACGCGACCGCCCGCTCCCACGACGACCCGTGGTCGTCGCCGAGCTTCGCGGCGGCGGCCTGGCAGAGGCCGACCGCGGCGCGCTGGCTGGCGTCGGGGCCGGTGGCGTGCTCGGCGCTGCTGCTGCCGGCGGGCCTGGCCGCGGCCTTGGCGGGCGCCTGCTTGGTGGGCGCCTTGGCGAGCTGGTGCAGCGTGGTCTCGGTGCTGGTGCCGGCGCCGGTGCGGAACATGGACAGCGGCACCGAGGGGAGCGCGTCGGAGACGGCCTGGGTGAGGGTGTTCCTGGTCGCGACCGCAGCCCCGACCCCGGCGAGGGCGGCCAGCAAGGCGATGACGAACGCCTTGAGGCTGATGGTTCTGATCACGGAAGCGCCTCCATGGGAGCAGAGGGGTGATCCTCGGGACGCGGGTCGCCGCGGGGTCGGGCGGGGGGAACGCCGCATCCCACCGTCAAGAGCGAGACCGCCGCCGGCACGGTTACAGCGACCGCCGGCGTCCGGCCGCTGACCCGCGGGCGTCCAGATGGTGACCTGCGGGCCCGGCGTGCCGGGCGGCCCTTGACCGGGACGCCCGTCCGCTGAACACTGGATACGAAGATGCGGACAAAACTGGAAAGGAGCTAGAAGTGGACGAGTATCCCGTGCAGCTCGCGGTCGAGTACCCCGACCGCGACCTCGACCGGCTGACCACCCTGCTGCGGCTGTTCACGGCGATCCCGATCCTGATCGTCCTGGCCTCGGTCTCCGGGAGCAGCTCGTGGCAGTGGTCGGCGAACGGCGCCAAGGGGGCGGCCTTCGCCGCGGGCGGGCTGCTGTTCTTCGGCCCGCTGCTGATGATCCTGTTCCGCCAGAAGTACCCGCGCTGGTGGTTCGACTGGAACCAGCAGCTCCTGCGGTTCTCCACGCGGGTCAGCGTGTACCTGTCGCTCATGGACGACCGCTACCCGTCGACCGACGAGCAGCAGGCGGTCCGGCTGGACTACCCCTACCCGGACGCAGCCCGCGACCTCAACCGCTGGCTCCCCCTGGTCAAGTGGCTGCTGGCCATCCCGCACTACGTCGTGCTGTTCTTCCTGGAGATCGGCGCGCTGCTGGTCGTGATCATCGCCTGGTTCGCGATCCTGTTCACCGGCCGCTACCCGCGCGGGCTGTTCGACTACGTGGAGGGCGTGATCCGCTGGGGGACCCGCGTCGCCGCCTACGCGTTGCTCCTGGTCACCGACGAGTACCCGCCGTTCAGGCTGCGTCCCTGACCGTCGAGGTCCACCCCCGACGGGCGACGCTGGTGAAGGGCGACGGCGATGGCTCTCGGCCCGCGCGGGGCGGGTGAGCCTTCCCGCACCACGCGGCCCCCGAGCGGAATCGTCGTGCGGGCGATCCGCCTGCTGCCCGCGCTCCTGCTGCTGGCCAGCATCCTGCTGCTGGTCGCCCTGGTCGACCAGGGCGCCGCGCCGGCCGGCGCCCAGGTCGCACCCGCGCTCCTGGGCGCGGCCGGCGACCCTGCCGTCCTCGAGGCACGCTACGCCCTGGCGCTGCAGGGGGTCCGGCCGCAGGCAGCCGGGACACCGCTGCCCGGCAGCGACGGCGGCCATCGGGGGCCGGGCCGGTCGGAGCTGCCCGCGCCGCCGCTGAGCTGGGCGGTGCGCCGCGACGAGCCCGCCCTCGCGCAAGCCGCACCAGGCACCCGGGACGGCGGGGACGGCGACGGTCAGGGTCCGGCTCCCGGGCGCGCCGCGCAGGAGTCCGCGGCGGAGGACCGCGCCAGGCACGTCCTGCGCACGTGGGGGCAGCCGGTCATCTACGCCTTCGGCAAGAACCTGGCCCAGGAGATGGCGCGGATCTCGGCCAGGTCCGAGTATCCCGTGCTGTTCGCCGTGGACACGGCCACCCAGGCCCTCCTCCAGCGGACCGACGTGGACGACCCGCTGGCCAATGCCGTCCTGCATGTCGCGTTGACCACCGGCCTGGTCTACGGCGCGGCGAGCCTGCGCGCCGGCCGGGGAGGGCGGCCGCCGCGCCTGGATGCCCCCTACCTGCTGGCGCTCGCGCTCACCGCCGGGTCGCTGCACATGCTGGAGGGCCCCGGGAAGGACCTCGCGGAGCGCCTGGGCATCCTGCCCGCAGCGGCCGGCACCACCGGCGACGGGCGGCCGGTGTGGGCCGACCCCGGGGACTACTGGCCGCACTGGCTGTACGACACGGCCGTCCACGGTGTGGCCAACGGGGTCTTCATGGGCACCCTGGGTTCCAGCGGCCGGGTGGCCCCCTTGACGCTCAGGGAACGGCAGATGCTGTTCCTGGCCGAGGATGACGCGACCGCCGTGTCACCATGGCTCCCGTCGCGTGCGGGGTTCGGTCTGATCGCCGGCGGGATCGCCGCCGTGGCAAGGGGAGCGTCGACGCTCCTCACCGACCCGCCGCCCCCGGGTGCGGGGTTGCCCAGGCTCCCGGCGGGGTTCCAGCCGTTCACCTACGCGCTCCTGGACTATGGGCTGCAGCATGCCCACGGCTGGTCCACGCGGGGCGAACTCTGGTACGTCCTGACTGCGGACGTCGTCACGCAGGCGCTGCTGCGGCGGACCGATCTGGACAACCCCGTCGCGAACGCCGCCCTGCACGCGGCCGTCACCACCGGCCTGGCCTACGGACTCCACTACGGCATGGGCTGGCCGGGCGGCGCGGACTCCGACGGCCCGGTGACCAGCGTGCTGCGACGGGTCCTGGCGACGCTGGGCGACCGCGATGCCCAGGCGCGCCTGATCCACGGCCCGTCCAGGCAGGGAGCGCACGCGATGGCGTTGGCCAGCGCGGGGATGATCGTCGGCGGGCAGCTCCTCAAGCCGCTGCTGCGGTACGTGAACTGGCTCCCGACCCCGGTCGGCACCAAGGACGGGCGGCTGCAGTTCGCCACCCCCGACGACTACGCCTGGAACCTGGTGTACGACGGCCTGGTCACCGGCCTGGCGACCGCGCTGAGCGTGATGTTCACCAGCTACAGCGTCGACGTGGGCCCCGGCCGGGGGGTCGACTCGTGGACCATCACCCGACTCCCGTGGAGGGTGACCTGGCCGAGCGCCCTGATGTACGGGCTGATCAGCGCGGCCGGCAAGCAGGTGTCCGAGTTCGCCAGCAATCCGCCCGACACCGGCGTGCTGCGCGAGGCGGCCCTGGCGCTCCAGGCGCTCGACCGGGTGCGGCTGCGGCCCGCCGACGACTTCGACCAGCTGGCATGGAGCGCCCTGCTGAACCTCGGCGAGTCAGCCTTGACGCTCACCGGCAACCTGATCTTCCGCAACCTGTACGACCTTCGGGTGATGGCCGAACGCGGCGTGCTGACGCTGCGGTCGACCCTGGCGCACTCGGCCGACGGCACGCTCGCCGAGCGCTGGCTGGGTGGCGCCGCGGAGGAGCGGCGGCTGGGACCAGGGGGTGACAAGGCGGCGTGGAAGCTCCTCGGCGAGGACGCGGCCAGGGACGCCCGAGCCGCACGGCAGCGCAGCCACAGCGCCAGCAGAAAGCTCCTGGCCAAGACCCCCACCACCGAGGACGGGCATGCACTGCGGGGGGTCCTGAGCGCCGCGGCGCTGCCGGGAAACCTGTGGGACGTGGCCACGACGACGCTGCGGCCGGACCCCGAGCTGGACACCCGCGACCAGCACCTGGTCGCGACGCGCGCGCGGGAGGAGCTGACCACCAACCTTCAACGCCTCTGGGACTCGGCGGAGGGGTACGTGGTGGAGAAGGGCTACCGGCTGGGCGGCGTGACCCGACCGCGCCCGCGCCCACCCAGTCGCCCACCCCCGCCCGGCACCGACCCTGGCAGGCCCGGCCGTGGCACGCCCCCCGGCACCGCCGGCCAGGGCGACCTGGTGGCGTCGGTCCGCTCCCACCTCGGCGGATCATCGCTGCTGGTGGGCGGATCACCGCTGCTGGTGGAGGAACCATCAGCAGATGACGACGGCCCGCAGGAGCAGGCCGTCCCGCAGGGCCACGTCACCGTGGTGCGCCGGGACGATCGCGGCGCGCCGCCCGGGAGCGACCCAGGACCGCGCTCGAGCGACCCAGGACCGCGCTCGCCGGTGCAGCTGGTCGCAGCCCACGGGCGGCTGGCCTTGGGGTTGGTGCGTGACGGCGTGGAGTACCGCCTGATCGGCGACCAGCTCGTGCAGGTCCGGCCGGACGGTGGCCCGGCTCCGGTGGACCCCGCGCTGCCGGACCCCGACGAACCCGCCAGCACACCGGTGGCGCCGCCGGCCCCCACGGTCCCCGATGCCCCGGTCGAGCAGGCCGAGGCGCCGCCGCCGCTGGTCGCACCGGGCGGCGGTCCCCAGCCGGTCGGCGCCGCGGCGGCGCCAGCGCCACAGCCGGCGGGTGAGCAGCACAGCGGCGCGCAGCCGCCGACTGCTGACGACGCCAGCGGCGGCAAGGCCGACGACGCCAGCACCACCAACGCCTGACCAGCGACTCCTCCTGGTCCGACCCCACCTCACGCGCCGCCGCGGCGGGCGGGCGGGTCAGCCGGGACCGCCGCCGCCGGCGCGGCCCGCCGCCGGACCTGGGGCCGGGGCATGGTATGCTGCCGCCCGGCAGATCCCCCACTGCCTGGACACACCCGTGGCACCAACCCCGTGCTCGGCGGAGGCCTGTCCATGCATCCTGACGTGCCGCGGCCCGACACGATGCCCTGGCCGGTGTATCCACCCGAATGGGACGGGGAGCCGGCGGGGCCGAACCCGACCGTCCCCTACCGGGCGGCGCCGGCCGAGCCGTACGCGCTGTACGCGCCGCCGAGCTGGCCCGCCGCCGCCCAGCCGTTCCCGCCGCCGGAGCCCTCCGCACCCACCCGGCCGCCGAGGCCGGCCGCCGGGGCCGAGCCGGCATCGCCGCGCCGGGCGCGGCCGCGCCTGCGGCTGGCCGCCATGGTCTCCCTGGCCACGCTGGTCGCGGCCGTCGTCGCGGTCGGGACGGTCGCCGCGCTGCGCCCTCCGGGCGGCGGCACCGGGGGTTCCGGGCTCGCCGGCCGGAGCGGCACCGGCAGCATGAGCTCCGTCGACGTCCCCACCACCCTCCCGCTGAGCATGGCGCCGCCGACGACCGTGCCCGAGGCCCCGCCGACCACGCTCCCGCCGCCCCCGACCGAGCCGCCGGGTCCGCCGGCCGGCGGCGGCCAGCCGGCGGACGCGGACCCGGGCGCGACCGGCACCACGGCCGCCGCCCCGCCCGCGACCGGCGGGGCGGACGGTGCGCAGCGGCTGGCGGGCGCGATCGCGAACATCGAGCGGGGCGAGGGCACCCCCGAGGACGTCCAGGTCCTCTGCGCGTGGCTGCGCTGCGAGCGCTTCGGCCGCGCCCCCAGCCGCCAGCAGGTGCGCAAGTTCCTGGCCGGGATCGACTCCGGCCGCGTCGACGCCGAGATCCTCGCGAGGGCCGCCGGCACCTCCCCCGAGGACGCGCAGCAGTTCCTCGACGAGCTGGAGGCCGCCCGCGGCCGCTGACAGGCCGGGCGCCGCGGCGGCGCCCGCGGCCGACCTTTCGCGCGGGCACTACCCTGGGGTCTGATCCGGACCGCGGACACCCTTCGGCGGGAGACAGCATGAACGACGACCAGCTCCGGCAGCTCGCCCAGCGGCTGCGCATCGACGCCGTCCGCGCGAGCAGCGCGGCCGGCTCCGGCCACCCGACGTCGTCGATGTCGGCGGCGGAACTCATGGCCGTGCTGTTCGGCCGGCACCTGCGCTACGACTTCGACGCGCCCGACAACCCGGTCAACGACCACCTCATCTTCTCCAAGGGCCACGCCTCCCCGCTGCTGTACGCGCTGTACCGGGCCGCCGGCGCGATCAGCGACGAGGAGCTGCTGTCGTTCCGCAAGCTCCACAGCCGGCTGGAGGGCCACCCCACGCCGGTGCTGCCCTGGGTGGACGTCGCCACCGGGTCGCTCGGGCAGGGCCTACCGGTCGGGGTCGGGGTCGCGCTCGCCGGCGAGCGCCTGGACCGCCTGCCCTACCGGGTGTGGGTGCTGTGCGGCGACAGCGAGACCGCCGAGGGCTCGATGTGGGAGGCGTTCCAGCATGCCGCCCACGAGGGCCTGGACAACCTGGTCGCGATCATCGACGTGAACCGGCTCGGCCAGCGCGGGCCGACCATGGACGGCTGGGACCTGGACGCCTATGCGCGCCGCGCCGAGGCGTTCGGCTGGCACGCGATCACCGTCGACGGCCACGACGTCGCCGCGATCGACCGCGCCTACACCGAGGCGGCCGCGACCACCGGCCGGCCCACCGCCGTGATCGCCCGGACGATCAAGGGCAAGGGCGTGCGCTCGCTGGAGGACGCCGAGGGCTGGCACGGCAAGCCGGTCAAGGACGAGGCCGCGGCCCTGGCCGAGCTGGGCGCCGACCGCATCGGGGAGGTCCGGGTCCACGTGGCCGCGCCCGAGCCGGACGGCAAGCCGCACGTGTTCGCGACCGGCGGCGGCGAGCTGCCGACCTACGAGCGCGGCGACAAGGTGGCCACCCGCAGGGCCTACGGCGACGCGCTGGCGGCGCTCGGGTCGATCCGCGGCGACGTCGCCGCGCTCGACGGCGAGGTGGGCAACTCCACGTTCGCCGAGCTGTTCGCGGCAGCGCACCCCGAGCGGTACTTCGAGATGTACATCGCCGAGCAGCAGATGGTCGCCGCGGCCGTGGGCATGCAGGTCCGCGGGTGGGTGCCGTTCGCCTCGACGTTCGCGGCCTTCATGAGCCGCGCCTACGACTTCGTGCGCATGGCCGTGGTCAGCCGCGCCTCGATCCGCCTGTCCGGGTCGCACGCCGGGGTCGCGATCGGCGAGGACGGGCCGAGCCAGATGGGCCTGGAGGACCTGGCGATGTTCCGGGCGCTGCACGGCTCGACGGTGCTGTACCCGAGCGACCCCAACCAGACCGCGCAGCTCGTCGCGGCGATGGCCGACCGCTCGGGCGTCTCCTACCTGCGCACCACCCGCAACGCCCTGCCGGCGCTGTACGGGCCCGGGGAGCGGTTCGAGATCGGCGGCAGCCGGGTGCTGCGCTCCTCGGCCGACGACCAGGTCACGATCGCGGCCGCCGGGATCACCCTGCACGAGGCGCTGGGCGCCGCCGACCGGCTCGCGGCCGGGGGGATCCCCGCGCGGGTGATCGACTGCTACTCGGTCAAGCCGATCGACGCCCGGACGCTCGCGGACGCGGCCACGGCGACCGGCCGGGTGATCACCGTCGAGGACCACTGGCCCGAGGGCGGCCTCGGCGACGCGGTGCTCGACGCGCTCGCCTCCAGCGGCCGGCGGCCCGCGTTCACCAAGCTCGCCGTGCGCATCCTGCCAGGCTCGGGCACTCCTGCGGAGCTGCTCGCCGAGGCCGGCATCGACGCCGAGGCGATCGCCGGCGCGGCCCGCCTGCTGCTCCAGGAGGGGTGACGCCCGCGGCCGCGCCGGCGTCCACGGACCAGGCGAAGGCGCTGGCCGCACGGCTGCGCCGGGAGCTGCGGGGCGAGGTGTGCTTCTCGCGCGGCAGCCGGGCGCTGTACGCGACCGACGCCTCCAACTACCGGCAGGTCCCGGTCGGCGTGGTCATGCCCCGGGACGCCGGCGACGTGGCGGCCACGGTGGCCGCCTGCCGGGAGGCCGGCGTGCCGGTGCTGGGCCGCGGCGCCGGCACCAGCCTCGCCGGGCAGTGCTGCAACGTCGCGGTCGTGCTCGACTTCTCCAGGCATATGGACCGGATCCTGGAGCTGGATCCCGAGGCGCGCCGCGCCCGGGTCCAGCCGGGGGTCGTGCTCGACCGGCTGCGCGAGGCCGCCGAGGCCCACGGGCTGACCTTCGGGCCGGACCCGGCCACGCACGGCTGGTGCACGCTCGGCGGGATGATCGGCAACGACGCCTGCGGCGTCCACGGGCTCATGGCCGGCCGGACCGGGGACAACGTCGAGGCGCTGCGCGTCCTGCTCCACGACGGGACCGAGCTGGACGTCGGGCCGACGACCGAGCCGGAGCTGGCGGCGGCCGCCCGGGCCGGCGGGCGGCGCGGCGCGCTGTACGCGGGCCTGCGCGACCTGCGCGACCGCCACGCCGCCCTGATCCGCGACCGCTACCCCGACATCCCCCGGCGCGTGTCGGGCTACAGCCTGCCCCAGCTCCTGCCCGAGCACGGCTTCCACGTCGCCCGCGCGCTGGTCGGCACGGAGTCGACCTGCGCGCTCACGCTGGAGGCGACCGTCCGCCTGGTCGCCAGCCCCCCGTACCGCCGGCTGGTCGTGCTCGGCTACCCGGACGTGTTCGCGGCCGGCGACGACGTCCCCGAGCTGCTGGGCTTCGGGCCGACCGGGCTGGAGGGCATGGACGCCCGGCTGGTCGGGGACGCGCGGGCGGCCGGCCTGTGGACCGGCGGGCCGGACCTGCTGCCCGAGGGCGGCGGCTGGCTGCTGCTGGAGCTGGGGGCGGGCAGCGCCCGCGAGGCCGCCGCCAGAGTCGGCCAGGTCGTCGCCCGGATCGGCCGGCGGCGCCGGGCGCCGACCATCGCCGTGTACGACGACCCCGCGCAGGAGCGCGCCGTCTGGGCGGTCCGCGAGGCGGCGCTCGGCGCGACCGCCCACCCCCCCGGCCGGCCCGCGACCCACGGGGGCTGGGAGGACTCCGCCGTCGCGCCCGAGCGGGTGGGGGCCTACCTGCGCGACCTGACCCAGCTGCGCGACCGGCACGGCTACGCCGGCGCCTGGTACGGCCACTTCGGCCAGGGCTGCGTGCACACGCGCAACGACTTCGACTTCCGCACCCGCGAGGGGGTCGCGCGCTACCGGGCGTTCATCGAGGAGGCCGCCGACCTGTGCGTGGCCTACGGTGGCTCGCTGTCCGGCGAGCACGGCGACGGCCAGCAGCGTGGCGAGCTGCTGGCCAGGATGTACGGCGAGGAGCTGGTCGGCGCCTTCGGCGAGTTCAAGGCGCTGTGGGACCCGGACCGCGGGATGAACCCCGGCAAGGTCGTCGACCCCTCCCCCCTCGACGCCGACCTGCGGCTCGGGCCCGGCTGGCGGCCGCGCGACCTGGGCCGCACGCACTTCGCGTTCCCGCGCGAGGAGGGCGGGCTGGCCGGGGCGGCGCTGCGCTGCGTCGGGGTCGGGGCGTGCCGCCGGGACGGCGGCGGGACGATGTGCCCCTCCTGGAGGGTCACCCGCGAGGAGCGCCACTCGACCCGCGGCCGGGCCCGCCTGCTGTTCGAGCTGCTCGCCGGGGAGGTCGTCACCGGCGGCTGGCGCAGCGAGGAGGTCAAGGAGGCGCTGGACCTGTGCGTCTCGTGCAAGGGGTGCAAGGCCGACTGCCCGGTCTCGGTGGACATGGCGACCTACAAGGCGGAGTTCCTGTCGCACTACTACCGGCGGCGGCTGCGGCCCCGGACCGCCTGGTCGGTCGGCGGGGTGTACTGGCTGGCCCGGCTGGCGTCGCGGGCTCCGCGCGCCGCCAACGCGGCGACGCACACCCCGTGGCTGGCGCCGCCGGTCAAGCGGCTCGCCGGGATCGACCCCGGCCGCGAGCTGCCGGCGCTCGCCCGGCGCACCTTCCGCGCGTGGTTCGCCGCGCGCGGGAACGGTCGCGCCGGGGGCGCGCCGGTCCTGCTGTGGCCCGACACGTTCAGCAACTTCTTCCGGCCCCGGATCGCGCGGGCGGCGGTCGAGGTCCTGGAGCACGCCGGCTACCAGGTGCGCATCCCCGGGCGGGTCCTGTGCTGCGGCCGGCCCCTGTACGACTTCGGCATGCTCGGCCTCGCCCGGCGGCTGCTGCGCCAGGTGCTGGGGGAGCTGCGCCCGGCGATCCGCGCGGGGATCCCGGTCGTCGGGCTGGAACCGAGCTGCGTGGCGGTCTTCCGCGACGAGCTGCCCGGCCTGCTGCCCGGCGACGAGGACGCGCGCCGGCTGGGCCGGCAGGCGGTCACCCTGGCCGAGCTGCTCGCCGGGCGGACCGAGGGCTACCGCCCACCGCGGCTGTCCGGCCGCGCGCTCGTGCACGGCCACTGCCACCAGCGGGCGGTCATGGGGATGGCGCCCGACCTGCGGCTGCTGGCGGCGGCGGGGCTGGAGGCCGAGCTGCTCGACGCCGGCTGCTGCGGCATGGCCGGGCCGTTCGGGTTCGAAGCCGGCCGCTACGAGCTGAGCATGGCCATGGCCGAGCGCACGCTGCTGCCGGCCGTCCGCGGCGCCGGCCGGGACACGCTGGTCCTCGCCGACGGGTTCAGCTGCGCGACCCAGATCCGCCACGGCACCGGGCGCGCCCCGCTGCACCTCGCCGAGGTGCTACGGCCGGGCCGGGCGATCGTCCCTCACCCGCCGAGCGGCTCGGTGTAGACCACCGCGGTCCCGGGCGTCCTGAACGTGCGGCGCAAGGGTAGACCGGCTGGCCGAGGGCACGGGGGGTGGGAGGATGATGGCCGCCGGAGCCGGGTGAAGGTGTCCGCGACGCCTCCCGACCGCAGCAGGACGCCCCGGAGCAGGGCGTCGCGGACACCTTCGGTGAGGACCGTGGTCGAGGTGATCGCGATGAGGGAGCTGCCACGGTGCCAGGCGGTGCGGACCGGCCGCCCGGCATCCCGGCGGCGGGCCGCCCGCGCGGGCGGCGGCGGGCCGCCGGGCGGCCCGCAGGCCGTGGACGGGGACCGCCGATGCCCCTGAGCGTGGAGCGCGACGCCGGCGTCGCGATCCTGCGGATGGCGCACGGGCCGGTCAACGCCCTGGACACCGAGCTGTGCGTGGAGCTGGCCGAGACCTTCGAGGCCCTGCTCCGCGACCCGCGCGTCCGCGCGGTCGTGCTGACCGGCAACGGCCGGGCGTTCTCGGCGGGAGTGGACCTCAAGCGGATCCTGTCGGGCGGGGACGAGTACACGCGCGAGTTCCTGCCCGCCCTCACGCGCTGCTTCCTGGCGGTGTTCGGCGTGGACAAGCCGACGGTCGCCGCCGTCGACGGGCACGCGGTGGCCGGCGGCTGCGTCATCGCGTGCGCCTGCGACCACGCGGTCGCCGCCGACGGCCCCGTCCGGATCGGCCTCACCGAGCTTGCGGTCGGCGCGCCCTTCCCGACCGCCGCGCTGGAGATCGTCCGCGCGCGCGTCCACCGGCGGCTCCGCGAGGTGCTGCTGCACGGGGCCACCTACGCCCCGCGGCAGGCGCGGGAGCTCGGCCTGGTGGACGAGCTGGTCGAGGCCGGCGCGCTGGCGGAGCACGCCGCGACGGTGGCGGGCCGCCTCGCGCAGGTGCCGCAGGGGACCTACGCGCTCACCAAGCGGCAGCTCCAGCGGCCGGCGCTCGCCGCGATCCGGCGGCGCTCGGCCGAGTGGGAGCCCCAGGTGCTCGAGCTGTGGCGGTCGCCGGAGGTGCGCGACGCGATGCGGCGGTTCGTGGCCGAGCGGCTCGGGTGCTGACCCGCCGCCACGACCGGACCTGGGAGCGACCGCGTGCCCGACGGCCGCGCGACGGTCGGTCACGGCGGCGCACCAGCCCGGAAACGCCGGCGCTTGCGCGCGGTGGGAGTGAAGGTGTCCGCGATGCCTTCTGACCACAGGTCGACGCCCCCGAAGGAGGGCGTCGCGCGGACACCTTCAGTCGGACGTCACCGATCGGCGGTACCCTGCGGGTTCCACCCGCGCGCCTGGCCCGCGGCGGGCCGGTGGGCCGTCACGACACCGCAACCTGATCTGGCGAACGCCAGGGGAGGAGGAGCGATGCCGCAACCAGCCCTGCAGGCGACCGCCGAGAACCTGCTCGACGAGGTGCTCGCCGAGCTGGAGCCCATCGAGCGGGCCCTGCGTGCCCACCCGTTCCCGACGCTGCTCGCCGAAGGCCGCGTGCCCCGCGAGCGGCTGATCGACTTCGCCACCGAGCAGGTCAGCATCATCGCCAGCGACCGCCGCAGCTTCGCGCAGATGGCCGCACGCTACACGCCGCCGCCCGCCGGGGACCTGTTCCTCCAGCTCGCGGTGGGCGAGGAGCTGGCCCTCTCCCACCTGTGGGGCTTCGCGCGCTGGCTCGGCCTGGAGCCGGACGACCTCAAGGAGCGCGAGCCCAGCCCCCGCGGGCAGGCGTACTCGGCGTTCGTCGCGTGGCTGGCGCTGAACGGCTCGACCGCCGACATCGCGCTCGCGTTCCTCGCCAACCTGGCGGCCTGGGGCGAGAACTGCCGCCGCGTCGCGGTGGCGCTGCGCGAGCAGTACGGCGCCGACTCGGAGGCGACCGGCTTCTTCGACTTCTTCGCGACGCCCGCGCCGGGGTTCCGGGACGAGGCGCTGACCGTGGTCGGCACCGGCCTGGCCGCCGGCGAGCCGCCCGCCAGGGCCCGCCGGGCCGCCCGGCTGATGCAGCAGTACGAGCTGATGTTCTGGGACCGCATGATGGACGGCCTGGAGTGACCCTGCCGGCCCTCGAGCCTGGCCGGTGACGCGGTTCACCGACGAGCTGCGCGCCGCCGCGGCGCCGGTCTGGGGCGCGCAGCACGCGCACCCGTTCGTGCGCGGCATGGCCGACGCGACGCTCGACCCGGAGCGGTTCGCGTTCTTCCTGCGGCAGGACTGGCTGTTCCTGGTGGAGTACGCGCGCATGCTCGCGCTCGGCGCCGCCCGCGCGCCCGACCTGGACACCATGCGGCGCATGGCGGAGCTGACCCGCTCCGTGCTGGTCGACGAGATGTCCCTGCACCGGACGGAGGCGGCCGGCTGGGGCGTGACCGAGGCCGAGCTGGACGCCGAGCCGATGGCGCCGACCACCCGGGCCTACACCGACTTCCTGGTCCGCACCGCCGCGACCGGCGAGTTCGCCGAGCTGGCCGGCGCGCTGCTGCCGTGCATGTGGGGGTACTCGGAGCTGGGCCTGCGGCTGGCCGGGGAGCCGCGCCCCGCCGACGGCCGCTACGACCGCTGGATCGCCACCTACGCCGACCCGGAGTTCGCCGCGCTCGCAGGCTGGTGCCGTGGCCTGGTCGACCGGCTCGCCGACGGCGCCCCGCCCGCGGTGCGGCAGGCGACCACCCGGGCCTTCCTCACCTCCAGCCGCTACGAGCTGGCATTCTGGCAGATGGCCTGGGACCTCGAACGCTGGCCGGACACCTGAGGCGGAGATCGGGGACCGCACCCGGAGAAGGGGAGCACCCGTGGCACGAACAGCCGGCCCGACGCGCGTGTACCTCGAGGTGGGGAGCAAGAAGGTGTTCGCCTGCAGCCTCGACTGGCCGGGATGGTGCCGGGCGGGCAAGGGCGAGGACCTCGCGCTCGAAGCGCTGGCGGCGTACGCGCCGCGCTACGCCGTCGTCGCCGATCGGGCCGGGATCGCGTTCCCCGCCGGTGCCGGCGACGACCTGGAGGTGGTCGAGCGCCTTCCCGGATCCGGGATCACCGACTTCGGCGCGTTCGGCAGGTTCGCCACCTCCGACGCGGAGCCGCTGACGGCTGCCCAGGCCGAGCGGGCGGCGGCGCTGCTCGCCGCCGCGTGGGAGGTGCTCGACCGGGTGGCGGCGGCCGCGCCGGCCGAGCTGCGCAAGGGTCCCCGCGGCGGCGGGCGCGACCGGGACAGGATCGTCGACCACGTGCTCGGCGCCGACGCCGCGTACGCGCGCAAGCTCGGCGTCAAGGTCCGGCAGCCGGCGGCCGGCGACGCCGAGGCCACCGCCGCGATGCGCGCGGAGCTCCTCGCCGTGCTGCGCGAGCCCTCCGACGGCACGCCGAGGACCGCCAAGGGCTGGCCGCCGCGCTACGCCGCCCGCCGCTTCGTCTGGCACGCGCTCGACCACGCCTGGGAGATCGAGGACCGCGGCACGCCGCCGGCCGCGTGACGCCGGGGCCGGCTGGTTCCTGGAGGGCTCCAGGGCCGCGCCGCGAGGGAAGCGGGTGTCGCGGCGGGCGGGGTGTGGCCCGGCCGGACTCAGCCGTCCGCGCCGGGCGCCGACGCGGACGGCGCCGGCCTCCGCTGCCGCCGGGCCAGGCGCAGCAGGGCCGCGAGCAGGGCCGCCAGCGCGGCGATGGGCACCAGCCAGATCAGCCCCACCAGCACGGCGGCCGCCCCGACCTCCAGGCCGTGCACCGCCACCCGCCAGGCGCGCGCCAACGTGCCCCGGTCCCGTGTCGCCGCGGCCGCCCCGGGCTCGCGCAGCACCAGCTCGATGGTGGAGAAGTCCGAGCGGTCCTGGAGATACCGGAGCTGGCCTTCGAGCCGTTCCAGGTCGCGGCGCACCTGGGCCAGCTGGCCCTGGACCGCGAGCACGTCCGAGATCCGCCCGGCGCGGCCCAGCAGCCGCAGGTACGTGCGCTCCTGCGCCCTGAGCGCGACGATCTGCGCGCCGAGGTCGACGACGTCGCCGGAGACGTCCTGGCTGTCCGAGCGCTCGTGGCGGTAGCGGCCGAGGCCCTTGAGGTCGGCGAGGGTCGCGTCGTACTCCTGCACCGGCACCCTGAAGGTGACCCGGCCGGAGGCGTCGCCGCGCTCGGGCGAGGAGGTCGACGACGACGCCGAGGTGCCCCGGTGGCGGGCGACGATCCGGGCCGCGTCGCTGAGCTTGTCGGCGAGCTGCCCGCGGTCGATGTCCAGCTCCAGCGTCGCCTCCCGGATGATGCGGTCGGTCGGGTCCTGCAGCCTGACCGGGCTGCCCGCCGCCGCGGCCTGGCCTCCGGCCGGCGCAGACTGGTCGACCGCCTGATCCGGTGCGGTCGCGGCCCCGGCGACCGCCTGGCCCGCGCCGCTCCCCTCGCCCGTCCGCGAGGGGGGCGCCGAGGCCTTCGAAGCGGTCCCCGCGTCGCCGCGCTCGCTCTCGCGGGCGCTGCAGCCCGCCACCAGCGCCAGCGCCGGCACCACCGTCATGACCGCCAGCCACTGCCAGCGTCGCACCCGCATCGTGACCTCCCCGCCGTCCCGTCCCCCCGCCGCCGTCCGGCCGATAGGACGGTGCGAACCGCCCGCCGGTTCCCGCGCCTCGGCTCCGGTCTCCGGTGCCCGAGTTGCCCTCGCTCATCCACTCCTGGAACCCTCGGTGCCGCCATCCACGCCGCCCGGCGAGGACGCCCACGCCCCTCAGGACGCCCGCGCCGCGGAGGCCCGGGCACCGCCGGCGCCGGGACCCCCGGGGCCGGCGGGCTCGACGGCGCCCCACGGATGGCCCTGCACGAGCACGTCCGCACGCGAGAGCGGACGCCCACACGAGGAGGAGGCACCGTGGCCCTGCGGACGCGGACCGCACCGCCGGCACCGGCGCGCAGCACCTGGACCCGCGCGCCGCGCGGCCTGATCCTGGCCGTGTTCGTCGTCTCGGGCGCCGCAGGACTGATCTACCAGGTGGTCTGGTCCCGGGAGCTGGTGCTGCTGTTCGGGAACACCACCCAGGCGGTCGCCACGATCGTGACCGCCTTCATGGCCGGCCTCGGCCTCGGGAGCCTGGTCGGCGGTCGGGTGGCCGACGCCGCCAGCGGGGACCCGGGCGGCGGCGACGCGGCCGCCCGGGCGCCCGGCCGCAGGCCGCTGGTCGTCTACGGCCTGCTGGAGGCGGGGATCGCCCTGCTCGCGCTCGCGCTGCCGTTCGCCTTCGGGGCGCTCGGGGACGTCTACGGCGGCTCCTACGGGTCGCTGGTGGGGCGACCGGCCCTGCTGACGCTCACCCGCTTCGGGCTGGCGTTCGCGGCGGTCGCGCCGGCGACCTTCCTCATGGGGATGACCCTCCCGGTCCTGTCGCGGTACCTGGTCCGCACGCTGGACGAGACCGGTGCCAGGCTCTCGGAGCTGTACGCGGCCAACACGCTCGGCGCGATGGCCGGCACGCTGCTCGCGGGCTTCGTGCTCATCGAGCTGCTGGGACTCACGCTCGCCGGCGTCGTCGCGGTCGCGTGCAACCTGTTCGCCGCCGCGGTCGCCCTCGGCCTGGCGCTGCGGCGGCCGGCCGCTCCCGCCGCGGCGGCGGAAGGGCCGGGCGCCCCGGAGGCGGCCCCGGCCGCCGCGCCGGATCGGGAGGAGGGTGCCGGATCCCGGGGGTCGGCCGGACCCGCCGGCGCGGGCGCGCCAGAAGGCGCCGGCCCGCCCGCGGTCCGGGCCGGCGCGGGCGTCGGCGGGCGCCGCCGGGCGGTGCTCCTGGCCACGTTCGTGTCGGGCTTCGTGGCGCTCGCGCTGGAGGTGCTGTGGACCAGGATGGTCGCCGAGGGCACCGGGTCGAGCATCTACGTGTTCACCGGCATCCTCGCGATCTACCTCGCGGGGATCGGGCTCGGCAGCGCCGCCTACCGGCGCTGGGGGCGGGCGGAGCGCGACCTGCCGGGGGTGCTCGGACTGTGCCTGGCCGGCGTCGGGATCGCCGCGGTCGTGACCGTGGTGCTCGGCAGCGGCGTGATCGCGACCCCGCCGTTCGCGCTGCGCGCGCTGCTGGTGTTCCTGCCGGCGACCACGCTGATGGGCTACGGGTTCCCGCTCGCGGGCAAGCTGGTCACGCCCGCGGTGGAGCGCACCGGCTCCAGCATCGGGCTGCTGTACGCGGCCAACACCCTCGGCTCGATCCTGGGCTCGTTCGCCGCGGCGTTCGTGCTCGCGGCCACGCTCGGGACCAACGGGTCGATCCTCGCGCTCGCCGGGCTCGACCTGCTCGTGGGCGCCTGGCTGGTGCTGACCGAGCCGAGCTGGCGGCGGGCCCGGCGGCGGACGCTCGCGGCCGTGCTCGCCCTGGTCGCCGTGCTGGGGGTGGCCGCCTCCTCGCTGGCGCTGCCGATCACGCGCACCCGGACCGAGAACGCGCTGCGCGCCGAGGGCGTCCCGGTGACCCACACCGAGGACGAGCTGGCCACCGTGGACGCCGTCGGCGGTCCGGTCCCCGGCAGGCGGCTGCTGATCGGCGGGGTCGGGGTGACCTCGCTGAGCGTCGACACCAAGCTGATGGCGTACCTGCCGAGGGCGGCACGGCCGGGCGCGCGCGAGTTCCTGGTGATCGCGATGGGGATGGGCTCCACCTACCGCAGCGGGCTGCTCGCGGGGATGCGCACCGACGTCGTCGAGCTGTCGCCCTCGGTGCCGGGCATGATGGGCGTCTTCCACCCCGACGCCGGCCGCTGGCTGCGCCACCCCCGGGGCCGCGTGATCGTCACCGACGGGCGCAACTACGTCCGGCTCAGCCACGAGCGCTACGACCTCGTCACCGTCGACCCCGCGCCGCCGATCGAGAGCGCCGGGTCGGTGGTCCTGTACACCAGGGAGTTCCTCACCGAGTCCAAGGCGCGCCTCAACCCCGGCGGGCTGTTCACGCTGTGGATGCCGTACGCGCTGCCGATGGAGGACTTCAAGACCCACGTCCGCACGTTCCGCGCCGTCTTCCCCCACACGACCCTGGTGCTCTCCCCCGGCCACCACGGCGTCTACATGATGGGCTCCGACGACCCGATCAGCTTCTCGGAGGCCGACGTCCGCGCCCAGGTCGGCAACCCCCGGACCATGGCCGACCTCGCCGAGATGCCCGACCATCCCGCGGGGATCACCGGCCCCGAGGGCTGGGTCCAGGCCGTCCGCAGGGCCGAGTGGCTGCGCGACGAGCAGGTCGACGCGTTCACCGGCCCGGGCCCCCTGATCACCGACGACCGCCCGCGCTCGGAGTACTTCCTGTGGCGGCGGGCGCTCCTCCACGACAAGTGGTACATCAGCGAGCCCGCGCTGCGCGCGGCGGCGCACCCCTGACCCGCCGCCCGGCCTGTCGCGACGCGATCACGGCGCCCCTCCTCCCCCGAT
>DATFRI010000021.1:0-82194 GCA_035263405.1 Actinomycetes bacterium | reverse complement strand
TGGCCGGGGAGCACGCCGTCCGCGACGTCTGGGGGCGGCACTTCATCGTGCGCACCGCCTGGCTGTACGCCGAGCGGGGGAGCAACTTCGTCAAGACGGTCCTGCGGCTGGCCGGCGAGCGCGACACGCTCCAGGTCGTCGACGACCAGATCGGCTGCCCCACCTGGGCGCGCGAGCTGGCCGAGGGGGTGCGGGCGCTGGTCCTCACCGGCCAGCACGGCACCTACCACCTGGCCGGCGGCGGCTCGTGCTCCTGGTACGAGTTCGCCTGCGCGATCCTCGCCGGCACCGGGCAGGACCCCGGGCGCGTGCGGCCCACCACCACCGCCGCGTTCCCCCGGCCGGCGCCCCGGCCCGCCTGGTCGGTGCTGGACACCCGGCTGGCGCGCCTGGTCGGCGTCCCGGCGCCGCGCCCCTGGCAGGACACGCTCGCCGACTTCCTGCGCGACACCGCCGGCACGGTCTGGACCTGACCGGGGAGACCCCGCCTCCCCGCGCCCTTCCTGGCCGCGCGCTCAGCCCTCGCTGGTCCTGCGGACCACCAGGTCGCCCAGCAACGCGACCGCCGCGAGGTTGAAGCCGGCCAGCGCGACCAGCACGGTCGAGCCGGTGATCCGGAAGGAGTGCACCACGATGTCGTAGACGAACTTCACGCCCGCGGCGGTGAGCAGCGTCAGCGCCAGCGGCATCAGCACCCGCAGGGGGTTGAAGTACATCACCATCCGCAGCACCTGGATGATGTAGTTGTAGGCGTCGCGGAAGGGGTGGAACTTCGACTTGCCGGCGCGCTTGAAGTAGTCGATCGGCACGTACTTGATCGGGTGCCCGTTGGACAGGAACGCCAGCGTGATCGTTGTCACGCAGCTGAACCCCGGCGGCAGCAGCTTGAGGTAGGGCGCGGCCACCGAGCGCCGGAACGCCCGCAGGCCGGAGTTGAGGTCGGGGATGGGCGTGTTGGTCAGGTACGACGCCAGCCGCCGGATCGCCCACTTGGCCGGCACGCGGAACAGCTTGTACGTCCCCGCCTCGGTCTTGCGGGCGCCGACCACCTGGTCGTAGTCGCCGCTGTCCAGCTCGCGCACCAGGTCGGGGATCAGCTCGTTGGGGTAGGTCATGTCCGCGTCGGTCCAGACCACGACCCGGCCGGCGGCCTCCTGCGTGCCGATCCGGCGGGCGGTCCCCGAACCCTGGTTGCGGGGGAACAGGATCGTGCGGATGCCCGGGAGCTGCGTCAGGATCTCGCGCGTGCCGTCGGTGGAGCCGTCGTCGACGCAGATGAACTCGTAGCTCATGCCGGCCGCGTCGAGCGCCTCGCGGATGCGCACGACCTCCTTCTCGATGTGGTCGCGCTCGTTGAAGCAGGGGAGCACGACGGAGACCTCGGGGACGGGCGGGCTGTGCGTGACGCTCAACAGCGGCTCCTGCGGTGGCGGTCCGCGGGGCACCGGCGGGCGGCGGCGCCGCGGCGGACGTCGGGGCGGCGAGACGGGCTACGAAGGTTATCAGCTCCGTTGGGAGGTGATCGCCCGGCGCCGGACACCGCCCCCGGGCGCGGCAGGGACGCCGCCCGGCGAAGTTCGTCCCCTCCGCGGACACGCCGTAGGATGGAGAGGATCCCGCCGACCGCCCGCCGACCGTGCGAGGAGTGCGCGCTGCAGCCCTCATCCGTCCCCGGACCGACCCCCGGACCGACCCCGGGGGGGGCGACCGCGCCGCCGCTGTGCTCAGTCGTCCTGGTCAGCTACCACAGCGCCGAGGACCTCCCCGGCAGCGTCACCACCCTCGCGGCCGCCGCGCCCGGCCAGCTCCTCGAGGTCGTCGTGGTCGACAACGCCTCCGGCGACGGCAGCGCCGAGGTCGCCCGCGGCCTCGGCGCCGGCACCGGGCTGCCGCTCAAGGTCATCGAGAGCCCCACCAACGACGGCTACGCCCGGGCCGCCAACCTCGGCGCCGCGGCCACCGGCGGGGACTGGCTGCTCGTCGCCAACCCCGACACCCGCTTCGCGCCCGGGTCGCTCGCGCGGCTGCTGGCCACGGGCGCGGCCGACCCCACGATCGGCTGCGTCGGGCCCCACCTGCGCAACCCCGACGGCAGCGACTACCCGACCGGCCGGCGCTTCCCGTCGGTCCTCGTCGGCGCCCTCCACGCGCTGCTCGGCACCGTCTGGCCCGGCAACCCCGCCACCCGCCGCTACCACCTCACCGGCGTGGACCGCAGCGTGCCGGTGCAGGTCGACTGGGTGTCGGGGGCGTGCATGTGCGTGCGCCGCCAGGCGTGGGAGAAGGTGGGCGGGTTCGACCCCGGCTACTTCATGTACGCCGAGGACATGGACCTGTGCCTGCGGATCGCCCGGGCCGGCTGGCGGGTGGTGTTCGACGGCGGCGCCGAGGTCGTCCACACCGTCGGTGGCTCCACCCGGTACCGGCCCTACCGCAAGGTCCTGGACCACCACCGCAGCGCCCTGCGCTTCTACGTGCGCCACCACCGGCGCGACCCGAGGATCCTGCTGGCGCCGGGGGTCGCCGCGTTCCTCGCCGCGCGGGGCCTGGTGTCGCTGGCCCGCACCGCCGCCCGCCGGGGCCGCTAGCCCGCCGGCCCCGGGCTGCGCCCGGTTCGGGTCATACCGTAGGCTTCGGTCGCCGAGTCCGAACCCGCCCGCCTCGTAGGGGTCCCATGCCAGCACCGATCACCGCGCAACAGATCCGCGAGTACGTGAACACGTTCGAGTGGTTCCGGGAGCCGGCCAAGCAAGGCTACCTGGAGGCCGCCATCGACCGGCTCACCCACACCCTGAACGTGATCCCCCGGCTGCCCGACCCCGAGCGCGTGCGGGTCCTGGAGATCGGCGGCATCCCCTACTTCATGACCGTGCTGATCCAGAAGTACTTCGGCTACCAGGTCGAGTGCGCCAACGAGCCGACCTGGAAGACCGACCGCGAGGAGAACGTCGAGATCCTCGTCAACGACCACGGCGAGCGGCACGAGATCCGCTGGAAGGCGCTGAACATCGAGTTCGACGACTGGCCCTGGGAGGACGACCGCTTCGACCTGGTGGTCTACTGCGAGGTCATCGAGCACCTGACCTACGACCCGACCCAGACGCTGGCCGAGGCGCACCGGGTGCTGCGGACCGGCACCGGCCAGCTGCTGCTGTCCACACCCAACGCGCTCGCCTGGCAGTACCTGGTCGAGGCGGTCCAGGGCCGCAACCCCTTCCCGCCCTACAGCGGCTACAACCTCTACGCGCGCCACCACCGCCTGTTCTCCTGCGCGGAGCTGGAGGCCCTGTGCCGCCAGGTCGGGTACGACGTGGAGCTGAACTACTCCACCCGCGACCTGGCCTACGAGCACCCCCGGCGGCTGGACCGGCTGGCGAGCCTGCTCGCCCGGGCGGGCCGGCTGCGCGCACGCCAGGACGTCATCTACCTGCTGGCCACGGCCAAGGGCCCGCGGCGCTACGCCTACCCCGACAGCCGTCCGATGGAGATCTACACCGACGTGCACGCCTACGACCGCGTGGTCCGCGGCGTGCTGCGCATGGCCGACAACGAGAGCACCCACCTGCGCGGGGGCTTCTTCCCGCTGGAGCCCTGGGGTGGGGGGATCCGCTGGACGGGCCCGGAGGCGCGGGCGGTCCTGAAGTACGCGGGCGAGCGCAAGGCGGCGGTGGCCTTCAACACCGGCACCGCCAGGCGCGGCCCGTCGGTGCGCGGCTCGGTCACGGTCGGCGACGAGAACGGCGCCCGCTCCGCGCGCCAGGAGTTCGAGGTTCCCTCCGACTCCTGGCAGACGGTCGTGGCGCCGGTCCCCGAGGGGTTGCGGGACCGGGTGTGGGTGACGATCACCGTGGACAACCCGATGGTCCCGGGCGAGCTGGACCGCGGCGTGCCCGACGGGCGCACCCTCGGCGTCGCGGTCCGGGAGATCGCGCTCACCTGACCCGCGTGCACCGGGTGGCCGCGGGTTCCGGGATGCGGTCCGCCGGATCTATGCTCCGGGCGGGCGCGAGGACGCGCCTGTCGCTCATCCGGGGGCTGTGGCGGAGGTGGTGTGGTGCGCCGGTACTTGGTCGTCGCGAACCAGACGCTCGGCGGGGAGCGGCTGCACGCCGAGATCCGCCTGCGCGCGCGCGCCGGCCCGGCGCACTTCCACGTGGTGGTCCCGGCGACACCGGTCGAGCGCCTGGACCCGGAGTACCTCGCGGCCGCGCGGCAGGAGACCCGCGCCGACGAGGCCGCCGAGCAGGCACGGCCCGAGCTGGTCGAGGCCCGCCACGCGCTCGAGGACGAGATCGACGAGGCCCGCGTCGTGCGGGCCACCGAGGACGAGGGCAGGCTGCTCGCGCGGCAGCGGCTGCGCCACGAGCTGGAGCGCCTGCGCGAGCTGGAGGTCGACGCCAGCGGCGAGGTCGGCGTCCCGGACCCCGTCGAGGCGGTCGGCACGGTGCTGCACCGCTTCGAGTTCGACGAGATCCTCCTGTCGACGCTGCCCGGGCGGCGCTCCCGCTGGCTCGCCGCCGGCCTGCCGCGCCGGATGCAGCGCGCCTTCGGGATCCCGGTGATCCAGGTGGTCGGCGCCGGTCACGCGCCGGACGGGGCCGGCGCACCAGGCTAGGGAAGGGGACCGGATTGGCTACCACACTTCCGCGGGAGCGGGCGCGGATCGGCGCCCGGACGCTGCGGCGCGACACCTGGTGGGTCGAGCCGCTGGTGACGCTGCTGGTGCTGGCCGGCTTCGTGGTCTACGGCACCTGGGTCGCGTTCTCCGGCCGCAACTACTGGGCCGACCCGTACCTGTCGCCGTTCTACTCGCCCTGCCTGGCCGCCAGCTGCGTCACCGAGGGGCCGCACCCGGTCGGGTCCTGGTGGGGGCTGTCGCCGGCGCTGCTGATCCTGCCGTTCCCGCTGGCGTTCCGGCTGACCTGCTACTACTACCGCAAGGCGTACTACCGCGCGTTCTGGTGGTCCCCGCCCGCCTGCGCGGTCCCCGACGCCCGGCGGCGCTACACCGGCGAGACGCGCTTCCCGCTGATCCTGCAGAACGTCCACCGCTACTTCTTCTACCTGGCCCTGCCGTTCCCGGTCATCCTCACCTGGGACGCGCTGCAGGCGTTCCGGTTCCCCGACGGCTTCGGCGTCGGCCTGGGCACGCTGGTGCTGCTGGTGAACGTCGCGCTGCTGTGGCTGTACACGCTCAGCTGCCACTCCTGCCGGCACCTGTGCGGCGGGCACGTGGACGTACTGTCGCGGGCGCCGCGGCGCGCCTGGCTGTGGCGGCGGGTGACCGCGCTCAACGCCCGCCACGCCCTGTTCGCCTGGGTCAGCCTGTTCTCGGTCGCGCTCGCCGACCTGTACGTGCGGCTGGTCGCCAGCGGCACCATCACCGACCCGAGGTTGTTCTGATGCCCGAGTACGAGACGCACGAGTTCGACGTCGTGGTGGTCGGTGCGGGCGGGGCGGGGCTGCGCGCCGCGATCGAGGCGTCGGCGCAGGGGGCGCGCACCGCGCTGGTGTGCAAGTCGCTGCTGGGCAAGGCGCACACGGTCATGGCCGAGGGCGGGATCGCCGCGGCGCTCGGCAACGTCTACCCCGAGGACGACTGGCGGGTGCACTTCCGCGACACCATGCGCGGCGGCAAGCTGATGAACAGCTGGCGCATGGCCCAGGTCCACGCGCAGGACGCCCCGGACCGGGTGCTGGAGCTGGAGGAGTGGGGCGCCCTGTTCGACCGCACCCCCGACGGGCGCATCCTCCAGCGCGACTTCGGCGGCCACCGCTACGCCCGGCTGGCCCACGTCGGCGACCGCACCGGCCTGGAGATGATCCGCACCCTGCAGCACCGGGCGGTGTCGCTCGGGATGGACGTGTTCATGGAGTGCACGGTCACGCGCCTGCTCACCGACGCCGCCGGTCGCGTCGCGGGCGCCTTCGCCTACTGGCGCGAGTCGGGCCGGTTCGTGGTCTTCCGCGCCGGCGCGGTGATCCTGGCCACGGGGGGGATCGGCAAGGCGTGGAAGGTCACCTCCAACTCCTGGGAGTACACCGGCGACGGGCACGCCCTGGCGCTGTGGGCCGGCGCCGACCTGGTGGACATGGAGTTCGTGCAGTTCCACCCGACCGGCATGGTGTGGCCGCCGTCGGTGCGCGGGATCCTGGTCACCGAGGGGGTGCGCGGCGACGGCGGGGTGCTGCGCAACGCCGAGGGCCGGCGCTTCATGTTCGACTACGTCCCCGAGATGTTCCGCGCGGAGACCGCCGACAGCGAGGAGGAGGCGGACCGCTGGTACACCGACAAGAAGGGCGCCCGCCGCACCCCCGACCTGCTGCCGCGCGACGAGGTGGCGCGCGCGATCAACAGCGAGATCAAGGAGGGCCGGGGCAGCCCCCACGGCGGGGTGTTCCTGGACATCGCCACCCGCCGCGACGCCGAGTACATCAAGCGGCGGCTGCCGTCGATGTACCACCAGTTCAAGCAGCTCGCCGACGTGGACATCACCGCCGAGCCGATGGAGGTGGGCCCGACCTGCCACTACGTGATGGGCGGGGTCAAGGTGGACCCCGACAGCCAGGCCGCCACCATCCCCGGCCTGTTCGCCGCGGGCGAGGCCGCGGGCGGCATGCACGGCGCCAACCGGCTGGGCGGCAACTCCCTGTCGGACCTGCTGGTGTTCGGCCAGCGCGCGGGCAGGTACGCGGCGCGGCACGCCGCCGGCCTGGAGGGCCGGCCGGCCGTGGACCCGGGCCAGGTGGACGCGGCCGCCGCCGAGGCGCTCGCCCCGTTCGAGCGCGACAGCGGCGAGAACCCGTTCACGATCCACCACGAGCTGCAGGAGTGCATGCAGGACCTCGTCGGGATCATCCGCACCGAGGCGGAGCTGGAGAGCGCGCTGGAGCGCATCGCCGTGCTCAGGGACCGGGCCGCCCGCGTCGGGGTCGGCGGCAACCGGCAGTACAACCCCGGCTGGCACACGGCGCTGGACCTGCGGTCCCTGCTCACGGTGTCCGAGGCGGTCGCGCTCGCCGCGCTGGAGCGCACCGAGAGCCGCGGCGCGCACACCCGCGACGACCACCCCAGGCCCGACCCGGAGCTGGCCAAGGTCCGGATGGTGGTCCACCCGGCCGACGGCGAGCTGAAGATCGCCCGCGAGCCCCTGGCCGAGCTGCCCGAGGACCTGCGGCCGCTGTTCGAGGAGGGGAGCTGAGTGGCCGGTCCCCGGGAGGTCACGCTGCGCGTGTGGCGCGGCGACGCCGCCGGCGGCGAGCTGCGCGACTACCAGGTGCCGGTGGAGGAGGGCGAGGTCGTGCTCGACGCGCTCCACCGCCTCCAGGCGACCCAGGCCAACGACCTCGCCATCCGCTGGAACTGCAAGGCGGGCAAGTGCGGCTCCTGCAGCGCCGAGGTCAACGGGCGGCCCCGGCTCACCTGCATGACCCGGCTGAACCTGTTCGGGCCCGGCGAGCCCGTCACGGTGACGCCGCTGCGGGCCTTCCCGGTCATCCGCGACCTCGTCACCGACGTGTCGTTCAACTACGAGGTCGCCAAGCGGGTGCCCGCGTTCCGGCCCGGGCCGCGCGAGGCGGACGGGACCTACCGGATGCACCAGCAGGACGTGGACCGGGTGCAGGAGTTCCACAAGTGCATCGAGTGCTTCCTGTGCCAGGACGTCTGCCACGTCATCCGCGACCACGAGGAGAACAAGCAGCGCTTCGCCGGCCCGCGCCTGTTCATCCGCTACGCCGAGCTGGAGATGCACCCGCTGGACACCGGCGACCGCCGCGAGCCGGTGCGCGCCCAGGCGGGCGTCGGCATGTGCAACATCACCAAGTGCTGCACCGAGGTCTGCCCCGAGGGCATCAGGATCACCGACAACGCGATCATCCCCCTGAAGGAACGCGTGGTCGACGCCCGCTACGACCCGATCGCCCGCTTCATCGGCTGGGCCGGCGGCCGGCGCCGCCGCGACAGGGGACCGGCGGCGCCGTGATCGGCGCCGGGCGCCGGTCCCCGGCGTGATCGGTGCGTGACGCCGGCGTGATCTCGGCGGGCTAGCTTCGTCCCGCCGGTTCAGATGGTCCCCTCGGCGATGCCCTGCGCGACCCAGGGGATCACCTCGTCGAGCATCCCCTCCAGGTCGGTGGTCGCCTCGAAGCCGAGGACCCGCTTGGCCTTGTCGGTGGCGGGCACCCGCCGCTGGACGTCGTGCTCGAACGCGGGGTCGTGCACCACCCGCAGCGGCACGTCCGGGCCCTTGACCTTGCGCCAGATCAGCTCGGCCAGCTCCAGCACGGTCGTGGCGCGCGCGGTGGAGAGGTTGAAGTCCTCGTGCAGGGCGTCGGGGTGCTCCATCGCGGTGGCGATCCCGCGGGCGATGTCGCCGCCGTAGGTGTAGTGCCGCACCTGCGAGCCGTCCCCGAGGACGTGCAGGGGGTCCTGGCCCTTCAGGACCTTCAGGACGAGGTCGGGGACGACGTGGCTCATCGCCAGCCGGACGTTGCCGCTGAGGACCTCCACGTCGCCCAGCGCGCGCGCCTCGCCGACGCCGACGCAGTTGAACGGCCGCACGATCGTGTAGGGAAGCCGGTACTGGTCCCACGCCGCGCGCGCGAAGTACTCCACCGCCAGCTTCTGGAACCCGTAGGAGGACCGCGGCGGCGGGATCTCCCGCTCCTGCCCCTCGTAGGAGGGCCAGTCGTCGGTGGACTCGAACACCATCGAGGAGCTGACGTAGGTGACCTTCTGCAGCCGGCCCTCCCGCAGCGCCGCGATCGCCGCGTCGCACGCGGCCGCGGTGATGCGCTCGTTGCGGGCCAGCAGGTCGTAGGCGTAAGTGTGGAAGTAGGAGATCCCGCCGATGAGCGCGGCCCCGGCGACGAAGTGGTCGCACCCGGCCAGCAGCCGCGTCATCAGCGCCGCGTCGGCGGCGTCGCCCTCGACCAGCCGGTAGCCGGGGTGGGTGTCGTAGGAGCGCGCCACCCGCCCGTACTTGGAGAAGTCGTCCACGCCGACCACCTGGTGGCCGCGCGCGAGCAGCTCCTGCACGAGGTAGCCGCCGATGAAGCCTGACGACCCGCTGACCAGGACCGTTGCCATCGTCACCGACCGTTTCCGCCGGGGGCGGCGCGGGCGCGCAGCTCCTCGGGCTCCAGGCGCGGACCGAACGCGAACCGGTACCAGCGCACATATTTGGGGATCCAGCGGACCAGCTTGAAGTTGGAGTCGCCGGCCTGCCGGTCGAGCCAGATCGTCGGGATCTCCGCGACCGGCAGCCGCAGCCGGCGCGCCTTGGCGGTCAGCTCCAGGCCGATCTCGAAGCCGGCGCGGCTGTGGACGCCGACGTCGCGGACGAACTGGGTCGAGTACGCCTTGAACGAGTTGGTCGCGTCGCGGGTGCCGATCCGCGCGAGCAGGAACAGCGAGCGGCCCGCGACCCGCGACAGCAGGCCCTTCAGCCACGGCCCGCCGACCTGCTGGCCGCCGGGCATGTAGCGGGAGGCGGCCGCGACCACGACGCCGCGGTCGACCAGGCGGGCGAGGTCGTCGATCTGCCGGGGGTCGTCGCTGCCGTCGGCCATGGTCACCACCACGCACGGCGCCGCCGCGGCGTGGATGCCGAAGCGCAGCGCGTTCGCCGGCCCGCAGCCGTAGGTGTTGACCACGCAGCGCAGCCGGGGCTCGTCGACGGGGTAGCTGTCGATCACGGCGGCGGTGGCGTCCTCGGGCGCGTCGACCACCACCAGGATCTCGCAGTCCAGCGCGATCGACTCGAACAGGCGGTCCAGGACGGGGACGATGCGCTCGCCCTCGTCGTAGGCCGGGATGACGATCGAGACCCTGGGTGTCATACGCGAACGCCCCCCTCCAGCAGGTTCCAGACGTCCGCGACCGGCCTGGTGGTCCGCAGCCCCCGGTACTGCGGGTGGGGGGCGCCGATGATGAGCAGGTCGGACCGGTCGAGGACCTCCTCGAGCGGCAGCAGGTCCGGGTCGGTGGTGACCAGCGGGTCGGTGCACAGCACCTCGGCGCACTTGAACGCCAGGATCCGCCGCAGCTTGTAGCTCAGGCTGGCGCGGATGTCGTCCGAGCCGGCCTTGAACGCCATCCCGAGGATGCCGACCGTCATCGACGCCAGGTCGTGGCGCTGCTCGAGCTGGCTCACCAGGTACAGCGGCAGGCCCTCGTTGACCAGCATCGCCGCGTGCCCGAGGGTGAAGTTGTTGTTGTTGAACGCCGCCAGCTGCATGGTGTCCTTGAGCAGGCACGGGCCGGCGGCGAAGCCGGCGCGGGGCAGGTCGGCCGCGCGCGGGTACTCGTGGCTGATCGCCTGGCGGATGCGCTCGAAGTCCAGGCCGCGGTCGTTGGCCATCATGTAGAGCTGGTTGGCGGTCGCGAACCGGATGTAGCGCCAGGTGTTGGTGAACAGCTTGGCCAGCTCCGCCTCCTCCGGGCTCAGCTCGACCACGGTCGGGGTGAGCCGCTCGAACAGGCGGCGGGCGCGCTCGCGGCCGCGCTCGGTGCGGCTGCCGATGATCTGCGGCAGCGTGGTCAGCTCCGCCATCGCCCTGCCCTCGGCGATCCGCTCGGGGCAGAACACGACGTCGATGTCGCGGCCGAGGCGGGCGACCATCTTCTCCACCAGCGCGGTGACGCCCGGGTAGACGGTGCTGCGCAGCACCAGCAGCTGGCCGTCGGCGAAGTACTCGGCACACAGGCCGAGCGCGCGCGGGATGGCCCGCGGGTCGGGGTTGAGGTGCTCGTCGACGGGCGTGCCGAGCACCACGATGACGTGCTCGGCCTGGCCGACGGCGGCCGGGTCGGTCGTGGCGCGCAGGCGCTCGGCGGCGACCACGCGCTCCAGGACCGGCGCCGCGCCGTCCTCCTCGAACGGCATGCGGCCGTCGCCGACGAGCTTGACGGCCCGGTCGCTGACGTCGTACAGGATCACGCTCGCGCCGCGGTCGGCGAGGGCGAGCCCGAGCGGCAGCCCGACGTGGCCGCAGCCGCCGATGAGGACGGCGTCGGCGGTGAAGCGCTCGCTGCGCATCCGATGGCCTCCTGCGAAGGTGGGCTGGTCGGGGGTCACGGCGCGGCCGCCCGGCAGGCGCGGTCGGGGGCGGGGATGCGCCAGATCTCGGGACCGCCGCGGCGGGCGGCGAGCGTGAACCCCGCGGCCCGCAGCGCCGCCGGGTCCGCCAGCGCGGGGCGGTCGGCGGGCAGCACCAGCAGGCGGGCGCGGAAGCGCTGCGCGGTCCGCAGGATCGTGCACAGGTCGTTGTTGGGGATCTGCACGGCCGGGAAGCCGGTCACCTCGGTCAGCTCCCAGGTGTTGCGGGCCATCACCACCGGCCTGCCGATCGGTGACGCCTCCCGGAGCAGCTGGCCCACGGCGAGCATCCGCATGCCGGCGGCGTTGTTGTTGTCCAGGACCAGCTGCGGGGCGCTGTGCACCGCCAGCAGCCCCGGCAGGGCCAGCGCGGCGACCGCCGCCGCCCGCCCGACGCGCAGCAGGCGCGGGCGCGTGGCCCAGAACACCAGCTCCACGACCGCGATCGTCAGCACCGGCAGGTACGCGACCAGGCTGCGCCGCCACCCGCCCGACGCGGACGCGACCGGCGTCACCAGGGCGTGGAAGGCGAGCGTCAGCGCCGCGCTCGCCGCGACCAGCGGCCAGCCGAAACGGTCGCGCCCGGCGCGGGGCCGGCCGCGGCGCGAGCGCAGGTGGGCCACCAGGCGGGCCAGCAGCAGGACCAGGAGGCAGAGCGTGAGGACGATCCCCAGCTCCCTGGTGACCAGCAGCTGGAGCTGGGAGAAGCCGCGCTCGGAGCGGATCGCCAGCGCCGTCCCCGGGCCGTCGGCGAGGACCGCCCGGAGGCCGTCGCGGTGCCCGACGGCGAACATGTCCTCGTAGGTGACCAGCCAGGGCAGGCGCGTGGTCGCCGGCAGCAGCCGGCCCATGCCCCGCAGGTTCGCCCACAGCGAGGGCGCGACCGTGACGGCCGCGGCGGCGCAGAACAGGCCCAGGTCGGCGGCCCGGGCCCAGGGCACGCGCCGGTCGCGGCGCCAGGCCGCCAGCGCCCGGGCCGCGAGCGCCACGGCCAGCAGCGCGATCAGCAGCAGGCCGTCGTTGCGGCACAGGTACGCCCCGCCGGCGGTGATCCCCGCGAGCGGCCAGCGCAGCCGCGAGCGCGTGCGCGCGCACGCCAGGGCGAGGGTGAGCAGGACGAACACGGCGTAGAAGGGGCCCGACTCGGCGCCGACGGAGAAGCTGGAGAGCTGGGGGACGAGCGCCGTCAGGCCCATCGCGACCGGCGGCACCAGCGCGTGGCCCGACAGCGTCCTGGCCAGGAGCGCGGCCGCCACCGGCACCAGCGCGGCCGCCAGCACCGTCGCGGTCAGCGCGGTCGCCAGGCGGGTGTCGCCGCCGGCGCGCATCGCGGCGGCGAGCAGCAGCGAGGGCAGCGGCTGCCAGTAGTCCAGGGCGTAGTGGTGGACGTCCGGCGGCATGGTCAGGTAGTGCCACACGAAGTCCACGGTCAGCCCGCGTCCCTGCGCCAGGTTGCGGGCGAGCTGGTAGTAGAAGGACGGATCGGCGTGGCCGGCGAACTGCGCGCCGCGCGCGATGCGCAGGCGGACCACGGTCACGGCGGCGTCCACGGCCACCGCCGCCGCGTAGGCGGCCAGGACCACGAGCCGCAGGCGGGTCGGGGCCTGGCGCCCGGCGGGCCGGTCGCGGTCGGCGGCGCCCGGCGCCACGGCCCCGACCCCCCCCTGCCGCCCGGGGCCGGAAGGCCTGCCCGGTCTGTTGAGAGCGTCCAGCCGGGAACCGGTCGAGCTTCCCGTCGAGATCATCCGCCGTCCCATCCGCCGGACGCGCACCGCGCCGTGGGTGGTGGCTGCGGCCGGTGCGCGCGACCCGCCCGGTCGTCCACCTCGGGTTGCCAGAGTTGCCAGAAAAGACCACCCGAGGTGTGACCGTGTCAATTTCTGGGCGACGGTCCCTGTTCGGGTCGCTCGCGCAGGATCGGCCGGGCGTCTACCCCTCCAGCCGGAGCTTGGCGGCGATCTCCCGCCAGCGCTCGGCGAACGCCTCGTCGCTGAACTCCCTCGAGCGCCCGGCCGCGGCCGCGGCCATGCGCGCGCGCAGGGCGTCGTCGGCGGCCAGCTCGCGGGTGCGGGCCTCCAGCTGCGCCAGGGTGCTCCAGCGGAAGCCGTCGATGCCGTGGCGGACGATCTCGCGCTGGCCGGCCTTGTCGATGACCACCGGGACGCAGCCGGCCGCCATCGCCTCCACGGTGGTCATGCCGAAGTGCTCGAAGGTCCATGGCGCGACGTGCTCGTCCTCGCCCAGACCGGTCGCGGCCCAGAACACGCGGCTGGTGGCGAACAGCTCCTCCACCAGGGCGCGCGGCGCGTTGGGGTGCACGCTGACCGGCAGCCCCCGCGCCGCCCGGCGGACCTCCTCCAGGTACCCGCGCTGGCGCGGCTCGACCCCGCCGACGACGTGCAGCTCCCAGCCGTCCAGGCCGCCGCGGCCGACCATCTCCCCGAACGCCCTGACCTGCTCCAGCTGCTTCTTGGAGTGGCCCATGCCGGGCGGGAAGAACCGGCCGACGGTGAGGATCCGCCGCTGCTTGGCGCCCGGGCGCAGCCCCTGGACGCGGATCGGCGGGTACAAGACGTCGGCGTCCACGCGCCAGTAGCGCCCGATCCACTCGCGCGTGAACTCCGAGTTGGCCAGCACCCGCTCGTAGCGGTCCAGCCAGTCCAGGTCGCGGGGGTCGCGCAGCAGCCAGGGGAGGCGCTCGGCGAGGAGCTGGCGCGGCCGGCGGGCGGTGCCGGCCAGCCGCAGCCGGCTGACCGCGACGCCGAGGGTGCGGCGGTCGGTCCCGCCGGGCACGAACGTCTCGCTGTCCAGCCGCAGCTGCAGGCCGCGCTCGCCGGCGGGCAGCGGGATGTCGACCTGCCGGAAGCGCTCGGGGCTGGCCTGCGCCCGCGCGAGCACGCGGCCGCCGCCGTCGCTCACGACCAGGGTGGCGGGCTCGTCCGCGCCGGGGCGGCCGAGGTCGAGCAGGAGCCGGTGGGGGGCGCCCGAGGGCAGCGACAGGGACGCGTGCCCGCTGGACCAGATGTAGGCGCGCCGCCGCCCGCCCTCGGGCGGGAACCAGCCGGGCCCGTGCGTGATCGGCGGGACCCGGCCGCGCACGAACGGCCCCAGCGCCCTGACCAGCCGCCGGCGCAGCGGCGACAGGTCGTGGTCGGGCGGGGTGGGGAAGTAGCACAGGTACAGGTTGTGGCGGGCGCGCGGCGCCAGCCGGCTCATGTACGAGGCGTTGACGAACAGGTCGTACTCGCCGGACAGGCGGGCCAGGTCGTGCTCGCCGAGGTCGGGGACCACGCGCAGGCCGACCCTGCCGAGGTCCAGCCCGAGGTGGTCGGCCAGGACGTCCTTGCCCACGTCGTCGTGGCCGAGCAGGTCGACCTCGTGGCCGTCCGCTGCGAGGAGCTGGGCGAGCATCCCGCTGTGCCGCTCGCCGCCGCCCATGGACTGCAGGAACCGGTTGTAGACGGCCGCTCTCAAGATGCTGGTACGCCTCCCGTCCGATCGCCGCCGTGCGGCGCGCGCGCGGCGACGAAGATCTCGTTGGCCTGGTAGAGGATGCCGAGCAGGCGCCGGTACGCGCCGTGCAGCGACTTCAGCGCCTCCTGGGTCTCGCCCAGCCGCGCCGACAGCGTCGACACGAGGTGGACCAGCTCGTACGCCCAGGCGGGGTCGTGGTCCCCGGGGCCGCGGTCGGACGGGCCGTGGGCGAGCGACCCGGCGACCCGCGCGGCCGCCGCCTCGATCGACTCGGTCATGGCGGGGTGGACGACCGCGGCGGCGGCGGGGAAGGTCTCGGGCGGCGGGCCCGGGTGGTTGACGGGGTTCGGCCCCGACTTGTCGACCTCGAGCCCGGCCTCCAGGCACAGGAACTCCAGCAGCGGCAGGTCGTAGAACCGGACGTGGGTGGGGTCGCGCCAGAAGTCGTGGCTCAGCACCGAGTAGCAGGCCGCGTTGGGGGTCGCGGCGACGAAGCGCCCGCCGGGGACCAGCACGCGGCGGACGCCGGCGAGCAGCCGGCGGACCGCCTCGGTCGGCAGGTGCTCGACGAAGTGGGCGCAGAAGACCCCGGCCAGCGAGCCCGGGGCCGCGGCGTGCAGGTGCTCCAGCGCGTCGCCCAGCTCGACGCGGTGCCCGGCGGCGCGGGCGGCGCGCACCATGCCCTCGTCGTTGTCGACGCCGACGGCGTCGATGCCGGCCTCGCGCAGCAGCCCGAGGAACTCCCCGCGCCCCGGGGCCAGCTCGAGCACCGGGCCGGGCACGTCGAAGAACGGCACGTAGAAGCCGAGCACCTCGCGGCTGTGCTCGGCGTCGAAGCCCATGTGGGCGTAGTAGTCGCTCTCCAACCGGGTCATGGCAGCCTCCCGCGGGACGCCAGGACCGGCGGGGAGCGTTCCGCACGCGGGCGGACGATCTCACGTCCGGTCCGGCCGTCACAAGGCGCCGCCAGCGTACCCCGGGGGTCGCCCGCGGCGGCGGGGACGTCCCGGTCGCGCCGGTATACTGCGCTCGCGCCGGGCGACGGTCCGGCGTGAGCCTTTGCAGCCCGTGCCCGCCGCCGCGGGCCGCCGCAGAAGACAGGGGCAGCCGATCATGCAGATCGCGGCCGACACGCGCGCCGCCGCCCAGTCCCGCATCCGCCTGGAGCTGCTGGCCAACCTGGTCCGCAAGGACCTCAAGGTCAAGTACAAGAGCTCCGCGCTCGGGTTCGCCTGGTCGCTCGCCAACCCGATCCTGTACCTGGCCGTGTTCTCCCTGGTGTTCGGCCTGCTGGGCGCCGGCGTCCCCGACTTCGCCGTCTACTTCATGTCCGGCCTGCTGGTGTGGAACTTCTTCAACCTGGCCACGCTGACCGCGACCGGCTCGGTGGTCGGCAACGCCAACCTGGTCAAGAAGGTCCCCTTCCCGCGGCTGGTGCTGCCGCTGTCCTCGGTCGGCTTCTCCGGGGTGCACTTCGTGCTCCAGCTCGGGGTGTTCGCGGTCTTCCTGGCGCTGGCCTACCGCACGGCGTTCGGGCCGCAGCTGCTGCTGCTGGTGCCCGCGCTGGCGGTGGCCGTGCTGTTCACGGTCGCGATGAGCCTGCTGGTGGCCGCCCTCAACGTGCTCTACCGCGACGTGCAGCACCTCTGGGAGGTGGCGCTGATCGCCTGGTTCTGGCTGTGCCCGATCGTCTACCCGATCGCCTTGGTGTCGCAGCGCAAGCTGTTCTGGGTGTACATGCTCAACCCCATGACCGCGGTCATCGCGGCCATGCAGCGCGCCATCTACCGGGTGCCGGCGCCGGGCGGCCAGCCGGTGCTCGCGGCCGGCGGCTACGCCTTCTACCTCAAGTGGCTGGGGGTCGCCGGGGCGGTCTCGCTGGCGCTGCTGGCGCTCGGCTGGTGGATCTTCCGGCGGCTCGAGGACGACTTCGCGGAGGAGCTGTGAGCGCGGGCGGGCCGGCGATCCAGGCCCACGGGCTCGGCAAGCGCTTCCTGCTGCACCACCGCAAGGCGACCAGCCTGAAGGAGCGCCTGCTGAGCGTCAGGCGGGCCAGCGCCGAGGAGTTCTGGGCCCTGCGCGACGTGGACCTGACCATCGGCCGCGGCGAGACGGTGGGCCTCATCGGGCCCAACGGCTCGGGCAAGTCCACCCTGCTCAAGGTGCTCGCCGGGATCCTGGAGCCGACCACCGGCAGCCGCCGGGTCCGCGGCCGGATCGCGTCGCTGCTGGAGCTTGGCGCCGGCTTCGACGGCGAGCTGACCGGCCGCGAGAACGTCTACCTGAACGCCAGCATCCTGGGCCTGACGCGGCGCGAGACCGACCGCCACTTCGACCGGATCGTGGAGTTCTCCGAGCTGGGCCCGTTCATCGACAACCAGGTCAAGCACTACTCCTCGGGGATGTACGTGCGGCTGGGGTTCGCGGTCGCGGTGCACGTCGACCCCGACATCCTGCTGATCGACGAGGTCCTCGCCGTCGGCGACGAGGCGTTCGCGGCCAAGTGCCTGGCCAGGATCGCCGAGTTCCAGGCCCAGGGGCGCACGATCCTGTTCGTCACCCACGGCCTGGACATGATCGCGCGGGTCTGCACGCGCGCGGCCGTGCTGTTCAAGGGCCGGCTGGTGTTCGACGGCGACACCGTCGAGGCGACCGACCGGCTGCGCGGGCTGATGGGCACCGCCGAGCAGCAGGCGGAGCAGGGCGAGGGCGCCAGCCCGCTGCGCATCCGCGACGCGCGCGTCGCCGACCCGGCCACCCGCGAGGAGCAGCTGGACTTCTGGGTCCGCGACCCGCTCGCGATCGAGGTCGACCTCGACGTCGAGCCGGACGCCCCGCCCGCGGAGCTGCGGGTGCTGGTGATCGGGCCGGCCGACTACCCGATGTACGCGATGACCACCGAGCCGGTCCCGCTCGAGCCCGGCCCGGGCGTGCGCACCGTGCGGCTGACCCTCCCGTCGATCCCGCCGCTGCAGGGCGTGTTCTCGCTGAGCGTGGCGGTCCTGCGGCCGGGCACGAAGGTGGCCCTGGACGCCCGCCGCTTCGGCGAGCGGATCCGCGTGTTCGGCCCGATCGACTACGGCCTGGTCCCCGCGGAGTTCAAGACCGACGTGCTGCACGACCCGCCACCGCCCCGCAGGCCCCTGGACACCGGCGGCGACCACGCGCAGATCAAGGCCCGCCTGGCCGCCGAGCGGCTGGGCGCGGGCGGGGCCGGGGACCGGCCGGACGGGGAGCCGGCGGGGGAGGGCGGGACGTGACCGGCGCCGCGGTCGTCACCGTCGTGATCGTCAACTGGAACGGGGAGCGGCTGCTGCCCGACTGCCTGGACGCGCTGGCCAAGCAGGACCTCGGGCCGGACGGGCCGGGCGCCGGCGGGGGCGGGGTGGACGGGCGCATGGCGGTGTGGCTGGTCGACAACGGCTCGCAGGACGGGTCGGTCGCGCTGGTGGAGCGCGACTACCCGTGGGTGCGCGTGCTGCGCAACCCACGCAACGAGGGCTTCGCGGGCGGCAACAACGTCGCCCTGCGCGAGCTGGCCACGCCGTTCGTCGCGCTGCTCAACAGCGACGCCCGGCCCGCGCCCGAGTGGCTGCGCAACCTGCTCGCGCCGATGCTCGCGCCCGGCGGCGAGCGGATCGCGGCGACGACCTCCAAGATCCTGTTCCTGCCGAGGTTCGTGCCGCTGCGGCTGGCGACCGCGGCGTTCCTGCCCGGCGGGCTGGACCCGCGCACGCTCGGGGTGCGCGTCCAGGCCGTGCGGGTGGACGGCGCCGACGTCACCGAGCAGGTGCTGTGGGAGCGGGCCGCGTACGGGCCGGAGGGGACCGGGCCGGGCCGGTTCCGCTGGACCCTGCCCGCGGGTGAGCTGCTGGTCCCGGTCGAGCCGGGGCCGCCGGCGGGCGGGGCGCCCGGCACGGTCCGCCTGGGCCTGCGGCTCGCCGCCGAGACCGCCAAGGCGGTCCAGCTCCGGTGGCCGGGCGGGTCGGCGACGCTCCAGGCCGGGGTCGAGCCCGCCGACCACGAGGTCGACGTGGCGCCCGAAGGCGACCTGGTGGACGTGCTCAACAACGTCGGCGGCATCGTCTTCGACGACGGCTACGGCGCCGACCGCGCCTACCAGCAGGTCGACGACGGCCGCTTCGACCGCCCCGAGGACGTGTTCGCGCTCTGCGGCGCGGCCTGCTGCCTGCGGACCCTGGCGCTGCGCGAGTCCGGCCCGTTCGACCAGGACTTCTTCCTCTACTACGAGGACACCGACCTGTCCTGGCGGCTGGGCTCGCTGGGCTGGCGGATCGCCTACGAGCCCTCGGCGGTCGTGCGCCACATCCACTCGGCCAGCAGCACCGAGTGGTCGCCGCTGTTCACCTTCCACGTCGACCGCAACCGCCTGCTGATGCTCACCAAGAACGCGCAGGCCGGGCTCGCGCTGCGCGAGGTCGCCCGCTACCCGGCGACCACGGCGTCGCTGGCGCTGCGGCAGCTCGCGCAGGCCCGCCACACCCGCCGCCGGCCGGCGCTGCGCCCGACCCTGCTGCGGCTGCGGGTGGTCGGCTCCTACCTGCGGCTGCTGCCGCGGATGCTGGCCAGGCGGCGCGCGATCGCCGCCGCCGCGGTCGTGCCCCGCCGCGCGCTCGCCCGCTGGTTCGTCCCGCGATGAGCCGGCCGGCGGCCCGCGCGGCCGGCGCCGGCCCGGCGCGGCCCGGGGCGCCCCGCCCGGTGGGGCCGCCGTGAGGGTCGGGATCGACGCCACGCCGCTGCTCGGGCCGCGCACGGGCGTCGGCCAGTACACGGCCGGGCTGGTCGAGGGGCTCCAGGCGCTGGCGGGCGGGCCGGAGCTGGTGCTGGTCCCCTTCACCTGGCGCGGCGCCCGCGACCTGCCGGCGGCGGTGGCGCTCGGCCCGCGCGCGTCCGCCGGCCGCCGGCGGGTGCCGGCGCGCGCGCTCCAGGCCGCCTGGGCGCGCCTGGAGGTCCCGCCGGTGGAGTGGCTCGCCGGGCGGCTGGACTGCTTCCACGCGACCAACTTCGTGGCGCCGCCCGCCCGCCGCGCCCGGGTCGCGGTGACCGTCCACGACCTCACCTTCCGCACCCACCCGGAGCTGGTCACGCCCGCCTCGGCGCGCTACCGGCGGCTGGTGCCGCGCTCGCTGGCGCGGGCGGCGGTGGTGTGCGTCCCGACCGCCGCGGTCGCCGCGGAGCTGGCGGACGCCTACGGGGTCGTCCCCGACCGGCTCGTGGTCACCCCGCTCGGCGTGCGCGACGCCTACCGGCGGGCCGCGGCGCCGCCGGCGGCGTGGCTCGCGCGGCGCGGGCTGCCCTCCGGCTACGTGCTGTTCGCCGGCAGCCGCGAGCCGCGCAAGAACCTGCCGGTGCTGCTGGACGCCTACCGGGAGCTGCTGGCCCAGGGCGCCGGCCCGCCGCCGCTGGTGCTGGCCGGGCCGGCCGGCTGGGGGCCGGCGCTGGACCTTGCGGGGCTGCCGGCCGGCATGGTCGTGACCGCCGGCTACCTGGCCGACGACGAGCTGGCACGGGTCACGGCGGGCGCGGCCGCGCTCGCGTTCCCCTCGGCCGTGGAGGGGTTCGGGCTGCCGCCGCTGGAGGCGCTCGCCTGCGGGGTCCCGGTGGTCGCCTCCGACCTGCCCGCGCTGCGGGAGGTGCTCGGCCCGCACGCGGCGTTCGCGCCCGCCGGCGACGCCGCCGCGCTCGCCGCGGCGCTCGCCAAGACGCTCGCGGCCGAGCCCGACGAGGCCGCCGCCGGCGCCCGGCGGGCGCACGCGGCCCGCTTCACCTGGCGGGCGTGCGCCGAGGCCACCCTCGCCGCCTACCGCCGGGCGGTGGCGGCGTGAGCGGCGGCGGGGGGCCCTGGGTCGGCGTCACGGCCGAGCAGGCGCTGGCACCGGTGCCCGGCGGGATCGGCCGCTACGTCACGGCGCTGGCGCGACACCTGCCGCCGCTGGCCGAGCAGCACGGCGGCGGTGTGGTCCTGCTCACCGGCCGGCACTCGCCGGCGCGGGTCGCCGACGCGGGCCTGGACCCGGCGCGCACCGAGCAGCTGCGGCTGCCCGGCAGGGTGCTCAACCGGACCTGGGTGCGTGTGCGGCTGCCGCGGCTGCCGGCGCGGCTGCTGGCCGCGCTCGACGTGGTGCACGCGACCAGCCTCGCGCTCCCGCCGAGCGGGCGCCGCCCGCTGGTGGTGACCGTCCACGACCTGGCGTTCCACCACCACCCCGAGGCCTACCCGCGCGCGGGCCGCGCCTGGCACGAGCGGGCGCTGCGGCGGGCGGTCGCCGAGGCCGCGACGCTGATCGCCCCCTCGCGCGCCACTGCCGGCGACCTCGCCGAGCTGTACGGGGTGGAGCGGCGGCGGGTCGCGATCGTGCCGCTGGGGGTGGAGCTGCCGGCCGCCGACGTCCCCGCCGCGCAGCGCCTGCTGCAGCGCCTGGAGGTGCGGGGGCCGTTCGTGCTCGCGGTCGGCACGCTCGAGCCGCGCAAGAACCTGCGCCGGCTCGTCGCCGCCTTCAACGTGGTCGCCGGCGCGCTGCCCCTGGACCACCTGGTCCTGGTGGGACCGGCCGGCTGGGGCCGCGCGGTCGGGGAGCTGCCGGCGGGGGTCCGGCTGGCCGGGCGGGTGCCCGATCCGGTCCTGCACGGGCTGTACTCGCTGGCCGACGCCGTCGCCTACCCGAGCCTGTACGAGGGGTTCGGCCTGCCGCTGCTGGAGGCGATGGCCCACGGCGTCCCCGTGCTCGCCGGGGACCGCTCCAGCCTGCCCGAGCTGGCCGGCGACGCCGCGCTCCTGGTCGACCCCTCGCGGACCGAGGCGATCGCGGCGGGCCTGGAGCGGCTCACCACCGACCAGGCGCTGCGCGCGCGGCTGCGCGCGGCCGGGCCGGCGCGCGCGGCCCGCTTCACCTGGTCGCAGACCGCCCGCGAGACCTGGGCGGCCTACGAGCGCCTCGCCTGAGCTGGAGCGGGGCCGCCACCCGGCTGGCGGGTGGCCCCACGAGCGCGTAGGTTGCGCCCGTCCATCCCCGCCTCCAGGAGCGTCCCATCGACGCCACGTTCCCGGTCGCGATCGACGCGACCGCCATCCCCGCGCGGCTGACCGGAGCCGGCGTGTACGTCGACGGCCTGCTGCGCGCGCTCGGCGAGCGCGGCGACTTCACCCTGCACGCGTTCCTCGCGCCGCGGGCGCCGATCGCGCCGGCCGCGGCCCGGGTGCGCGTGCACCGCGTGCGGGCGGCCGGGCGCGGCCGCCTGGCGCGGATGGGCTGGACGCAGACCTACGCCGGGCTGGCCGCGGCGCGCGTCCGCGCCCGCGTGCTGCACGGGGTGCACTACGAGCTGCCGCTGGCGTCGCGGCTGCCCCAGGTCGTCACGATCCACGACCTCACCATGGTGACCCATCCGGAGTGGCACGAGACCAGCAAGGTCACCTGGTTCCGCTGGGCGATGACGCGGTCGCTGCGCCACGCCACGCGGGTGCTGTGCGTCTCGGCGACGACCGCGCGCGACCTGGAGCGGGTGCTCGACGTCGCGCCGGACCGCGTGGACGTGACCCCGCTCGGCACCGACCTGGCCCCCGCCGGCCCCGGCGCGGTCGACGCCGTCCGCGCCGGCCTCGGCCTGCGCCGGCCCTACCTGCTCGGCCTCGGCACGCTCGAGCCGCGCAAGGACCTGCCGACGCTGATCGCCGCGTTCGCCAGGCTCGCCCGCGAGATCCCCCACGACCTGGTGCTGGCCGGCCTGGCGGGGTGGGGGTCCGGCGCGGTGGCCGAGGCGGTCGCGGCCAGCGGCGTGCCCGAGCGCGTCCGGCTCGCGGGCTACGTGCCGCAGGCGGACAAGGCCGCGCTGTTCACCGGCGCCGACGTGTTCGTCTATCCCAGCCGCTACGAGGGCTTCGGCCTGCCGGTGATCGAGGCGATGGCCTGCGGCACCCCGGTCGTGACCACCACCGGCGGCTCGCTGCCCGAGGTCGCGGGCGGCGCGGCGGCGCTGGTCGAGCCCGGCGACCCGGCGCTGCTCGCGGGCGCCGTGCGGCGGGTGCTGTCCGACGCCGACACCCGCGCGCTGCTCGCCGGCCGCGGCCGCGCCCGCGCCGCCGAGCTCACGTGGGCCCGCTGCGCGGACCTGACCGCCGCCGCCTACCGCCGCGCCGCGGCCGGACGATGAGCGCCCACGCGGCCAGCCCGAGGGCGGTCAGCGCCGCGAGCAGCGCGCCGAGCTGCATGCCCGCGTCGCGGTAGGTGAACACCACCTCGGAGGTGCCGGCCGGGACGCGCACGCCGCGGAACGCCTCGTCCACCCGCCGCACCGCGGTCCGGTCGCCGTTGACGCGCGCCTGCCAGCCCGGGTACCAGGGGTCCGCGAGCACCAGCAGGCCCTCGCGGGCGGAGGTGACCCGCAACGTCACGCGCGTGTCGCCGACGTGGACCGCCTGGACCGTGGGGGCCGGGGCCGGCCCGCCGGTCACCCCGGCCACCGGCTCGCTGACCATGGCCCGGGTGGTGAGCGGGTAGCCCTCGCGGAGCCGCCGCAGCCGCTCGGCCCGGGAGCCGATCACGTCCAGGTCGTACTGGACCCGCGCGACCGGCGGCTCCGGCCGCTGCCACAGCAGGATGTGGCCCTCGCGCAGCACCGGCTCGAACCCGTGGCGCCGCAGCGCCTCCACCTCGCCCGGGGGCAGGCCCGGCGTGACGAACCAGCGCACCCCGAGGAAGTCCAGCGCCTCGAACCGGAACTGCGAGGGGGGGGCGAGCGCCTGGCCGGCGCGGACCACGATGCGCACGCCGAGCGCCTGCTGGAGGAAGTCGCTGTACTCCCGCAGCGGCATCAGCCCGCCGTCGCGCCCGAGCGGCGTCTGCGCGTGGACCGCGTACTCCCAGCCCGGCCGCGCCGCCAGGTTGCGCCCGTAGCCGGCGCGGTAGTACGCGCCGGCGCGGCCGGTGATCCCCTCGGGGACACGGATCAGCTCCCACTCCGCCGGGCTGGAGGCGGCCAGCGGCGCGTCGGTCATGTACCTGCCGCCGTCGCGACCCAGGCGCCGGAGCACGGCGCTGGTGTGGTCGTAGACGATCGCCGGGGCCAGCTCCTGGTGGTCGCCGTAGGGGCGCGCCTGGCGCAGCTCGACCGCGGTCGTGACCAGCAGCAGCGCGGCGACCGCCAGCCGCGGCACCGACGGGTGCGCGGCGGCCAGCCAGATCGCGACGCCGGCCGCGGCGGCCGCCAGCCACCAGGGGGCGCTGGCGCGCGACAGGTCCATGTTGCCGACCGTCAGGGCGCAGCCGACCAGGACGGCGAGGGCCACGGCCGCCGCCAGGCCCTGGCGCAGGCGCCCCTTGAGGTCCCCGACGTGCCGGGTGAGCAGCGCGTCGGTGCCGAGCGCGGCGCCGCCGGCCAGCCCGAAGGTGGTCAGCAGCAGCCAGCGGGTGGGGACGCGGAAGTCGGCGATCACGTCCACGTGGTGGTAGACGAGCGAGTACAGCGGCGAGCGCAGCCCCACGGCCATGAGCAGCCCGAGCAGCGCCATGAGCCCCATCCAGACCCGCTGCCAGCGCAGGTCGCGCCGGCCCGCCGCGATCCCGAGCGCCGCCAGACCGAGCGCGACCACGCCGACGTAGCTGACGAACTCGCCGGTCAGGACCCTGCCGTAGTCGGGCAGCAGCGCGTTGAGGGTGACGCCGGCGGGCAGCGGGTACTGCTCGGCGAAGCCCGGGTCGCCGCGCCAGCCGAGCCGCTGGAGCTGCACGGTGGGGAACAGCTGCCAGCCGAACAGCAGGACGAACAGGGCCACCGCGCCGCCGAGCCGCCGAGCCGCCCGCAGCGCCCGGCGGGCCAGCTCGGCCCTGCCGCCCGCGACGGTCCACACGATCCCGGCGAGCGCGAGCGCGATCAGCGTGTACACCCACTCCTCGGGGTGGCCGGCGAGGAACTGCAGCCCGATCGCGGCCGCGGTGAGCAGCACCCACCGCAGCCCGCCGCGCTCGAGCGCCAGCTGCCCGAAGAGCAGCACCACCGGCATCCAGGCGATCACCTCGAGCTGGTTGATCAGCGAGATGTGCTGCAGGGCGAGCCCGCCGAAGCCGAACGCGAGCCCGCCGAGGAGCGCCGCCGGCGCGCTGACGCGCAGGGCCAGGCGGCAGTACGCCCACATCGCCACGGCCGCGAAGGCGACGTGCGTCGCGGCCACGATCTCCAGCCCGACCGAGGTCTTGAACAGCCAGAACGGCAGGTTCCCCGGGTACAGCACGGCGTGCTGGAGGTTTGCCAGGTAGGGCTCGCCGGCGAACTGCTCGCGCACCCAGGTCGGCAGGAAGCCGTGGCGGACGAACTGCGCCGCGCCGTGCTTCTCGGGTCCGAAGAAGCCGATCAGCACGTCGCCGTAGAACGTCTCCAGCGACGACCGCAGCGCCTTCAGGAACCAGATGGTCAGCAGCTGGTAGGCGGCGTAGGCGGCGAGGCCCTCGGCGAGCAGCCGACGGGCGCCGCGCCGGCCCGGGCGCTGTGCGGGTGGCGGCTCGCCGGCCGGCGCGGTCCCGGCCCGCTCGGGGCCGGGGCTGTGCAGCTTGTCACGTAGCACGGGCGTTCCTGACTGGAGCGGCGGACGCCGCCGGCGCGCGCTCCCGCGGGCGGCGCGGCCGCGCCGGCCGGTGGCGACGGGCGTCCGGGCCCGGTGTCAGCCCCGGCCAGGGCGGACCGGTGAGGCCGCATGCTGGCGAAGTCCGGCCGGGACTGTCAACGTCGCGGGCCACGCGCCGCTCACGCCTCCCGCACGAGCACGTGCTCACGCCTCCCACACGAGCACGTCGACGACCAGCCCGACGTCGCGGGTCGGGCGGTGGGTGACCGACTGCTCCCAGAAGGGCATCCGCAGGCTGAACGCGTCCACGCGCCGCAGCCCGGCCGCGCGCAGCCGCGCGGGCGGGCCGAGCCGGCTGGTCACCACCAGCAGCCGCCGGTCGGGGAACGCCCGCCGCAGGCGGTCGAGGTCGGCGGGGCCCGGGTCGGGCGGGAGCAGCACCGCGGGCTGGCCGCGCTGGAACCAGGTGGACGTGGCGAACAGCGGCGTCGGGTCCCCGTACACGCGCGGCCGGGCCCAGGCGAGCAGCGCCGGCCGGCCGCCCGCGGCGGCGGCGATCCGCGCGGTCGCCGCGAACGACCCGTCGTACTCGCGGTGCCGGGCCAGCGGGACGCTCTGCGCCAGCCCGGTGGTGAGGATCACCACCGCGACCGCGGCGCCGCCGAGCCGCACGGGCAGCCGCGCGCGGCCCCGCCAGGCGAGCGCGGCGGCGACGGCCACCCCGGCGAGCAGCGCCAGCGCCACCAGCCCGAGCGGGACGTAGCGGCGCGCCCACCACATCAGCCGGGCGGAGTTGATCGCCTGCCACACGTACAGCACCAGCGCCAGCAGCGCCGGGCCGACCGCCACCCAGGCCGCCGCGCGCCAGCGGCGCAGGCACAGCAGCGCGAACCCGGCGACCGCGGCCACGACCCCGGGGATGGTCACGAACCAGGCCAGCCGGCGCAGGTTGATCTCGTCGTAGCTGCGGATCAGGCGGCCGTCGTAGCGGAACCGGTCCGCGCCGAACAGGTGCGGCCGGAACCAGGCGACCAGGGCCCCGGCGGCCAGCAGCACCGGCGGCAGCAGCGCCAGCGCCCGCCGCGGCCTGCCCTCCACGACCAGGGTGCCGGCCGCGCGCTCCAGGCGCCGGCCGGGCGGGGACCGCCACGCGGCCCTGCCCGCCAGCGCGGCGGCCGCGAGCGCGGCGGCCACCAGCCCCAGCCGCGCGGGCGTCCAGCCCGACGACAGCCGCGTGTACAGCCCGGCGATGCCGAACGCCTGCCACAGCGCGTGCGGGAGGACCAGCGCGAGCCCGGCCGCGAACGCGGCGTGGAGCGGGCCGAGGCGCCCCAGCGCGAACGCGCACGCGAGCACGCCGAGGGCGAGCAGCACCGGCACGAGCACGTCCGGCCGGTCCAGCCAGGCGACGCCGAGCGCCACCCCGGCGACCGCCGCCGCCGGCCACCAGCGCTCCTGGATCCCGATCATGGCGGCGAGCGTGCCCAGCAGCAGCAGCAGCTGGGTGGAGACCTCGCTGGTGGGGTACTTCGCCTGCCACACCTGGATCATGTCCACCGCCAGCACCGCCGCGGCGGCCGCGCCGGCGAGCGGCCCCGCCAGGCGGCGCCCGACGAGGTACACGCCCAGGGCCGAGCCGATCGCGAGCAGCGGGTTGAGGGAGAGCATCGCGCCCTGCCCCGCCAGGCGCTCCAGGAACGCCATCGTCGCCGGGTACAGGTGGTAGAACTGCGCGACCACCTCGGGCCGGTCGCCGACCGGGTACACGCCGGGGAAGCGGCTGTGCTCGTCCCAGCGGGTCACGTCCGGCAGCCGCTCGAGCACCTCGTCGCGCACGCGGACGTCGCCGCCGCGAGCGATCGCGAACGCGTGCGCGACGTACACGCCGGGGTCCTTGTCGGCCGCGCCGTAGGGGAACCCGGGGAGGTAGAGCACGGCCAGCAGCCCGGCGGCGGCGGCCAGCGCGGCGGCCTCGCGCCAGGGCCCGGCGACGGCCACGCGCCGCCCGCCGGCGCGTACCAGCAGCGCCAGCCCGGCGGTCAGCGCAGCGGCCCCGGCCGTGACCGCGGGCAGGGACAGCACGCCCAGGTCGGCGGTGATCAGCGCGGCCCAGGCGAGCACCATGAACAGGCAGGCGCCGGCCAGCCACAGCGCCTCCGCGGGGCGCAGCACGAGGGGAGCCGGGTGCCCCGGCCCGGGGGTCCGGGCGCCGGCCGGCTGGAGCAGGGCGGGCAGGACCTGCCGGGTACGCATCGTGGCGGAGTCTACCAACCGGGCCGGCCGGGCAGGCCCGGTGCGCCGGCCGCCGGGAGGCCGCCGCCGGCGGCGGTCCCGGACGCGCGCGCCGCGGCGCGCGTGCCCTAGACTCCGCGGCGAGATGGCGATCACGCAGGACCCGGCCCCGGCCCGCGTCGCCGAGCCAGCGGGCGAGCCGCCGCGGGTCCGGGTCGCGCTCACCGCCGGCGAGGTGCTCGTCGGCGGTGCCGTCGTGCTCGCCGGCCTGGTCGCCTGGGCCGGGCTGGCCCTGGCCCACCTGCACCGCTACCGCCTCGGCGGCGCGCTGCTCGCGGCCGCGCTGGCCACTGCGGCGCTGGGCGCCGCGGCGCTGCGCGCCCGCCCGCGCGCGGCGGTCCGCGTCGACCGCGGTGAGCTGGCGACGCTGGCGCTGCTGGTGGCCGTCGGCGCGGTGCTGCTGTTCCCCGGCTTCCCCTACGGGGTGGGGGACAAGGATCCGGGCACCTACGTCTCGCACGGGATCGCGATCGCCAGGACGGGCTCCTGGGACCTCGCCGACCCGGTGCTCGACCGCTCCCGGGTGCCGGCGTTCCAGCCTTCCTCCCCGGGCGCGAGGCTGCCGGGCATCTGGTACGCCGACCGCGACGGCGGCGTCGCGCACGTGCAGTTCTACCACCTGTGGCCGGCGGCGCTGGCGAGCGCGTGGAAGCTCGGCGGCACCGGCGCGCTGGTCAACCTGAACCCGCTGCTGGGCCTGCTCGCGGTGCTCGCGGTCGCGCTCGCGGCGCGGCGGGCGTTCGGGCCGGTCGCCGGCCTGCTCGCCGGGCTGCTGCTGGTCACGTGCATGCTGCAGGTGTGGCAGGCGAGGTACCAGAGCGCCGAGGTGATCACCGAGGCGTTCGTGGCCGCCGCGCTGCTCGGCGTGGTGGTCGCGCTGCGCACGGGCTGGCGCCCGGCCGCCGGGCTCGCGGGGCTGCTCGTCGGGCTCGCCTGGCTGGCGCGCGCCGACGCCCTGCTGCTGGTCCTGGTCGCGGTGGCGGCCGGCTGCGCGCTCGTCGCGCTCGGCCGCTTCGACGCCCGCTGCGCCTGGTTCGCCGCCGGCCTGGGCGTGGTGCTGCCGCACGCGCTGCTCCAGGCGTACGGGCTCGCCGCCGGCTACAGCGCCGCCAACGGCGTGCCCGGCCTGCCCGCCGTCGCCGGCCTGGCCGCCGGCGGCCTGCTCGCGGCGGTGGCGCTGCGCGCGCTGGCGCGGCCGTGGCTGGACCGCCTGGCCGCCGCGCTCGGCCGGCCGCGCATCCAGCTCGCGCTCGGGCTCGCGCTCACCGCCGTGGCCGGCGTGGCGATGGTGGTGGGGTTCCTGCGGCCGTGGCTGTTCGGACCCGCGTACTTCGACTACCACGGCCGCGTCATCCGCAGCTACGACGAGCAGACGCTGCGGCGCCTGTCGTGGTTCCTCACCCTGCCGGGGCTCGCGCTGGCGGGCGCGGGGCTGGCGGTGGTGGCGCTGCGCCGCTGGGCGGCGCCGGCATGGGCGCTGGTCCTGCCGGTGCTGCTGGTCTTCCCCGTGTACGCGGTCCGCGCGGAGAACTCCAGCCGCCTGATGTGGTGGAACCGCCGCTTCGTCCCCGTGGTCCTGCCGGGGCTGGTCGTGCTGATGGCCGTGGCGCTCGCGGCGGCGCTCGCCTGGGACGGCGGGGTCCCGGCCTGGATCGGCGAGCGCTGGCGCCGCCGCGCCCGCCGGCTGCGGCTGCCGGTCCGCGTGGCCGCCGCGGGCCTGGCGGTGGCGCTGGTGGCGGTGTTCGCCGGCCAGTCGCTGCCGCTGCGCCGGCACGCCGAGCTCGACGGCTCGTTCGCGATCGGCGAGCGGCTGGCGGCCGCCGCCGGCGGGCGGCAGGGGGTGTACCTGCTGCAGTCCCAGCGCGGCGAGATCAACCTGGCGAGCTGGTTCGGGGTGCCGCTGTGGTTGCAGCACGGCGAGGTCGCCGTGATCCTGCGCACCCGGCCCGACCCGGGCTACGTGCGCGCGTTCGTGCGCGGGTTCCCCGGCCAGCCGGTGTTCCTCGTCACCGCCGGCGGCGAGCCGCCCCCCGGCTACCAGGCGCTCGGGCTGCGCCGCGTCGACCACATCCGGGCCGGGCTGCCGGTGTGGGACGAGAGCAACGAGCGGCGCCCGGACGGCGCACACCTCGTCGCCGTCGACCTGAGCGTGTGGCGGGTCACGGTTGCCTGATCTGCGTGCGGAGCGGTTGGCCTAGACTTCGCCAATCGTTCGCCCCGGCCCCCGGCGGCGCGGACACCTTTCGACGTGACGTAACCGGGAGGTGGGTGTGCAGGCAGTCATCCTCGTCGGCGGGTTCGGCACCAGGATGCGACCGCTGACCAACACGCGGCCCAAGCCGCTGCTCCCGTTCGCCAACGAGCCGCTGCTGCTGCACACGATGCGGCAGCTCGCGGGCGGCGGCGTCGGGGAGATCGTGCTCTCGACCGGGTACCTGCCCGAGACCTTCGACGAGCTGGTGCCGTCGGCGCGCAAGCTGGGCGTGGACGTGGTGCTGTCGACCGAGCCGAGCCCGATGGGCACGTCGGGCGCGGTCAAGCTGCTGGAGGACCGGCTGGAGGAGCGCTTCCTGGTCCTCAACGGCGACGTGCTGGTCGACGTCGACTTCGGCGCGCTGGTCGCCGAGCACCGCCGGGCGGACGCGGCGGCGACGCTGGCCCTGGTGCGGGTGCCCGACCCGAGCGCGTTCGGGCTGGTCCCGGTCGACGCCGAGGGCCGGGTGCAGGCGTTCCTGGAGAAGCCGGGCCCCGACGAGTGGGTGACCGACCTCATCAACGCCGGCGTGTACGTGCTGGAGCGCTCGATCCTGTCGCTGGTCGCGCCCGGGCCGTCCTCGTTCGAGCGCAACCTGTTCCCGGCGCTGCTCACCTCGGGTGCACGGGTGCGCGGGTCCGAGCTGGACGGGTACTGGCGGGACCTCGGCACCCCGCTCGCCTACCTGCAGGCCCAGTTCGACCTGCTCGAGGGCCGCCTGCACCTGCCGGTCGCCGCCGCCGAGCGGGGCCGCAGCCAGTGGTTCAGCGACGGCGCCGAGGTCGACGCCGGCGCGGTCCTGCGCGGGCCGGTGCTGGTGGGCGAGGGGGCGCGCGTGGAGCGCGACGGCCGCGTCTTCGGGCCCGCGGTGCTCGGACCGGGCACCCACGTGGCCGGCGGCGCGCGGCTGGAGCGGTCGGTGCTGCTCGAGGGCGCGCGGGTGGAGTCCGGCGCACGCGTCTCCGACGCGATCCTGGGCGCGCGCGTGGTGGTCGCCTCCGGCGCGGTGGTGAGCGGTGGCGCGGTGCTCGGCGACGACGTGGTCGTGGACGCGGGCAACGTGCTGGGCAACGGCATCCGCGTCGCCAACCGGCTGCACCTGTCTCCCGGCGCGATCCAGATGCCATGAGCTGCCAGCTGAAGCGGGCAGCTTGTCCCTGGCGCCGCGGCCGTCAGCGGCGCAGCAGCGGGTCGCCGGGCGCGAGCGGCGGCCAGGGTCGTGGCGTCGGCTCCGTGCCGGGGTGGCCGGCGGCCACGGAGCCGAGGGGCCGCCAGCCGGCCGGGAGGTCCAGTGCCGCGGCGGCGGCGTCCTGGCAGAACAGGCTCGAGGCGGACCAGGTGGCGCCGAGGCCTTCGGCGTGCAGCGCGAGCAGCAACGCCCCCAGCGCGCCGCCCACGGCGAGCAGCGCCGCCGCCTGCTCGGCGTCGCGGCGGCGCGCGTCCCGGTACCGGGGCGGGCCGCCGGGCGCCAGGCACGGCACCAGCAGCACCGGCGCGGCGGTGAGCCGGTCGACCTCCTCGCCGGCCTGCTCGAGCGCTTCCAGGTAGCGGGCGCGCCGCCCCCCCACCGAGGAGACCTCGACGACCCGCAGGACAGGTGCCCGGTGGGGGAGCGGCGCGGCGGCGGTCGTGCGGACGGCGCGCTCGACGGCTGCGGGGTCCACGGGGTCGGGCGCGAACCGGCGCGTGCCGCCGGACGGCTCCAGCAGGGCGAGCAGCCCGGGCGGGCCGGCGGCCACGCGGAACAGGTCGTCGGCGGCCGGGCGGACGAGGTCGCGCGCGGACCCGGCCGGGCCGGACGGCCACGGCACGCCGCGCAGCAGCGCCGCCGCGACCCGGCCGGTCTTGCCCTTGACCAGGTCGGCGGCGGCGGCGACCTCGTCAGGGACCGCGGTCTCGGTGACCTCCAGCGTGCGGCCGTCGTCGTCGGGGCGGCCGCGCTGGTCGGCGAGCGCGGCCATGCCCGCCAGGCCGATCGCCGCGTCGGTCTGGCCCAGCCGCCAGGGCCTGCCGAGCGTGTCGGTGACCACCACGGCGAGCCGCCGGCCGGTCTCCGCGTGCAGGCGGGCGCGCAGCCGCTCGGCGGACGCGTCCGGGTCCAGCGGGGGCAGTACCAGCCGGTCGCCCCCCGCGTTGCTCGCGTCGACCAGCGCGTTCGCCCCGACCACGCCGGTGCGCGTCTCGGCGATGACCAGCTCGCCGCGGCGCGCCAGCACGCGCACCGTCTCGCCCGCGACGGCCGCGGCGCGGACCGCGGCCCGCCCGGCCTCGTCGGCGGGGAGGGGGACCAGCCGGCCCTCCGCCTTGGCGACCACCTTGGAGGTGACCGCGAGCACGTCGCCGTCGGCGAGCTCGCACCCGGCGCGCGTGAGCGCGTCGATCAGCAGGCGCGCGAGGTCGTCGCCCGGCCGCACCTCCGGCAGCCCCGGGAGCGGCACGACGGTGAGGGTGGGGGTCACAGCTGGTCCAGTGCCGTCCGGGCGAGCCCGGCGGCGTCCTCGGGCGTGGTCATGAGGGTCTGCTCGACGACCGGGAGCAGGCCGAGCGCGGCGATCTCCGGCGCCTGCCCGGCGTCGACGCGGTCGAGCACGAACGCGTCGACCAGGCCGGCGTACAGCCGTGCCACCCCCACCGCGGAGACCTCCGCGCCCCAGGCGGGCAGGAGCTTGTCGGCCATCCCGCGGACCGGCGCGCCGCCCACGATCGGGGTGACCGCGACCTTGCGACAGCGCGCCCGCTCGAGAGCGTCGCGGATCCCCGGCACGGCCAGGATCGGCCCGATGGACACGACCGGGTTGGAGGGGCACAGCAGCACGCCGTCGGCCGCGGCGATCGCCTCGAGCACCCCGGGTGCGGGCCGGGCGTCGCCGGCTCCGGCGAACACGACGCGGCGCGCGGGGTCGCGCGCGCCGAGCCCCACCCACCACCACTGGAAGCTCAGCTCCTCGGGCCCGTCCGCGCCGTCGACCTCGACCATCGTGCGCACCGGGTCGTCGCTCATCGGCATCAGCCGGACCGGCACGCCCAGGCGCCCGCACAGCTCGGCGGTGGCCTGCGACAGCGTGGCGCCCCCGGCGAGCAGGCCGGTGCGCAGCAGATGGGTCGCCAGGTCCCGGTCGCCGAGGCTGAACCAGACCGGGGCGTCGAGCCTGGCGAGCGCCTCGCGCACGTTCCAGGTCTCCTGCGCCATGCCCCAGCCGCGCTCGGGGTCGGCCACGCCGGCCAGCGCGTAGGCGACGGAGTCCAGGTCGGGGCTGATGTGCAGGCCGTGCAGCCGCAGGTCGTCGCCGGTGTTGCCGATCACCACCAGGTCCTCGGCCGGGTGGACCCGGACGACGCCGCGCAGCATCCGCGCCGCGCCGATCCCGCCCGCGAGCGCGACCAGCACCAGGCCTCCTCCCGCTCAGGTCCGCCCGCTCAGGTCCGCTCGGGTCCGATCAGGTCCGGCCGGCCGGGAGACCGCGGCGAGACCGCGGCGAGGTGGTCAGCTCCCGAGGATCGGCTGGAGCAGCTCCTCGACCACGCCCGACGTGCTGGTCCCGCCCGCGGTCGAGGAGGTCGGCGCGACCGTCGTCGACGTGGTGGTCGTGCTCTGCGGCGGGGCCGTGGTCGTGGTCGGGGGCGGCGCCTCGGCGCCGCAGCGATCGTCGGTGCCGCCGCGGGTGGCGACGCACTGGGTCGTGGCGGTGGTGGTCCCGGGACCGGGGCCGGCGGTGGTCGGCGGGCTCGTAGTACCGGGGCCGCCGGTGCCGGGGCCGCGGCTGTCGCCGGGGTCGCTCGACAGCGAGGTCGAGGTCTTGCTGATCGCGGCGAGCAGCTCCTTGCGCTTGGCCTCGGGCAGGGACGCCAGCGTCTGGTTGAGCGCGGCGGCCTGCGCCTGGCTCAGGCCGTTGAGCTGGCTCTCCAGCGCGGCGATCACGGTGCTGTCGGCGCCGTGGCTGCGTGCCGACGCCACGGCCTGCTCGGCGTCCAGGACCGCCGCCTGCAGCGCCTCGAGCGCCGCCGGGATGCGCCCGAACTCGGCGGCCTGCAGCAGGCCCTGGAGCTCCTCCAGGCGCACGTTGGCGATGCGGGTGCGCTCCTCGGCCTCGGCGCTCGGCGAGGTCGCTGCCAGCAGCCGGACCCGCTCGATGCCGAGCTTGATCGGGTAGAGCGCGTCGCCCGGCTTGGAGTTGGCCGACGCGATCGACGCCGGGACCGCCAGCAGCACGGCCGCGAACCCGATCGACACCACCCGGCGCCGCCAGCCGAGCGCGACCTGCCGGCGGCGGCTGGCGGGGTGCACGCGGGAGCGACGGTAGACGTGGTTCAGGTGCTTCTGGGTGACGACCGGGTCCAGCGTGAACGCGTCCAGCTCGGCGCGCAGCTCGTCGGCTGCGGCCAGAAGCGGCGCAAGCTCGTCGGGCAGCTCCTCACGGCGACCGTCGAGTGCGGTGTCGAGCTGCTCGGCGAGGTTTCTGGACCGGTTGAAGTTCATTGCGTCTCCTCCCCAGCAAGGCGCCGAGAGCCGCCGGAAGGATACGGGTCGCTTCGTTCCGATTTCTGCCCGGCCTCCCCGCCCGCCTCGAGCGCGCGGGCGAGGCTGGCGAGGCCGCGGTGCTGGAGCGCCTTGACCGCGCCGACCGTCTTGCCCACCGCGGTCGCGACCTCGGCGGTCGACAGGCCGCTGGCCATGCGCAGCAGCAGCACGTCGCGCTGGTCGGCCGACAGGTGGCGCAGGGCGGCGAACACCCGGCCGCCGTCCAGGCGGCTGACCGCCAGCTCCTGCGGGTCGTCGGCGCCCTCGGCCTCGGCGGCCTCCTGGAGCCGGTCGTCCAGCCGCTCGGTCGGGTGCCGGGCCTGGCCGCGGCGGTAGTCCAGCAGGTCGTGGCGGGCGATGCGGAACAGCCAGCCGCCCAGCGCCTCGGCGGGGCCGCGGAACTTGGGCAGCGCCTCGATCGCGGCGGCGAAGACCGTCCCGGTCAGGTCCTCGGCGGTGTGCCGGTTGCTGATGCCGGCCATGAAGAAGCGGAACAGGGCCGGGGCGTAGGCCTTGTAGATCCGCGCGACGGCCTCCGGGTCACGCCGGCGCGCGGCGTCCAGGTCCTCGGCTGTCAGCACGAGCACCTGACCCCGGTCATGCGGTCGCTCCGTCCTCCGCGCCATACGTTCTCGCTTCCCCCCCGGGCCGTCCCGCGTCCTCGCGTCTGAATCCTGTGCCGCACCCCTGGTCCGTCGGCAAGGCGTCCGCGGGCGGCCGAGCGCCTTGCCCCGCCGGGCCGACCGTGGACCGGCCGGGTGCGGCAGTCAGGAATGATGACACGTTGCGAGCCGACAGCATCTTGTCGCGTTCCGATAACCGCTTCATGGGCATTTCGGTCACGAGATGATCTCGATCTCGCAACTGGATGGCCTCGAACCGGTGACGACCATCTGCGCGGTTCAGCGATCCGTCCCGGCTCCGGTGCTGCCGAACCTTGCGGGAACCCTCGGGGACCAGCAGAATGGCATCGATGTAATTACCGCACTGGAGTTCTCGTCAGCGGGTCGTGCACCACGCCGGCCGGCCCATGCGCCACGAGGAGGACAGCATGACCGTGGCTCTACCACTGGTCGTGCGGCAGCCCTGGTATGACCGCGCGGCCTGCCTCGAGACGGACGCGGACGCGTTCTTCCCGGAGAAGGGCGGCTCGTCCCGTGCCGCCAAGCGCGTCTGCGAGACCTGTGAGGTGCGCTCCGAGTGCCTGGCGTACGCGCTCGCCAACGACGAGCGCTTCGGCATCTGGGGCGGGATGAGCGAGCGGGAGCGCCGCCGGCTGAAGCGCCGCGCGTCCTGACGTCCGGTTCATCCGCTTCCTCCGCCCGTGTGCCCTCGGCCCGTCGTCCCCACTTCTACGGATCTTTGGCCGGGTGGCTTGTCCGGTTGCGGTAGGATCCCTGCTGGCCGGCCCCCCCTGATCCCGTGCCACCCGGCGGCGCATTTTGGCGGCTCCCCGCACCCTTAGTAGACTCCGCCGCCGGACGCGATCGGCCATCCTGGGGGTCGCCCCCGCGTCGGCCCGCCCCACAACGCCGACCCCGAACGTCCTTGAGGAGTGCTCGCAACGGAGACCCAGCGAGTCGTCGCGATCGTCGTCTGTCACAACGGTCGCCCGTTCATCCGGGACGCGCTGCGCGGCCTGACCCGGCAATCCCGGCCGATCGACGACCTGATCGTGGTCGACACGGGCTCGCGCGACGGCACCAGCGAGTGGACCCGCTCGCACCTGAGCCAGGACTCGGTGCTGTCGGTGCGCGGCCAGTTCGGCCGGGCCGTCATGATCGCGCTGCGCCATCCGCGCGTGCGCCAGGCGGACTGGCTGTGGCTGCTGCACGACGACTGCGCCCCGGAGCCCGACGCCCTCGCGCACCTGCTGGCCGAGGCGTCCTACACGCCCGCCGCCGGCGTGCTCGGCCCCAAGCTCGTCGGCTGGGACGACCCCGACCAGCTCCAGGAGGTCGGTTTCTGGATCGACCGCGCGGCCCACGCCTCCTCGCCGATCGAGGACCGCGAGATCGACCAGGGCCAGCACGACCACCTCTCCGAGGTGTTCTTCGTGTCGACCGCCGGGATGCTCGTGCGGCGCCGGGCGCTGGAGGTGGTCGGAGGGTTCGACACCCGCATGCCGGCGTTCCGTGACGACCTCGACCTGTGCTGGCGCGTCCACCTCATGGGCGGCCGCGTGCTGCTGGTCCCCCAGGCGCGCGTGCGGCACTTCCGCGCGGCCACCGTGGGCAGCCGCCTGTCCCGCAAGCTCAGCCGCAAGCGCTACCTGATCGAGCGCCACGCGCTCGCCTCGGTCCTGAAGTGCACCGCGCTGCGCCGGCTGCCGCACACCCTGGCGTCGGCCCTGCTCGCCGGCCTCATCCGCATGCTCGGGCTGCTGGTCACCGGCCGGTTCGGCGAGGCCGGCCAGATCCTGGTCGCGTGGGGCTGGAACATCAAGGAGCTGCCGAGCACCCTGCGGCTGCGCCGCCAGGTCCAGTCCCGCAGGCGCGTCACCGACCAGGTGCTCACGCGGCTGCGCGCGCCCGGAGGGCAACGGGTCCGCAGCGTGTTCCGGGCGCTCGGCGACATCGCCACCACCGACCCGGGGGGCACCCACGCCTCCACGGCGGACATGCGCCAGGTGGTCCGCCGGATCGCCGGCCGCCACCCCGCCGCCGCCGCGCTCGCGATCTTCGTGGTCGTCATGGCGCTGTCGCTGCGCGCGCTGCTGCTGGCCCAGAAGGTCGGCGGCCAGGCGATGCCGACCTTCCCCGGCTCCGCCAGGGACTTCTTCGCCGGCTTCACGTCCTCGCTCGGGACCGACGGGCTCGGCTCCACCCTGCCCGCCTCGCCGTCCCTGGTGGTCTACGGGCTCGCGGCGGTGGTCGCCTTCGGCAAGGGCCTGCTCGCCCAGAAGCTGCTGCTGTGGATCGCGCTGCCGCTGGCCGCGGCGACCTGCGCGCGGGCGCTGCGGGTCATCATCCCCGACCTGCGCGCCCGCCTGGTCGGCGGCCTGCTGTACGCGACCACGCCGCTGGCGACCGCCGCGCTCAGCCAGGGCCGCCTCGGCGAGCTGGCGTTCCTGGTGCTCGCGCCGCCGCTGCTGGCCCAGGTGTGGCTCGCCCTCGAGCTGGAGCAGCCGCGCGAGCCCTGGCGGCCCGCGCTCCGGTTCAGCCTGCTCCTGGCGCTCGCGGTCGCGCTGTACCCGCCGGCGCTGCTGATCGTCGGCGTGATCGTCGCGGTCGCCGCCGGGATCGCGCTGGCGGTCACGCCGTCGATGCTGTGGAACCTGCTCGCCCGCCGGGTCGGGCTGCTCGGGCTCGGCCTGCTGGGCGCGATCGTGGTGCTCCTGCCCTGGAGCGTGGTCCTGTTCACGGCCGGCTCGCCGCTGCGCGGCGCCGGCGTGACCGGCGCGGTGCCCTCCTTCGCCGACCTCATCCAGCTGCGCCCGGGCGGGCCGGGGCAGCCGCTGTTCACCGGGCCGCTGTACCCGACGCTGGCCCTGGCGGGCCTGATCTTCGCCGCCGGCGCGCGGCGCATGCTGGCGTTCTGGTTCGGCCTCGGCCTGCTCTGCAACGCGCTCCTGGCCGCCTGGCAGGCCCGCAGCTCCGGCCTGCGCATCGCCGACTGGCCCGGCGGGGTGCTGATCCCCGGCGCGGTCGCGTGGGCGGCGATCGCCGCGATCGGGTTCAACGGGATCCTGCCGGCGCTGACCCGCGCGCGCTCCAACCTGGAGCGCGCGGGCGCCACCTTCGTGGCCGTGCTGACCGCGCTGGTCGGGGTGCTCGTCGCCGGCAACCTGGCGCGCGGCGACTGGGCGCTGCTCGACGGCCCGGAGAAGCTGCCCGCGACCGTGACCGAGAGCCAGGCGCGCGTCCTGTGGCTCGCCGGGCGGGGCGACGGCGGCGTGTTCTGGGCGGTCACCGGACCGCGCGGGCGCACGCTGCTGGACACCGCCCGGCCCGCGCCGCCCAACGCGAGCGCGGCGGTCGGCGACATCGTGCTCGACGTGCTGCAGGCGCGCACCCACCGGGCCGGTACCCTGTTGCGCACCTTCAACATCGGGTTCGTGGTCGTGCGCCACGGCCCCGGCGAGGACCGGCTGAACGACGTGCTCACCCGCCAGGGCGACCTGGACAGCCGCGTCACCGAGCAGGCCGGCCTGTACGAGGGCCCGCCGCCGGCCCCGGGCGGGCTGGTCCTGCCCGGCGGGCCGCCGCAGGGGCCCGAGCAGCTCCTGCTGGCGTCCGGGGCGGCCACACCCCTGGAGGGCGGCATCCCGAGCCCCCAGGGCACGGTCAAGGGCCCGGCGACGGTCCTGCTGCCGGTGTCGGCGAGCGGCAGCTGGCAGGCCGAGATCGGCGACGGCCGGCTGCAGCGCGACGTCGCCGCCGGCTGGGCGCAGGCGTTCCGGGTCCCCGCCGGGGTGACCGGGACGGTCAAGGTCCACTACGAGGGCCAGCGGCCCCGCACGCTGGCGCTGGTGGGTGAGCTGCTGGTGGTGCTCGCCGCGCTGGCGATGATCGCGCGGCCCACCCGCAGGCCGCCGCCGCCGACGCCGAGCGCCGACGAGGTCACCGGCGAGCTGCGCCTGCCCGCCGCGGTCGTGGAGAGCGTGCGGTGAGGCGCGGCCGGAACCTCGCGCTGGCCGCGGCCCTGCTCGGGGCCGCCGTGGTGGTCACCGGGCTGGCGTCGCGGCTGCCGTCGGGGACCGGGGCGACCCCCGCGCGGGCCGGGACGCCCTACTCCTCGCGCTGGCTGTGCCCGGTGCTGGCGGGCAAGGGCACGCTCACGGTCGTCAACGCGGGCGACCAGCCGGCGACCGTCCGCGCCGCCCTGTCGACCACTGCCGCCGGGGCGGGCGGCCCGCCCACGGTCAAGGCGCTGCCGGCCGGGGCGCCGCTGGCCCCCGGCGCGGCCCGGGCGATCGCGCTGTCGCCGACGCTGCCGAGCCTGCTGGAGGTCGAGTCGTTCGGCAGCCCGGTCGCGGTCCGCCCGAGCGCCCAGCCGAGCTGCGCGTCCGGGCCGTCGACCCGGCTGTGGCTGCCGGCCCTCGACCCGCCCGACCGGGGCACCGCCGACATCGTGCTGGCCAACCCGGGCCGCGACGGCGCCGTCGTCCAGCTCATCCTCCATCACGCCGACGACCCGTACTTCCCGGGCAAGCTGCGCCGCCTGCTGGTCCCCGGCCGCGGCGCGATCCGGGTCCCGATGGCGGAGTACCGCGGCCTGATCATGTCGGTCCAGGCGGTCGCGCTGCTCGGCCGCGTCGTCGCGGGGGCGGTCCGGACCCAGCCGGGCAGGCAGCCGCTGCTGATCGCCGCCCAGACCGACGTGCGCGGCGCCTGGTCCTTCGCCGGAGCGCAGGCCGGGGCGGGGGACCAGACCCAGGCCGTCCTCACCAACCCCGGCGGCGACCCGCTCGCGGTCGACGTCCGCGTCGTCAGCGCCAAGCAGGCCTTCATCCCGCCCGGCTTCGAGGATCTGGAGATCCCGCCGGGCGCCACCAAGCGTGTGCAGCTCAATGCCAAGACGCCGGGCGAGGGTGCGCTCGGCGTCGAGATTCGCTCTCGCACCGGCAGCCCGTTCACCGCGGCGCTGCTGGTGCAGACCGGTAGGGGTGGGCAGTACCTTGACATCGGCACCGATCGGCCATGGCAGACCTGGGTGCTGCCCACCCTCGCCAAAGGCCAGCAGGTCGTGCTGGCAAATCTCGGCAACAGCCCGGTCGCGGCCAAGATCGAAGGCCTCGGCCGGGCGGCCACCGGCGAGCCGGCCATGCCGGTGCAGGTCCCGCCCGGGCGTGTGGTGGTCAAGGCGCCCCCGCCGGCGGTCGCGGCCGCAGGCGGGCTGCTGGTGCGCGCCGACCACACCGGGATCGTGGCGGCCCCCGTCGGGCTCGGCCAGGCGCTGCCCGGGCAGGTGCTCGCCGGCCTGAGCCTGCCCGGGCCGGTCACGGCCGGCCCGGCCGCCGGTTGACGCCCCGGCGCCCGCTACCAGCCGAGCTCTTCGAGCCGGTCGTCGTCGATGCCGAAGTAGTGCGCCACCTCGTGCACGACGACCTCGTTCACCAGCTGCGCCAGCTCCGCCGCGGAGCGGGCCCGCGCCTGGATCGGCCGGCGGAAGATCACGATCCGGTCCGGCAGCGACCCGGGCCAGTCGTCGCCGCGTGCCGGCAGCGGCGTGCCCTGGTACAGCCCCAGCAGGACGCCGCCGCCTGGCACCTCGTCACCGTCGGGGGTCTCGTCGACCACGAACTCGACGTTCTCCAGGCGGTCCCGGAACCGGGCGGGCAGCCGGTCCACGGCCGCCTCGACCAGGCGCATGAACGCCCGCTCGGCGCTGCCCGCCGGCTGCACCTCGGGCGTGGCGAGGTGCGGGCGCGGTGGGCGGCGGGCGTGGCGCGCGCGAGACAGCGTGGACTCCGTGCCGGTGGCGGTCCGCAGGACGGCATCAGTGTACGGCAGCGACGATCGCGACGACCGTCCCCGGACGCCGCCGCGCCCGGCGCGGGCGGGAGCCGCAGGTCGCGCCGGTAGAATGCCCGGCGTGCCGCCCGCGGATGGCCCGGGGCGGCGTCGCCGACCCGACGCGAGGAGCTGCCGTGTCCGCCCACCGTCTCGACGAACGCCTCGACCGCGTGGTCAAGGCCTACGACCTCCGCGGCCAGTACCCCGGGGAGCTGGACGAGCAGCTCGCCCGGGCGGTCGGTCGGGCGTTCGTGGCCGTCACCGGGGCCGGGTGTGTCGCGGTCGGGCAGGACATGCGCCTGTCCTCCGAGCCGCTGGCGAGCGCGTTCGCCGACGGCGCCGCCGGCCAGGGCGCCGACGTCGTCCGGGTCGGGCTGTGCTCGACCGACATGCTCTACTTCGTCGCCGGCCACCTCGACGTCGCGGGGGCGATGTTCACCGCCAGCCACAACCCCTCCCGCTACAACGGGATCAAGCTCTGCCGGGCCGGCGCCGTCCCCGTCGGCGAGGAGTCCGGCCTGGCCGAGATCAAGCGCCTGGCCGCCTCGGCCCCGCCGCCGCCGGCGGCCGCGCGGGGCAGGATCCTCACCCGCGACGACCTGCTGCCGCGGTACGCCGAGCACGTGCGCGGCTTCGTCGACGCCGGCGCGCTGCGCCCGCTGCGGGTGGTGGTGGACGCCGGCAACGGCATGGCCGGGCACGTGCTGCCGGCGGTCTTCGGCGGCACGCCCGGCGGGGCCGGCCCGCTCCCCTTCGAGCTGGTCCCGATGTACTTCGAGCTGGACGGCACCTTCCCCAACCACCCCGCCAACCCGATCGAGCCGGAGAACCTGGAGGACCTGCGCAAGCGGGTCGTGGCGGAGGGCGCCGACGTGGGCCTGGCGTTCGACGGCGATGCCGACCGGGTGTTCCTGGTCGACGAGCAGGGCGCGACCGTGCCGTCCAGCCTGGTCGGCGCGCTGGTCGCCCGGACGATGCTCGAGCGCGAGGCGGGCGGGACGGTCCTGTACAACCTGATCTGCTCCCAGGTGGTGCCCGAGACGATCCGGGCCGCCGGCGGGCGGGCGGTGCGCACCCGCGTCGGCCACTCCTTCATCAAGCAGGTCATGGCGCAGGAGCACGCCGTCTTCGGCTGCGAGCACTCCGGCCACTACTACTTCCGGGACAACTACCGCGCGGACTCCGGGCTGATCGCCGCGCTGGTCGTCCTGGACGTGCTGAGCCGGGCCGGGGCGCCGCTGTCCCGGGTGCTCGCGCCCTACCGCACCTACGTCCAGTCGGGCGAGATCAACCGCCGCGTGCCTGACCCGCGGGCGGTCGTCGAGTCCGCCGCGCGCGCCTGGTCCCGGCACGAGCAGGACCGGACCGACGGGCTCACCGTCCGCGGGGACGGCTGGTGGTTCAACCTGCGCCCGAGCAACACCGAGCCGCTGCTGCGGCTCAACGTCGAGGCGCGCGACGAGGCGGAGATGGGGCGCATCCGCGACGAGGTGCTCGGTCGCGTCGGCGGCGAGCCCGCGTAAGATCACCCCCTTGCGCCGCCGGAGCCGGCGGCCGTGCACAGCAGGAGGAGCGCGATCGTGGCCGTGGACGCCGAGCTGCTGGCGATCCTCGCCTGCCCGAACTGCCGGGGCGAGGTCGACCACAAGGAGCCCGAGCAGGTGATCGAGTGCCGCCGGTGCCACTACCGGTACCCGATCCGGGAGGGCATCCCCGTGATGCTCATCGACGAGGCCGAGCGGCCGGCCGCGTCGGCGGAGGGCGGATGACCCGGGGCGGGGCGCGCGCGGTCGGCCTCGACGATCCCGCGGAGCTGGCCGGCGGCGACCCGGGCGGGATGCTCGGGCTGGTCGCCTCGGGCGGCCGGCAGGCGAGGACGGCGCTGGCCGCCGCGCGCGGGGCCGACCTCGCCGGGCCGGTCCCCTCGGCGATGGTGGTCGCGGGCATGGGGGGGTCCGGGATCGCCGGTGACGTGCTCGCCGCGCTCGCGCTCACGAGCGCCCGCGTCCCGGTGCTGACCGTCAAGTCCGACCGGCTCCCCGGCTTCGTCGGCCCGGGCACGCTGCTGGTCGCGGTCAGCTACTCCGGCGGGACCGACGAGACGCTGTCCGCCGCCGAGCAGGGCCTGGCGGCCGGCGCCAGGCTCGTCACGGTCGCGTCCGGCGGGCGGCTCGCCGAGCTGGCCGAGGCGCACCAGGTGCCGCGGGTCCCGGTGCCCCCGGGGATGCCGCCGCGTGCGGCGCTGTGGTCGCTGGCGATCCCGGTGCTGGCGGCGGCCGAGGCCGCCGGGGTGCTCCCGGGCGCGACCGCGGACGTGCCCGCGCTCGCCGACGCCCTCGACGCCGAGGACGACGCGCTCGGCCCCGCGGCGGCGGCCCGGCGCAACCCCGCCAAGGCGGCGGCCGGCCGGCTGCTCGGCAGGCTCCCGGTCGTCTGGGGCACCGGGGTGCTCGGGGCGGTCGCCGCGACCCGCCTGCGTGCGCAGTGCAACGAGAACGCGAAGGTCTCGGCGATCGGCGCCGCGCTCCCCGAGGCCGACCACAACGAGGTCATGGCGCTGGAGGGCGGGCTCGGTCCCGACCGGGAGCTGGTCGTGCTGCGCGACGAGCCCGGCGAGCACCCGCGCGACCCGCACCGCCTGGAGGCCGTGCTCGAGGCGATCGGGCTCGACCCCGCCGGCGCCTGGGACGCCGGCGCGCCGGGCGCGCCGGTGCTGCGGCGCGCGGGCACCGGCCCGGCGCTGGTCCGGCTCGCGCGGCTGGTCGTGTTCGCCGACTACACCTCCGTGTACCTCGCGCTCGCCCGCGGGGTGGACCCCGCCGGCATCGCCACCATCGAGCGCGTCAAGGCGGGCGTGGCGGCACGCGCCGCGCGATGAGCAGGGACCTGCCCGCGCCGGTGGCACCGGCGGCGGCGGCGCTCGCGGCGCGGCTGCCCGAGCGGCCGGCGGTCGCGCTGGTGCTCGGGTCCGGGCTCGGGGATCTCGCCGGCGAGGTGCCCGAGCCGGTCACCGTGGCCGCCGCCGAGCTGCCGGGGCTGCCGGTCCCGCGCGTCCCCGGGCACGCCGGCGCGCTGGTCGCCGGTCGGCTCGGGGACGTCCCGGTGCTGGTCCTCGCCGGCCGGGTGCACATGTACGAGGGCTGGTCGGCCGCGCAGGTCGCGTTCGCCACGCGCCTGGCCGCCGCGGTGGGCTGCCGCGCCCTGGTGGCCACGAACGCGGCCGGCGGGCTGAACCAGGAGTACCGGGCGGGCGACCTGATGGTCGTCCGCGACCACATCAACTTCCTGTTCGACAACCCGCTGCGCGGCGGCCCGGACTTCGTCGACCTCGCCGGCGCGTACGACGCGGAGCTGCGCGCGCACGCGGCGCGCGCAGCAGGCGCCGCGGGCCTGCCCGTGCACGAGGGGGTCTACCTCGCCGCCGGCGGGCCCTCCTACGAGACGCCCACCGAGATCGCGATGTACCGCGCCTTCGGGGCCGACGCGGTGGGGATGTCCACCGTCCCGGAGGTGATCGCCGCCCGCGCCGACGGCCTGCGGGTCGCGGCGGTCTCGGCGATCACCAACGTCCACCGCCCCGGCGGCAGCCCCACCAGCCACGCGGAGGTGCTCGAGGTCGCCGCGCGGATCCGCCCCCGCTTCCGCGAGCTGGTCCTCGCGCTGCTGCCCGCCGCGGCCGGGTAGGAGCCGGGCGGCAGCGGGTCCCGCCGCGCTGCGCCCGGAGCCGGGTGGGAGCCGGGCGGCAGCGGGTCCCGCCGCGCGGATGCGGCCGGCTACCATGAGGCGGCGGGCGGCCGCGACGGCCCGCTCGCCGTGCGCGGCAGGCCGGGGACCGCGTGCCGGGGCCGGCCGCGGCGCCCGCGACGCGCATCCCGGGGGGTTCACCTGTGGCCGGACGGCAGCGCGGACGGCGGGTCGCGGCGGCGCTGGCCGCGGTCGCGGCGCTCGCCGTGGCGCTGCTGGTGACCCTGGGACGGGACCGCCGGCCGGCACCCGCGGCACCCGCCCCGCCCGCGCCCCGCCCGGCCGGCCTGGCCGGCCCGACCAGCGCGGGCCTGCGCGCCGCGGTCGGCGCCGGTGGGATGCGCCGGCACCTGGAGGCGCTGCAGCGGATCGCCGAGGCCAACGACGGCAACCGGGCGGCCGGCACCGGCGGGTACGACGCCTCGCTCGCCTACGTCGAGCGCGAGCTGCGCGCCGCCGGGTACGCCCCGCGGACCGACCGGTTCGACGTCCCGGTGTTCGCCCAGCGCCGCCCGCCGCTGCTCGAGGTCCCCGGCGTGCCCGGGCTGCGCGCCGGGTTCGACTACCGGCTGCTGGCGTTCTCGGCCGGCGGCGACGTCCGCGCCCCGCTGCGGCCGGTCGACCTGCCCCCCGCGGCCGGCGCGGGCGCCACGACCAGCGGCTGCGACCCGGGCGACTTCGCCGGCTTCGCGCGCGGCGCGATCGCGCTGGTGCAGCGGGGCGGCTGCCCCTTCAGGGTCAAGGCGGATCGCGCCCAGCAGGCGGGCGCGAGCGCGCTGCTGGTCGCCGACGGGCCGCGCCCGGCCGGCGTCGAGGCGTTCGAGGGCACGCTCGGCGGGCCCGGCGTCCGCCTGCCCGTGCTCGCGTTGCGCAACCAGGTCGCGGCGCGGCTGGCCGGCCTGCGCGGCCCGGCGCACGTGACCGCCGAGACCGTCTCGGCGCTGCGCCCGACCGCCAACCTGCTCGCCGAGCTGCCCGGCAGCCCGGGCGACCGGGTGGTCATGGTCGGCGCGCACCTGGACAGCGTCCCGGGCGGCCCGGGCATCAACGACGACGGCAGCGGCACCGCCGCGGTGCTGGAGATCGCCCGCGCGGTGGCCCGGTCCCGCCCGCGCGCCACGCTCCGCTTCGCCTGGTGGGGCGCTGAGGAGCCGGGCCTGCTGGGCTCGCGCCACTGGGTGGGCGGCCGGACCCGGGCCGAGCTGGACCGGATCGCGCTCTACCTCAACCTCGACATGATCGGCTCGCCCAACTTCTCGCGCCTGGTCTACGGCGGCGGGCCGCCCGGGTCGCGGGTGGTCCGGGGCACGCTCGGCGCCTGGTTCCGGTCGCAGGGGCTCGGCAGCCGCACCATCGACCTGTCCGGGCGCTCCGACCACGCGGCGTTCGCCGCCCGCGGCGTGCCCGTCGGCGGCCTGTTCTCCGGTGCCGAGGGGATCAAGGGCGCGGGCGAGCCGGGCGGCGGCGCCGGCCCGGGGCAGCCGTACGACGGCTGCTACCACCGCGCCTGCGACCGCCTGGGCAACGTCGACCCGGTCGCGCTCGAGCAGCTCGGCGACGCGGCCGCGCACGCGGTCGCGACCTTCGCCGCCGGCACGCAGGCGGTGGACCGCGAGCGCCGCCGAGGCCCCTGAGGCCCGCACCGGTTGACAGATGCAACTGATAACCGTTTTCATCTATGTGTCCGCCGGCACGGCCGGACCCCGCCCTGCAGCCCCGGAGCCGCCGATGCGCATCCCCACCCGCCCACGCCACGCCGCGCTGGCCCTGCTGGCCCTGCTGGTGGGGCTGGTACCTGCCGGCTGCGCCGCCGACGGCGCGGGCCCGCAGGACGGCCGGCTGGGGGCCGTGGCGACCACCACCCAGCTCGCCGACTTCGTCCGCCAGATCGGCGGCGACCGGGTACGGGTGACCGGCATCCTGCCGCCGAACGTGGACGCGCACGACTACGAGCCCTCGCCGGCCGACCTCGCCGCGATCGGCCGGGCGCCGGTCCTGGTCGCCAACGGGGTGGGGCTGGAGAGCTGGCTGGACGAGACCATCCGGGCGTCCGGGTTCAGCGGCCGGCGCGTCGACGCCAGCACCGGCGTCCACCTGCTCGGCCACAGCGGCGAGGGCGGCGGCGCGCCGGCGGGGGAGGGCCGCTTCGACCCGCACATCTGGCAGGACCCCCGCAACGCCGAGGTCATGGTCGCCAACGTCGCGCGTGCCCTGTCCGACGCCGACCCCGGCGGCGCCGTCACCTACCGCGCCAACCTCGCGGCCTACCGCGCCCGGCTCCAGCGGCTCGACGCGCAGGTGGAGCGGGACCTCGCCGGGCTGTCCAACCGCAAGCTCGTCACCAACCACGAGGCGTTCGGCTACTACGCCGCGCGCTACCGGCTGGAGTACGTGGGCGCGATCATCCCGAGCTTCGACACCAGCGCCGAGCTGTCCGCCCGGCAGGTCGCGGACCTCGTCGCCCGGATCCGCCGCACCGGGGTCAAGGCGATCTTCGCCGAGAGCTCCCTGCCGCCCGAGACCGCGCAGACGATCGCCAGCGAGGCCGGGGTCGAGGTCGTCACCGGCCCGCAGGCACTGTACGGTGACAGCCTGGGCCCGCCGGACTCCCCGGCGGGCACCTATCTCGACATGATCCGCCACAACACGGACACGATCGTTGCCCACCTCCGCTGAGCCCTCCGCGAACGGGCCCGCCGCCGGCCCGGCCGCCGCGCTCGACCTGCGCGACGTCGCGCTCGCCTACGACCGCGTCCCCGTGGTCGAGGGCGTCACCGCGAGCATCCTGCCCGGGCGCGGGGTCGCGCTCGTCGGCCCCAACGGCGCGGGCAAGTCCACCCTGCTGCGGGCGGTGCTGGGGCTGGTCGAGGTCGTGCGCGGCTCGATCGCGGTGCTCGGGCGCAGCCCCGCCGCCGCCCGCGGCGAGGTCGCCTACGTGCCGCAGGCCGACGTGCTCGACGCGGAGTTCCCCGTGTCCGCGCTGCAGGTCGTGCTGATGGGCCGCTACCGCCGGATCGGCTGGCTGCGCCGCCCCGGCAGGGCCGACCGGGCGGCCGCGGCGCAGGCCCTGGAGCAGGTCGGGCTCGCGGCGCTCGCGCGGCGGCGGTTCGGCGCCCTGTCCGGCGGTCAGCGCCAGCGCGTCCTGCTCGCCCGGGCGATCGCCCAGGAGGCCCGGCTGCTGCTGCTCGACGAGCCGTTCAACGGCGTCGACGCCACCAGCCAGGAGCTGCTGCTCGCCGCGCTCGCGCGGCTGCGCGCCGGCGGCGCCGCGGTCCTGCTGTCCACCCACGACCTCGCCCTGGCGCACCTGGCCTGCGACCAGGCCTGCCTGCTCAACCACCACCAGTTCGGCTTCGGCCCCGTGGGGGCGACGCTCACCCCCGAGCTGCTGCGCGCCACCTACGGCGGCCGGGCGCTCGGGCTCAGCGGCGACGACCTGATCCTCATGCGCCCGTGAGGCTGCTGCTCGACCCGTTCGCGGTCCCGTTCATGCGCCGCGCCCTGGCCGAGGCGCTGCTGCTGGGCGTGCTCGGCGGGGCGGTCGGGGTCGCCGTCGTGCTGCGGCGGCTGGCCTTCTACGGCGAGGTGCTCAGCCACACCGTGTTCCCCGGGGTGGTGCTGGCCGCGATCCTCGGCTGGCCGCTGCCGCTCGGCGCGCTCGTGTTCGCGCTGCTCACCGCGGCGCTGGTCGCACCGCTCGGGGCCAGCCGGCGGGTCGGCGCCGACGCGTCGCTGGCGATCGTGATGACCGCCATGTTCGCCGTCGGCGTCGCCCTGGTCAGCCTGCGCAGCACGTTCGCGACCGACCTCACGCTGCTGCTGTTCGGCCGGCTGCTGGCGGTCGGCGCCGGCGAGGTGCTGCTGACCGCCGCGGTCGGCGCCGCCGTCCTGGTCACGCTCGGGCTGCTCTCCAAGGAGCTGGTGCTGCGCGCGTTCGACCCCGGCGGAGCGGCCGCGCTGGGCTACCGGACGGTCGCGCTCGACCTGGTGCTCAACCTCTGCGTGGCGCTGGTGGTCGTGGTCGCCCTCGAGGCGGTCGGGACCATGCTGGTGCTGGCCTTCCTGGTCATCCCCGCGGTGGCGGCGCGGCTGGTCACCGAGCGGATCGCGACCATGACCCTGGTCGCCTGCGCGCTCGGGGCGCTCGGCGGCTGGCTCGGGCTGGCCGCGAGCTTCCAGGCGTCGGTCCGCTACGGGCTGCGGGTCGGCTCGGCGGCGGCCGTGGTCGCGGTCCTGGTCGCCTGCTTCCTCGCCTGCCTGGCGCTCGCGCCGGTGCTGCGGCGGGTGCGCGCCCGCGCGGCCGGCGGCGCCCGCGCGGCCGCGGCCGGGAGGGCCGCGTGAGCGGGCCCGCCGGGCTGCTCGCGCCCGCCTTCATGCAGCGGGCCCTGGTCGAGGCCGTGCTGGTCGGGGCGCTGTGCGGGGTGGTCGGGGTCCACGTGCTCCTGCGCCGCCTGCCGTTCTTCGCCATGGCCATGGGCCACGCCACGTTCCCCGGCGTCGTCCTGGCGAGCATCGCCGGGATCGACCTGCTGCTCGGCGCCGGCCTGTTCGGGCTGGCCGTGGTCCTCGCGGTCGCGCTGTTCGGGTCCACCCGGCGGGTCGACCCCACCAGCGCCACCGGGGTGGTCCTCGCGGGCGCGTTCGCGCTCGGCGTGCTGCTGGTGTCCACCCGCAGCGGCTTCTCCCGCGACCTGGCGGCCTACCTGACCGGCTCGATCGTCACCGTCCGGCCGGGCGACCTGGTGGTCACCGCGGCGGTCGCCGCCGCCGTGCTGGCCGCGCTCGCCGCGCTGCACAAGGAGCTGCTGCTGGGCGCGTTCGACCCCACCACCCTCGCCGCGCTCGGCTACCCGGCGGTCGCGCTCGACGTCGCGTTCCTGGTGCTGCTGGAGCTGGTCGTGGTCGCGTGCGTCCCGGCGGTCGGCACGATCCTGCCGGTCGCCCTGCTGACCGCCCCGGCCGCGGCGGCGCGCCTGTGGACCGACCGGCTCGGCGTGAGCATGGCCGTCGGCGGCGCGCTCGGCGCCGCCAGCGGCGCGGCCGGGCTGCTGCTGAGCGCCGCCTGGCGCATCGCCGCCGGTCCCGCGATCGTGCTCGTCGCCGCCGCGGCGTTCGCCGCGTCGCTGCTGCTCGCCCCGGGCCACGGCGCGCGCCGGCTGGCACGGCGCGCCGCCGCCCGGTCGGCCACGGCGGTAAGCTGACACGCCAGCGACGGGTCGGGCGACGCCCCACCCTCGACGGCGCCGCCGGCGACGGTGGGGGTGCGGCGCGCGGACCGCCGAGCCGCGACCGTCCCCGGGGCCGCCGGCACCGCACCGCACCGGCTCGGCACAGGCACGGCATCGGGGGGCGCTGATGCGCGTCACGTTCCAGCAGCGGGTCGCCGAGCTCGAAGCGCGCCTGCTGGACCTCGGGGGCCGGGTGTGCGCGCTGCTCGGCCCGGCCATCGGCACGCTGCGCTCGGGGGACGAGGGCGTGGCGGCCACGATCGGCGACGGCCACCGGGCGGTCCAGGCGACCAGCGCCGCGATCCACTGGGACCTGCTGCGGACGGTCGCGCTGGAGCAGCCGGTCGCCGGCGACCTGCGGCTGCTGGCGGGCCTGCTGCACATCGACACCCACCTGGAGCGCATGGCCGGGCTGGCCACCAACCTCGCCCGCGCGGCGGTCCGGATGGACCGCGCCGGCCCGCCGGACGAGCCGCGCGAGCTGCTGCTGGACATGGGCGGCCACGCCGAGCGGCTCGCCCGAACCGCGCTGGACGCGCTCGACCGGCGGGACCTGGACCTCGCGCGGTCGCTGCCGGACCTCGACCGCGCGGTCGACCTGCTGAACGACCGCCTCCTGGAGCAGCTCGGCCAGCTCACCGGGACCGGCGCGATGCTGGCCTGGGCGATCCAGGCGGTGCTCGCGGGGCGCTTCCTGGAGCGGCTGGGGGACCACGCGGTCGACATCGCCGAGCAGGTCGCGTTCGTCCTCACCGGCGAGGTGCGCGAGTTCCTCCCGCCCAAGGCGGCCAGGGGCGCGCCCGGGGGCTGACCCCGGCCGGCCACCCGCCCGCCGGTCGGCTCGACCACGACGCATGCGACAAGGAGACCGCAGTGCCGACGACACGACCCTTCCCCTACGGCGCCTGGCCCTCGCCGCTCGCCGCGGAGCTGACGGCCGCCGGCAGCGTCGGCCTCGGCGAGCCGCGCCTGGACGGCGGGTCCGTGCTCTGGGCCGAGCTGCGGCCCAGCGAGGGCGGCCGCACCTGCATCGTCCGGCACGATCCCGCCGGCGCGACCGGATCCGGCGGGGGAGGGGTCGCGGCGTCCCGCCCAGGCCGGTCGGACGCGCCGCCCGGGGACGTGACCGCCCCGGACGTGCTGCCCCCGGACGCGAACGCCCGCACACTGGTGCACGAGTACGGCGGCGGGGCGTGGACCAGCCGTGACGGGACGGTGGTGTACGCCGACTTCGCCGACCAGCGCCTGTACCGCCTGGACCCGGCCGGGCGGCCCCTGCCGATCACGCCTGCGCCCGCGATCGAGCAGGGCGACCGCTACGCCGACCTCGAGCTGGACCTCGACGGCTCCAGGCTGTGGTGCGTGCGCGAGCGCCACTCCCACGCGGGCGAGCCCGCGAACGAGCTGGTCGTGGTGGACCTGGACGGCTCGACGCCGCCGCGGACGGTCGCCGCCGGACACGACTTCTTCGCCTGTCCGCGCCTGTCGCCCGACCGCACCCGGCTGGCCTGGATCAGCTGGGACCACCCGCGCATGCCCTGGGACGGGACCGAGCTGTGGCTCGGGCGGGTCACCGGGGACGGCGGGGTCGCCGACGCGCGCCGGGTCGCCGGCGGCCCGCGGGAGTCGATCTTCCAGCCGTCGTGGAGCCCGGAGGGGGTGCTCCACTTCGTCTCCGACCGGACCGGCTGGTGGAACCTGTACCGGTCGCCCGGCGACGGCGACGGCGACGAGCCCGTCACGGAGCTGCCCGCGGAGCTCGGCGCGCCGCAGTGGGTGTTCGGCCAGTCGACCTACGCGTTCCTGGACGGCGGCCGCGTCGCCTGCGTGGTCAACCAGGGCGGCGTCCAGCGCCTGGGCGTGATCGACCGCGGCGGGCTGCGCTACCCCGAGCTGCCGTTCACCGACTTCCCCGGGCCGTACCTCGCAAGCGACGGGCGGCGGCTGGTGTGCGTGGCCGCCTCGCACCGCGAGCCCGCGGCGGTGGTGCTGATCGAGCCCGACCGCGGCGAGCCGGACGGCGGCGAGCCGGGCGTGCGGGTGCTGCGGCGCAGCCTGTCCATCGAGCTGGACCGCGGGCTGATCTCCGAGCCCGAGCCGCTGGAGTTCCCGACCGCCGGCGGCGGCAGCGCGTTCGCGGTCTACTACCCGCCGGCCAACCCGGCCGCCGCCGGCATGCTGGGGGAGCGGCCGCCGCTGCTGGTCAACGGGCACGGCGGGCCCACCGCGCAGACACCGGCGTCGTTCAGCCTCAAGACGCTGTTCTGGACCAGCCGCGGGTTCGCGGTGGTCCACGTCAACTACGGCGGCAGCACCGGCTACGGCCGCGCCTACCGCGAGCGGCTCCAGGGCGCCTGGGGCGAGGTCGACGTGCAGGACTGCGTCGCCGCCGCCCGCCACCTGGCCGCGCAGGGGTACGTCGACCCCGAGCGGATCGCCATCCGCGGCGGCAGCGCCGGCGGCTACACCGCGCTGTGCGCGCTCACCTTCACCGACGTCTTCGCCGCCGGGGTGAGCTACTACGGCGTCGCGGACGCGACCGCGCTCGCCGCCGAGACCCACAAGTTCGAGTCCCGCTACCTCGACGGGCTGATCGGTCCCCTCCCCGAGGCCGCCGACCGCTACCGCGAGCGCTCGCCGATCCACCACACCGACCGGCTGGCCAGCCCGCTGCTGCTGCTGCAGGGCCTGGAGGACCGCATCGTCCCGCCGTCCCAGGCCGCGAAGATGGCGGCGGCGCTCCAGGCGCGCGGGGTCCCGTTCGCCTACCTCACCTTCGAGGGCGAGCAGCACGGCTTCCGGCGGGTCGGCACGATCCGCCGCTGCCTGGAGGCCGAGCTGGCCTTCCACGGCCACGTGTTCGGGTTCGAGCCCGCCGACGAGCTGCCGCCGCTCGAACTGCAGGGGCTCCGGGAGCCCGCCGCGCCGCCCGGCCGCCCGGCCGCCGCGCCGCCCGGCCGCTCCGGTTGATGGGCACGGGCGCGTCGGGCAGACTGGCGCGACTTGCGGCTGCCGCGGTGCGCGATCCGCGGCCGCGCCGCCCGTCCCGCCCGCCGGATGCGCGGGTCGCCGACCGCCTCCCGCCGGGGAGGACCGTCGACCGGGGGCTGTGACCACGAGGAGGAATCTTGCCGTACGACGTCCATGACCTGGCGCTCGCCGACGAGGGCCGCCTGCGCGTCGAGTGGGCCGACCGGCACATGCCGGTCCTGCGCGAGGTCCGCTCGCGCTTCGAGAAGGAGCAGCCGCTCGCCGGCCTCAAGGTCGCGGCCTGCCTGCACGTGACCACCGAGACCGCCAACCTGATGCGCACCCTCGCCGCCGGCGGGGCGGAGGTCACCCTGTGCGCCTCCAACCCGCTGTCGACGCAGGACGACACCGCCGCCGCGCTCGTCCAGCACTACGGCGTGGCGACGTTCGCCCGGCGCGGCGTGGACACCGACGGCTACTACCGCCACCTCGACGCGGCCCTGGACACCCGGCCGAACGTCACCATGGACGACGGCTGCGACCTGGTGACCCTGCTGCACACCAAGCGCCGCGAGCAGCTCGGCGAGGTCCGCGCCGGCACCGAGGAGACCACCACCGGCGTGATCCGCCTGCGCCAGATGGAGCGCGAGGGCGCGCTCGCCTACCCGATCATCGCGGTCAACGACACCCCCACCAAGCACCTGTTCGACAACCGCTACGGCACCGGCCAGTCGAGCATCGACGGGATCCTGCGCGCCACCAACGTCCTGCTCGCCGGGAAGGTGTTCGTCGTGGCCGGCTACGGCTACTGCGGCAAGGGCCTGTCGATGCGCGCCCGCGGCATGGGCGCCCGCGTGATCGTCACCGAGGTCGACCCGATCCGGGCGCTCGAGGCCGCGATGGACGGGTTCGAGGTCGCGCCGATGCAGCAGGCGATCCGCGAGGCGGACGTGGCCGTGAGCGTCACCGGCGACCGCGACATCCTCACCGGCGAGCACTTCCGCGCCGCCAAGGACGGCCTGATCATCGCCAACTCCGGCCACTTCGACGTCGAGATCGACAAGGTGGCCCTCGCCGAGCTGGCCACCCGGGTCACGCGGGTACGCGAGAACGTCGAGGAGTACACCCTCGAGGACGGCCGGCGGATCAACCTGATCGCCGAGGGCCGGCTGGTGAACCTCGGCGCCGCCGAGGGGCACCCGGCCGCGGTCATGGACATGTCCTTCGCCGACCAGTCGCTGTCGCTGGAGTGGCTGGTCAGGCAGACCGGGCTGGAGGTCCGGGTCCACGACGTCCCGCCCGAGATCGACGCGGAGGTCGCGCGCGTCAAGCTCGGCACGATGGGGATCGAGATCGACCGGCTCACCGCCGCCCAGGACCGCTACCTGCACTCCTGGACCGAGGGCACCTGAGGCCAAGGCGCCTGCCGGACACCCGCCGGGGTGACCGGCAGGCCTCAGTCCGGCGGCGTGAAGCCCCCGCCGGGGGCGCCGTGCTCCCCCTCCGGCGCCGCCCGGGCGGCGTCCGGCGGCACGGGCCCGGCGCCCGGCGCCGCGGGCGCGCGGTCGGCGGCCGCCGGTTGCGGCGGCGCCGGAGGCCCCCACCCCTGGCCCGCCGGCGGCGCCCCGTTCCACGCTCGCCCGCCTGGCCCGCCGCCCCCGGCGGCGGGCCAGGCGGGCGAGCCGCCGAGCCCCGGGCCGGCGGCGGGCGGGCCCCAGCCGGGCCAGGCGGCCCCGGGCGGCGGTCCCGGCGGGCGCTGCCGGAGCTGGTAGGCGGCGGCGACGGCCTGGAGGAACACCTCCGGCGGCAGGCCGTCGGGCGGTGCCGGCCGCACGCGCGCCGCGAGCGGGGTGGCGATGCCGAGCGCGAGCCGGGCGCGGGCCTGCGGCGCAAGCTCCGCGGCGCGCAGCAGGAACGCGCGGACCGTCTGGTACTCCTGCTGGTCGAGACGACCGGTGTCCAGCAGCGCCACGTAGGGCTCCAGGCCGGGCGGGGCGGCGAACACGACCGGCGCCGGCGGCCGCGAGCCGCTGCGCTCGCGCAGCACCAGCGTGCCCGCGACCATGTCGCCCAGCCGCTGGTTCGCGCGGCTCAGCAGGATCGTGGCGACCGCGACGAAGCCCAGGCTGAGGACGAGGTCCACCAGCAGCAGGAGCGTGCGGATGAGCGCGTGCCGGAAGCGGACCGGCCCGCCCTCGCGGGTCACCACCCGCAGCCCGAGCGCCGCCTTGCCGAGCGTGCGCCCGCGCCACAGCGTCTCCTGGGCGATGAAGTAGCCGAACATCCACGCCACGACGATGACGAGCAGCAGCGAGACCCCCAGCCACGCCGGCAGGTCGCCGCCCGCGAGCCCGGCGACCGCGCCCAGCGCCATGAAGATGACCAGCAGACCCGCGGCGACGACGCCGCCGTCGAGCATGAACGCGACCCCGCGCGAGCCGACGTTGGCCGTCTCGAACTGCAGGGACACCGCCTCGGGGGTGACCACCCGCGCGCCGGGGGGCGCCACCGCCCGGGGGCGTGCGGCGTGCGACCCGCCTGCCTGCTCCATCGCTCCCGCTCCTTGCCATGCTCCGTGGTGCGACAATCGGCATGACCTGGTGGCCGTCGACCGGAGCCGATGTGGACATCGATCGCTTCCTCGCGACCAACCAGCCGGCGTGGGACCGGCTGGCCGAGCTGGCCGCGCGCGCCGGCAGGGGGCTGGACCGGCTCGGCGCGGCCGAGCTGGACGAGCTGGTGCGGCTCTACCAGCGGGCCACGACGCACCTGTCCTACGCCCAGACCTACTACCGGGACCCGGCGCTGACCGCCCGGCTGAGCCGCCTGGTCGCCCGTGCCGGCGCCGTGCTCTACGGTACCCGGCCGCGCACCCTTCGTGCCGCGGGCTGGTTCCTGGCGGTCACGTTCCCGGCGGCGGTGTGGCACGCGCGGCGGTTCGTGCTCGTCTCGGCGGTGCTGTTCGCGGTCCCGGCGCTCGCGCTCGGCATCTGGATCGCCAACTCGCCCGCGGCGGTGGATGCGCTCGGGCCGGCCGCGGCGCGCGAGGCCTACGTCAACGAGGAGTTCGAGTCCTACTACCGCTCCGAGGAGGCGACCCAGTTCGCCACCGAGGTGTTCACCAACAACATCCAGGTGGCCTTCCTGGCGTTCGCCGCGGGCGTGCTCGGCTGCGTGCTCACCGGCTGGCTGCTGGTCGCCAACGGCGCCGCGCTGGGGGAGGTGGCCGGGCTGTTCGCCGCGGTCGGGCAGCTCCCCAGGTTCTGGGGGCTGATCCTGCCCCACGGGCTGCTGGAGCTGACCGCCGTGTTCGTCGCCGGCGGCAGCGGCCTCGCGCTCGGCTGGGCGTGGATCAGCCCCGGCGACCGGCCGCGGCTCGCCGCGCTCGCCGAGGAGGGCCGGCGCGCGGTCGTGATCGTGCTCGGCCTGGTGCTGGTGTTCGCGGTCGCCGGGACGATCGAGGGCTACGTCACCGGCCAGCCGTGGCCGACCTGGCTGCGGGTCGGGATCGGCCTGCTGGCCGAGGCCGCGTTCGTGGTGTACGTGGTCGTGCTGGGCCGCCGCGCCGCCGCCCGCGGCTTCAGCGGCCAGATCGGCGAGCAGGAGCGGACCGGCTGGTCCCCCGGGGACGGCTACAGCCGGCCGGTGGCCTTGACCCTGAGGTAGGCGTCGGCCAGGCGGGGCGCCAGCTCGCCCGGCGGCGCGTCGACCACGGTCGCGCCGAGCGCGCCCAGGCGCGCGACGGTCCGCCGCCGCGCCGCCAGCGCCGACGCCGCGGCGGCCTTGCGGTAGGCGGTGCGGGCCTCGGTCGGCACCGCACCCGACCAGTCGATCAGCTGGGGGTCGCGGACGCTGGCGAGGACCAGCAGGTGGTCGCGGGCGATCAGGGGCAGCGCGGGGAACAGCGTCTCGGTGACCGCCTCCTCGGCCAGCTCGGTGAACACCACCAGCAGCGCGCGCCGCCGGAACCTGGCCAGCGACTCGGCGAACGCCCCCCGGTAGTCGCTCTCGACCAGCGCCGGCTCCAGCGAGTACATCGACTCGGTGACCCGCGTGAGCTGCTCGCGCGTGTGGCCCGGCGGCACGATCGCCCGCACCTCGTCGTCGAAGGCGACCAGCCCCGCGCGGTCGCCCAGCCGGGTGGCGACCGCGGTCAGCATCATCACCGCGTCCATCGCATGGTCCAGGCGCGGCAGGCTCTCACCGAGCACCGGGTCCTGCACCCGCCCGGCCATCGTCCGCCCGGCGTCCAGCAGCAGCAGGACCGTCTGGTTGCGCTCGGCGCGGTAGGTGCGCACGATCGCCTTGCCGGCACGCGCGGTCGCGGCCCAGTCGATCCGGCGGAACTCGTCGTCCACGCCGTACTCGCGCAGCGAGTCGAACTCGGTCCCGCCGCCGCGGCCCTGCGCCGAGCGCAGCCCCACCTCGAGGATGCGCGCCTTGTCGATGCGCAGCTCCGCCTCCTCGCGCGAGTGGAACGGCGGGTACACCCGCAGCGTGCCCGGGAGCCGGCGGCGGGCCTGCCTGGCGGCCAGCCCGAGCGGCCCCTGGACGCGCAGCACGATCTCGGCCGGCTCGAAGCGGCCGCGCCGGCCCGGGCGGATCAGGGTCGAGGCGCCCGCCCGCCCGTGGGCGGGGACACGCAGCCGCGCCCGCCGCGTCGCCGCCCGCAGCGACGGCGCCAGCTCGTCGGCCAGCCTGACGCGCACCAGCCGCGCCGTGGGGTTGGCGACCTCCCAGGTGATCGCGGCCTCACCGCCGAGCGGCACCACGCCCGGCAGGGAGCGGGTGACGCCCAGCCGGCCGGGCGCCGGCGCCAGCAGCCAGTCGGCCAGGGCGAGCGCGGCCAGGGCCGCGTCGGCCAGGAGCAGCCCCCCGGGCGCGGGCACCGGCAGCAGCAGGATCACCCCCGAGGCCAGCGCGGCCGCGGCCGCCAGCCGGACCGTCGGGACCGGCAGGCGGCTCACCGGGGCACGGGGACGCCGGCGAGGATGCCGTCCAGGACGCCGTCGGGGTTGACGCCCTCGAGCTCCACCTCAGGTCGAAGCTCGATCCGGTGGCGCAGCGTCGGCTTCACGACCGCCTTCACCTCGTCCGGGGTGACGAACGGCCGGCCGGCCAGCCACGCCCACGCCTTGGCGGCCCGCTGGAGCATCGTCGCCCCCCGCGGCGACACGCCCAGCGCCAGCGAGGGGGACTCGCGGGTCGCCCGCGCCAGCGCGACGATGTAGCCCTGCACCGGCGGCTCCACGCGGATCTGCTGGATCTCGCGGCGCGCCTCGGCCAGGTCCTGCACGCCCGCGACCGCCTTGACCCCGACGCTGGCGAGGTCGTGCGGGTCCATCCCGGCGTCGTGCCTGGCCAGCATCGCCCGCTCCTGGTCGGCGGCGGGGTAGGGGACCAGCAGCTTGAACAGGAAGCGGTCCAGCTGCGCCTCGGGGAGCGGGTAGGTGCCCTCGTACTCGACCGGGTTCTGGGTCGCGACCACCAGGAACGGGTCGGGCAGCGGGCGCGGCTCGCCCTCGACCGTGACCTGCCGCTCCTCCATCGCCTCCAGCAGCGCCGCCTGGGTCTTGGGCGGGGTGCGGTTGATCTCGTCGGCGAGCAGCAGGTTGGTGAACGCGGGGCCCTGGCGGAAGCGGAACGAGCCCTCCCGCGGCACGAAGATCACCTGCCCGGTGACATCGCTCGGCATCAGGTCGGGGGTGAACTGGACCCGGCGGAAGTCCAGGTCCAGGGTCGCCGCCAGCGCCTTCACCAGCAGGGTCTTGGCCACGCCCGGCACGCCCTCCAGCAGCACGTGGCCGCGCACCAGCAGCGCGGCCACCAGGCCGGAGACGGCGCCGTCCTGCCCGACGACCGCCTTGCCGATCTCGTCACGGACGCGCAGCACGGCTTCTCTAGCGGACACGCACGACCTCCCGGCGGACGGCCTCGACGGTCTGACTGAACGCGACCAGCTCCGCCTCGCTGGCCGGAACGGTCGACAGCAGGCGCAGGATACGGTCCCGGTCGACCCCCGTGCGCGCGGCCGCGACCTCGGCGACCTGCCCGGCGGAGGCCGAGGCCGGCAGGCCCAGGCGGGTCGCCAGCGTGCGGCGCAGGTCCTCGGCGAGGATCGCGCCCGCCTGCTGGCGCGACCTGGAACGCTGCAGCAGGTTGCCGACCGCGACCACCAGCTCCGACCCGGGGATCTGGACCGCCTGCGGCTCCAGCACCGGCCTGCCCAGCCGCCGGCCCCGCCACGCGGCGAGCACCACGAACGCGATCAGCAGCTGCCACAGGGCGGACCTGACCTGCGGGGCGATCAGGTCGGCCAGGGTACGCCGGCCGGCGCCGGGCGCCGGCGGCCGCAGCACGGCCACGCGCGTCCCCGGCCGCGGCGCGAGCAGCCCCGCCGCCAGCAGCGCGTTGTCCTCCTGGTCCAGGACGGCGTTGGTGAGCGCGACCGGCCCGCCGAGCCGGACCACCGTGCCCGCCCCGACCGGCTGCGCCACCAGCCAGCGGCCCTGGTCCTCGAGCGGGTAGCAGCCGGTCGCCCCGGGCGGGACCTCGAACACCACCCCGCCGGCCGGCTCGACCCGCGCCGCGTCGCGCAGCGCCGGCAGGGCGCAGTCCCGCGGCAGCGGGAGGCTGACGAAGCCCGCCTGCGCCGGCCCGGCCGGCCGGACCTCGGTGATCTCGGAGGCCGGGTCGGCGACGACCAGCGTCCCGCCGGCGCGCACCCACGCCAGGGTCTCCTCGCGCGCCGCCTGGTCCAGGTCGTCGACCAGCAGCAGCGCGGTCTGCGCCGAGCCGGCCGGGTGACCGGCCGCCTGGTCGTCGACCTCGGCGCCGAGCTGGCGCAGCACCTCCACCAGGCCCTTGGTGCCGTCCGGCGCGGGCGAGGACGGGTCCAGCGGCGGCCATTCCCGCTGCGGGCGCTGGAGCCAGCCCGCCAGCACCACCGCGAGCGCGAGCAGCACCCACGGCAGCCAGCGCAGCCGGCGCGGCCGTGCCGCCGGCGCGGCGTCGGGCGCGCCGGCGCTCATCCTGCCGCCCTCGCGGCGACCTGCTCGGCGAGCATGCCGAAGCGCCGCGCCTCCCGCGCCCCGGTCGGCCGGTTGCCGTACCAGGCCAGCTCGAACAGCTCCGTGGCGCCGCCGAAGGCGCCGGCGGCCGCCGGCGCGCTGCGGCCGACCTGCGCGCGGTACTCACCCGCGGTCGTCCCCGGCACCTCGCGGACCAGGCCGCGCTGGGCGAGCAGGGCGACCAGCGCCCGGTAGCGGCAGCGCAGCCCCGCGCGCCAGTCGCCCGCGCGCTCGAGCCGCTCGGCCTCGGCCTGCCACTCGGCGGCGCTGCGCCGCGGCGCCTGCGGCAGGGCGGCGGCACGCTCCGGGTCCCGCGACAGCCGCAGGCCGAAGCGGGTCAGCAGCAGCGCGACCACGCCGATGACCAGGACGAACACCACCAGCCCGGCGACCGAGCCGGCACCTCCCAGCGTGACCGTCCCCAGGATCCGGGCGAGCTGGTCGGTCAGCCACTCCCGCAGGGTCTGCAGCGCCCCCGGCCGCTGCTGCCGGAACTCCGGCCGCGACAGGACCTCGCGGACGGCGTCGCGCACGCGCTCGGGGTCCTCGGCAGGCGCCGGCGGGTCGGCCACCGGGAGCAGCGCCCCGGCGAGCCGCTCAGCCAGCCGGTGGACCGCCATCGGACAGACCGGCGATCAGCAGTTGCAGGTCGAGGCCTTCCCGCCGGATGCGAAGGTCGAAGTAGATGAGCGCGGCGACGACCGCGACCCAGGTGGTCACCACCAGCGAGGGGACCAGCGAGGCGAGCGCGAGGAACGGCCAGCCCCGGTCCCCGCCCAGCAGCAGCGCCGGGATCCAGAACGGCGTGCCGATGATGTTGGACAGCAGGTCGGCGAGCAGGCCCATCAGCAGCAGGATGCCGAGGACCGGCCAGAACCGGGAGCGCACCAGCGAGAAGGACCGGCGGATCCCCTGCACCGGGCCGACGCGCTCCACCATGATCGCCGGCACCATCACCGACAGCAGCACGAGCAGCGCCAGCTCGGCGAGCGCCGCCGGGAGGAGCAGGGTGAACCCGATCGCGGCCAGCTCGGCGGCGTCGGCCGCGACCGCGAGGGCCACCAGCGCGACGACGGGGACGAGGGGCGCCAGCGCGAGCAGGGAGGACAGCAGCGAGGCGCCCAGCAGCCGCCGGTACCGGCGGAACGCCTCGCGCAGCGCCTCGCCCGCGCCGGCCTGCTCACCCATGTAGCTCCTGGCGACCAGGCTGGTGATCGCCCCGATGCAGGTCGGCATGAACAGCAGCCAGAGCAGCCCGGAGGCCGCCAGCGACACCAGCTCGGGCGTGCTCGGCGTGTAGATCGAGCCGTTCTCCGGCAGGGGCTGGTCGGAGAACAGCTCGGACAGGCTGAACGGCTGCGCCCAGCGCTGCCCGAACGCGTAGAGCACGGTGAGCGGTACCAGGAACGAGCCGCTGACCAGCAGCAGCGCCCCGAGGTTCGCCCGCAGCAGCTTGAACCCGCCGTCCAGGACGTCGCCGAGCGTCATCGGATGCAGCGGCAGCGGCCCGGTGCGCGAGCTCCCCGTCTTCGGCCGCGCCGGCGCGGCGGCGCCCCAGCCCGGCCCGGGCGCCGGCGCCCACGGCTGTGCCCACGGCGCCTGGCCCGGCGGCGCCCCCCACCCGCCGGGGGCGTACGCCGGCGGCTGCCCGGGCGCCTGGGCCCACCCGCCCGGCGGGTACGCCACCGGTTGCCCACCAGGCGGCGCCCCCCACCCGCCGGGGGCGTACGCCGGCGGCTGCGCGGGTGCCTGCGGCCAGGGCTGGCCGGGCGGCGCGGCCCACCCGCCGGGCGGCTGCCCACGGCCTCCGGCCGCCGCCGGCGGCGGCGGCCCGACGCCGCCCTCGGGATCGCTCGAGGGGTCGTGCGGATCGGCTGGGGGGCTCGGGGTCTGATCCGTCGTGGGCTCCTGTCAGATGCTGCACGCGGTGACGCGGTGACCGCGGACCGCCGGGGAGGCGCACCGCACCGCGGATTCTATCCGTGGTCAGGGCGATGCACCTGCCGGCGCGTATCCTCGCACGAGCCTTCCGCGGCGGTCGGTGCAGGACGGGGACGGCGTCCTGCAGGTGGTGACACCACCGCCCTCCCGACCGCCCCGGTGAGCGAGCGCGGCGTGACCCGCGCCCCTCCGGCGCGACCTGAGCCCTCCCGGGATGGTGTGATATGCCCCAGCGCCCGGTCAGGCGGTCCGGCCGCCGGATGGGCCGATCTTGCGAACATGGCCGGCCGCAACGATGCTGTTCGCGACAACGGGGTTCCGCCGCCTGGTCGGACGGGAGGGCCTCATGGACCTCGACGGGGCCGCGATCGGGACCTCGGGAAGTGAAGGAGCTTGGCGTGAAGGGCAGAGTACTGGTGGTCGACGACGATCCGTCGCTCGGCGAGATGCTGGGGATCGTCCTGCGGCAGGAGGGCTTCGAGCCGGTGTTCGTACGCACCGGCGACCAGGCGATCGCCGCGTTCCATCAGGCCCGGCCCGACCTGGTCCTGCTCGACCTGATGCTGCCGGGCAAGGACGGGCTCGAGGTCTGCCGCGAGCTACGGGTCGAGTCCGGCGTGCCGATCGTGATGCTGACCGCCAAGACCGACACCGTCGACGTCGTGCTCGGGCTGGAGTCCGGCGCCGACGATTACATCACCAAGCCGTTCTCCGCCAAGGAGCTGGTCGCCAGGGTCCGCGCCAGGCTGCGCCGTCGCGACATCGAGGGCGCCGAGATCCTGCGCTTCCACGACATCGAGATGGACGTCATGGCGCACACGGTCACCAAGGACGGCAAGCCGGTCAACCTCACCCCGCTGGAGTTCGAGCTGCTCGCGACCATGGGACGCCGCCCGCGCCAGGTGTTCACCCGCGAGGTGCTGCTCGAGCAGGTGTGGGGCTACCGGTACGCCGGCGACACCCGCCTGGTGAACGTCCACGTCCAGCGCCTGCGCGCCAAGATCGAGGACGACCCCGAGAACCCCAAGATCGTCCAGACGGTGCGCGGGGTCGGCTACCGGATCGGAGCACCGGAGAACGCCGGTGAGGAAGCGGACGCTGAGCCAGAGTGACCCGGTGACCGGGATCAGGCGCCTCCGCCTGGACCTGCGCCTGGACCTGCGAGCCCGGGTCGTACTGTTCACCTCCGTCGCCGTCGTCACCGCGATGCTGGTGCTCGGCGCCACCCTCAACTCGCTGCTCGCCCGCTCGCTCTACGACCAGCGCCAGGAAGAGGCGCTGCAGCTCACCCTGCGCGCGCGCGCCCAGTTCGAGAACACGCTGCGCCTCCAGGGCGCCACCGGCGCCAAACCACAGGACACTCTGCGCAGCGTCGTGAGCGAGCTGGCCGCGGGGCAGGCCGACAGCGGGCTGAGCGTGCTGCTGGTCACGCGCAGCGGCCCGTACTCCTCCGACTCCCGGCTCACCACCGCCGACCTGCCCCCGCGGCTGACCAACGACGTCGTGCGCGGAACCCGCGTCGCCTACAAGTACGTGGACTCGCCGCTCCCGGGCTCCCGGCGGGTGCTGCTCGTCGGCTCCCCGATCGTCGGCCCGGCCGAGACCTACCAGGGCTACTTCTTCTTCCCCCTCACCTTCCAGGAGAAGACGCTCGCGCTGCTGGTCCGCATCCTGGTGACCGTCGGGCTGGTCCTGCTGGCCACCACGATCGTGCTGGCGGCGTTCTCGACCGGGCGCGTGCTCGAACCGATCCGGCGCGCACGCGACGTCGCCGAGCAGATCACCGGCGGCAACCTGAGCGCCCGCATCCCCCAGGCCAACACCCACGACAACTTCGGCCGGCTCGCCGAATCGTTCAACCGGATGGCCGCCTTCCTCGCGCAGAAGATCAACGAGCTGGAGCACCTGTCCAGCCTCCAGGCCCGGTTCGTGTCCGACGTCAGCCACGAACTGCGGACCCCGCTGGCCACGGTGCGGATGGCCGCCGACTACATCCACTCGGCACGGTCGGGCCTGCCCGCCGACGCCCAGCGCGCCGCCGTGCTGCTCGAGCGGGAACTGGAGCGCTTCGAGAACCTGCTCGAGGACCTGCTGGAGATCAGCCGCTTCGACGCCGGAGTGGTCGGGCTGGAACCGGTCGAGGTCGACCTCGCCGGGCTGCTCGACGAGGTCGTCGACGCGCTGGACGTCCTCGCCCACAACCGGGCCGTGGAGCTCAAGCTGTACGTCGACCGCTCCTGGGGACCACCCCTGGTGGCCGCGGATCCCCGCCGGCTGGACCGCGTGTTCGCCAACCTCGTCAAGAACGCGATCGAGCACACCCATATGGGCGAGGTCCGCATCTTCGTCCAGCGCAGCGAGGGGACGGTGGTCGTCAGGGTCGAGGACGACGGCGAGGGGATCCCGCCCGAGGACCTGCCCCACATCTTCGAGCGCTTCTACCGCGCCGACGTCCACCGGGCGCGCACCCAGGGCGGCACCGGCCTCGGGCTGGCCATCGCCCTGGAGAACGTCCACCTCCACCAGGGCTCCATCGACGTGGTGAGCCAGAGCGAGCGCGGCTCCATCTTCACCGTCCGCCTGCCCGCCATGGAACGGCGCGACCACGAGCCCGACGAGTTCGAGCCGGCGGTCGAACCGGACACCGAGGTGACCGTCCGCGGCTGAGCACCGCCACACGCAAGGCACGCCGGCAGGCACGCGAGCGCGGCGCCCGCACGCCAGGGCCACCGCGCCCGGGTCGGCCGTGGCGCGGCGGCTCCCGTGCCCACCCCCGGCCCCGGGCCCGCGGGGGGCCTGTGGACGGCCGGCGCCGCCGGCGGGGCGCACGCGGTAGCGTCACGGCATGCGCGCCACGACCCGGATCGCCGAGCTGCTCGGGCCCTCGGGCTGCCTCGGCTGCGGCCGGCCCGGCGGCTGGCCGTGCTGCGCGGGCTGCACGCCGGTCGAGCCGTCGGCACCGGGACCCTGGCGGCTCGCCGCCGACCCCGCGGTCACCCTGTGGACCCTCGGCCCCTACCAGGGCGGGCTGCGGGCCGCCGTGGTCGCCGGCAAGCTGCGCGGCCAGCCGGCGGCGCTGACCGCGCTCGGCCGCCGCCTCGGCGCCCAGCTCGAGGCCGCCGGCGCCGGCGCCGACCTGGTCACCTGGGTGGCGTCCAGAGCGGCCCGCGGGCGGCCCCGCGAGCACGCCCGCACCCTCGCCGAGGCGGTCTCGGCGGTGCTCGGCCTGCCCGCGGTGCGGCTGCTGGGACCCGCGGCCGGCGCCGACCTCGGCCACGCCCGCGGCACCCGCCGGCCGGCCGCCGGCACCCGCGCGCGCCCGCGGCCGGCCGCGCGGCGCAGGCTCGCCGGCGGCCGCGTCCTGCTGGTCGACGACGTCGCCACGACCGGCCACACCCTCGCGGGCGCCGCGCACGCGCTGCGGGCCGCCGGAGCGCGGCGGGTGGAGGCCGCCACCCTCGCCGCCGCGGCTCGCGCATTCGGGGGGTCGGGAGGCAGGGGAGCGGTGTAGAGTCCGGAGGAAGTCGACGAGCCCGCACCGGGCCGCCGGCGGCACCATGGACGGGCGGACGGCTCGGCGCTCAGACGGGCCGTTTGCCGCACGCGGTCACCAACGCGGTGGCCACTGCGTCCCCGGGTGGCCTGGCGACCCGCCGGGCTGCGGCAGGCAGCGGCCAGGAGCAGGGGGTGGCGCGGTGCAGGTGACGGTGTCGGGCAAGAACGTCGACGTTCCCGAGCTGGTGAAGGCGCAAGCCACGAGGAAGCTCTCCAAGATGCACCGGTTCGACGCCCGCATCCTCGCCATCGACGTGGAGTTCTCCGAGGAGCGCAATCCGCGGGTGCCCGAGACCCACAAGGTCGAGGTGACCTGCACCACCAAGGCGCACGTGATCCGCGCCGAGGCCGCCGGGCCCGACCCGGTGACGGCCGTCGACCGGGTGGTCGACCGGCTGGTCCGGCAGGTGAAGAAGCGCAAGGAGCGGCGCACCGCCCGCGCCCAGCACGGCGAGGCCAAGCTCCCCACCGCACCGGCCGCCGCCGCGGACGGGGACGCCGCGGACGGGGACGAGACGTGAGCAGCCCGGTCCGGGCTCCCGCCTCGATCATGCCCGGATCCATCCAGCCGATGACAGCCGAGGAGACCCTGATGGGCGAGCGGCCTTCCCGCCGGTTCGACTGAGCGGGCCCGCGATGCCGCCCGGCGAGGTGGACCCTCCGCAGGGCATCGCCGGTGCCGGTGAGGTGGACGCGGCGACCGGACCCGTCCGGCCTCAGCACGGGACGGACGGGGCGGAGGTCGTGTAACGTCGCGAGACGGTGATTTCGGACTGTCCAGCCCGACGTGGAACTGTCAGGCGGAACCGTCAAAGGGGGGAGGGCACGAAGTGGCCGACGAGCAGACTGCACGCGGACCGGGGGATCCCATCCGGGTCCTCGTCGTCGACGACCACGCCCTCTTCCGCCGCGGCCTGGAGATGGTGCTCGAGCAGGAGGAGGACGTCGACGTCGTCGGCGAGGCCGGCGACGGGCACGAGGCGATCGAGAAGTCGCAGACGCTCATGCCCGACGTCGTCCTCATGGACGTGCGCATGCCCCGCCGCTCCGGGATCGAGGCGACCCAGGCGATCAAGGACGCCATCCCGCACGTCAAGATCCTGATGCTCACGATCTCCGACGAGGAGGCCGACCTGTACGACGCCGTCAAGGCCGGCGCCAACGGCTACCTGCTCAAGGAGATCTCGATCGAGGAGGTCGCCAACGCGATCCGCTCGGTCAACCAGGGCCAGTCGCTGATCTCCCCGTCGATGGCGTCCAAGCTGCTCAACGAGTTCGCCACCATGGTCAAGCGGGCGGACGAGAAGCAGCAGCTGCCCACCCCGCGGCTCACCGACCGGGAGATGGAGGTCCTCAAGCTCGTCGCCAAGGGCCACAACAACCGCGACATCGCCAAGGAGCTGTTCATCTCCGAGAACACCGTCAAGAACCACATCCGCAACATCCTCGAGAAGCTCCACCTGCACTCGCGCATGGAGGCCGTGGTCTACGCCGTCCGCGAGAAGCTGCTCGAGATCACCTGACCCCCGCCGCGCCACCGCGCCCGCGCGCCCGCGACCGCCACGCCCCGGTCGACCGCCGCGCGAGACGGGAGGATGCGCCCGGCCCCGCACCCCGGATGATGCGCAGCACGGGACCCGAGGACCCTGCCGTGGGCGTCGGCCGAAGGAGATGCGCGGGTGAGGCTCGTCCTGGCTGTGGACGTGGGGGGGACCAAGCTGGCCGCCGCGGTGGTCGACAGCGAGCTGCGCATCCGCGGGCGCAGTCGCGTGCCCACCCCGGACACCTCGGACGCGGAGGAGCTGTTCGAGACGCTCGTCGCCTGCGTCGCTGCGGCACTGCGCGGCGCCGACACGCTCCCCGGGGACATCGACGGGATCGGCTGCGGCTGCGGCGGGCCGATCCGATGGCCCGCCGGGAAGGTCTCGCCGGTCAACATCCCCGCCTGGCGCGACTTCCCGCTGCGTGACCGGCTCACCGAGGAGTTCGAGCAGCCCACGGTCAGAGTGCACAACGACGCGGTCGCGCTGGCGGCGGGGGAGCACTGGCAGGGCGCCGGCCGCGGCGCCCGCAACCTGCTCGCCGTCACCGTCTCCACCGGCGTCGGCGGCGGCCTGGTGCTCGGCGGGCGGCTGCACCACGGCACGAGCGGCAACGCCGGCCACGTGGGCCACGTCGTGATCGACCCCGCAGGCCCCGGGTGCGCCTGCGGTGGGCGCGGCTGCCTGGAAGCGGTCTCCTCCGGCCCGAACACGGTCAGGCGCGCCCTCGCCGGAGGCTGGCGCCCACCCGCCGGCGGCGAGGCCGACGGGCGCACCCTCGCCGCCGCGGCCGCCGCCGGCGACCAGACCGCGGCCGCCAGCCTCGCCCGCGCCGGCAGCGGCGTCGGGACCGCCCTGGCGTCCAGCGCGCACCTCCTCGACCTCGAGGTCGCCGTGGTCGCCGGCGGGCTGTCCCGGTCCGGCAGGACGTTCTGGGAGCCGCTGCGCGCCGCCTTCGACGCGCACGCGCGCATGCCCTTCGCCGCCGCCATGCGGATCACGCCCAGCCGGATCCCGGCCGAGGCCGGCCTGCTCGGCGCGGCCGCCTTCGTCCTCCGACCGGACCGCTACGGCTGGGACGAGCCGGACTGACCGAGGGGGCTGCGCTCCGCTCCGCCCCCCCGGACCCCCCCGACCCTCCCCCACGGTGCAGGGGCGCTCCGCTCCGCCCCCCCCGGCCCCGGGATCCCCAGCGTGGAGGGGCGCCGCCCGCTCCTGGCGCGACCTGGTACCTTCGGACTGCATCGGCACACCGCAAACGGCTGTCGGGGAGGCGACCGGAGTGGTCTTGTCCAAGGTCCTGCGCATCGGCGAGGGCAGGATTCTGCGCAAGTGCGAGTCGATCGTCGAGCCGACCAACGCCCTCGGCGACGAGATGCGGGCGCACTCCGACGCCGAGCTGCGCGCGCTCACCGACGTGTACCGCAAGCGGCTCGCCGACGGCGAGACCCTCGACGACCTCCTCCCCGAGGCGTTCGCGACCGTCCGCGAGGCCGCCTGGCGCACCCGCGGCCAGCGCCACTTCGACGTCCAGCTCATGGGCGGCGCGGCCCTGCACCACGGGATGATCTCCGAGATGCGCACCGGCGAGGGCAAGACCCTCACCGCCACCCTCCCCTGCTACCTCAACGCGCTCACCGGCGAGGGCGTCCACGTCGTCACCGTCAACGACTACCTCGCCAAGCGCGACGCCGAGTGGATGGGGATCGTCCACCGCTTCCTCGGGCTGGACGTCGGCGTCATCCTCGCGCCGATGACCCCCTGGGAGCGCCGGCCCAACTACGCCGCCGACATCACCTACGGCACCAACAACGAGTTCGGCTTCGACTACCTGCGCGACAACATGTCGCTCAACCTCGAGGAGCTGGTCCAGCGCGGGCACGCCTTCGCCATCGTGGACGAAGTCGACTCCATCCTGATCGACGAGGCCCGGACCCCGCTGATCATCTCCGGCCCTGCCGAGCAGGGCGCCCGCTGGTACCAGACGTTCGCGCGCCTGGCGCCCCGACTGCTGCGCGACGTCCACTACGAGGTCGACGAGGGCAAGCACACGATCGCGGTCACCGAGGAGGGGATCGCCAAGGTCGAGGAGCTGCTCAGCATCGACAACCTGTACGACTCGCTCAACACCCCCCTCGTCCACCACCTGCAGAACTCCATCAAGGCCAAGGAGCTGTACAAGAAGGACGACGAGTACATCGTCCGCGACGGCGAGGTCCTGATCGTCGACGAGTTCACCGGCCGCATCCTCGAGGGCCGCCGCTACTCCGAAGGCCTGCACCAGGCCATCGAGGCCAAGGAGGGCGTGCGGATCAAAGAGGAGAACCAGACCTACGCCACGATCACCCTGCAGAACTACTTCCGGATGTACGACAAGCTCGCAGGCATGACCGGCACCGCCAAGACCGAGGCGGCCGAGTTCGAGCACATCTACAAGCTCGGCGTGGTGGAGATCCCCACCAACCGCCCCATGATCCGCAGCGACCACGGCGACGTCATCTACAAGACCGAGGACGCCAAGTACGACGCCCTCGCCGAGGAGATCGTCGAGCGCCACGAGACCGGCCAGCCCATCCTGGTCGGCACCACCTCGATCGAGAAGTCCGAGCGCGTCAGCCGCCTGCTCTCCCGCCGCGGCATCAAGCACAACGTCCTCAACGCCAAGCACCACGAACGCGAGGCGAACATCATCGCCCAGGCCGGCCGCAAGGGCGCCGTCACCGTCGCCACCAACATGGCCGGCCGCGGCGTGGACATCATGCTCGGCGGCAACGTCGAGTACCTCGCCGAGGAATCCCTGCGCGCCGGCGGCCTCGACCCCGCCGAGACCCAGCCCGAGACCTGGGCCGAAGCGCACGCCAAGGCGATCGAGGAGAAGTCACGGCAGGTCGAGGACGAGCACGACGACGTCGTCGACCTCGGCGGACTGGCCGTCATCGGCACCGAACGCCACGAGTCCCGGCGCATCGACAACCAGCTCCGCGGCCGGTCGGGCCGGCAGGGCGACCCCGGCGAGAGCCGGTTCTTCCTGTCGCTCGAGGACGACCTCATGCGCATGTTCGCCACCCGGGCGGTCAGCTCGCTCATGGAGCGGTTCAACATGCCCGAGGACGTCCCCATCAGCGCCAAGGTCGTCACCCGCGCGATCGAGAACGCCCAGCGGCAGGTGGAAGCGCAGAACTTCGAGCGGCGCAAGAACGTCCTCAAGTACGACGAGGTCCTCAACAAGCAGCGCGAGGTCATCTACGACCAGCGCCGCAGGATCCTCGAAGGCGAGGACCTCAGCGAACGGATGCTCGACTTCCTCGCCGACACCGTCGACTCGCTCATCGCCGAGCACGCCCCCCCCGAGGTCATCCCCGAGGAATGGGACCTCGACGGCCTGTTCGCCGCACTGTCCACCACCTACCCGTGCGAGATCGACCGCGACGCCGTCGACCCGGAGACGGCCGACCACGCCGAACTGCAGGCACTCCTGCTGGAGGACGCCGAGCGCGCATGGAAGGTCCGCGTCGAGGAACTGGGCGACGAGCTGCTCGGGGAGCTGACCCGCGCGGTCATGCTGACCGTCCTCGACCGCCGCTGGCGCGAGCACCTCTACGAGATGGACGCCCTCCAGGAAGGGATCGGCCTGCGGGCCATCGGGCAGCGCGACCCGCTGGTCGAGTACCAGCGCGAAGGCTTCGACATGTTCCAGCGCATGCAGGAGAGCATCAAGGCCGAAGCCATCGCCTACGTGTTCAACGCCTCCGTGGAGGTCGCCCAGGAAGCCGAGGAGCAGCGCAGGGCAGCCCCACGCGAGCCGGTACGCCTGTCGTCGGCATCCACCGACGAGAGCGCCAAGACCGCCCAGGGCACCATCCGCCGCGCCGACAAGAAGGTCGGCCGCAACGAGCCCTGCCCCTGCGGCTCGGGCAAGAAGTACAAGCTCTGCCACGGCCGCCCGGACGCGGCCGCCGGCGCCTGACCACCGTTCCTGATCCGTCAGCGTCCATCAGTCGGCGCTGGCGGGTAGCCCCGAGGCGTTGGGCCACAGCGGCCTGTGTCAGGCTCTGCAGCGAGCGTGCCACGCGAGACGAGGAGCGATCGCCGTGCAGCCGACACCGGAGCTGATCGACCTGTCCCACGCGGTCCACGACGGGCTGGTGACCTATCCGGGCATGCCCGCGCCGGTGATCGGCGCACACCTGTCCCGCGAGGCCTCGCGCGCCCACTACGCCGAGGGCGTGGAGTTCCACATCGGCCGCATCGAGATGGTCGCCAACACCGGCACCTATCTGGACAGCCCGTTCCACCGCTACCGCGACGGCGCCGACCTCGCGGCGCTGCCGCTGCACGCGCTCGCCGCGCTGCCGGCGACGGTGCTGGACGTCCGCGACAGTGGTGAGCGCGGCATCACGGCGGGAATGGTGCGGGGCGTGGATGTCGCCGGGCGTGCCATCCTGGTCCGCACCGGCTGGGACGCCCACTGGGGTACGCCGCGCTACGGCGAGGGCAACCCGTTCCTGACCGAGGGAGCTGCCCGGCACCTGGCCGGGGCCGGCGCCGCGCTGGTCGGGATCGACTCGCTGAACGTGGACGATCCTTCCGACGGACGGCGGCCTGCGCACTCGATCCTGCTCGCGGCCGGCATCCCGATCGTGGAGCACTTGTGCAACCTCGGTGCGCTCGGGGACCGTCCGTTCCGGTTCTTCGCGGTCCCGGTCATGGTGCGCGGGCTGGGGAGCTTTCCGGTGCGCGCCTTCGCGCTGCGCGACGCCGCCGACCCCGGGACCCGGTGGGAGGCGGTGGTCGCCGGCTCTTGACGCCCTGCGCGGCGTCGTCGCGGATGGAGTAGCGCGGGCCGGCGGAACTGCGGGTTGGCTTACAGGGCGGGCCGCTTCGACCGGGCTCGACCGGCTCAACCGGGCGTCGGCCCTGCCAGGCCGTCGGGAGGCAGGATCGCAAGGCTGCAGATCGGGCACGCCACCGACTTCACGCCCATCAGCAGGACGTAGAGGACCAGACCGAGGGTGGCCACCACCCCGATGCGCGTGGCCGTCCGGCCAGCCTCCAGCGCCGCCTCCATCCGGGGTGACGTCCGGGTGGTCTCCTCCGGCGCAGGAGTCGACCGTGATGGCGGGATGACGGTGTCCAGCCTGGTCTGTCCGGTCCCGGGTGTGGCGGTCACCGGGTCCGATCGGACCTTGACGTACGGGGGCAGGACAAGGATGAGGTCCGGACCGTTCCAGACGGTCGGGGGGAGGCCGGGGATCTCCGGCCTCCCCCCGTCGCCTGACGGCGCCAGGAGCGGCTCGATCCCTGCCACGATGCTCATGGTGCTCCCGCCCTCCTGGGAGCGCTCACGCTCACGCGCCACGGCGCGGCGGGCCCAGCGCTCGTCGAACACCTGCTGCTCCGCCTTCATCTGCCCGAGGTGATGTTCCCATGCTTCGGCGTGTCGCTCTTCCCACGTTCGGTACCGTTCCTCGAGATCCTCGGGAAGGTCGCCCTGTGCGGCGAGCCGGTGCAGCACCTGGTCGAGCGCCTGGAGTTCCCGCCGTACCTGCAGGCGGTGGAGCTCCGCGTTCTCAGCGTGGCGGGCTTCCCAGGTCGCCCAACCTCTGTGGAGCGCCTCGAGCTCCTTCGCCCTCGCCGCCAGGTCCTCCGCGGTCAGACGCGGGTCGGGCGGCTGCTGTGGCGGCCGGGGCGGCGCCTGGCCTCCGGGCGGTTCACCGCCCGGCGGTCGACCGCCCACCGGCGCGGCGGCGACCACAAGGCCGTCCGGGTTCACGAGCCCGTCCGGGCAGCCGCCGGCCGCGCCGCACCCCTGGCCGGCGGCGGGCAGCAGGTTCGCTGTCGCCTGGCCGGGCAGGTCGGCACCGGCCTCTTCGGGACCACTCCCTTCGGGGCCGCCGTCCTGGCCGTTCTGCACCTGCGCCTCCAGGGTCGCGCCGCTGCGCGCGGCACCTGCGAGCGTGCCGTCGCCATCGCCGTCGACCGGTGGCTGGTCGGCGGGCGGGTCGGCCAGCGTCTCGATCGGCCCTGGGACGTCGGTGTCGTCCGCGAGCGCCCGCGGTCCCAGAGTGGCGAGCAGGATCAGGGCCATGCCCGCGGCCAGCAGCCGACCCGCTCGCCGCGGGCGCCGAGGCCGCTGCCCACGGGCGTCGGTCGCGCGCGCCCCCGCAGGGGTCCGGCGGCCATGTCGTCGGGTTGCCGCCATTGGCCACCTCCATGACTGCGCCGGTCGGCGGAGGCAGATGCCGCCGGACCGGACTGGAGGCGCGCCCTGCGCCGAAGCCTGGCTCGGCGCAGCCGCCCCCAGATGCCGTCTACGCTACCGTACACGGATTGTGACTGGTCGTGACGGAACGCGCTCGACCTGCTTGTCGCAGGTCGATTCCCGACTCCACACCGGTTAGAGGACAGCGCTGGAGCCTGAGGGTCTTGAGACAGCGGGTGTTTCAGCATCCGGGGACGGCGAGGTCACCCAGGGGTTGACGCTGGCGCGGAGCAGGGTCAGCGAGCAGCGTGCGGGGTACGGGCTTGGCCGCGGTCGGCGTCGTCGATCAACTCGTGGCAGCGGCACAGCAGGTGCGCCAGGCAGCTCTGACGCGCCGCGTGCGGGAACCGGCGGTACGGCGCCACCCGTCGCGTTCCAGGCCCCCGTCGTCGTCGACGCCGAGCACCTCGACGCCGGGCGCGGCGGCAGCCTCGGAAGCACAGCTCAGCCTCAGAAGCACAGCTCGGTGATCGTCCAGCGGCCGAAGCCTGCGTCCAGCCGCATCGCGATCGCCGCGACGCGCCCACCCCTGCGCACCACGGCGACGCCGTCCACCAGACCGGGGGTCAGCTCCTGCCAGTGGACCCGGAGCAGCGCGCGGTTGGTCACGAACGCTCCACCCGAGCGTGCCAGCCGCCGGTTCAGGCACTCCCAAGCGTCCGGACGGCAGCACCGCTCGAGCTGCTCGGCGCTGCGGCAGCCGGCCTCCACCTCGAGCAGCGCGAACGCCATGCTGCGGATCGCCAGCGGCGGCGCCGGCAGTGCGCCGCGGGCCTTCCGGCGCGCCGCCCGCAGCTCCATCGCGGTCGCCGGCCCCTCGATCCAGTCCCACGCCCGGGCCTCCGGCTGCGCCGGCCGTGCCGCGGGCACGAGCGACAGGGGCGGCCGCCCGTCCCCTCCGGTGTGCCGCCCGCCCCCGGCGGGCTGCGGCGACTCGGCTGCCAGGGCGAGCGCGGCGCTCATGCCAGTCTCCTTCCGATCGTTCCAGAAGCATCTGTTTGCCTCCGTTTGCTTCCAGAAGGATCGGCTACGCTCGACCACCTTGGCAAGCGGGTGCGAGGGGTTGTGGACGAGCGAGCACGCATCCGCGCCCCCCGACGGCCGCCCACGTGGTCGTCCGGCGGGTCGGGTCGGGTCGGGGCTACCCGGCGGTCCCCGGCCGGTGCCCGCGCGTCCGGCCGGGGGGAGCGGGCAGCAACAGGCGCGTCCCCGGCCGGATGAGGCCGGGATCCGCGCCGACGGCGTTCCGGTTGGCCACGTAGATGACCCGCCAGTACGCGGAGACCGCCGCGTCCGTGCGGGCGGCCCGCGGCAGGTGCGCGGCAGCGATGTCCCAGAGCGTGTCGCCGGGGGCGACGACGTACCCCGCCGGCGCGCGTCCGGCACCGCCCTCCTGGGCCGACTGCCGGCCGCCGCCCGCGCCGCCTGCGGCGCCCGCGACCCCGACCGCCACGGTCCGGGGCGCGGGGTCGACCGGCCCGGCGCCGCCGGCCGCACCCGCCACCCCGGCAGCCACGGCAGGGGAGCCGGTGCCGGGCAGGGGTTCCCCAGCGCCGGTCCGGGTCGGGGTGGTGACGGCAGGGGAGCCGGTGCCGGGCAGGGATCGCCGCGGGTCGGCCCAGGCCGTCGTGGCGGCCCCGGCCGTCGCGGCCGGGACGGGCCCGGCGGCGGTCGCGCGCGAGCCCAGCGGACCGAGCGCCACCCCCGCCAGGAGCGCCCCCCCGAGCAGGATCTCCAGGCCACGGCGCACGCTCGGGAGGCCGACCAGCCTGAACCCGCTGCCGGCAAGCTCGCCCAGCAGCCCCGGAAGCCCGCTGGCCAGGCCCAGCAGCAGCACCAGCAGCAGGTAGGCGACCAGGAGCTGGGCGAACAGCGCCAGCGCGGCGATCACCGTCCCGACGGGGTCGGCGGCGACGCCGGCCGAGGCGCGCAGGATCCGCACCTGCGCCACCGGACCGCCCGCGGTCCGCAGCAACGCCGCGCCGACCGCCACGAGCGCCAGCGTCGGCACCAGCCCCCGTACGGCCCGCCACCTGCCCGACCCCGCCGATCCCACCACCGCCATCCGCCGGCCTCCTTCCCCACTGCCCGAGTCGTAGCCCTCGCCGGGACACGCGGCAAGCCAGGCATCCACAGCCCGGAGCCGCGCGCCCCTGGCGTAGGCTTGCCCGCGCGATGACCGACAGCGAGCAGGACGACGGCACCAGCGACCCGATCGAGCGCGTCCTCGGCGAGCTGGAGGCCGGCTTCGAGGCCGCCATGCGCCGGGAGGCCGAGCAGGAGACGGCCGCGGCCGTGCGCGCCGAGGCCGGCCAGACGCCGTTGTGGCGGCACCTCACCCGCAGGGTGGGCACGCCGATCGTGGCGCACGCCGGCCCGCTGCGCCTGGACGGCCTGCTGGTGGCCAGCTACCCGGACTTCGTGGCGCTGCGGACCCCGGACGGCCGCCAGCACCTGGTGCGGCTGGACGCGCCCGCCACGCTGGAGGTGGGCGCGGCGGCGCCCCTGATGCCGGCGACCGGCGGCACGCTCGCCCAGCGCTACGGGCTGGCGCTCGCGCTGCGCGAGCTGGCGCGACGGCGCGAGCCCGTCAGGGTGGTCCTGACCGACGAGCGCGTGGTCACCGGGACGATCGAGGTGGTCGGCGCCGACTACGCCGAGATCGCCGAGCACGCACTCACCGAGGCCCGTCGCCGGGCGGCGGTGAGCGCGCACCGCCTGGTGCCGCTCGCGGCGGTGGCGGTGGTCAGTCTCCCCGCGGCGCCTCCTGCGCGTTGAGCGGGTGCGCCTTCGCCCACGCCCGCGTCTCGGCGTGCAACCGCTCGATGTAGGCCTCGAGCTGGTTGCGGTCCACGCGCCAGACCCCGCGGCCGCCGAGCTTCACCGCCGGAAGGTCCCCGCTGCGGACCAGCGCGTACACCTGCGCCACCCGCACGTTCAGGATCGTCGCGACGTCCTCGAGGCGGTAGAACCTCGGTTCGACGTCGGATGTGGACATCCGGCCTCCTGTTCGCCTGCGCCATGGCCCTGCGCGCCGCGGCCGCGGTGGTCGCGCCCCGGATTCGTCGCGGGCGACGCCCCGGCACCTGTCCCCGCGGGCCGGGTCCGCCTGACGGGCTCCGGGCGAGCGTAACACTTCCGAAGTCGATCACTTGACTCCGTCCACGACCGTTCCCCTTACTTATCCACAGGTCTGGCTCTGCTGATTTGACTTGCCTACGTTCCCTCCCACACCGTACGACGGCTGAAGTCTCGGCACACCGGTCCACGCAGCTTCGTCGACGGCACGACCGCCACGAGAGGACCGACCACTGTCGAACTTCGTCCGCACCGCCAGCGTCCCCGAACGGGCGCGCACGCCGGACCCCGACGCGGGGCGGACGGCCGGACGGTTCGGGCGTCCCGGGCGGTTCAACGGGCGGCTGGCCCTGGGCGTGCTCCTCGTCGTGCTCGCCGTCCTCGGCGGCGCGATCCTCCTGCGCAGCGCCGACGCCTCGCAGGCGGTGCTGGCCGCCCGGCGCGACCTCCCCTCCGGCGTCCCGCTCCAGGCGGACGACCTGCAGCCCGTACGCGTCCGCCTTCCCGCCGAGCAGCTGCGCGCCTACGTCCCACCCGGACGCGCCGTCCTGGGTGCCCGCCTCACCGCCGGCCTGCCCAAGGGCTCGCTGCTGCCCACCGGGATGCTCGCCCCCGCCGACCAGCGGGCCGACCTCGTCGACTACCCGATCCCCGTCCAGGCCGTCGACGTCCCCGACGTGCGCCCGGGCGACCGCGTCGCCGTGGCCGTCTCCTACGACGACGGCCCGCGGCGCGGTCAGGGCGTGATCCTGCTCAGCTCGGTCGAGGTCGTCCGCGTCCTGCACACCACCGGGGGCCTCGGCACCCCCGACCAGGTCCACGCGGTCCAGGTCCGCCTCCCCAAGGAGCGCCTGGCCGCCGTCGCCGGCGCGGTCGCCGGCGGCAGGATCAGCGTCGCCAAGCTCCAGGCAGGCGACCTCTCCGGCGTCCACGCCGGCCGCCCCGCCTCCCCGACCGACGGCGAGGCGACCGGCACCGGCCAGGCCACCGGCACCCCGGCGCCCACCTCCCCGACCTCACCGCCGGGCGGCGCCGGCGACCCGCCCCCGGAGCGCACCCCGTGAGACGACGGGTCGCGACCGCGGGCGCGGGCGCCGCCTGGGAAGCCGCCCTCGTCCTCGCCTGCCAGCAGCCAGGCGCGGACGCCGAGATCGTGCAGCGCTGCTACGACCTCGGAGACCTGCTCGCGGTGGCCGCCACCGGCCAGATCCAGGTCGCGTTCGTGGCTGCCGGGCTGCGCTGGCTGGACCGGGAGGCGGTCGCCAGGCTCGCCGACTCTGGAGTCCTGGTCGTCGGCGTCGCACCCACCGACGACGAGCCCACCGAGCTGCGCCTACGCCAACTCGGCGCCGCCGGCGTCGCGCGGGCCCACGACCCGCCCGACCGGATGCTCGCGCTCGCCGAGGAGGCCGCCGCCAGCGGCCGACCCGCCGACGCCGACCCCACCGCCGGGCAGACCGACCTCCCCCCGGCCCCCACCCCCACGGGCACGGCCGGACCACCCCGCCCGCAGGCACCCGCGCCCGCCGGGCCGCCGCTGATCCCACCGGCCGCCGACGCCGGCCGCGTCATCGCCGTGTGGGGACCCAAGGGCGCCCCCGGCCGCACCACGGTCACGGTCAACCTCGCCTTCGAACTGGCCCGCCTGGGCGAGGACACCCTCCTGGTCGACGCCGACACCTACGGCGGCTCGGTCGCGCAGGCGCTCGGCTTCCTCGAGGACCATCCCGGGCTCGCCTGGGCCGCACGCCTGGCCAACCGCGGCGAGCTGGACGTTCCCCGGCTGTGGCAGGCCGCCCGCCGCGCGGCCGAGCCCGGACCCCGGGTCCTCACCGGCCTGCCGCGCGCGGACCTGTGGACCGAGCTCCAGCCGGCCACCTGGGAGCACCTGCTCACCATGGCCCGGACCGCCTTCCCCCTGACCGTACTCGACCTCGGCTTCTGCCTGGAGGAGGACGAGGAGCTCATCTACGACCAGGTCCGGTACCGCCGCAACGCGGTCACGCGGATCTCGCTGGAGCAGGCCGACGGCGTCATCGCGGTCGCCCGCGGCGACCCCGTCGGCCTGCACGACTTCATCCGCGCCTACCAGTCGCTCACCGACCTCGGCCTCGGCCCCGACCGCGTCCGCCTGGTCGTCAACCAGATGCGCAGCGGACTGTTCGGCAACGACGGACCCGAGCAGATCCGCCACGCGCTCGCACGCTACCTCGGCCTCTCCCCGGCCGCCTTCATCCCCTACGACCGCGGCGGGATGGACACCGCGCTGCTCGCCGCCCGCGCCCTGGTCGAGGTCCGCCCCGCCAGCGCCGCCGGCCAGGCCTTCGCCCGCCTGGCCCGCGACCTGCTCGGCGTCCCCGCCGCGGCACAGCGCAGCGGCCGGACCCGCCTGACCCTGCCGCGCTGGCTCGCCCGCGGCGGCTCGGCACGCGCCTGGACCGGAGCCTGACCGTGCTGCGCACCGAGACCGGGGAGCAGATCGTCGAGCGCGAGGTCCGCGAGCTGATCCGCCGGCGCGAGCTGGACCCCGCCGGCGACACCGGCCGGCGCGGCGTCCACCTGGTCATCCAGGAGGTCATCGCCGACTACCAGGACCGCAGCCTCACCGCCAGCATGCCGCCACTGGGCGACGCGGCCGCGGTCGCCAGGTCGGTGCACGCACGGGTCGTCGGCGCCGGCGCCCTCCAGGCGTACTTCGACGACCCCGAGGTCGAGGAGATCTGGGTCAACGAGCCCGGCAAGGTCTTCGTCGCCCGCAACGGGCAGCCCGAGCTGACCACGACCGTGCTCGGCGAGCAGGAGGTCCACGACCTCGTCGAGCTGATGCTGCGCGCCAGCGGCCGGAGAGTCGACCTGTCCAGCCCGTTCGTCGACGCCACGCTCGCCGACGGCTCCCGGCTGCACGTCGTCATCCCCGACATCACCCGCCGCCACTGGGCGGTCAACATCCGAAAATTCGTCCTTCGGGCGCACTCGCTCGAGGAGCTGCTGCGGCTCGGCACCGTCACCCCGGCGTGCGCGCGGCTGCTGGAGGCCGCCGTCGTCGCCGGGCTCAACATCGTCGTCGCCGGCGCGACCCAGGCCGGCAAGACCACCCTGCTCAACTGCCTCGCCGCGGCCATCCCGCCCCGGGAGCGCGTGATCACCTGCGAGGAGGTGTTCGAGCTCCAGGTCGACCTGCCCGACGTCGTCGCGCTGCAGACCCGCCAGCCCAACCTCGAGGGCGAGGGCGAGATCCGCCAGCGCCGCCTCATCAAGGAGGCGCTGCGCATGCGGCCCAACCGCATCATCGTCGGCGAGGTCCGCCAGGAGGAGTGCCTCGACCTGCTGATCGCGCTCAACTCCGGCTTCCCCGGGATGACCAGCGTCCACGCCAACTCCGCCCGCGAGGCCGTCGTCAAGCTCACCACCCTGCCCCTGCTCGCCGGTGAGAACGTGAGCCACCGGTTCATCGTGCCGACCGTCGCCAGCTCCGTCGACCTCGTCGTGTTCATCGCCGCCGACCAGCGCGGGCGACGCCAGGTCCAGGAGGTCCTCGGTGTCTCCGGCCGGGTCGAGGGGGACCGGATCGAGTCCGGCCACGTCTTCGCGCGACGCGGCGGGCGGCTGGAGTGGACCGGCGAGTACCCGCCCCGACCCGAGCGTTTCCAGGCCGCCGGGTACGACCTCCCCTCCCTGCTCGGCGGCCGGTGATGCGCGAGGCCCTCACGCTCGTCCTCCCCGGCCTGCTCGCCGCCGGTCTGGTCCTGATCCTGCTCGGGCTGACCCCGAGGTCCGCGGCGGCCACCCCCCGCCGGCCGCCCCGCCGGCTCGCCGAGTGGATGGTCCAGGCCGGGCTGCGGGACGCCTCACCCGCTCTGCTGCTGGCGCTCTGCGCCGGGGTCGGGCTGGTCGCCGGTGTCGCGGTCCTGGCCGTGTCCGCCTCCCCCTGGATCGCGGGCGCCTTCGCGCTGCTGGCCGGCTGGCTGCCCCTGCTCGTGCTGCGCTCGCGGCGCAGCCGCCGCCTACGCGAGCTGCAGGGGGTCTGGCCCGACGCCATCGATCACCTCGCGTCCGGCGTCCGCGCGGGGCTGTCGCTGCCCGAGGCGCTGGCCGCGCTGGCCGAGCGCGGTCCCGAGCCGCTGCGCGAGCCCGTCGCCGGCTTCGCCGGGCGCTACCACGCCACCGGCCGTTTCGAGGCCGCGCTCGACCAGCTCAAGGACGAGCTGGCCGACCCGACCGCCGACCGGGTGATCGAGTGCCTGCGCATGGCCCGGGAGGTCGGCGGCACCGAGCTCGGCCGCACCTTGCGGACGCTGTCGGGGTTCCTGCGCGACGAGTTCCGCGTCCGCCGTGAGATCGAGGCCCGTCAGACCTGGGTGGTCGTGGCCGCGCGGCTGGCGTTCGCCACCCCCTGGGTCGTGCTCCTGCTGCTGTCGATGCGGCAGGAGGCCGCGGCCGCCTACCGCGGCAGCGGCGGCGCCCTGGTCATCGCCGCCGGGGCCGCGATGGCCGTCGCCGGCTACCGCCTGATGCTGGCCGTCGGCCGGCTCCCCGAGCAGGCCAGGGTCCTGCGGTGAACCCCGGCGCCGCGCTGCTGGTCAGCCTCGCGTTCGTCGGCGGGCTGGTGCTCGCCGGCACGAGCCTCGCCCGCGGGCGGCGGCCCAGGCTGGCCGACCGGCTCGACCCCTACCTGCGCGGCCTGCGGCCCGTCCGCTCCCGCCTGCTGACCCGTGAGGAGGCGCCCCTCACCGGCTTTCCCGATCTCGAGCGCCTCGTCCGGCCGCTGCTCCAGGAGGCCGGGCGCTGGGTCGACCGCTGGCTCGGCGGCGGCGGCTCGGTCGCCAGGCGCCTACGCGAGGCGGGCCGCGAGGACGGGCTGGCCCGCTTCAGGACCGAGCAGGTGCTGTGGGGCCTCGCCGGCTTCGTCGGCGGCCTCGCCGCCGGCCTGGCGCTGCCCGCGCTGCTCTCCCGCCGGCCCGCGCCGCTGCTGACGCTCGCCACCGCCGGCGCCGGCGCGGTGCTCGGCGTGCTCGCGCGCGACTGGTGGCTGGGGCGTGAGGTGGGGCGGCGCCAGGCCCGCATGCTGATGGAGCTTCCCACCCTGACCGACCTGCTGTGCCTGGCCGTCACCGCCGGGGAGTCGCCGCGGGCCGCCCTGGAGCGCGTCGTGCGGGTCGCCGACGGCGAGATGCGTCGCGAGCTGGCGGTCGTGGTCGCCACGGTGCGTGGCGGCACCCCGCTCGCGACCGCCCTGGAGGAGCTGGCCGCGCGCGTGCCCCTGCCGCAGGTCGCCCGCTTCGTGGACGCCCTGGTCGTCGCGATGGAGCGGGGGACCCCGCTGGCCGACATCCTGCGCGCCCAGGCCGCCGACGTCCGCGAGCAGTACAAGCGGAAGCTCATCGAGACGGGCGGCGAGCGTGAGGTCTTCATGCTCGTGCCCGTGGTGTTCCTGATCCTCCCGGTGGTCGTGCTGTTCGCGCTGTACCCGGGGTTCTTCTCGCTTTCCTTGCTGGCCCGCTGAACGAGGGAGGGACCTGAGATGCTGACCGGGCTCGTGATCCGCCTGCGGGCGGAGCGCGGCGACGTGCCGGGCTGGGTGCTGGTGACCGCGATGACGGTGGCGCTGGTGCTGGTGGTGTGGACGATCGCGGAGGACCAGATCACCCGGATCGTCCGTGATGCGTTCAGCCGGTTCCCGTAGGCCGCGGGGAGCGGAGGGCGGGGGGATGGCGTGCCCGCGCCGCGGTCGCCGGGCTGGCGAGTCCGGCGTGGCGGTGGTGGAGTTCGCGCTGGTGTCGGCGCTGGCGCTGGTGGTCGCGCTGGCGCTGGTGCAGCTGGCGCTGTACCTGTTCCAGCGCAACGCGGTGCTGACCGCGGTGGCCGAGGGCGCCCGGGTGGGGGCGGCCGCAGGGCGTGACGCGGAGGCCGGGCGGGTGGCGGCGTGCACGCTGATCCGGCAGTCGACGGGGGATCCGTGCCGGCGGGTGAGGGTGGTGGCGGGGGAGCGTGAGGGGCAGGTGGTGGTGTCGGCGAGCGGGACGCTGCGCAGCTTCGTGCCGCTGGTCCCGGACCTGCCGGTGCGGCTGTCGGCGCGCATGCACGACGAGGAGGACCTGGTGGGCGTGCCGTCGGGTGGGGCTGGTGG
>DATFRI010000020.1:0-8649 GCA_035263405.1 Actinomycetes bacterium | reverse complement strand
CGGCACCGGCACCGGCACCGACACCGACACCGGCACCGGCAGCGGCACCGGCGATGGCACGGTCGGCACCGGCGATGGCCGGACCGGCACCGGCACCGCTGGAAGCGGCGACCGCGGGACCGACCCCGTCCCGGCCGAACGCGGCAGCAGGACCGGTGGCCTTCCGCCCACCGCCGCCGCCCCGACCGGCCGCGGCGGGATCGGCGGCGGCAGGACCGGTGGCCTTCCGCCCACCGCCGCCGCGCGCGGCGGCGGGACCGCTGGCGTCCCGCCCGGCGACGGGCGGCGGCGGGCGGCGGGACAGGTCACCGGCGCCGGCCGCCGGGGCGGCCGGCGCCGGTGGTTCCGGCGCGCAGCCGCGTGGGCCCGAGCCGGCGGCCGCGCCGATGTCGCAGCTCCGGCGGGCGCGCGCCCGGGTGCAGGCGATGCGGGCGTCGGCGCGCCTCGACCAGCTCCCGCTGTGGTCCAAGCTCACCGCGGCGGTCGTCGCCGCCGTCCTGAGCGTCGCGGCACTGGCGGCCCTCACCGGCTCGTTCGAGCAGCACTCCTCGCAGCGCCGCCAGGCCGCGCCGCCCACGGCGCAGGGGCAGCAGCGCGCGCTTGACGCCGTGGTGCCGGCGCCGCCCCAGCGCACCGGGGTCACCACCGCGCCGAGCCGGGCCGGCACGACGGCGACCTCGCGCCCCCGGCCGACCGCCCAGCCGTCACGCCGCGCGGGGACCCCCGCGGCGGCCGCCGCGCCCACCGCGCAGGCTCCCCCGCCTGCCACCAGGCCCGCGTCCAGGCCGGCCCCGGCGGCCGGCGCAGCCACCGGGCCGCCCACCCGCCGGGCCACGCCGCAGCGGATCCCGTCCATGGTCAGCGTCCAGACGGACTGGACGTTCGAGGACCCCGAGACCGTCGAGCAGGGCGTCTGGGAGTACGAGATCGTCAGCGCCTGCGAGGACTGCGGCCTCGCGGTGCTGAGCGACCCGACGCCGTACGCGGTGGTGGTGGACGTCCTGGAGGACGGCGACGACGTGGACCTCGTGTGCCAGCTCCACGGTGACCCGGCGACCGACGGGTACGCCGTGTCGGACGTGTGGTACTTCGTCCAGGGCACGGGCTGGATCTCGGCGCTGTACGTCGACATCCCCGGACCACTGCCCCGGTGCTGAGACCCCGCGGGGCTCCGCCCCCGGTGGACGCCTGAGCCACCGGCCGACCCCGCGCGCGTGACCGCGCGCGCTCGGGTCGGCAAGGAGCCGTGGCGGCCGAGGTCGCGCGCTCGTTTGCTGCCGCGGTGCCGCCTTCCGTAGCATCCCGACTGCTCCCAGGGACGTCGTCCCGCCGGACCACGAGAGACAGGCCCAACCCCCGCCGAATGGCGCCGCCAGTCCGGGCGCCGCGCTGCGGCGTGGCCGTACGGGTTGGCGCTGGCTCGCAAGGAGCACTGCAGATGCCGACCACTCGGACCCCCGGCCCGGGGATGCCGTCCGCGCCCGGCCCGCCCGTCGCGAGCGCGCTCTTCCTGGTGCGGACCGACGACGGCGGGACGAGGGTGACGAAGGTGGCGCCCGGCGAGGAGCCGGCGTTGCTTCGCTGGCTCGAGCTGCAGGCACCCGGGCCGAGCGCGTTCCAGCGCGTCGTCCAGGGACAGGAGATCGGCCGGCAGCTCCCCGCGCCGCAGCAGGTGCGGCCGGCGACCCGCATCGCCACCGCGATCGGGTACCTGGCGACCGCGCTCACCCGCCAGGACGAGCCGTTCCCGGCGGTCGACCTGAACACCCTGGGCCTGCCGGGGTCGATGCTGGTGGCGCGGAGCCTGCCGAGCATCCCCGGTGCCCGGCCTGCACCGCCCGCAGCCGGGCCCCCTGGGACGGCCGGGCGGCTTGCCGGGGTGATCGCGCTGGTCCCCTCCAGGCCGGGAAGCGTGCTCACCTCGAGCCTGCACGTCACCCTGCCCGAGTCCGTCCGCGTCGAGGAGGCGTCGAGCGCGCTCGCGGAGCCGCCGGGCCGGCCGCGGCGCGAGACGGACGCGGACCCGTGGGCGACGGCTCCCGGCGGCGAGCCGCTCCCCGGCCGCCCGCCCGGCCGGCCGGCGGCCGCGGTTCATGCGGCCCGGGCGGGCCGCATGAACCGCGACACCACCCGCAGTGCCCGCTCGAACGGCGCAGGAGACCCGGCTCCCCCGGACGACGACACCGGCCGTACGCAGCGCGTGACGCAGGCGGGTGCGCGCCGGCGGTGGCCGCCGGCGCGCACCCGCCTGGTCGTCGCCGTCCTCGCCGCCGGGTTGTGCGCGGCGGTGCTGCTCTATCTCGCCGGGATCGAGCGCTCCTCCGCGCGCCGGCCGGCGGTGCCCGTGGCCGGTGGTGACCTGCCCGCCACCACCGCCGGGGCGCCGCCGGGCGCGCAGGTGGCACCCGCGGCTCCGGCCTCCACGGCCTCCACGGCGACGACGGCCCGGCGGCCGCCGCCCGCCGGGCCCGCTGCCGGGCCCACCGCGCAGCCGCCGCGGACGACGGCCGCCGAGGCCACGGGCGCGGCACACGCGTTGATCCCCGTCATCCCCGCAGCAACCGCCAGCGCCGCAGAACGGGACACGAATCCCGCCGCGACGGACCGGCAGCCCGGAGAGTCCACCCGCCGGGCCGGCGGGTCGCCGCGCCCGCAGCTCCAGAGGACCCAGGGGACCGAGCAGCCGGATCCGGTCCCGACCACGACCGCAGCCGCCGGCGGCGGTCCGCCGGATCCGGGCGGCGAGGCTGCCGGCCCCTGGCGCTACCAGGTCGAGGGCACCTGCGCCGGCGGCGGCTGCGGCCTGAAGGTCCGCACCTCGCCGGCGCTGGACGCACCCGCCATACAGGAGCTGACGGACGGCGATCCGCTGGACGTCGCCTGCCAGGCGCTCGGGGCGCAGGTCGGGAACGCGGCGGCCTCCTCGGCGGTCTGGAACCGTCTCGCCGGTGGCGGCTGGGTCCCCGACCTGTACGTGTCCACACCGGGCGGCGGCTTCAGCCCGCCGATCCCCGCCTGCTGACCTGCCCGCGCGGACGCCGAAACTCGCGTGATCCGGGGCGGCCCGGACCGCTACCGTGCTCGGAGCTCACCTCACCGCCCGGTTCCACGGACCGCGGCACGCGGTCGGCCGGGGCGGGACGCGAGCGCCGGGATCGTGCTGCACGTCACCCAGCTGACCGTCGAGGCCGGCCACCACCTGCTGGCCGACGAGGTCAGCTTCACCGTCGGGCCGGGCGAGGTCGTGGGGCTGGTCGGCCCCAACGGCGCGGGCAAGACCACGCTGCTGGCCACGATCGCCGCCGCGGCGCGCGACCCGCGCGCCCGCGCGGTGACCATGACCGGCCCGTTCGCCTGGCTGCCGCAGGAGTCGCCACCGGCCGGCGCCACCACCGGCCTGGAGCGCGTGCTGTCGGTGCGCGGGATCGACCGGCTCCAGGCACAGGTGGAGGCGGCCCGGCGCCGGATCGACTCGGCACCGGACGGCCGTGGCCGCGACCGCGCGGTGCGCGCCTTCGGCAACCTCCACGACCGCTTCGAGGTCGCGGGCGGCTACCGGGCCGAGGCCGAGGCCAGGCAGATCGCCGCCGGGCTCGGCGTGCCCCCCGCGCTGCTCGACCGCCCGCTCGGCGCCCTCTCGGGCGGTGAGCGGCGTCGTGTCGAGCTGGCCAGGGTGCTGTTCAGCGAGGCGCGGACGCTCCTGCTCGACGAGCCGACCAACCATCTGGACGCCGACGCCAAGCGGTGGCTGGCGTCGTTCCTGGGCGCGTTCCCCGGCGGCGTCCTGGTCGTCTCCCACGACCTGCCGCTGCTGGACCGCGACCTGACCGCGGTCCTCGCCCTGGACCCGATGGCCGCGTCGGCCGAGACCTACAAGGGCACGTACAGCGAGTATCTGGCCGCGCGCGAGGCGCGCGCCGCGAGTGAGGCCAAACGGCGCAAGATTCTCGAGCGCGATATCAAGCGGCTGTCGGCCTTCGTCGAGCGCTACCGGCACTCGAACGAGGTGATGGCCCGCCGCGCGATCGTCACCGAGCGGCGTGTGGAGCGGATGAAGGCGACGCTGGCGCCGGAACGCCGACGCCGCGCCCGGGTCGCGGTGCGCTTCCCCGAGCCGCCGCCGGTCGGCCGGGTGGCGCTCGAGGTGAAGGCGCTGGCGCGCAGCTACGGCGGGCCGCCGGTCTTCTCCGACCTGTCGTTCGACCTCGGCCGCGGCGAGCGGCTGCTGATCCTCGGCCTCAACGGCGCCGGCAAGTCCAGCCTGCTGCGGATGCTCGCCGGGATCGACCCGGTCACCGACGGCGAGGTGCACTGGGGCCAGGGCGCCCGGTTCGGCTACTACGCCCAGGAGCACGAGGGCCTCGACCCCGCCGTCACGCCGATGGACCTGCTGCGCGACACCGCCCGCCAGCCCGACGACGTGCTCCGGGGCGTGCTCGGCCACTTCCTGCTCGGCGGCGACCAGGCCGAGCAGCGGGTGCGCACCCTCTCGGGCGGGGAGAAGACCAAGCTGGCGCTCTCCCGCCTGGTGGTCAGCGCCCACAACGTGCTGCTGCTCGACGAGCCGACCAACAACCTCGACGTGCAGGCGGTCGAGGCGCTGCGCAGCGCGCTCGCGACCTACCGCGGCGCGGTCGTGCTGGTCAGCCACGACACGCCGTTCGTCGAGTCGTTCGCGCCCGACCGGGTGCTGATCATGCCCGACGGCGGCGTGGACGTCTGGGGCGACGCCTACGCGGAGCTGGTGGCGCTGGACTGAACGGCGCCGGGGGGTCCGCATGGCGCGCGCCCCGGGAGGGTCGAGCCGCTCCCGGGGCGCGCAACCCGCCAGGTGCGGCCTCAGGCGGTGACCGCCCGCCGGCGGCCCGCGAGCGCCACGTACAGGGCGAGCGCCGCGGTGACCAGGTGCAGCAGGTTGTCGGCCTGGTTGAGCGCGAGGATGTTGGCGCCGTTGTCACCGGTGACGAACAGGCCGAGGACCCCGACGACCGCGTAGACGGCGCCGATCAGCAGCGTGACCGAGCGCGCGGTCTCCTCGCTCCTCGACGAGTACAGCCAGAGCCCGCCCACGGCGAGGTGGACGATGTTGTGCAGGGGGTTCAGGTCGAACAGGATCAGGGTGTCGCCCTGGCTGCCGGCGAAGTTGTCGAAGCCGGTGACGAAGAACCCGACCACCCCGACCAGCAGGTAGACGATTCCGAAGACCTGCGCGAAGCGCCGCACGTCCATGCTGGACCCCTCCCGAAGCTCGGCGCCGGGGGGTTCCCGGCTCACCGTTCATTCGTCTGGACCTGGCAGGAAGGTTGGTGGGTTACGAAAAAAAGGGGGCCGCGGCGCGTTACGCGACCGGCGGACGCGGATCGGTCCGATCTGCCTGCGACTGGACGCCCGGGCGCGGTACGCTCGCGGTCGAACAGCGCGACCCCGGAGGATCGATCCGATGCCCGACACGCCACAGGCCAACCTGGTCCCCATCGTCATCGAGCAGACGAGCCGGGGAGAGCGCTCCTTCGACATCTTCTCCCGGCTGCTGAAGGACCGGATCATCTTCCTCGGCACCCCGATCGACGACACGATCGCCAACCTGGTCATGGCCCAGCTCCTCCACCTGGAGAGCGAGGACCCCGAGAAGGACATCTCGATCTACATCAACTCGCCCGGCGGCAGCATCACCGACCTGCTGGCGATCTACGACACGATGCAGTACGTCAAGCCCGACGTGAGCACGATCTGCATGGGCATGGCGGCCAGCGCCGCCGCGGTGATCCTGGCCGCCGGCGCCAAGGGCAAGCGCTACGCGCTGCCGCACTCGACGATCCTCATCCACCAGCCGTCCGGCGGGGCGCGCGGCCAGTCCGCCGACATCGAGATCCAGGCGCGCGAGATCCTGCGCCTGCGCCAGCTCCTGGACGAGATCATGGCCAAGCACACCGGCCAGACCGTGGAGAAGATCTCCCGCGACACCGACCGCGACTTCATCATGAGCGCCGAGCAGTCGCTGGAGTACGGGATGATCGACGAGATCATCACCGCCCGCCAGGTGGTCCCGGTGATCGGCTCGACCACGGTCCCCGACGGCGTCAGCCGGCCCGAGTCTGACGGCCAGATGGAGCCGACCGCGGCACCGCCCGCCTCCTGACCCCGCGGGTCCGGCGACCGCGAGCGTGAGCACGGCCGGCGCGCCGCGCTGCGTCGTCTTCGACCTCGACGGCGTCATCGCCGACTCCGAGCCGCTGCACGCGCGCGCCAACGCGGAGTACTTCGCCGGCCTCGGACCCGGCCTGGTCGACGAGGCGCTGCTGGACTCGATGATGGGCCGCAGGGTCCGCGACCTCACCGACGTGGTGGCCCGGCGCAGCCGGCGGCCTCCCGACGAGGTGTTCGCCGAGCGCGAGCGCGTGTTCTGGCGGCTGCTGGAGGAGGGACTCGAGCCGCGGCCCGGGGTGCAGGAGGCGATCGCGCGCCTGCGCGCGGCCGGCCTCACGCTCGCGGTCGCCAGCTCCGGCACGCGCGGGTACGTCGCGCACGTGCTGCGCGCGCTCGGGATCGCCGACCGGTTCGCCGCCATCGCCACCGGTGAGGACGTCCGGCGCGGCAAGCCCGCCCCCGACGTCTACCTGCTGGCCGCCGAGCGGCTGGGCGTGGCGCCCGGCGTCTGCGCGGCGGTCGAGGACGCCCCGGCCGGGGTGGCCGCCGCCCGCGCGGCGGGCATGCACGTGGTGGCGGTCCCCGACGGCCGCACGGTGGGGATGGACTTCACCGGCGCCGACGCCGTGGTGCCCGACCTCGCCGGCGCAGCCGACTGGCTGCTCGCGCTCACCCGGTGAGGCGCCGTGACCAGGGCTCAGGACCGAGGATCAGGGTCGCGCCGGTCGCGTTCCGGCCGGCGGTTCATGCTCCCGGACCTGAACCCCTCGAGGTCGAGGGTCACGTAGGTGAAGCCGACCTCGCGCAGGCCGGCGGCGAGCCGTTCGCGCGCGCCCGGCGCCACCAGGCCGGGCAGGTCCTCGGCGGGGACCTCCACGCGGGCGAGGTCGCCGTGGTCGCGGACGCGCAGCTGCGCGACCCCGAGCGAGCGGACGAGCGCCTCGGCGCGCTCCACCCGGGACAGGCGCGCGGGGCTGACCGCCAGCCCGTAGGCCACCCTGGAGGCGAGGCAGGCGGCGGCGGGCTTGTCCCAGGTGCGCAGCCCCATGGAGCGGGACACGGCACGCACGTCGGCCTTGCTGAAGCCGGCGTCGGCGAGCGGGGTGAGCACGCCGCGCTCGGCGGCGGCCCGCTGGCCGGGACGGTGGTCGCCGAGGTCGTCGGTGTTGGTCCCGGTCGCCAGCGCCAGCCCCTCGGCCGCGGCCAGCGGGCCGAGCACGTCGAACAGCTCGGACTTGCAGAAGTAGCAGCGGTCGCGGCCGTTGGCCAGATACCCGGGACGCTCCTGCTCGAACGTGCGCACGACCAGGTGCCGCACGCCGAGATCCGCCGCGAACGCCCGGGCGTCGGCCAGCTCGCGCTCGGCCAGGCTCGGGGACACGCCCGTGGCGGCGACCGCGCGGTCGCCGAGGGTCTCGGCGGCGGCGGCGAGCAGGAACGCCGAGTCCGCCCCGCCCGAGAACGCCACCATCACCCCGGCCGCGGCCTCGAGCGCGGCCCGCAGCCGTGCGCGCTTGGCGGCAAGTGGTTCCACCCGGCGATTGTAGGTGCGGGCACACAAGCGGGGACGGACCCATGGTGGGTCCGTCCCCGTCAGCCCGCGCTCTCGAGGTGCTCAGAAGTCCATGTCGCCGCCGCCCGGCATGCCGCCGCCGGCCGGTGCCTTCTCCTTCTCGGGCTTGTCGGCGACGACCGCCTCGGTGGTGAGGAACAGGCCCGCGATCGAGGCGGCGTTCTGCAGCGCCGAGCGGACGACCTTCGCCGGGTCGGCGATGCCGGCCTTGAGCATGTCGGCCCACTCGCCGGTGGCGGCGTTCAGACCCCAGCCGGCGTCCAGGCTGCGCACGCGCTCGGCCACGACGCCACCCTCGAGACCGGCGTTGGTCGCGATCTGCTTGAGCGGCTCCTCCAGCGCGCGGCGGACGATCGTCGCGCCGGTCGCCTCGTCGCCGGTCAGGTCCAGCTTGACCAGTCGCTCCTGCGCCCGCAGCAGGGTCACGCCGCCGCCGGGGACGATGCCCTCCTCGACCGCCGCGCGGGCGTTGGAGACGGCGTCCTCGACGCGGTGCTTCTTCTCCTTCAGCTCGACCTCGGTGGCCGCGCCGACCTTGATGACCGCCACGCCGCCGGCGAGCTTGGCCAGCCGCTCCTGCAGCTTCTCGCGGTCGTAGTCGGAGTCGGTGTTGTCGATCTCGGTCTTGATCTGCTGGATCCGGCCCTTGATGTCCTCCTCGGAGCCGGCGCCCTCGATGATCGTGGTCTCGTCCTTGGTGACGACGATCTTGCGGGCCTTGCCGAGCAGGTCGAGGCTGATGTTCTCGAGCTTGAGCCCGACCTCCTCGCTGATGACCTGGCCGCCGGTGAGGATCGCGATGTCGGCCAGCATCGCCTTGCGGCGGTCACCGAACCCCGGCGCCTTGACCGCGACCGACCTGAAGGTGCCGCGGATCTTGTTGACCACCAGGGTCGCCAGCGCCTCGCCCTCGACGTCCTCGGCGATGA
>DATFRI010000019.1:0-3616 GCA_035263405.1 Actinomycetes bacterium | reverse complement strand
CCTTCTCGGACCACCTCGGCGAGCTCGGCATCGAGCTGCCGGCCGAGATGTTCGGCGAGACCGACCTCTTCCTCGCGGGACGGCGATGAACCCGATGCGCAGGGCGACCTCGTTCCTCGGCGTCCTGGCGGGCGCGGTGCTGCTCGCCGCGGCGCCCGCCGGCGCCCGGCCGGCGGGCGGGCTCGACATCACGTCGGTCGACGTCGCCCGCTACCCGTCCGTCACCGCCGTCGTCACCGCGCCCCCCGGGCTCGGGGGCGCCGGCTACCCGTCGTCGGCCTTCGCGGTCAGCGAGGACGGCCGGCCGGTCGACCACACCGTGCGGCGGGTGGCGACTTCGGGCCTCGAGATCCAGCTCGTGGTCGACACGTCCGGGAGCATGGTGGGCGCACCGATCGCGGCCGCCCGGCGCGCAGCCGGCGAGTTCCTCGCCGTGCTGCCCGCGGACGCGCGCGTCGGCGTCGTCGCCTTCGGGTCGCGGCCCTCGCTCGTCGCCGGCCCCACCACCGACCGGCACCTGCTCCGGTCGCGGATCGCCGGCCTGCATGCCGGGGGCGAGACCGCGCTCTACGACGCGGTCGCCTTCGCCGGCACCCGGTTCACGGCCGGGGCGAAGGACCGCGTGATCGTCCTGCTGTCCGACGGGGGCGACACGGCCAGTACCACGACCCTCGACCAGGCGGCGGCCACCGGGGTGCGCACGAACGTGATCGAGCTGGTCACGGACGAGAGCGACCGCGCCGTGCTCGGGCGGCTGGCGGCCGCGGGCGGCGGCAGCGTGTCCTCGGTCGCCGATCCCGCCGCCCTGGCCGGCCTCTACCGCCGGGCGGCCGCCAGCCTGGCCAACCAGTATCGCGTCACCTACGAGGCGTCGGGCCACGGCGCCACGCCGCTCACCGTGCGGATCGCGACGCCGGCCGGCGCGCTGGAGGCCACCACCGACGTCCGCCTCCCGGCCGCGGCCACCCCGCCGGCCACCAAGCCTCCGGGCCCCGGCCCGGCCGCCGAGGGCGACGGCGCCGGGCTGGGGCCGGAGCAGGTCGCCCTCGCCGTCGGCGCCGCCGGCATCTTCCTGGCGCTGCTGCTCCTGGCCCTGCTCGGCCTGTCGGTCGACCGCCGGAGCCGCAAGGCCCGGGCCCAGCTCGGCGTGGAGCGCAACCTGGTCAGGGGGCCGGGCCTCGGCCACCTGGCCGACCGCATGACCGCCGCGGCCGAGGGCTACCTGGACCGACGCAACCAGCGCCGCACGCTCGCCGCCGCCCTGGAGGTGGCCGGCATCTCGCTGCGCCCGGGCGAGTTCCTCGTGCTGACCGGGGTCGCCGCCCTGGTCGCCGGCCTGGCCGGCCTCGCCGTCGGCGGCCCGCTCGGCGGGATCGCGCTGGTCGCCCTGGTGCCGCTGTCCGCCCGGCTGGTCGTCGGCCACCTGGCGGAGCGGCGGCGGGAGCGCTTCGCCGACCTGTTGCCCGACACCCTCCAGCTGCTGACGAGCACGCTCCGATCGGGCTACGCCCTGCTCCAGGCGCTCGACAGCGTGGCCCAGGAGTCGGCCGAGCCCGCCCGCACCGAGTTCGGGCGCGTCCTGCTCGAGACCCGCGTCGGGCGCGACCTGTCGTCGGCGCTCCGTGCCCTGGCGGACCGCATGCGGAACCGGGACTTCGCCTGGGTGGTCGGCGCCATCGAGATCAACCGGGAGGTCGGCGGCGACCTGGCCGCCGTCCTCGGGACCACGGCGGACACGATCCGGGAGCGCCAGCGCGTCCACCGGCAGATGCGCGCCCTCACCGCCGAGGGCCGCCTGTCGGGCTACATCCTCACCGCGCTGCCCGTCGTCGTCGCCCTGGCCATGAGGTTCATCAACCCGGCGGGCTTCGCCCTGCTGACGTCGGGCGTCGGCCTGCTGATGTCGGCCGCGGGCGGCGTCCTGCTCGTCGCCGGGTGGTTCTGGATGAAGGCGTTGAACCGGATCGAGCTGTGATGGAGACCTGTTGATGAACGCTGCCCTTCTCATCGGCTCGACGGCCGTGCTCGGCTCGCTCCTCGCCCTGTGGTGGGCGGTGACCGGCGCCCGGCCCGCCCGGGCCGGCGTCGACCTGCGCGACGTCCGCCGGCCGCCGGCCCTCGACCTGCGGGCCGCGACGCTCCAGCGGGACCTGGGCGAGCGGACGCTCGAGCCGCTCGTCGCCCGCCTCGCGCTGCTCGCCCGGCGGTACACCCCCCGCGGGCGGGTCACCCGCCTCGAGCAGCGGCTGCTGGTGGCGGGGACGCCGGACGGCTGGACCCTGGAGCGGGTCCTGGCGGTCAAGGCGCTGTTCGCCCTGGCCGGCGCGGCCCTCGCCCTCCTGCGGCTGATCGCCGCCCCGAGCGCGGCCGGTGTGCTGCTGGCGCTCGGGATCGGCGCCTTCGGCTTCTTCGCTCCCGACCTCCTGCTGCGGATCAAGACCGACAACCGCCAGCAGGTCATCCGGCGGGCGCTGGCCGACACCGTCGACCAGCTCACGATCGGCGTGCAGGCCGGCCTCGGCCTCGACGCCGCCATCGCCCGCCTGGCCGCCACGACCGAGGGCCCGCTCGCCGCCGAGTTCGCCCGGGTGAGCCAGGACGTCCGGGCCGGCATGCGCCGGGGGGACGCGCTGCTCGCGCTGTCGGACCGGGTGCAGCTGCCCGAGCTCCGCCAGCTCGTCGTGGCCCTGGCCCAGGCCGAGAAGCTCGGCGTCCCCGTGGCTCAGACGATGAACGTGCAGGCGGCCGAGCTGCGGGTGAAGCGGCGGCAGCACGCCGAGGAGCAGGCGATGAAGCTGCCGGTCAAGATCCTGTTCCCCATGATGTTCTGCATCATGCCGTGCCTGTTCGTCGTGATCCTGGGCCCCGCGGCGCTCTCCATCTTCCAAACCCTCTCCTCCAGCTGACGCCATGACCTCGACCACCACGCCCAACAACGGCCACGCCCGCCGGGGCGAGATGCGCACCGCGCTCACCACTCTGGCCGAGCTGCACGAGGCCACGATCGACGGCCCGTTCGACGCCTCGTGCCCCACCGGGTTCAGCCCCCTCGACGAAGTGCTGTCCGGTGGCGTCCGTCCCGGCGAGGTCCTCCTCGTCGGCGGCAAGCCCGGCGTCGGCAAGACCATCGCCTGCCTCCAGTGGGCGAGGAACATGGCTCGCCAGGGGGTCGTGGCCGTCTACATCTGCTACGAGCATGACCCGGTCACCCTCGTGGCCCGCCTGCTCGCCTGCGAGCTCGGCGAGGTCGCTCGCGCTGCCGGGCGCCATCTCGACCTCGGCGTCGAGGAGCTGCAGGGCCGCCTGCGCGATGTCGCCGCCGGCGTGCTGACCCTGCGCGAGGCGCTCGACTCCGACCCGCTGCTGGAGGAGGCCGAGCGCCAGTTCGTCGCCTACGCGGACCGTCTCGTGCTGTTCCAGGGCTCGGGCACCCGCACGAACGTCCCGTCGATCGGCGACGCGCTGAGCCGCTACACCGGCGAGCCGATCGTGCTGTTCGTCGACTACGTCCAGAAGGTGCCGGTGGTCCCCGAGATCGCGCTCGAGTCGGAGCGGGTGAGCCGGGTGATCGAGGGCCTCAAGGAGCTCGCCCTCGAGCAGGACATCGGGGTCGTGG